>CAJTUI010000004.1 GCA_910579705.1 uncultured Christensenella sp.
GTCGTACTCCTCCTCTTCTTCCTGCGCGCCCTCATCTGCGGCGGAATCGGCAGAGGCGTCTTCGCGGCCGCTTTCGGCCCTCTCCTCCTCTACCACCCGCTCCTGCGCATAGCTCACGGACGGCGCTTCCGCTCTCTTGAACATCACGCCCACGCCCGTCGCCAACACGCACGACAGCGCCAGTAAAATTATTATAATTTTTTTAGTACCCGTAATTCTCATACCGTACCTCTCTTATGTTTTTTTGGTAAAACAACCGTTTTTCCGCCTCTTTTTTACCTTTTTTCGGCAGGCAGACACTTCCTCATATTACTTTTCCATTTTACCGTTAATTATTATATCACTATTAAATTATACTGTCAACCATTATTTTGTTATATTATTTCACACCCTTTTTCCTTCTCTTGCCAGCCCCCCGACACCATAAAAACGCGGGCGGCGCAATTCCGCGCCGCCCGCAAAAAGCCTGATTATTTAGTTCCGTCGTAGTTGTCGTAGAACCCGTCTATATCGTAAAAGTCGTTTCCGTCCTCTTTGATAACTTCCTTAATCACCTGCGGCTGACCCTTGGTGGTGTCGACGCGCGTCGTTGTCGTAGTCGTGCTCGTCGTCACGGAGTCGGGCGGGTAATTTGTCGCGTTATTCGCGGGCTGCTGGCCCTGCTGAGGATACCTGTAATGCTGTGCGTCGGCGTCGATAACCCTCATTCTGGGCTTAGCGGGCTGCTCCGCCGTATTGATAATTATCGGCTGAACCTGCGGCTGAGGCGACGGCAACTGCTGCTGTTGCGGCTGCTGTGGCATCTGCGCATAGGGCTGCTGGGGATAACCGTAAGGCGGAACGGGCTGGCCGTACGGGTTCGCATACGGTTGCTGTCCGTAACCGTAAGGCTGCGAATACATATTGTTGTTATGCGGCTGGCCGTTCTGGTCGGCGCGCATTCTTATAAACTCGTTCGCCATCTTCATAGCGGACGCCTCCTGAGCGGCCTGCATCTTAACGGCGGTAATCTCCTGCTGTGCGCGGCTTGCCTCCTGAGCGGCGCGCTGGTTCGCGGCGGCTATTTCCGCCTGAGCGCGGTTCGCCTCCTGAGCGGCGCGCTGGTCCGCACGCATCTTTTCCAGCTCAACCTCCATCTTCATCATAGCAAGCTGACCGTTATCCTGCTGAGCCATAGGCTGGCCGTACGGGTTCATATAAGGCATACCGTAGGGCTGGCCGTACGGATTCATATAGGGCGGCATACCGTAGGGCTGCTGAGCCGCGGGCTGATGTGCGGCAAGCTCCGCTTTCATACGCGCAAGCTCCGCCTCCGCGCGCGCCTTTTCTATCTCCTGCTGCGCCTGCATTCTCATACGCTCCGCTTCGAGCGCGGCGCGGGCCTTTGCAAGCTCTATCTCGACTTTCGCCTTTATAAGCTCGTTATTGTCGGCCTGAACCTGCGTATTTGCGGGCACGGACGCGATTTGCGCTTTAAGCCGCTGAATTTCCGCCTCCGCACGCGCCTTTTCTATCTCCTGCTGCGCCTGCGCCCTTGCGCGTTCCGCTTCCATTTCCGCCCTTACGCGCGCAAGCTCGACCTCGACCTGAGCTCTTATCAGGTCGTTGTTGTCCTTCGTCTGGGACTGGGGTTGTGATACAAATAAATCCGCTCTCATTTTCGCTAGCTCCGCTTCTGCTTTTACTTTGTCGATTTCAGCCTGCGCCTGCGCTCTTACGCGCTCGGCCTCCATTTGCGCACGTGCCGTTGCAAGCTCGGCATCGACTTTCGCCTTAATAAGTTCTGCGCTGTCTTTATTTGTTTCCGCGGGTTTGGACGCCAATGCCTCCGCTTTAAGTCTTGCGATTTCCGCCTCGGACTTCATACGGTCGATTTCTGCCTGCGCCTGAGCCTTCGCGCGCTCGGATTCCATCTGAGCGCGGGCCATCGCAAGCTCCGCCTCCACTCTCGCTTTAATAATTTCGTTATTATCCACTGCGGCGGGCTGTCCCTCCGTCTGTTTCGAATTGCGCGCGGCTTCGAGCTCGGACTTGATTTTCGCAAGTTCCGCCTCCGCCTTAACGCGTTCGACCTCGTTCTTGGCCTGAGCCTTGGCAAGCTCCGCCTCCATCTGCGCCTTGACAAGCGCGCTGTTATCGACCGCGGGCTGATGCTCGACGTGTCTCGGCGCGTTGCGCGCCGCGTCCAGCTCGGCCTTTACTCTTGCAAGCTCGGCCTCCGCCTTCGCGCGTTCTATATCGTTCTTTGCCTGAGCCTTGGCAAGCTCCGCCTCCATCTGCGCCTTGATAAGCGCGCCGTTATCGGGCGCCGCGGGCTGCTGTTGCTGAGCCGCGTTGCGCGCCGCGTCGAGTTCGGACTTGATTTTCGCAAGCTCCGCCTCCGCCTTCGCGCGTTCTATATCGTTCTTTGCCTGTGCGCGTGCAAGTTCCGCCTCCATCTGCGCCTTGATAAGCGCGCTGTTGTCAACCGCCGCCGCGGCCTGAGGTGCGGGCTGCTGTGCCTGCTGACGCGCGGCGTTGTCGCGCGTTGCGGCGATTTCCGCTTTGAGTTTTGCGATTTCGGCCTCGGCCGTGACCCTGCTGATTTCCGCCTGAGCCTGAGCCTTACTGCGCTCCGCCTCCATTTCTGCGCGGGCCCTTGCAAGCTCCGCCTCGACCTGCGCCTTGACGAGCGCGCTGTTGTCGACCGCGGGCTGGTGCGCGGGAGCGGGGCTTGCGGCTATCTGAGCTTTAAGTTGCGCGATTTCCGCGTCCGCCCTCGCCTTTTCTATCTGGGCCTGCGACTGAGCCCTGTCGCGCTCCGCCTGCATTTCCGCACGCGCACGCGCAACCTCGGCGTCTATGCGCTGTTTCACTTCGTCCTGATTGACGGCCTGACCCTCGGGCTTGACCGCCATAACCTGCTGAGCTTTAAGCCGCGCGATTTCCGCGTCCGCCCTCGCCTTTTCTATTTCCTGTCTTGCCTGAGCCTTTGCGCGTTCCGCTTCCATCTGCGCACGTGCCCTTGCAAGCTCCGCCTCGACCTGCGCCTTCACAAGGTCGCCGTTGTCGGCTTTGGAAGGCTGGGACGCCATTGCCTGAGCTTTGAGCTGTGCGATTTCCGCCTCCGCCCTCGCGCGTTCGATTTCCTGCTGTGCACGGGCTTTTGCGCGCTCCGCCTCCATTTCGGCGCGGGCCCTTGCAAGTTCTGCGTCAACCTGCGCTTTGACTAGCGCGCTATTGTCTACAGCCGCCGCGGCCTGAGGCGCGGGCTGGTTTGCGCGGCGTTCCATTTCGTCTTTGAGACGCTGGATTTCCGCCTCCGCCTTGGCGCGTTCTATTTCGTTCTTGGCCTGCGCTTTCGCAAGCTCGGCCTCCATCTGCGCCTTAACAAGCGCGCTGTTATCTATATGCTGGACGGGTACCTGCTGGTGCTGTGCGCGCGCGGCAAGCTCCGCCCTTATCTTTGCAAGCTCCGCGTCCGCCCTTGCGCGGTCGACAGCGTTTCTGGCCTGCGCCTTGGCGAGTTCCGCCTCCATCTGTGCTTTCAAAAGCGCGCTGTTGTCGGTCTGCGCCGCCGCGGCGGGCTGTTGCTGGGCGCGGGCGAGCTCGGCTTTGATTCTCTGCAATTCCGCGTCGGCCTTGGCGCGTTCCACGTCGTTTTTGGCCTGTGCTTTGGCAAGCTCCGCCTCCATCTGCGCCTTGACGAGCGCGGCGCTTGTATCGCCGCCCTGACGGGGCTGCTGTGCGCGCGCGGCAAGTTCCGCCCTGATTCTTGCAAGCTCCGCGTCCGCCCTTGCGCGCTCGACGTCGTTTTTAGCCTGAGCGCGGGCGAGTTCCGCCTCCATCTGCGCTTTCACAAGCGCGCTGTTGTCGGTTTGAATAACGGGCGAGGGCGCGTACTGCGAACGCGCGGAAAGCTCCGCGTTGAGCCTTGCGATCTCCGCCTCCGCCTTAGCCCTCTGTTTATCGTTCTTGGCCTGCGCCGCCGCAAGCTCCGCCCTGTGGCGCTGTTCGAGAATGTGCTGGCGCTCCGCCTCTTCCTTTCTGCGCGCGGCCTCTTCCTTTTTGGAAAGCTTTTCGGCGCCCGTATCCTCGGGCTCCGCGGTTTCGCGAACCTTCTTCTTGCGGTTTTCCTTTTCGAGGCGCGCGGCCTCTTCTTTAAGGCGACGTATCTCAGCCTCCGCACGCGCCCTGTCGCGCTCGTTCTTGGCGTGGGCCTTTGCAAGCTCCGCCTCCATCTGCGCTTTCATTATAGCGTTCATATTTCCGTTTGGAACGGGAACGAACTGCGGGCCGGCCGCCTTGCTGTTTGCGTCGGCGCGGGCGCGGGCGATTTCGGCCTCCGCGCGGGCGCGCTCGACCTCGGCCTGCGACTGAGAACGGATACGCTCGGTTTCGGCCTGAGCCTCCGCGCGGGCCTTGGCGATTTCGGCGTCGGCCTTGGCGCGAATCAAATCGCTGTTGTCGGATTTGGCGTTGACGACGACCTTTGTATTTTTATTGCCGCCCTTTTTGCCGCTGCTTTTCGCCTTTTTCTTTTTAGGCGCGTAATGCATCCTCTTTTTCAGCTTTTTCTTTTTGGTTGTCGCGGCTATTATGAGAACGATAAACATCAACAACGCCAGCACCGACGCGGCAATGATTATTACCGAGTACGGCATATTGTCGTTTATCAGGTCCATTATGGCCATCAGACTGGTTAAGTTCATTTTGCTTCTCCTTATTTATTCGTCGTCCTCTTCGTAGTCGTACCCTTCGTCGTAATACTCTTCCACTTCGTCGTACTGGCGGCGTTTAACCGCAAGAACGATTATCGTTGCGACTACTAAAAAGACAAGTACGCCGACTACCGAGATAGTAATTATCAACAGCGGATTGATTCCGCCCGAACTTCTGTAAACGAACGTGTAGGACTTGGATTCGAGCATTTCGCGGAGTTCGTCCGCGTTTTCGAAATTCTTGTTGAATTCGTCCAGCTTATCCGGTTTGATTGTTACGTTTACTTTATATTCTTCACCGTCGACGAAATCATCTTTGGTAACAACGTTTCCGTCTTTATCGGTATATACGTAATCGATATAGTCGTCTATATTAACATTTGCGTTATCTTCGTTTTCTATTACGAAACTGCCGTCGTCACCGACCGTTATGTCGTCGGTGTTCACCTTGGCCTTGTCGATATAGAATTTCAGTTCGATATCGTCCGTCGTTCCGTTCTCCCACTTGGTAGTGGTCTTGTCTTTGATTTGAAGATAGAACGTGTATTCGCCGACCGCCGACTGTACCAGATACCCGAAACCCTTGTCGATTTTGAGATACTTGTCGTACTTGTCGATAAAGTCGGTTATAACGAACGTGATATTGCCGCCCGTGTACTGCTGTCTTTCTTTTACCATTCCGATAATGGGAATAAACGTCACGTCGCCCGCGGGCTTTTCGACAATCTCGAAATCGAGTTTCTTGGAATCTCTCGTCCCATCCGCCCAGGTCGCTTTCGTTCCGTCCTTGAACGCTATCGTTACCGAATATTTTCCGACAGCCGTCTTCGTAAGGCTGCCCTCGGTAATTTCAAGGAAAGTTTTAAGGTTATCCCAGTCGTTGATTTTGAACTCTATCGCCGCGCCCGTGTACTGTTGCGTTTTGGAAACGAGCGTAGGCACTTCCAGCTTTACCGGCGCGTTGGGGTCGTCGGGCGGGGTAATCGTATACGACAGCTTCACGGACTTAGTTCCGTCCGAGAACGTTACGCTAAGGCCCTGCTTGATGCTGAGAACCACTTTGTAGGTGCCGGGGTTGGTGGCAAGCAAGCTTCCGCTCGTCACTTCCACGTACTGGTTATAATAACTTTCGTTGTTGAGCTTGAACCCGATTACGTCACCCGTCCAGGGCGCCGTGGTAGTCACAAGCGTAGGCTTTTTGATTACCGAATCCATACCGTCGGGGTTGGTTATCGAAAGCTCTATGGTGTACTCTTCCTGACCGTTCGTGGCTTTCCAGTACGCCTGAGCTCCGTCGCGGAACTTAAACACTACGGGATACACTCCCGCCGCGGTCTGGCCGAGAACGCCGGGGCGCACTTCTGTAAGGTCGCCGAGTTCGTAGGTTATATAGTTTTGAAGAATTACCCAGTTGGTAATGGTGAATTCGAGCAATCCGCCCGAGTACTCCGCCTCTTCCAGATCGAATATGGGATAATCTATCGCGATATTCTGGGGTTTCTGGATATAGAATTTCAGTTCGATCGAATTTCTGTTGTCGTCCGTGCCGTCCCAGTAAGCGTCAGCCTCTTTCTTGAAATTGATTACGACCGTATAAGTCCCGACTTCGGTCTGGGTAAGGTCGTCGCCCGTAACGTACAGATACTTGGCGTAAAGCGCGTTCCAGCTTGCTATTTCGAATGTTATGGGATTGCCCGTATACTCCTTGGTATCGGCAACGAGCGAAGGCTTGGAAAGCTTTTTCGAGTCCGAAGTCGACTTGTACTGCGACGAACGGAAACTTATTCTCTGAGCCTCGCCCTCGGCCATAACGTATTTGAGGTTTTTGGAATACGCGTCGGAAACGCGGGGTTCCGCATAGAAGAGAACGTTGTCCGTGGACTGAACGTATGCCTTGGTAACTTCGCCGCCGCTCTCGTTGAAGTAAACGGTGTCGAGCATATCGGTGATATATACGCCCTTCACCCTTGCGACGGGTATGGAACCGTTGAGGTCCCAGGTAACGACGAGGCTTTCCTTTTCGGGGCTGATTTCAACCTGCCATTTGAGGAATTCCGTTTCCTCTTCGCCTTGAAGTTCGTAGAACCTTACGGTGTAAACGCCCGAATGGTATGCCGCGTACGGCACGTTTTCATAGCCCGCGTAATCCTCGTAGATGTTGTAAGCGGGGTCTACGAAGAGAACTTTTACGTTGTAGTAATATCTCTCTTCCTCGGGCACGCCGCACATTTCGATAAGGTCGTGTACCTTGTCGTCGAACTCGTGCCAGGACCCGTCGTATTCGGGCTGCGTAAGCTCCCTCGAAGTGATTTCCCAGTTCAGGAACGAGGGCACGGACGCGGGAAGTTCGCCGATAAACGCCTCGTTATTGGCGTCGCCGGAGTAGTTGATGTCTTTGACCACTCTGGTTTCGTACTTGCCGACCGCCGCGTAGCTCTGTCTGCCCGGCTCCGCCGCCGCGTCTACTTTCTGGGTGTCTATCGAGCTGTAAGAGAGGTTGTCGCTTATAGCCGCGGGGAGATTGAGAAGTCCGACCTTGTAGTAGACAAGTCCGTCCGCGTCGCGGGTAAACACAAAGCTGTCGTTTTCGAAATCGAACTCGTGGGGCTTGCCGTCCTTGTCGTAATATCCCCACTTGACGTTTTCGAAGTGTATCTTCGCCTTTGTAACCGTCCAGGCTATCGAGCTGGGGAACAAATCGGGCGAAGGATTGTTGTAGTTTTCGCTGTCGAACGAGAACGACACGCCCGAGGTATAATTGCCCGCGGGGATATAGCCGTCGTCGTAGATGTTGCTTGCCGTGAGGCCTTCGATTTTGTCAAGGCCGACGAGTTCGAGCTTGTGCTCCGTTCCGTCGTATTCGAAGGAGAACACGACTTCCGCGCCCTGTGCGTCCACCCATTTCTTCTGCTGAGCGTCGAACTTGGCGTAAATCGTCTTGCCGCCGTGGGTGTACTGCCATTTAAGGCCCGACATATCGAAGTCCGCTTTGATTATCTCGAACTCCACTTCCGTTTCGCTGTCCGCAAGGTATGCGTTTTCGAAAGAAAGGTTAGAAACAACCGCAACGTATCTGCCGACCTTTACGGGCGCGCCGGGGAGCTCGCTCCCCCTGACGCCGCTGGCGCTTACGCTGTAATATTTAACGGTGAATCCATTCATAGTAACGTCGCCCGCGTCGACTACGGGTTTGACGTTGAAGGGCGAGCCCGTATAGGCGAACTGGTCGCCGTTTTCGCACTTTTCGTCGTTGAGCTCGAAATGAATGGTGACGGGTTTCTTGCCCGATTCCACGGTGAATTCGTGCCAGGCGTCCGTATCGAGCTCGTAGTTGCCCGAATAAACGGACTTAACCACGGCCTTTACCCTGTAATCCACGGCCGCACCCGCAGGAACCGTGACTTTGTCGCAGGCCTCCCAATTGGAGCCGTTCTTTTTCTCGTAGACGTAATCGACGTAGCTGTGGCCCGTCTGCAAGGTGGGAACGAAAAATACGTTCGTCGTGGAGGTGTTTTCCGTCCACTGGACCTCTATGGTCTGGGCGTTGATGACCCAGGTGCAGCTGAATGTGAAGGCGCCCGTGCTGTCGGTATAAGAATCGGGGTCGGTCGCGTCGGGAACCATATAGGTCTGAGCGTACTCGTCCGAAACGATAAAGCTGACCGTGGTCGTATACGTGCCCGCGTTCGCCGCCGCGTTGGTGGTTATGCCGCTGGTCGTATAGGTAGCCGTAAGCCCCGCGGGTAACGGCGTAGTAGGGTCGAGCATTACGACGTGGTCGTTGCCGTTATAGGTGAACGGGCTTGTATAATTCCACCTGATGCCCGACAAATCGAACGTGGTCTGCGCGATTTTGAACCATATCGTAAACTTCTTCTCGGTAAACTCTACGTACTTGTCGTACGCGGTTATGGTTACCGTCACGGAATGCAGACCGGCCGAATTGACGTAAGTGTCGCCCGAATAAATGGCTTTGAGATATTTGGATTTTAAAGTATCCTCGTCCATAACCAGCGAGAACGAATAGTATCCGCCGTAAGGAAGTTCGAGGGGGTGGCTTGCCGAGTCGTATTCGTTGAACTCGTAGTTGGGTATCTGCGCGGGATAATTGCCGTTGAGCTTATAGGTCCAAACCGCGTCCGTATTGTTGAACTGGGCAACCGTTGCGATAAGCTCGAACTTGCGCGTAACCGCGTCTTTCATATAGTAGTTGTTTGTAAACTCACCGCCCTGACCGATAACGGCCGCAAGCGTGTAAGTGCCGACTTTGAGTCCGCTGGGGATAAGATACTTGCCCGAAGAATTTTTCTGCAAATACTGTCTGGAACCGCCCACGCTCTGGTAGTAGACTTCCATTTCCAGTTTATCGCCTATTTCCTCGTAAATACCCGAAATTTCAAGCTCGACTTCCATCTCCCTTGCGTTTTCCCAGCTGCTGGGCAGATTGTCGTTGAACTTGACGGTTATTTCCGCGGGGCTTATATGCAGGTTGAGACTCTTGGGGATAGTGTCCTTGGTGCCGTTGGCAGACCCTGCCTCCCACTGCGTGTTTACGGGGTCGACAAGCGACACGGTAAAGGTGTAGTCGGCGCAGTCTTCGACCTGATAGACCATAACGCCGTCGTCCCTCAGAGTACATTCGATAATGTCCGTCGCCGGATTTCCCGTTCTGTCCGTGACATTGATTTCCACGTACTTGGAAATGTTGGCAATCTGGATATATCTCTTGCCCTGATAATACAGCTTTAACTGCGTTTTGTCCTCGCTTAGCTCTTCGTCGCCGCTGAGAACTTCGGCTATAAAATACGGCTCGGGTATATTACGCTCGTTCACGCGGAACTGCGTTGATTTGATATTGCCCGAAAGCTGATAGTTATAGTTGTAAATATCGTCGTTTATGATATAGGCCGTGGCCTCGTAAGTGCCCTTGATGTCGGGGAACGAGTACGGGTCTTTCAGCGCGATACCCGCGATATTGTTATATTTCAGGCCTATCTTCGGATCGTATCCCGCCTGAATATCCCTGTCCTTTATAACGTTTTCCTTATCGACGATAACCGCCTTTATCGGGACGGTAGTCTCCACTTCGTCGTAGATAAACTCTACCTGTATCTTGGCTTTTTCAACGACGAATTTCGTAACCTTTCGGGTTACGTTCTTGTCCTCGCCGTAGAAATAGTTGTTGCTGTTTTTCAGCGTGACGCGCATATAGTAAGTGCCCGCGTCGAGAGGCGCGACCATATGCGTGCATTCCTCTTCCTGGAAGAACGTGATCGTCATTTCGTCTTCGTTATACCAGGTGCGCTTGTCTTCGGGAACGGACATAATGGTCTGGACTTCGCCCGTGTACTCGCTGGAAGTTACGTCGGGAAGTCTGATGGGCGCGATAGTCTTGTTTGCTATCTGGCTGAGGTTGAGGTGGATTGCGGGACGGATTGCGACCGTTTTTTCGCTTACGTCCGCCTTTGTAATGGCACCGTCCGTGTCCGTGCAGTACATAGTGTATGCGCTGTAAGGATTTCCGTCCTTGGGCTCGTCTGTCTTGGCCGTACGCAGCCAGGATTTTATAGTGTTGCTGCGCTGGGTCTTGGTAAGTTTCCAGATACCGTTGGTGGTATCCGCCGCGTTACCGTCGAAATCGCCCGTGCCGACCTCGGTAAGGCTGGGCAGCCATACCTTGTCGTCTTTCCAGACGTTGTAGTTTGCTTTGTTGGTTTCGTTGTAGTCGAAGAAACCCGGATAATAATAAGTTCCGGTCGAAGGCGATTCATATGCCTCGTTGGGTAAACAGTACGTATTGCCCGAATTGGGGAAGTAATTGTTGTCCGCGTAGCTTTCGCGCGCCTGCCAGGAAATCTTGGAAGGCTCCACAATGTCGTCGTAAAGTTCGCCCTTGAAGTCCGTACCTTCGACAAAGTCGCTGAACTTGTTGCACTTGCCCTTTTCTATCGTGGCCTCGTAAGGGTTATAACTGCTGGACGAGGTCTGGGGATAGTACGCGTATCTGCCGCCGTTACCGAGGCTGACGGCGCGCATTGCGCTGCTGCCGTACGAGTTACTGGGCGCGGCGCTGCTGTGGTGTACGGAATACGTGCCGTAGCTGGAAAACGTATCGTATTCCTGCTGCGAAGTTGAAGTTTCCGTGGAAGTAGCCGCAAGATAGAGCGTTAAAACCGCGTCTCCCGTGGAAGACCTTGAAAGATATACGGGCAACCATACCAGATCCCTGTAAATGCTGTCGGGAGTAAAGCGGTATCTGCCGTATTTAAGCGTGATGTTTTTCTTGGTTGCGTCCATAGGCAAGCCCGCCGTGCCCGCCGTGTTTTTAGCGTAGTTTACAAGGTCGCTGAATTTTCTGGACCCTCCGCCCAGTATCTGGGTAGCAAGCTGGTCAAGCGCTTGTTCCGAGTAACAGTATTTGTCGAAATCGAAAAGCGGGTCGTCCACGGTTGTGCCGCTGGGAACGCCGGGTAACGCGTCTGCACGGTTGCCTATCATTGCGTATCCCAAAAACGCGCAACTGAGAAGTAACGAGCATAGCGCCAAAAGAATTATTCTGAAATTAAATTTTAACTTGGTTTTTTTCATAACTTAAAGCCTCTTCGTCCGTGTTCCGCAAAGAAACGCGGAAAATGATAGCAAAAATCATTGATTATGCGTATATTTTCAAAAACAGACACTGCGCCTATTTTCAGTTATATTATTATAACAAAACAAAAACATATTTTCAAGCCTTTTTGACATTTTTTTTAAAATAGTAGTTTCACAGGCCCCTTACCACAATATATTGTGTTTTTTACCCTTTTTGCGCACGAATACCGTCTTTTTTGCGGTTTTTTTGGTGATTGTGAAATTACACGGCTTGCGCATTTTAAGCGCGCGGCAATAATTGGCAACACAAAATTACATAATATTGGCATTGCCCGACGCCCTTTCATACAAAAAAATACGGACCCGAAACTCGGGTCCGTATAAATTTTATTGCTTTTTGCCGTCCTCTTTTTTGTCTTCGGCTACGGCAACCTCGGCCTCTGCGGCCTTCTCCGCCGCGGGAGCGGGCTTGGCGGGTTTCGCCTTCTGCTCTGCGGGAGCGGGCGCGACCTTGGTCTGCTTAGGCGCCTTCTTCACTTCCTCGGCAGCTTTGGGCTGCTCGGCCTTTTCCGCCTTTTCGGCCTTTTCAACTTTTTGGGGTTGCTCGGCTTTTTCGGCGGGCTTGGCGGGCGCGGCCTTCTTCTCCGCGGGAGCCGCGGGCGCGGGCTTTACAGGGGCTTTCTTTACGGGGGCCTTCTTAGCGGCAGGCTCTTCCGTCTTTTCGTCCTCCATAAGCTCATCGACCAGTTTCTCCGCGGATTTAACCTCGCGGAGGGTGCTCAACAGCTCGTCGGTTTTCTGTTTATCGTTTTTGTTTTTCAACAGTTCGATTGTGATTTCGGTTTCGCGCCTTTTAAGTTTTTTTGCCGCGGAAGACTCGTCGAACTCGTCTTTCTTGATTGGCCTGAGCGCTATGAAAAGTATCAATCCGAACAACGCCGTTACGACAATCATTATGACCAGAAGACCGGCGAACCAGCCGTAAGCCGGCGACAACAACAATGCTTTTTCCATATTTTACCTCCTGTTGAGTTCGGATTTAACCATATTGCGGAAATCCGCTTCGAGTTTCTTGTTTCTGCGGATAAGGAGAATTGCACCCGCAACCGCAAGACCTACGGCGATTACCGCAAATACTATCGTTGCCGCGATAAGACCCGTCATTCCCACGGAATCCTCGAATACCGCAAAGTAAGCCTCGTCCCTGAGTGCGTTGTAGTTGGCGGACTCGTCAACTTCCGCAATGAGAATGTAGTTGCCTACGCCCAGCGCTTTGAGCTTAGCCGCGTTGACGTCGTCCGCGGAAACCCTTGAAATTATCTCGTTACCGTTCGCGTCCTTAATCGTAAAGTAAACGTTGCCGAACCTTGCCTTAGCCACGGGCGCGTTGTCCGCCGCCGCGTAGCCGCCCTCGCTCCAACCGATGATGTTGGGAATATCTACCCAGCTGTTTTCGGTTTTGCTGACCGCGAACGTAAGCGTCATTTCGCGCATTGCCTCGTAATTGGCAGTTCCCGCAACCGAAACGGTGAGGCGGTAATTGCCTACGGGAAGTTCGCCGTTGGCGTCGCCGATAGCGTTGAGCATATCCTTTATCGTTGCGTAGCTTGCTCCGATAGGCTGACCCTGCTCGTTAATCTGCTGATACGAGAACACGACTTTGCCGCTGAAATGGGGCACTGCCGCAGGGTCCGCGCCGCGCTCTTCGAATTCGCCGTAGCGCCAGCCCTGAACGACGGGGGTCGTATCCCAGTAGTTTTCGGCTTTGAGTACCGAGAAGTATACGGGATAGAACCACTCCTCGTAGTTCACGCCCTCTTCGAGGTTGTATACAAGCACGTATCTGCCCGCGGGAACTTCGTTGGTGTTGAGCTTTTTGAGCAGATCGTCCAGCGACGCGTATTTCTCCGCGTTGGCGTTATCCAGATCGGACGCGAGGCAATAGTACTTTTCAACCGAGCTTTCGAGAGCCTTGAACGACTCGTGAATTTCGGGTCTGGGTTCGACAAACATATTCTTATAGTCGCCGTAACGCCAGCTCTCTATATAGGGAACCTCGTCCCAGTAAACGTTTGCCTTGCCGATGATGACTTCGTCTATCGTCGTGGTGAACGCCTCCCAGTTGTAGCCGACGCCGCCGACCGCGGTTGCAGTAAGCTTATACTTGCCTGCGTCCGCACTGCCGAAGTCCGTTCCCTCTTCCGTGCCGTTATAGGTATAGATTTTACCCGTTGCAAGGTTGGTGAGCGTGAACGTCTGCGCCGCCGCAAACTGCGTTCCCCAGGAAGGTTTGTTTGCCATTGCGTCGTAGTTGCCCCATACCCAGCTGGTCATATAGAGCGGTTGGGTAGTTGCGTTCTTCGCGCGGTTGATGGTTACGTTAACCGTCGCATAAGTGTTCTGGTAAGTCGTTATGCCCGACGCCCACTGGCATACGCCCGAGTCCGCATAGCTGGCCCTTATTTTAAGCGCAATCATATGCGTGCCCGCGTCGGTATAGTTATACGTCCCGCAACCGATAGCTTCGAGCGCCGTTCTGGACGCCTGCGTCTTGCCGTCGAGCAACACCGCCTCATAATAGTCGCTTGAAACGTTGAAACTTCTCGCCGTGCCGTCGTAAACCTGCGCGTCCACGCGGGGAACGGTAAGTTCGCCGAAAATTACGAGCGTGTAATAATACTGCTTTCTTACCGAATCGTTCGTCACGTCCACAAGGGGCTTGTAGTTGGACGCGGAAATGTTATAGTAAACGGTGTACAGTCCCATATCGTTGGGAACCGTCATAGCCCTGTCGGGATTGCTTACCGAATTCCTTATTTCCGTTTCGGTGTAGTAGTTCCTGTTTTCACCCGTGGTTGCGCCCGATTTTACGATATTATAGGTAATTGCGCAGTCGGTGAAATACTTGTCGTAATTGTTCTGTCCCCAGATACCGTTTCTGGGATGTATGGTCTTGGGAGAAAGGCCTAAGATATAGAGCTTGGGCGTGCCGTCGTCAAGGTGAACCTTGTTGTCGTTCTTGACCCTGAAATTATTTCTCTGCAACCAGTGGCGCTCTTCAGTTCCGTTGGGAAGGGGCTCCCACCAGCTGTCAACGCTGCCGCCCTTGCCGCTCAAAAGGCTGGAAAGGTCTGCGGGGAGTACGTTGAAATTAAAGGTATACGCGTAATATACGCTGCCGTCGGAGTTCTTGACGTTGACCGTAAGCACATAGTTGCCCGCGGGCATAGACTCGTTAAACAAGCTTTCGAACTCGGCATCGGTAACGGGTTTGTCTGCAACGATAACTTCGGAAGTCAGCGAAGAACTGTCGTCGTTCGTCCTGCTGAGACTGAAAGTAAGGCTCTTGGAGGCATCCGTATAAGTGGGCGCGCCGGGGAGCTGTTCTGCGGTTTTGAGTTCGCGGTAAGTCCAGTCGGTTACCGTGTAAGCGGTATTGTCCTTGGACAAAAGCTGTGCGGTGCCCGAGTTGACTATATACCATACCTTACTGAGCGTATAAGAGGAGTCGGGGTTCTGTACGCAACCGATACCGCGGCTGACGGAATCATCTCCCGAGGCAATGGAAAGCATATAGTTATTGCCTACCCTTACGGTTACTGACGCATAGTATACGCCCGCGTCCTTGTAGGAATTGCCCGTATAGCTGTCTTCGTCTATTGTATACCTAGCTGCGTCCACGCCGCTTTTATTCAAGACGATAGTAGTTTTGGAAGCGCTAGCATACACGTAGGACGCAAGAACGTCTCTTACGGGTCTTTCTTGTGCGGGAGTCATATTTTCCTGCTCTTCATCGAAAGGAACTTCGCCGGACGCACCCTGATAAACATACAGTTTTCTAATTTCCGTCTGGTGTTGCAGCGAGCTGCCGCCTTCGATTATCCAGTTATCGCCGATAAACGCGGCCGAACGGCCGATAGTTACTTCAATTTTTGCTGTGTCAAGGTCTTCCCACTGTCCGTAAGTATCGGCGTCCGCAATGCTGATTTTGATAGTATACAAGCCTGCGTCGCGAATTTCCGTGGGAACGGGGCCTGCCGCGCCGGAAACGAGGTTGTAGCCTATAATGGAAAGGCTGAACTTGGAGTCGATTGTCTCATTAAACACTTTGTCGAACGCAAACACGCCGCCCGCGCCGCTGCCGTCGCCGCTGTAAATAAGTCCCGTTTTAGGGGTGAGCTGGGGGATTTCGAGCACCTGCGCGTATAAAGTTGCGTCCCAGCCGGGGTTTTCGAGCATTGTGTTGAATGTAACGTCGGTCACTTTCGTGTTAAAGTCGGCGTCCTCATACCATACGGACTTGGAATAGCCGTCCTGCACGGGCATACCGCCGTTGGGATTAATCGTCCAGGAATTATCCTCGTTCTTTTCGTATCTGTAATCCCTGCCGAAAAGTTTCAGAGTGGTTTTCGTCTTATCTTCGGTGGAACCGTCGAATTCGCCGTATACGAGATTTATTGTAACTTCGTAAGTGAGAATGAACGTTCTGAAATTGCTGTTGATATAGGTGTTATAAGCGTCCTTGTCGGGAGCGATCAAAAGACAATTGGTTACGTCCGCAAATACGTTGACGTTGTAGTTATTGAGAGCTTTGGGGAGATAGAACGTTTTAAGGGCAGTACAGCCTTTGAACGCGTACGCGCCTATGCCGTCAACCGAAACGGGGGTTTCGAAAACGGTGAGGCTTACGCAGTTTTCGAACGCGCTCTGCTCTATCTTTTTAAGCGAGCTGTTTGCCGCGAACTCAACCGAGGCGAGCGAGGTGCAACCCCTGAACGCCGAGTCCTGAATTGTGTTTACGGACGCGGGTATCGCAATGCTTTCGAGCGCGGTGCAACCGCCAAACATATAGCTGCCTATTTCGCCGAGGTATGCGGGGAGTTTGACTTCCGTCAGCGCAGTGCACTCGCGGAACGTGCTGTCGCCGATTTCTATTATGGAATCGGGCAGGGTGATACTTCCGAGTGAAGTACAGCCGCTGAACACCTCGTCGCCGAGCGCGGTTATGCCGTTGGGAACGGTTACGGCGGTTATTACGGTGTTGCCCGCAAACGCCCTGCCGTAGATTTTATAGTCGTAAGACGAATTGTATTCGGGAAGGGTGATAATCGAGGCCTCGCCCGTATATTTGACGAGATAAGTTACCGTGGAGCCGCCTTCGGTTGCGGAAATGAATATGTAGCCGTCCTGCTCAACCAGTTTACCGTCGCCCGAGCTGTAAACGTTGAGCGCGTACAGACCTACCGAACCGTTGGTCTGGTCGGCTTTGATTTCGAGCGAGGACAGGTTCTTGACTTCGAGAACCCTCGTCTTGCCGCCGAATGCGTTTGCGGAGATAGTTTCAAGATCCGCGGGAATGGTGAACTTGTAGAGCGAAGGGCAGTCAAAGAATGCCGATTCGCCTATTTCTCTAATGCCGAGCGTCGTCGGGAGCTCTATGTCCGAAAGAACGGAGCAGCCGTTGAATGCGTTTGTGGGGATAGTGTTTATATGACTGTTTGCATCGAAAGTCACGCTTTTGAGAGACGTGCAGTTATAGAACGCGTCCGCGCCGAAACCCGTAACGGTGAAATTGACGTTAACGAACGATACCGTGTGGATTGCGGTGCTTGCGAAAAGTTTCGCGGGAAGGAGAGTGACCTGCTTGCCCGAGCCTGCCTGACCGATTACGACGTCCGCGCCGTTACCGCTGCCCGCGAAGGGGCTGGAAGTGTTGGCGTTCGCCTGTTTTGCGTAGTAATTTATTTTCTTGACCGCGGTGCAGTTGCTGAACGCCGCCGCGCCGATAGTGGTCACGTTTTCGTTTACGGTAATCGTTTCGAACGCGCAGCCCGTAAACGCGTTGCTGCCTATCGTGGTTACGCCTGCGGGAAGTTCAAGAGTTTTATCCGTACGGCTGCCGACCGTGACGCGGGAAAGCGCCGTACAGTTCTGGAACGCGCCCCTGCCTACGGAGGTAAGGGCCGAGCCCGCAACAAAAGTTATATCGGGCAACGAAGAGCAGCCGTAGAACGCGTTTTCGCCTATCGTCTTTAAGCTTGCGGGAAGATTGCTGACCGATTTGACGGCCGTACAGCCGTTGAACGCGTCTTTATCAATAGTTTCGAGCGCGCTGCCGCTTGCAAGCAGAACCGTTTCAAGCGAAGTGCAGCCCTTGAAAGCGCCTTCGTTTATCGCGGTTACGGTTGCGGGAATTGCGTCCGTGGTTTTAAGCGCGGGACAGCTCTGGAAAGCGTACTTGCCGATAGCGCCGAGCTTTGCCGTCCCGAAAGTTACGGAAGTAAGCGACTGGCTCCTTGCGAAAGCGTAGTCGCCGAACGAGCCGCCTTCCGCGGTAGTGTCGACGTTTGCGAAATTGACGGCGGTTACTTTATGGGTATACGCCGCGGCGCTGTAAAGGAAGTTTGCGGGGATTTTGGAAACAGCCGCTCCGCCCGCTTTACCGATATTTACGGTAAGCGACTTTTCGGCGACCTTGTTTGCATAGCCCGCTTTATAGAAAGGATTGTTGTCCTGCGCGGCGAAATCCGAGCACGCGGTCGCGTAGAAGTTTATCTCGGTAAGGCCGGTGTGGTTCGCAAAAGCGCGGTCGCCCACGGAAACCACGCCTTCGGGCACGGTTATGCTTGTAAGGTGGTTGCCGCTGAGCGCGCCGCCCGTAAGACCTGCGTCGAAAGCGTTAGCGCCGATTTTGGTAAGGCCTGTCGCCTCAGACAAATCTATTTCGGCGACGGCAACGCAACCGTAGAACGCGTTCGCACCGATTTCGGTTACGGACGCGGGAATTTTAACGCCTTTGAGTTTGGTTGTAAGCGTGCCGAGAATACTCTGCGAAGAAGAGCCCGCGGCAATCGTTTTTACCGTGGAGGGGATTGTCAGCGTAAAGTTGCCGTTGCCGACGGCCGCGATACCTTTCTGCGACAGGCCCGTAAGCCTGTTGTCGGAAATTTCGTAACAATCCGCGTCGGTTATTTCAACGACCTGGGGGTCCTCAGCCGCCAATGCGATTTTCGGCACGTTAAAAAGCAAACCGAATGCAAGACAAACGGTCGCCGCCAATGCCAAAAACGCTACTGTGAGCTTTTTTGATAAACTTGTCATACTATCTCCTTTCGAATTTTGTCTTTAAGCACTAACGCCGTGAAAAGACAATTATCCAAAATAATACTTTTCTAGTCTTAACGATTATACTATAAGTTACAAGATATGTAAAGTATTTAATTTGAGAAATTTTGCTAAAAAACAAGATTTTGCGCGCTTTAAGTCAACGCAAAAGCCGCCCGCGCTTTGTAAAAAGCACGGGCGGCGCTATACATTATATTATATATCGGGCGTTAAAGTCGCGTAATACAGCGTTGCGGGATTGTCTTTCGTTATCTTGTAAGTTCCCGCTTCCAGCGTTACGACGACCACGTTGTCGCCCGCCGCGTCCGCCACGCTCTTGTACTTGGACGGCGTTTCACCATCCTTGCCTATCTTGATGCTCTTCCCCGCCTCTTTGAGATACAGTGTGAGCACCGTGCGTGAAGTTATAGTGAACGTAATCTCCGTGTTTGTTTCCATTTTCAGGCCCGAGTCGAGCGTGCCGCCGTACGCGTGCACTTCCATACTCTTGTTGTCCGCGTTCTGCGCCGAACCCGTGAGAGAGAACGCGGGGTCGGACGGTTTTCCGCCGAGGAACGTGCTCTTGACCGAACTCGACAAAATTTCTTCGTACTTGGCGATAACGGCCAGATACCTGCTCTTCTCCGCCTCCGTAAGGCTTTGTTTCTGCGCCGCGCTAAGCCGCTCGTAAGCGCCTTTGAGCGCCGCGCCCGTAGCCGAAGTGACGTTGTTCTCGTCCGTCGCCGCAAGCATTTCCCTGAACGCGACAAGCTTTTCGGCCTGCGCTATCTTTTCAAGCCCGCCGAGAAGTTTATCAGAGTTCGTGACCTGCGCCTGCTGGTTGTTGTCCTCGCCGTCGTCAAGCGCAAGGAACGCCTCGTTCACGCGCTCGTACTCGGCTTTGATCTGCTCCAACTGCGCGGCCGTGAGGTTGTCGCCCACTTCTGCCAGCCCGTCTATCATATCTATAACGTTGATAACGGCGAACTCCGCATACGCGGCCTGCGCGTCGAAAAGTATCTGTTTTATTTCCGCGCTTATCTTCGCCTGCTGATACGCGGCGAGGTCGTTGTACGCGGTCTGCGCGGCGTTGATTCTGTCGTACGAATTCGCGTCAACCTCGCCTATGCTCTCGATAAGCTCCACAACATAGTTAATCTGCGCCTTTTCGTAGTCCTCAATCGCCTGTTCGTATTTTAGTTTTAAAGCGGCGTCAAAGTTCTGCCTCTCCGCGTCGGTCAGCGCGCCGTACGCGACCTCAGCCGCCTCGATAAGCGAACCGTGCCCGACCGTTATTTCCGCAGGCAGGGCCTTGATTGCGTCCTCCGCGGCCCTGACCCTTGCCGTGGACGACGCCGCGGTATCCGCAAACGACAGCGCGGTTATCGTCGCCTCCTTATCCTTCTGGCCCGAGGCGATAAAGTAAGTGCCCGCCTGTAAAACTATCGTTCTCTCGCCCGAGAACTTGGACAGGTAAACCGTTCCGTCCTCGCCCACGAGTTCGGGCGCGGGGTCGCCCGAGGTCGCGCTTGTTACGTCAAGCTGCGCCTCCGAGGCGAGCGTGAACGTTATTATCTGGCCCTTGCCCTTTACAGTTCCGCCCGACACGCCCGTTATGCCGTTGAACTCCACGGCGGAAACGACAGAGGAACCCTTTGCGACGGACGCGAGATTTATAGTTAATCCTGCCTCGCCGACGGTTACCGCCGATTTGGGAAGGTATGCGTTCATTGCAGTCTGCGCCTTTATCTTGCCGAAACCGTTGACGCCCGCATACATCATTACTCTCGCCCTTGCAACCTGCGCGGTGTCGAGCAGGCAGTCGCTCTGCTCGGTTTCCGTATCGTAATAGAAGAGCGCGGGGTCGGTATCGAACTTAGAATAGTCGATATTTCTGTACAGAAACTTACAGCTGTTTGAAACTTCGCGCGTTCTCAGCGCGGCCTCGGTCGCGCCCGAGCCGTTGAAACAGGCGTAATAGGTGTTGCCGTATGCCTTTACCACGCCGCCGCTAGCCAGTTCTACCACAGATTTGCAGCCGTCGAAATAGTTGTTTTCGGAAAACATATAGCTGTTGGCCCTTGCCGAGGTTATATAGCTGAGGCTGGCTTTGGGGTCGGAAGAATCGCCCGAAACGTAATTGTTATAGAAATGCAGGTTCGCCCGCCTTACAAGCGGCTGGCGCGCGCCGCAGTTGTTCCACCAGTTATGGTGCATAGTAACGTTATAGGTGACGGACGAGTCCGAAGAACCTATGAGGTTTGTCTTGTGACAGTACTCGAAATAGTTATAGGACAGAGTGTAGTACTGCCCGCGCTTGAAATCGCAGCTGCCGTCGCCCTCGGCCTTGTCGCTCTCGGCGGGCTTTTCGCAGTGACCGGGATAGAAAACGTTGTTATGCACCCAGCACCTTTCTACGGGCGAAATCAGATCCGCGTCCGCGGACGACGCGCCGCCCGTGATACTGCCCGTAGCGGGGTCTACCTTTGTGCCCTGCGTTCCCTCCATACCGATTGCGTCCTCGGGATAGTTCTCGAACGAGAGGTTCCTGACCTCAAAACTCGTTCCCGCGCCGTCGTAGGTATGCAGGTTGTCGTTTGAAACGTAATGCACGCCCCAGCCGCTCAGACCCGCGGTTTCGCCCACGCCTTCGAGAGTGACGTTTTTAGCGTTTGTTATACGCGCCATCTGTCCGTTGTCGCCGACCGAGCCGCCGTTCGGCACGTCCTTGCCCTTGGAATAGCCCTCGCCCGTAAACGGATTGCTCGCGCCCGATTTGGCGTAATAAGTCAGGCCGTACAGCGTGGGGCTGTCGCCGTCGTACTCGGAAGTAACCTTGTCTAAAAATCTGACCGCAACCGCGCCGTAGGTATAACACAGTTTCTGTATGCCGTAGTTTGCGCGTTCGGTATTGTTGGCATAGCCGCGGTTATTGAGAATGTAGCCTATCCCCCAGTAGCTGTCGCCGCCGAGCGGATACGCGGGATTGTTCTGATAAGCGGGAACGCCGCCCTTTATATACCTTGTTATATCTTCCTTTACAAGCCCGCCCGCCGTGTTCTTGTAAACGAAATCCTTGACGTTGTTTTTATTGGCGTTGGTAACGTAAATTACAAGCGCGCCGTCCTTTAAAGTTCCGTCGTCGTTGTACGCGCCCACGCCCGTATCGTAATTGAAATGCGCGTAACCCGAGCGGTCGTACGCGGAAACCGTTATCGGCGAACTCACCTCAATCGGCGCGCCGACGGCGCTCTCTATCTTGATGTTGTAGTCGCCCGCTTTCAGCCCTACCGCGTCAAACCTTGCGGTGTCCGAACGAACCATTCTTACAAGCCGCTCGTCAACGGCCGTCCAGTCCGCAGTCCCCGCGGGTCTGTAATAGGCGGTAACCCCCGCTACGTTCTTCGCGGGCCATTCCGCATAAAGACTCTCGTTATAGCCGCCCGCCGCGGACAGCTCCGCGGGCAGTTCCACGGGCTCCTTGTCCTCGGGGAACTCGGGATTGCCGCCGGGGTTATCGGGATTGTCGGGCTCCTCTCCGCCCGGATTTACAGAATAACCGCACGCGCATACGCCGCCGCTGAGCTTATGCGGCGCAATATCCTTGACTATAAAATGACAGGTGGACTCGTGCCAGTGGTTCACGCTGTCGTACTTCCACTCCGAAGTATCGAAGTTATGTATATGCGCGGGGTCGGGTTTATCCGCATAGCAGACCACACAGACACCTTTCTCATAGCTGTGCTCCGCCATATCCCTTACGGTGCCGCACTCGCATTCGTGCCAGTGGTTTTTATAGCCCGCACGCCACATTTGCGAAAATTTGTGCGTATGCTCCTCGGCGCGCGCCGCCTTAGCCGCCCCGCCGTACACGCCGCAAACGGCCACTGCAACCGCGAAAAACAGTGCGGAAAGCTTTAAAACGCTCGTCTTTTTTATTTTTTTCCTCATTTTCTTCCCCCGACATTATAATATATGATAAATTATACTATTTTTTGATAGTTACTAACATACGTATAGAGTATACAGTATAATAAAATAAAAAGCAATACCTTTCCGTGTTTTTGGTTTTTGAAATTAAATATCATAATATGATAATATTTATAACATTTACGATTAGATATTGACAAAAACAAACAGCCGTGTTATGATTGTTGCGACTTACAACAAAACGGAGAATAAAATGAAGATAAGAAAATTCGCCGCGCTGATACTGGTTATCTGCATAGGGGCAATATCCATTGCGGCAGGCTGTAAATCCAAAACGGTCAGCCATACCGTAACGTTCGACAGCGGCGGCGGAACTGCCGTGGCCGCGCAGGTTGTGGAAAGCGGCAAGTCCGCGGCGGAACCCGCAGACCCCGAAAAAGATAATTTTACGTTTGCGGGCTGGTTTACAAAAGATAATGAAAAGTACGTGTTTACCACTCCCGTAAATTCCGATCTGACGCTATACGCGCACTGGGACGCCGCAAAGATAACGTATAAGGTGACCTTCGACAACGACGGACACGGCAAGGCGCCCGCGGCGCAGACCGTGGAAAAGGACAAAAAGGCCGCAAACCCCGGCGAAATGAGCGAAATGGGCTGGCTGTTTATGGGCTGGTTCGGGGACGCCGAACGCAAAACAGTGTTCGACTTCGGCAAGCCGATTACGGCCGACACGGTGGTCTACGCCAAGTGGGTTGAGCTTTCTGCCGAAACTTATTGCACGGTGACATTCGTAGACGGCGTAAACAGCAAGGAATGCGTAGTCACGAAAGGCGACACCGCAACCCCGCCGTTTATCGTGGCTGACGAAGGATTTGTACTAAAAGGCTGGCAGACCGAAGACGGAGAACTTTTCGACTTCGACACGCCGATAACCGAGGACATAACCCTGACGGCGAAATGGGAAAAACTTCCCGAAGAAGAAAAGTTTATCGCGGTAACGTTCGATTGCGACGGCGGCACGCCCGTAATAAAGATAGCCGAAGTCAAAGAGGGCGAATCTGTTATACACCCCGACGACCCGACAAAGACGGGGTTCGATTTTGAGGGCTGGTATAAGGACGCGGCGCGCAACGAAGCATACGACTTCTCCTCGCCCGTGACCGAAAATATTACGCTTTACGCAAAGTGGACGCCCAAAGCGAATTTCACGGTAACTTTCGACAGCAAGGGCGGAAACGAAATTCCCGCCCAGCAGATACCGAACGGCGGCAAGGCGGTTGTCCCCGAAACGCCCGTCAAAGAAGGCAATACCTTCGGCGGCTGGTATAAGGACGAGAACTGCGAAGAAGTATACGATTTCGATACGGCGTTGACCTCCGACATAACGCTTTATGCAAAATGGGTAGCCGAATAATAACAAGACACGCGCCCTCCCGCTTTCGGCGGGAGGGCGCGTTTTTATATATGCAGGAACGCAACCGCGGGAGCCCGAAATCGGGCTCCCGCGGGTTTGTTTTATTTTCTGTCGTCCGAGGGCCTTGCGAGGCCGCGGGCGACAAGCGCGTCGTTGTCCTCGTAGGGGAGCGCGTAAATGGAGTGGTTCGTTCTCACGTACATTACGCCGTAATCCGCCATCATAAGCGAGATAAGCTCCTTTGCCTTTTGAACGCTCTTGGAGTTCCTTATGCGGAACAGGCAGGGCGTAGCCTCTCTGTATACTTCGGAAGTGGAAGATTTTACGGGGAAGTTATCCGAATAATCGTCCGCGTTGAGCGCGAGATACAGGCAGAGCTGCTTGCCGCGCAGTGTGAGCGACGCAACGTTGTTTCTTCCGATATAGAACTTTTCGTTGTTCCAGTGCATACGAACTTTCGTCTTTTCGTAGCAGAGAATGCAGTTTTTAAGCTCGAAATACCAAACCTTGACTTCGTCCGAAGACTGTATAAGCTGTGCCGAAAAACTCTTTTTAAGTCCGTCGCCGTCCGCAGCCGCGCCGAAAGTCTGCTCGATAGCAACTTTCTCCTCGCTTTCCAGTTTTGCCGCCTCGTCAGCGGTGAGCGAGCTGTCTACGCCGAGCGCAACCTCTTCCGCAACTCCGTTCTCTTGTTCAAGCAATTCCTTGACGAGTTTTTTCGCCGCGCCCACTTCGCGCAGTTTTTCCGTCGTCTCCGCGTCGTCGCGCTTGTTCAGAAGCTCGGCGGTAAGCTCCGCCTCCCGCGCTTCGAGAAGTTTAAGCGCCGAATACGATTCGTCCACACCCTCGCCGACCTTGAAAGGCCTTGCCGCAAACACGGCGATTACGACGAAGAGCACGGCCATAACGGCCATCAAAACAAGGAGTCCGATAAACCAGCCGTAAGCCGCCGATAACAATAAAGCGTTAGTCATACATTACCTCCTGTTCAGTTCGCGACGTATCATTCTGCGGAACTGCTGCTCAACCTTTCTTCTTCTTATAACAAGCAGGGTTATACATACCGCCGCCGCGACCACGTCAAACACCGCGAACGCGATAGCCGCGCCGACAATGCCGCCGAGCCCGACCGAGTCCTCGAAAACCGCGAACGTTGCGGTAGTTGAAAGCGCGGAATAGTTATCCGTCGCCGCGACCTCCGCCGTTACGGTATAGGAACCCACGGGAAGGTTGTTGAGCGCGTCGATACCGGTATGCTCGCCGTTGGCTTTTGTAACGAGAGTTATCTCGCCGTCGGTAATAAATACGTTATAGATAAGTTTTTCGTCGGAATCGATTATGCCCAACTTCACCGTGCCGAACCTTGCGGCGCCCGAGAATAAATCTTTGCCGCCGAAATGCCCCTCGCTCCAACTGATTACGCCGGGGGTGGAAACCCAGTAGTTGTCGAGCGCGCGCACCTCGAAAGGAACGGGAACGCCGTTGGCTATATTAATATCGGTAAAGTCGTTGTTGCCCGCAACCGAGGCGTACAGGTAGTACTTGCCCGCGCCGAGCGCGTTGAGGGTCTGTCTTGCGTGTTCGGGAACGAGCCCGTCCTCGTCGAGAGCAAACACCGTGTCGCTGCCCTCGTAAGTTTCCGTGAACTTGACGGGTTTGGTACACTCCTCGTCGGTATATACGCCGAACACCGCCGTACCGTGCAGGGGCTGAGCGTATACGAGATTGAAGTCCGCCTTGTACTCGCCGTATTCCCAGCCTATGACGTAGGGAGAAGTTTTCCAGACGTTACGCGCCTGCAATACCCTGAACGAAACAGTCGTATCCAGATCCGCGTAGTTCGCGTTGAAATCGTAAGTTCTGGCCCTGAGCCAGTAAGTGTCCGCGGGGAGCGCGTTGAGAAGTTTTGCGACGTTCTCGTCCACCGCCGTAAAGCTTTCAAGCCCTTCTACCAGATTCTTGCAGTCCCTGTCCCTGTAAATGCTGTAAGACACGGCCGTGCCCGAGACGGGATATTCGGGAACCGCATTAAAGACGTTTTCCGCCGCGTTGAACGAGCCCCAGGTCCACTGCACCACGCCGGGGGTCGTGCTCCAATAGTTGCGGTTTTGAAGAACCTTGAAAGAAACTACCGTTTTGAGCGCGGAGTAGTTGCCCGTTGCGGGAAGTTCGGCTTTGAGCCAGTACGTGCCCGCCGACAGCGCGGCAAGCGCGGCGTGCTGGGTTTCGCCGACCTTGGTGAAGTTTAAAAGAACGTTGTTTCCCGAGGCAGAGAAATTACAGAGTTCGTCCGTGTAGACGCCGTAAACGACCTTCGCGCCGCCCTCCGCGTGCGCGGGATTGGCGGAGATTACGTTCTCCTCTCCGTCGTATTCGCCCCAGGTCCACTGAACGACCGCGGGCGTGCTCTGCCAATAGTTATGTATCTGCAATACGCTGAACGATACGAACGTGTCGAGCGCCGTATAGTTGGTATCGCCGAAAGCCGCGCGGACGCGAAGGAAATACAGCCCCGCGGGCAGGTTGTTCAAAAGCTCCGCCGTGCGCTCCGAAACCTTGCCCTCGACGAATATGTTATTTTCCGTTTGGAAACTTTCAAGCCCCGCAACCGCGTAGCTGTCGTTTGCGTAAGGGTCGGTATAGACGCCGTACGTAATCGCCGTGCCCGCGTCCGTATAGTTGGGGACCGCGGTTATTACGTTTACGTGTCTGTCGAAGTTTTTATATGTCCAGGACACAATCGAGGGCGTGGTCGTCCATCCGCTGTCCGCGCCGAACACGTTGAACGCGTAACCGTTGGTAATAACGTTGCCGACGACGCCGAGGGCCGTATATTCGTCCGTCTGCGCTATCGTCGCGTGGAGATAGTATCTGCCTACGGAAAGCGAATTGAGCTTTTCCGCAACGAAGTCGGGCACAAGCCCGTCGTTTTCGAGCATAAACGCGGCCTTGTTTTCGTCCGTTCCGACATAATTATCGTACGTGATAATCGCGCCGCTCTGCTCGAAAATTCTGAACACCGCGGTTTCCGTGCCGTACTTGGCCTTTGCCTGAATAGTATTTAACTGTTTGTCGAATTCCTTCCACTGCCAGCTGACGATGGAGGGAGTTACAATCCATTCGTTTATGAGCCTGCCGTCCTCGTCCTTCTCGGCCTCGGGCGGCTGTTCTTCTTCGCCGGTATACGCGTCCAGCGCGTACGCCCCGACGGGCGCGAAACGCAGTCCCGCCGCCAGACACAAAGAAAGCAACAACGCCAACAGCAGCAATATGCAGTTGCGCGCCGTAAATATTTTTTGTTTCATAGGCTTCTCCTTAAATAGTTATCGTATTTGTATTTTATATTAATGATATTATATCACAGCAAAAGTTTTTCGTCGGTTTTTATAAACAAGCAGAACAAGGCGAACGAGCGTTTCGACGGGGCGCGTACATAGACGTACGTAACCCGAGAAAAGCGCAGTTCAACGCAGTTATGCGACGTTTAAAGAAAACGACAATGCTATAATAACGGACAATACTACATTTTTTATATTATCACTTTCGTACGCAAAGTGTCAAGGGTTTTGAAAGGTAATAAATTCCTTTTCGGCGCGTTAAAAAGCGGGGCGCGCGGCCCCGCTTTGACATAAGTTTCTATTTTATAACGCCCGCAAGCTTGGGAATGAGCACGGGAATTTCGTTCAGATCCGTAATAAGCCCCGCCACGTCCGAACGCGCGTTCGCCGCGTCGTAGTAGAACGCCGCCGCGTCCGTATCGAAGTATTGCGAGAAAACATTGTCGTTTTCGAACCGCGCCGTCCTGTCGGTCGTTTCCTTTACGTGCTCGGACGCCGCATAGGAAATTTTCCTGAATTCGCAGTTGTAGATTTTAACGAACCCCCAACGTTTCTTGCCTTCCACTTCCTTTGTGCCGAGCAACGTTTCGACGGGGTTTTTCGCGTTGTCGAAATAGCAGTATTCGACGAACGCATACCCGCCCGAACGAATGGACAGACAGGTGCTTGTGGTGCCCTGATAATAGTTGTTGTACATATGCATATTCGCGGCCCGCGCCAGCGGCAGTCTGGACTTGCAGCCCTGATAATAGTTATGGTGGAAAGTCACCGCCGCCGTCATATGGTCGTCGCCGCCGCCGATAAGCCCCGTTTTATGTGTTTCGATATAGTGGTTGTACGAGATTGTCAGATACGCGAGTTTCTTGAAATCGGTCGAGCCGTCGCCGTCGCCCTTGTCCTGCTCGTTGCACACGTCCCACGCGTTGTAGCCCTCGTAGAACGTACAGTTATGCAACCATATCCTCGAACTGTCGAACCCGTTGAAAGCGGTCGGGTTTTTACTACCCTCGAAACTGCACGCGTCCTCGGTGTAGTCGTCGAACGTAAGGTTGCGCACCTCCACCGATTTCGCGTAACGGAAAGTCATTCCCCACTGCGCAAGCCCCGCGTCTTTGCCGATACCCTCGATAGTAACGTGCTCTGCGAACTTGCCGTCCGTATTCCCCGAACCTATGACGCAGTTGTTCCAGCAGGAGTCAAACTCCTTTTTACTAGAATCGTAGTTCATATAACTCATATCCGAAAGCCCGTCAAGCTCCGTATAAACGCTCTCGTCCAGAGTATTGAACCCCTTTTCGATAAGCTCCGTCATCGTATACTTCCGCTTTTCCAGAGTTTCGCTCTTTGCAGACGGCGTGTTCGCCACAACGTAGTCGGCCGTAACCGAGCTCTTTCCGTAATCGATTTCGTTCCAGGCCGCCGCGCCGATTGTTCCGATTATACGTATAATTACGGGCCTGTCGCTCTTGGGCAGTGCGGAAAGGATTTTCACTATACCCGTGCAATCCGTGCCCCCGATTTTAGCCTTGACCGTGTTTTTAGTCGCCTCCGAAACATATATAATCTGCGCGCCGTCCTTGGGCGTTCCGTCGTCCTTATACGCGCCAACGCCCTCCGCCGCGCCGAAATGCGCGTAGCCCGACCGGTCGTGCGCAAGCACGGCTATCCCGCTTTGCGTAACGGTTTTGCCGCCGCTTGTAACGCTTATACTGTACTCGCCCGCTTTCAGCCCGACAACGTCCGCGCGTATCCTGCCGCCGTCAATCTCCCTGATAAGCTCCGTATCCGCTTGCACCCATTCGTTCTTGCCTTTCTCGCGGTAACTTACGGTAACGCCGCCTGTCAGACTGCCGTTCCACTCCGCGCACAGCCCCTCGTTATAGCCCGAGGCAGTTATTTCAAACGCCTCAACCTCTTTGGTATAGCCGCACTCGCAAGCCGCGCCCGAAAACGCGTGCGGAGCAATGTCCTTGACGATAAAATGCCCGCAGACCGAAGGCCGCCAGTGGTTGACCGCGTCGTACTCCCATTCGGAAGAATACTCGTGTCTGTGCTCGGGCTCGGGCAGAGAGTAACCGCAATCCACGCACACGCCGTCTTTAAAACTATGCCCGGCCGCGTCCGCAACTATCTTGTGCCCGCAGTCGGACGGCCGCCAGTGGCTCGCCCCGTCGTACTCCCAAACGTCGTCCTTAAAGCTGTGCTCGTGCACGGGCTCGGGCAGTTCGTAGCCGCAGGACACGCACTTTCCGTTCACATAGTTGTGCGGCTGAACGTCCGTAATCAAGTCCTCACAACACACCGCCGAACGGTAATGGTTGCGGCCGTCGAATTCAAGAACTTCGGAAAAAACGTGCCTGTGCGCCTCTTCCGCATACGACGCGGGGATTGCAACCGCCGCGCCGCAGGCCGCGGCCAGCGCCGTTGCGGCCGCTATTATTCTTTTTAAATTTTTGTTGACAGTTTTCATTTCTACCGCCGTTTTAAATTATTCCGATGTTAATTATATTATAATAAATGTAAAATTGCAACAGTTTTTGCAAATTTTTTTATTGACATAAAAAATATTTATATGATAAAATATATTTGAAGATATGCTGTTTTCGGAGGTACGATGTTTAAACGCGTTTTTAAAATACTAACTGTAATATGCTTGTGCGCGGCGGCCGTGTTCGCCGCGGCGGGCTGTGATATAGGACAGAAAACTTACTGCACGGTAACTTTCGACAGTTTGGGCGGCAGTAAAGTCCCGTCGCAGAAAATAGTAAGCGGCGGCACGGCGGAAAAGCCGCAGGACCCAGAAAAACAGGACTTTATATTCGACGGCTGGTTTACGGACACGGACTGTACGGAAGAATACTCGTTTTCGAACAAGGTAACGAAAAGCTTTACGCTGTATGCGAAATGGAAACAGGACGAACTCCCCGTCGAACCGCCAGAGGATATTTTCTTCACCGTAACGTTCGATGCCAACGGTCACGGCATCGCCCCCGACCCGCAGACAATCAAACAGGGTCTTACGGCGACACGGCCCGCCCCCCTCTCCGAGGACGGGTTCACGTTCGGCGGCTGGTATAAAGACTCCGCCTGCACCGACGAGTTTGATTTTTCCACCCCGATTACCGCGGACTTGACGCTCTATGCGAAATGGACGGAAGTCGAAATTCCAGTAGAGCCGCCAGAGGATATTTTCTTCACCGTAACGTTCGACGCCAACGGTCACGGCGTCGCCCCCGCCCCGCAGACAATCAAACAGGGTCTTACGGCGACACAGCCCGCTCCCCTCTCCGAGGACGGGTTCACGTTCGGCGGCTGGTATAAAGACTCCGCCTGCACCGACGAGTTCGATTTTTCCACCCCGATTACCGCGGACTTAACGCTCTATGCGAAATGGACGGAAGTCGAAATTCCCGTAGTTCCGCCAGAGGATATTTTTTATACCGTTACGTTCGACAGCCGCGGCGGCAGCGCAGTTAAAAAACAGTACGTCAAAGAAGAAACTACGGCGGCGCGCCCCGCCGACCCCGAAAGAGAGGGTTTCGTGTTTGACGGCTGGTATAACGCCGAAGACGACGAGTTTGATTTTTCCACCCCAATTACCGCGGACATAACGTTGTATGCGAAGTGGGTTGAAGACACCTCCGAAACCTATTTCACTGTCTGGTTCGACAGCCGCGGCGGAAACGAAATTTACGCAAGGCGAGTGGTTTCGGGGAGCGCGGTCGCGCCGCCCGCAGACCCCGTGCGCGAGGGCTTTACTTTCGCGGGCTGGTATTCCGCCGAGGGCGAAGAGTTCGATTTCTCCAAACCTGTCAACTCGGACTTAACACTTTACGCGAAGTGGGTCGAAGATACTTCCGAAACCTATTTCACGGTCGAGTTCGACAGCCGCGGCGGGAACGCGGTCTACGCGCAGGAAGTTATAAGCGGCGGCAAGGCGGTGAAACCCGCAGACCCCGTGCGCGAGGGATTTACATTCACCGGCTGGTTCACGGACGAAGAAACGAAAAACGCTTACGATTTCAACACCACGATTGACGGCGATATAAAACTGTACGCAGGCTGGATCGAAAATTAACAAAAAAGCCCGCCGCGCTTTATGCGCGGCGGGCTGTATTTATATCTCTATCAGAAACCCGCGCAGGCGGAGTTTTTGCTCTATTTCGTCAAGCGCGCTCTCGCTGTCGGCGGTCACGGTATGGTAATGATACCCGTCCGTCACGCTCATCAGCGGCTTGGACGCGCCAGAAACGAGCGAGCGGTAAAGCTCCTCCACGTGGGTTTTGTTATAAAGTCCCAGCCTTGCCGAAATTCTGCCGTAGATACGGTGGTTTACGAATATATCCTCTATCCTGCCGCCTCCGTCGAGAATAAGCGCGCCCTCTTCCACCAGCTCCTCGAAATTATGGCGGCACTTAAACACGCGCGAGGCCTTGGCCTTGCTGTTTAAGACGTAGCCGCGGTTAGTTGAAATTATGTCGTAGCCGTTAGCGCGCAGAATTGCAATATCCTGAACGATAACCTGCCGCGATATGCCGAGGCGTTCTTTAAGCACGTTTGCGGGAATAGGGTTGTCCGTGTTCCCGAGTAGGCTCAAAATTTCCTGCCTGCGCTTGTCAGCTTTCATAAACGTATCCCCCGCGCCGACCGTGTATTATACGGGGCGCATATTTTTTAACGATAAATCTAGAATGGGCGCCGAATGTGTCAGCGCGCCGCTTGAAACGAAGTCCACGCCCGTTTCGAGAATGTTTTTTATGTTTTCCTTCGTAACGTTGCCGCTGCACTCGGTAAGCGCGCGGCCGCCGATAAGTTCCACGGCCTTTTTCATATCCGCTACGGACATATTGTCGAGCATTATTATGTCCGCGCCCGCGTCCAGCGCCTGCCTGCACATTTCGAGATTTTCAACTTCCACTTCTATCTTTCTTACGAACGGCGAATAGCTCTTCGCAAGCTCCACGGCCCGTTTTATCCCGCCTGCCGCGCCGATATGGTTATCCTTTAATAAAACTCCGTCGGAAAGGTTGTAACGGTGGTTGCAACCCCCGCCGATTTTTACGGCGTATTTTTCGAATATCCTCATATTCGGCGTCGTCTTGCGCGTGTCTAAAAGTCTGGTCTTACCGCCTTCCAGAAGTCTGACGACGGAGCGCGTGTAAGTGGCTATGCCGCTCATTCTCTGCAAGTAGTTAAGCGCCGTGCGCTCGCCCGAAAGCAGTACGCGCATATCGCCGCGTATCTCCGCAAGCAGTTCGCCCTTTTTTACCTCGTCGCCCTCCTTTACGCGATAGGTGAACGCGGTCGTTTCGTCGAGTATTTTGAACGTACGCTCGAATACGGGCAGGCCGCAGATTACGCCGTCGGCCTTGCAGATAAGCTCCACGCGGCCCTCCGTCCGCTCGCCGAATATCGCGTTCGTGGACACGTCCTCGCTTGTAATGTCCTCTCTGAGCGCGCTTTTGATAAGTTCGTCCGCGTTAACCGCGTTTGTTACGGGGTTTAACATTTTCCGCCTCCTCTATGGCCTTTAATAATAGATTTTTGTACTGCCCGAGCAGTTTGTCGACGTTATCATAATCGGCGGGGTCAAGCCCTGCCGCCGCCTCTTTCGCCGCGGCTTTGTCCGCGGGCTCGTATGCGGAGCCTATATCCAGCGCGGCGCGTTCGGCGAAAAGCAAGCTTTCCAGAAGCGAATTGGACGCAAGCCTGTTTGCGCCGTGCACGCCGTTGCAACAGGTTTCGCCCACCGCGTACAGCCGCGGCAATGACGTTCTTCCGTTCAGATCGCTGCTTATGCCGCCCATAAAATAGTGCTGGGCGGGGACGACGGGTATACACTCCTTAAACACGTCGAACCCCTCCTCCGCGCACTTCTGCACAATCGTGGGGAAGTGACCGCGTATCTCGTCCTCGGGAATACAGCGCATATCCAGCCAGACGTAAGGCGTATCGTCCTTTTTCATTTGCGCGAGGATTTCCGCCGTCACAACGTCGCGCGGCTGCAACTCGTCCGTGAAACGGTTGAAGTTTTTATCGAGCAGCTTTGCGCCCTCGCCGCGCACCGATTCGGAAATGAGAAAGCACCTGCCCGTCTTTTGCGAATACAGCGTTGTGGGGTGTATCTGGATATAGTTGAGGTTTTCCACGGCAACGCCGCGTTTTAAACAGACCGCAACGCCGTCGCCCGACAGTATGCGGAAGTTTGTGGATTTTGAAAAAATGCCGCCGATACCGCCGCAGGCAAGCACCGTATAATCGGAAAAAATAAATCTCGCCGCGCCAGATTTTTTCTCGTACGCGACAATCCCGTAACACCCGCTTTGCGAACTAATCAAGTCCAGCATAACGACCTCGGGAACTATTTCAACGTTTTCAAGCTCCTCGACCTTTTGCATAAGGCGTGTGGTGATTTCCTTGCCCGTGCAATCCTCGTGAAAGCATATTCTCGGCCGCGAATGCCCGCCCTCGCGCGTGGCCGCAAGCGTGCCGTCCGCGTTCCGCGCAAACTCAACCCCGAGCTCCACAAGCCCGTCAGTCACCTTTCGCGAACCGCGTATCATACACTCGACCGCCGCGCGGTTGTTTTCGCCGTGGCCCGCGCGCATAGTGTCGTCAAAATAGCTTTGATAATCGTCCTCGCCCTGCAAACGGCAGATACCGCCCTGCGCAAGATAGCTGTCGCTCCTGTCGGGCGTGCCCTTGCAGATTACAAGCACGCGCCTCTCCCGCGGCATATGGAGCGCGGCGTTAAGCCCTGCCACGCCCGTTCCGACAATAATTACGTCGTATTTCTCTCTCATAAAAATCCTTGACATTTACGGATATATTATACACAAGTTTACACTAAAAGTTTACACCTGTCAAGGCATATGTAAAGTTTTCAAAAGTGTAAAATTCAAACGCAAAAACTGAAATAAAATAAAGCCCCCCTGCCGCGGCAGGGGGTAATTTACATATGAGAAATTTTAACTGAAAATCTGGTCGTCCAGATTGGAATGACGATTATAAAATCTTTTACGCAACACCAGCACAGTTATCGCCGCCGCCGTAAACAGTATCGAAAATATCAGCATAAGCACGGGGCACGCGCCGACTTTCATTCCCTCTTCGACGGTCGCCATAAGTCCTATGGAGGCAATCATATAAAGGATAAAAAAGGTCAAACAAGCCTGATCTAATCGGTTAAAGCCTTTCGCGTCGGTCAGCGCCATTACAATCCCACCTATGAAAATCAGTACGCCTAGTACGGATAAAAAAACAGGCGCAATATGAACCATTCCTATAAAGCCGCTTAGATCGCCCTCTTTACCGAAAAGCCTGTCGTAGACGCTGCCCGCGCTCATCCCGAAAAACGGGTCCTTTGAAACGGGCGCGGCGAAGAACGCAAACGAAAGCGCCGACAGCAGACCAAACAATACTACGACCGCATATTTATAAAATATCGCCGTTTTTTTGATGCTTGCCTCACTAACTCCTCCGCTTTGCACGGCGGCCTGCCTCCCCGAAAAGGAATAACCGCAGGAACCGCAAAACCGCGCCGCGCCGTCAACCTCCGTCCCGCATTGCGGACAATTCTTTTTTTCCACCCAATGCGCGCCGCAGTCGGGGCAGAACCTGCCCTCGAACTTGCCCCCGCATTCAGGACAAATATGCATTTGTGTATCCCTCATAGATATTTTGTCTATAATCCGATTATAATTAGGCAGTGCCGCGTACTCTCCCTCCCCGACGACTCTTTGCTATTCGACAAAAATATTTATTATTATCCGTGCTGTACGCCTTGATAGAAAAATATTATAAACCGTGAGGTGAATTTATGAAGTTATCTGTTTATTACGGTAAAAAAATCGAAAGCGCGGAAGGAAGGTGCGGATACGTTCTGTGCGTGAACGCGGAGGGCGGCAAGTTGCAGAGCCTGACCTGCGCCGACGCCGACGAGCGAGAGTTTTTCGTTGACGTAAAAAGTATAAAGAGCGTCAAGACCAAAATACTTTACAAGGGCGAGGAAATAAAGGAAAGCTCCGCAAGGCCGTTAAGACTGGGCAAGCCCGTATTCGACTGCGAGGGCAACTACCTCGGAAAACTTACCGACTACACAGTCGAAAACAACACTGTCACATTCGCGCATATCGGAAATAAAAAATTCTCCGCGGACGACTTGGTCAGCGGAGACGCGGTTATCATAAAAAGCAGTGCGCGCGTGCTTAAAAGCGACGTTAAGAAAAACGGCAGAGTTATCATAAAGCGCGGCACGTCGCTCACGGGCGAAGTGCTTGAAAAGGCGCAAAAGCACGGCGAATACGTTCAGGCCAGCCTGAAATCCATTTAACTACACGTTGTACTTCGCCATAAGTTTTAACAGCGCGTTGAAGTTATCGTTTAAAATATCCGCCTCCGTAGGCGAAAGCGTGCCCTTCAACTGTAACACGGCAAGCGTGTTTTTAAGCTTTTCCAGCTCCTGCCTGTCGCCCTTGCCGAGATTCTTCGTCAACAACTTGTCGGTCACCGAAATTGCGTGTTCGAGCCTGACGCTGCTCTTCGCCGCGGGCACGTCCGCCCGCAAGCCCGACTTGGGCGGCTGGACCGGCAAGGCAGTTATGACGGCGGGGCTTGCCTGCGCCTCGGGCAAGGGCTTGGTGAAGAAACAGAGCACGCCGTAAAACACATACGCGACGCACCAGAAAAGCGTTGCCGCGATAACGGACTGCGCAAGCTCGTTTGCGGTAAGAAACGCCGCGAGAGTAAGCGCCGCGTAAGCGTTTGCAAGACACAGGAACGGGCGCTTCGAGGCCGCGCGAACTCTGGGCACGGCGAAACACATAATCAGCGCGACGACGAACACCGCCGCGAACGATCCCCAGATTACCCACATAAGGGTGTCGAACGGAACGGAAGCTACAGAGGAATAAATTTTATCAAAATACTGCGAAATCATACGCATAGATTATATCCGTTCTTACTCTGCATAAGAACGGATATTTTGCCTGTTTAAGTCGGATTTTGACTTATAATATTATCTGGCGGCGGCGGTAGATATTAACTATCGCCGTACTTATGTTTTTCTCGGCCGTGCGGGTGATAAGCGCGACCGCTTTTTTATACAGCGCAAGCTGGCGCGAGTAGGTCGCGACAAGCTCCGCGTCCGATTTATTGGAATACTTATAGTCAATCACCGCATAACCGTTCTTGGTTTCGGCAAGCAAATCGATTGCGCCCTGAACGAGAATACCGTCGTCCGCGGCGGTATCGAAAAGCTCGTTCGCGGGCAGGCGGCACAAGAACTCCCGCTCCCTGAAAAGCCGCGCCCCGTCAAGCCCCGCAAATATCGGCATACCCAGTATCTCCGACAACTCCTGCGCGTTCAGCAAACCGCATTGCCCCGCGGATATTCGCCCGTCATCGCAGAATTTACGTATTTCCCGCCGTATTCCGTCCGCGTCCTTGACCGAAAAATCGCAAAGTTCCAGAAACCTGTGATACGCCGTTCCGCGCTCCGTGCCCGTTTCGCCCTCGGACGGAAACAGCTCGTGCGGGCGGAAAACAGGCTCGTCCGCGCCCAGTCTGAGTATTGCCGACGCCGAACTTTTGACCGGCAAGTTTACGCTGTCCGCCCGCGCATATTCCCGCATAAACCGCGAACTTATCTTGTCCGCAAGCTCCGCGTCCGGCGAGGATATGAGCGTGACTTTACGCGCCGAACCGAACTCGGGTTTCGGCTCCGTTTCTTTCGGCGAGTACTCCGTCATATCGAAAAGCTTTGAATACGCGGACGCGTCGTAAGCGTCCGACGGGTTATACGCCGTCACCTCCTGCGCCATTACGTGAAGTCGGCACATAGCGCGCGTGCACGCGACGTAGAAAAGATTGAGCTCGTTTTTCAGCTCTTCCCTGCCGCTGCGCTCGGCGGCAAGCTTGCGCAGGAGTGTGCCGCGCACAATCATATTCTCCCTGTCGTGACACCTCGGCGCGAACCCGAACTGCTCGTCGAAAGGAAGTTCGGTCTGCTCTCTGCCCTTGTAGGTCGCGCATATATCGGAAATTATGACGACGGGGAATTCCAGCCCCTTGCTCGCGTGCATAGTCATAATCTTGATACTGTCCGAGGCCGCCGCCGCAGGCGCGGCGATTTCGTAACCGCCGCGAAGCTTTGTAAGAAACGCGGCCACGCCCATACCCGCGCCCTCCGCGGCGAACCGCCTGAGATTTTTCAGTTTCTCACCGCCGCCCGCGGCATACGCCGCCTCCAACCCCGTCTGTTCGAGAACGGCGTCAATAATCTCGGCGGCCGAGAAAATCTCCGTAAGCTCCCTCAGCCGTTCCACCCGCTTATAAAAACTTCTCAGCTTTTCCGCAACCACGCCGTTCATTCTATCCGCGTACTTTTCACAGCACTCCCGAAACGGCAAGTGCCTGTCGCCCTTGGCCGCAATGCGAACGGCAGCAAGCTCGTCGCAGGTAAGCCCGCCGAGCGGCGAAAGCAACGCGGTGACAAGCGGTATGTCCTGCTCGGCGTTGTCAATATACGACAGAATGTCAACCATCTGTTTTACTTCGGGCCTGTTAAGAACGTTCGCCTCCTGCGCGCCCGCAACGGCGTAGCCCGCGTCCGTAAGCGCGCGTACGATACCGGCCGCGGCCTTGTTGCGCTTTCTCGTCAGTATGCAGATGTCGCCCGGCTGCGTATCCACATAGCTTCCCGTCTTCAAATCGTAATGCTTGCTTTTAAGCTCCTTCTCGACCAGCGCGAGCACCGCCAGCCCCTCGCGCGTGTGCCGAACCTCGCGCCCGTCTTCCAGAACGGAATATACGCCAACCTCTTGCCGCTCCTCTTCGTCCTTGCCGAATATGTGTATCTCTGCCGAGCCGAAACCCTCGGGATAGCCGCCGCCGCGCAGCATAATACTGCCGTCCGAATAATCGAAACCGCAACTCTCCGTCGTCATTATGTCCGAGAAAAGTTTGTTTACGAAATCAAGCACGCCGTCCGAGGAACGGAAGTTCGAGGAAAGCCGCAACGCGCTGCCGTCGCCGCCTTCGAACCGCTCGTACTTTTCCGCAAAGAAGAGCGAGCGACTGCCGCGGAAACCGTATATGGCCTGCTTGACGTCGCCGACCATAAACACGTCGCCCCCGCCCGTGAGCGAGAGTATACGTTCCTGAACGGGATTGACGTCCTGATATTCGTCCACATACACGTAGGTATAGCGCGCGTTCACCTCTTTGCGCACCTCTTCGTTATTTAAAAGCGCGAGGGTGAGGTGCTCCAAATCGTTGTAGTCGAGTTTGTTTTCGTCGCGCTTGACCGCGGTATATTCCGCGTCGAATTCCCTTAAAACCTCGCAAAACGCAATCGCGGTGCGCCCGCTTTCGAAGAAGTTGGCGCGCTCCGTTTGGAAATCGGATATATCGGCGCGAACGGCCTTGTATCTCGCCGCCACGTCGTCCTTGAACTTTTTGAACTCCGCGCCCGCAAGCTTGTCCTCTTCCGTCTTATCCACGGGCTTGCGCGTGACGGTAAGCGGCGGTTGGTCGGCGAATATGTCCGTTTCAATCGCGGTTTCGAGCGCGCGACACATTTCCGAAAGTATCTTTGCGTACTCGCCGCGCGGGTGCGAAAATTCGGCGGCGAACTTCTTTACGGCGCGGTGCAGTGTTGCGTACTTGCGCCTTGCGCAAACCGACAGCTCCGTACAGACTTTTTCGAACCCCTTGTCGGTATACACGGCATATACGCCGTCCAACAGCGAAATATAGTCCGCGTTTATGCGCAGTTTTTCATATGCGGAAAGTATCAGCGATTTGAGATAAGCGTCGCCGCGTTTCTTTCTGTAACAGCTTAAAAGTACTTTGAAATTTTCGTTGTCTTCGGCATAGTAGCGCTCGAACATACCGTCAAGCGCGCGGCTCTTGTATTCCTTGGCCTCCGCGTCGTCCGCCGAAATTATATCGAACGAGCCGTCTATCCCCGCCTCGTAAAAGTACGTGCGCAGAAGTCTTGCGCAGAACGCGTGTATGGTGGATATGCCAGCCGACGATATTTTCGAGAGCTGTACTTTGAGCGCGGCGCGCGTTTTGTCGTCCGCGCCGTCAAGCCTGCCGATAAGCGCCGCGCGGAGTTTTTCCTTCATCTGCGCCGCCGCCTTCTTGGTGAACGTAACCGCAAGCACGTTGTCGAGATCGACCCCGCGTTCTATCGCGTCTGCAAGCTTGCGTATCATAACGAAGGTTTTTCCGCTGCCCGCCGAGGCCGAAACGATTGTCTTGCCGGAGCTTTCTATCGCGGCAATCTGTTGAGGGGTAAGTTGCATAATCAGTCGTCCCCCCTATGCTTTGCCGCCACCGCGGCTATTCCCGCGCACTTGATACTGCGCCCCGCGCGCTCCTCTCCATCCGTGCCTACCGCGAAACCGCAGCTGCCGCCCGCCTTGCAGTACTTGCAGGAGTCCGCCGCGGGCGAGGGCGTGATGTTGCCGCCGAGCATTTCCGCCGCGCCCCGTCTCGCGACGAGCACGGAGTATTTCAGAAAATCCGCAAACACGTCCGCGTCCATTGCGGTGTCTATCTTTTTACCGCTCAGATACGCGTCGAAATACGCGCTCTTCTTTTTTGGCTGTAAGGTCGCGTCCGAGGCGGAAACCACCTCGTCGCTGCCGTCCATATAGCCCTGTAACCTGAACACGCCGTCAGCCTTGTTTCTGTATTCGACAGAGGCGGGGAAGTAGTACGCGGCGACCGCGCGTTTTCCCTTGGCGGCCGCGGTGAGATACAGCGGCAACTGTAACTTTATTCCCGTATAGTATCGGGCGGGCGAAGAGTCCACCGTGCCCGTTTTGTAGTCTATTATTCTTACCATATCCCCGCACGTGTCAACCCTGTCTATGCGGCCGTTTATGCTCACGCCGTTGTCCAGCGGTATGGAACAGGACGTTTCCGTTCCCGTAACTTTAAAGCCCGAATTTACCAACTGCTCGTACGCGCCCGCGCACACCTCCGCCGATTCCTTAATAAGCTCCGCGGCGGTATATTCCCCGCTTTTGGAGTCCTTCAACGCGGCATACTGCGGCTCCGACAATAGTTTTTCGGCGACTTCCGCCGCGCGCGCGCGCACAGCCGCGGCGTCCGCAAGCCCGTCAGTTTCCGCCGCAACGGTCTGTAAAACGCCGTGTATGAAATTGCCCGTGTCCAGAGGGCGCAAAGCCCCCTCCTCGCGCTCCTGCAATCTCAGACCCTGCTGAACGAAGTTTCTGTAAGGGCAGAGAAAATACGTTTCCAACGCGGTCGGAGAAATGCTGTTGTAGTTGACAAACAGTCCACTGCCGTCCGACACCGAACGCTTGGTATCAGGTTTGAGCGCGGCGTCCGCCTCCGCGGAAAAACCGCGCTCTTTCAGAACGCCGTAAACCGACGCGAGAGTTTCTGGCGACAAATCGGCCGAAAGCCTTTTCAGCGCGGGCAGTTTCTCACTGCAATAGTACGGAACGGCGCGCGCCAATTTTTCCAGTTTTTTAAGTTCCAGCGGTTTGATCGCCCCGCCCGAGCGTGTGCGGAACGCCGCCTGCGCGTAGGATATTATTTCGCTCGCGCCGCACTCCTCCCCGCCGCTACGGACGGGATAGGTAAGATAAAGGTGTTTTCTGAACGCGCAGATATTCAGCGCCGTAAGCTCGCGGCGGCGCATATTCACCTGCCTGATTTTGGGCGAGATGTCTATGTTTACGCGTTCCAGCGCGGCGATTTCCCTGTCTGTCAGAAGCGCGGTGTCCGCGCTTGCGCCAGGCACGTCGCCCGTGAGGCCCGCGGCGAACACCACGTTACTGCCCGTGTTTGCGGTTGCCGCGATGTCGCCTACGAACACCGCGTCCGCCTTGGGCGGTATTAAAGAAATCTCGGTCGCTGCGAACCCGCTCTTTATTATTTTTATAAACTCTTTCAACGGCATTGCCCCGCCGCCCGCTATATCCTCCGCCTCCGCGAGAACGGCGAGAACTGCCTCGTAAACCCTGCCCGCGAATTCGGCCTCGGCGGGATAGTCGTTTCTGTATTTTTCCGAAAGTTCCGAAAGCTTTTGCTGTACGCCGAAATCACATAAAAGCGCGCGTACACCCGCGCATATGTCGCGGACAACGCCCTTTTGGGGTATGAACGCAAGCCCGCGCAAAAAGGTTGAACGCACCCTTTCCACGGCCTCGAAATCGAATTTAAGGCCCTCGACGATTTCGCGCTTGGGCTCGCGGCGCACGCCGCCGCGGAAGTTCGCAAGCCTGAGCGAATAGTTGCGGTATATGTCCCTGTCTTTAACGTCAGCCGGAAAGACAGGCGAGGCGATTACCCCGTCCGTATCCGCGAACGCACAGCCCGAAACGGCGCAATCGAGATAACCCGTTATAAACGCGCAGACGGGGTGCTCCGACAGCTTGCGCCGCCTGTCGGCATAGTACGGTATGCGGTATTGCGAAAACACACGGCGTATGTCGCGTTCCGCGGCGTTCAGGTCGGGTACCATTACGGATATTTTCGCGTAGCTTTCGCCGCCGTCCAGAACGTGTTTTTTTATGCTCGCCGCAATAAATTCAAGCTCCTCTTCGGTATCCGCCGCCTCGCAGATATGCACGTTGTCGCACGGCGCGGGCGAGGGGTTATAGAAACTTTCGGGGTCGAAAAGACTGCGCCTTAAAATCTCCGCCTCGCGTATGAGCGTGCTGTCGGCAGTGGAAATTTCCGCGCCGCCGAACGCCGCCGCGGCGGATACGAACGCTGCCGCCGCCTCGTTTACGTAAATCTCTTCCGCGCCGCCTATAAACAGACCGTGCACCGCGCGGGCGCGGCCGAACGCCGCGCGAACGCATTCGAGCGCGGAGCGCGTGAACGACTGGAAACCTAAAAACACGACCTCGCTTTCGGCAATGCGCGCGCTGGACGCGATAACGTCGGGCAGTTCGGAAAAATAGGCGTTGCGGTCAATCTTGGCGTTCGCGGCGAGATATTCGCCGTACGCGGAGTAAACGACCGCCACGTCGTGCAGTTTGCTTTCGAGAAGTCCGTCCGCGGCGGCCGCGGCCACGTCCGAGGCGGATATGCCCGAAGAATACAAAAGCGCGATTGTATCGTAAACGGCGCCCGCCGCCGCGGCCGCCGAGAATTTACCGAAAAGCTTGAGCTTGTCCCTGTTTTCCTCTATAATCGCGCGGATTGCCATTGCTGAACCCTGACTGGACAAAAGCCCGTTTTTCTTGCCGCGCTCCGACGAAAGAAACCTTGCGAAAGTAAAAACGGACACGGAAAACGTGCCGCCGACCGCGGCGCAGACCGTGCGCTCGGCGGCGAGGGTAAGCCTGTCCTCGCAGAATATTACGGTGTTTTTACCCGATACCTCGTTCTCGGCAATAATGCTTTTAAGTTGTTCAAGCGCCGCGGAAAGCGCGGGGCAGTTTACCGCTTTTATCATATACGCGTTCATTATAACATACAAGCCGTTAATTTTTAAACAATTTGGGGCATAAAACTTTTTACAAATTTAAAAATATATGTTATAATCTTTGCTATGAAAAAGTTAATCAAAATTTCCGCGGCCGCTGTCGCCGCGGGAGTGTCCGTAATGCTTGCGGGTTGCGGCGGTTGCTCGGGCAACGTAAAAAATAATGCGCTTACAAACTCCAACTGGTATACGGGGACAAGCTATAAAGGCATTCAGCCCTCGTTCATTAAGGACGACCCGAAGTACGCGGATTGTTCCGAAAAGATTTTATACGACGTAACGTTCAGAAAATCGCTTACGCCCAATTCTTCGTACGAGGTCGAATACACCGGCGGAAGTTTCTTAACGGAGTTTTACGCAACGTACTACGACTGGAATTCTTCTCTCGAAGACTACAAGTCCGACGAGAAAGAGCTTGTTTACTGTTATAAGACGGAGCTTAACATAAAGGTGCAGTTCACCATAAAATCGAGCGGCGACAAGAGCGAAGTGTTTTCAGACAAGGTCGTAAACGAGTGTTATTTCCGCGCGGCAGGCAAGAATTTACAGCCCGTTTACAGCGTGCAGACCGTAAAGAGCACCACGCCCGCGAACTATCAGGCGACAAGCCTCGACAACGCGTATTTTAATGTGGACTGCGAATACAGGAATTATTATAAAAAGGACTGCTCGGAAGTGACTACCGTCACCACCGAAACGGGCAAGCAACCGCAGACTGAGACCGTTGGCCTTAACAAGATAAACAATTCGGTATTCGACAACTCTTCTCTTTATATTGCGGCGCGCAGTATGAAACTTTCCGAATCGCTTTCGCAAAACATAAGTCTCTATTCCCCCGCGGCGGGCGGCGTTTCCGCCTATGCCTTGAAGGGCGGCAACGTCGCGCTGGGCGACGAGGAGAGAAAAGCGGTTTCGAAAAAGCTTGAAGACGCAAAGCTTTACACGCCCGTAACCAAGGACGAGGACGGCAATGACGTTGAGGACAAGGGCATAGAAAGCGTTTCCGTAAGCGTTTCGTACGCAGGCGGGAGTTTGCAGGGAACCACGCAGACCATATGGTATGCCGCAATCAAAGACGCGGACAACAACCAATCGCGCGCGACTATGCTTAAACTTTCCGTGCCGCTCAGCTACAACCTCGGCGTGCTCGATTTCAATATCAACGAAATTCAATCCACGCTCTGGAACGAATAAGATATTACAGCCGCGGCAAATTGCCGCGGCTTTTTTCCGCTCCTATGCCGCGTTCTCTCCCTCCCTTTTTGTCCGTTCGCCCCGCCCTGTATTTATTCGACAAAAAATTCATTCGGGGTATGTACAAACGCATACGTCCGTGATATAATAATAACGACAGGGGGAAAACGATATGATAAAAAACATACGGTTTATAACTATGGGCGAGCTTTTGCTGAGGCTTTCGCCTCCCAACTACGAAAAGATACGCACGACAGACGAGTTCAAAGTGACCTACGGCGGGGCGGAGGCGAACGTGGCCGCCGCGCTTGCGAACCTTGGCGTGGACGCCACATATTTCACGGTTGTGCCCGACACCTCGATAGGAAAAGCCGCGATAAGGTATCTGCGCTCCAACGACGTGCATTGCTCGCCGTGCATATATTCGGGCGCGGGCAGAATGGGCATATACTTTCTGGAAGAAGGTTTCGGCGTGCGCTCTTCCAAGGTCACATACGACCGGAAAGACAGCTCCTTCGCGCTGTTTGATTTTACCGAAGTGGATTTCAAAAAGACGCTGGAAGGCTTTACCTGGCTGCATTTAAGCGGCATAACGCCCGCTTTGTCGCCGAACTGCCGCGACCTGATTACATACGCTCTAAAAGCCGCGAAAGAGCTAAATATAACCGTCAGTTTCGACTGCAACTTCCGCAGCGCGCTGTGGGGCTGGCAGGAGGCGCGGGACTGCATAACGCAGTATCTGCCGTACATAGACGTGCTTTTCGGGATAGAGCCGCTGAACCTGCCCGACGGCAACGGCGGCGATATAAAGGACGGACTTTCGCCAAACCCGACGTATAAGGAGCAGGACAGAATATTCCGCGAAATTAACAGGCGGTATCCAAACATAAAGGCGATCGGCAGGCATATACGCTACGTTCATTCGGGCAGTGAAAACTCTCTGAAAGCGTTTATGTGGTATCACGGAGAAACCTACGAAAGCAAAACTTTCCGCTTTAACATACTCGACCGCGTCGGCGGCGGGGACGCGTTTGCAAGCGGTATGATTTACGCCGTTATGAAGGAGATGCAACCCGACGATATAGTCAACTTCGCCGTTGCGTCCTCGGTCATAAAACACACAATGCACGGCGACTTCAATATCACCGACGACGAGGAGTCCATACGCAAGCTTATGAATCAGGAATACGAGATAAGACGGTAAAAAACCCCGCCGCGACTTCAAGTCGCGGCGGGTATCTTTTATATAAGCCCTAGCGCGTCGAAAAGATTGTATTTGCTAAATACTACAACCGCGACCAGCGAAACCGTGGACATTATCTTTATGAGAATATCCAGCGACGGCCCGACGGTATCCTTCAACGGGTCGCCTACGGTATCGCCGACGACCGACGCGTCGTGCGCGGCGGAACCCTTGGTTTCGCCTTCCACTCCTCCCGCCTCGATATACTTCTTGGCGTTGTCCCAGGCCCCGCCCGAGTTGCCGCTGAACACCGCCAGCATTATCGCCGACATAGTCGCGCCGATGAGCACGCCCGCGACAAACATAGGCCCGAACACAAAGCCCGTGACAAGCGGAAACAGTATGCACATTATGCACGGCACGCGCATTTCTTTCAACGCGCCCTGCGAGGATATCTGTATACAGGTCTTGTAATCGGGCATGGTTTCGCCCTCCATAAGCCCCGTTATTTCCCTGAACTGGCGGCGAACTTCCTCCACCATTTTCCTTGCCGCCTTTGCAACCGCCTTTATGAGCATACCCGAAAACAGGAACGGCAGGGCCGCGCCGCACAGTGCACCGCAAAGCGTAAGCGGCTGTAACAAATCCAGTGCGAACGCATAGCCGCCCTGACCCGTGAACGCGTACAGATACGAGGTCATAAGCGACAGCGCCGCAAACGCCGCGGAACCTATCGCAAAGCCTTTGCCGATTGCCGCCGTGGTATTGCCCACGCTGTCAAGCTTGTCGGTAATTTCCCTGACCGACGGGTCCAGCCCGCTCATTTCCGCAATGCCGCCCGCGTTGTCGGATATCGGCCCGTAAGTGTCCACGGACACGGTGGCCGCAACGAACGAGAGCATACCGAACGAGGCGCAGGCAATGCCGTACATACCCGCAATCTGATAAGAGCCGAAAATTGCTATTGCCAGCACAACTACGGGCAACATACAGCTTATCATACCCGTGGCAAGCCCCTGCGTTATCGTCAGCGCGGGGCCCTCCTTGGACGACTTTGCTATATCCTTTGTGGGTTTATAGTCGTAACTCGTATAATATTCGGAGATAATTCCTATCAAAATACCCGCGATAATTCCGCACACGGCGGCAAGCCAGGGGCTGAACGCGCCGACCTTAAAGCCGACGTCCTGCGCCTTAAATACGGCCGCAGGCACGTCCTTAAACATAAAATAACTTAAAACAGCGCCTGCCGCAACGGTAACGCCCGCCGAAATCCAGGTCGCGATATTCAGTTCCATATGCACGTTTTCAGAAAGCCGCGGCTTTATCAGAACGTACGAAATTCCTATTATACAGGCAAGGAGTCCGCAACCCGCAAACACCATAGGGAAGAGCAGCATCTTCTGCAAAAACAGGGTATCCGTAAACGCGTTGTGCATAAACAGCTCGCACGCGAGCATAACCGCCGCCAGTACGGAGCCGACGTAGCTTTCCAGAAGGTCGCTGCCCAGCCCCGCGACGTCGCCCACGTTATCGCCGACGTTGTCCGCTATCGTTGCCGGATTTCGGGGATCGTCCTCGGGGATATGCGCCTCGGTCTTGCCGACCAGATCCGCGCCCATATCCGCGGCCTTGGTATAGATACCGCCGCCAACGCGGTTAAACATAGCTATAATCGAGCAACCCAGCGCATAGCCCGACAGCGTCATAGTAAACGACGCAGGCAGGCCCGTGATAAAGTTCTTGCCTACGGTATTAGCCTGAATATCAGCAATCTGACCAGCGGCCAGCCCGAACACGCAGTAGACGATTATCACGCCCAGAAGCGCGAAACCCGCGACGCACAGGCCCATAACCGAGCCGCCCTTGAACGCTATTTTGAGCGTTTTACCCAAATCGCCCGTGACCCGCGCGCGGTTGGTGACGCGCACGTTCGCATAGGTTGCGATTTTCATACCTACCCAGCCCGCCGACGCGCTTAAAACCGCGCCTATGACGAACGCTATCGCGGCCTGCCAGCTAATAGCGAGAAACACCGCTACGGCTATTACGGAGCCGATTATCGCCACCAGTTTGTATTCGTAGCGTATGAACGCGTTTGCGCCTATACGCACGGCGCCCGCGATTTCGCCCATACGCTCCGTTCCCTCTTCCACCTTTTTGACGCAAAGGTAGTTGAACACGGCGTACGACACGGCCAGTATTACCGCGACGCCCACCACAATCAACAGAAGATTGTCCATATTTTCCCTCCTTAAATGCGTATATTTATATATGCCGTAATTATATCATACGGTGAACGGAATTGCAATACCGTCCCCAAAAAAAACCGCCGCGCTCAATGCGCGGCGGCCTTTCAGTCCTGTAAATTTTTGACCTGCAATTTCAAAAGCGAGTTCTCGTCGGTAAGCTTTTTAATCACCGCGGTAAGCCGCTTGTTTTCCTCTTTAAGACTGCTTGCAAGCCTGTCGTAAAGCCCGTTAATCTCGTCCTCCAAGCGTTTCCTTGCCTCGTCCGAGCCGACGTTCTTAATCCCGCACTCGCGCATAAGCCTGTCGATACGCTCGGGCTGTTTGGCAAGCACGTTCCTGTACTTGTTTTGATAACGCAGCATAAGCTTGTCGTCGCCGCCCGAAAGGTTTAAAACAGCGCGGCGCACGGAAACGCCCTTGCTTTTCTGCGTAAGTATGGCTTTGAGCATTTTGTCCGTTTCCTCTTCGGAAAACTGCATAATCTTCTCCGCTTTCAGGCCCGTGCCGTTCAGAAGATTTTTCACCCGCTCGTCGCCGCCCGAACGCAACAATGCATAGTAATAGTTTCTCACACTGCCCTTCGCCCTGCCCGTCTTGCGCGCATACGCCTCGAATATCCCGGACAAAGTTTTACCCGAATTTCTTCCGTCGCAAACATACTGCACAAGGCTTTTCGCCTCTTCTTCCGTATAGCCGTTAATTTTGTTCATATAAATCCTCCCGCGGGCAATGCCGCAATTAATCACAGGATTTATATTGACATAAATTACGTTTCGTATACATTTATTATTATAAAAGGTTAAATTATGCGAGTTTATTTTTTATCCCGCGTTCCCGCGGTATTAAAGCTTAACGGCCTGTACGTGGGCACGGTTGACGGTTTCGAGCGGCATATAGAGCTTGACCCCGCCGACAAGGTGTTTGCGGAAATAGTCCCCGCCGACAATCTGCAATCGGTCAATTTCTTTCTTGACAAAAAGTTTTTCGAAACCCCGCCCGACTTCGCGGACGTGTATCTGACCGAGGGCGACGCGATTGTCTATATCAGGGAATACGGCGTTAAGGACGTAAAACTGAACGTTATTTACCAGACACGATTCTGCGGCAACCTGATAACCGTGTTTTCGCAGGGCGGGGTTTATCTGTCCGCGGAAGGCGCGGAATACACGCTGACCCCGCTCCCCCAATCCTTTGCAAAGCTGATTGCCGAGGAAAAATATATCGGCGGCCGACCCGTACTCGAACTGAGCGGCGGCGGGCATCGGGTTATAATATCGGAGTACGGTAAAGTTATATTTTCAAACCCTGCGGAGAGCGCGGAGTACGGCGATACGCTGACCGTGACCGTGCCGTTCGAAACCTGCACCGCCGCAAAAGCAATCTGCCGCTACGGCTACGACGGCGACAAGCTTGCGCTTATTTCAAGCGAAACAATCGAAAGCGCGCCGCCCGAGGAAAATATTCTGCACTTTGCTTTCTTCGAAAGCGTATTAACCCGCGGAAATTTCGAAAAATATCTCTGCGACGAACTCAAGCCCAGAGCGGGGGATTTAAAAGGCTATCTCGGCGATTTCGTGAGCGTGACCGTGCCGCCCGAAAAGTTTTACGCCGTGCACGGCGACGCGGCCGCGGCGGGGCTTGTCTACCCCAAATCAAACAACCTTTACGAAGTGAAGTATTTCGCCGCGGAAATTACCGACGGCAAGATTAGCAATATTTACCCCGTAGAATAAAACAAAGCCCGCGGCGCTTGCGCCGCGGGCTTATAATTTTATTAGTATTTGGTGATTTTAACGGATTTGATTACGATAGGCGTGCTGGTCATCGTGAAAGTCGTTTCTATTCCCCTGCCGCCTTCCTCTGCGAACGTGTCGAGGTTGTCGACCTCCGTCTTTACGCTGGAAGTAAACTTGCTGGACGAACCGCCGAGAACGTCTGCAATGTAGTCGTCAACCGCGTCGAGAAGCTTTTCCAGAGTTTTCTGCGCCGCGTCGTTGCGGAGCTCGCCGAATACGCAATAGTTTGTCGCCGTAAAGGAACTGCCGCTGGAAACCTGCATAGAGAAAACACTGGTCGCACAGTTATACGCGTAGTCGTGCTCCATAATCTGGCCGAAACTGTTCTTTATAGCCGCTTTCTGGTTGCTTTCGCCTTTGGAATAGTAAAACATTTTCAAAGACCCCGTCCTAGCGGTAAGCGCGCCCTTGTCGATGTTGTGGTCGTTCTGCGAAAACTCGCCGATAAGCGTGGGAAGCGCGTCTGCCGCGACTACCTGCGGTTTGTTGTTTTTATCGTAGGTAACCTGCTTGAATACGGTCGGCGTGAGCGTGCCGTTGCCCGCAAGCGCGTAATAGTCCGCCTCTTTGGAGTTGTTTTCAAGATATTCGCCGAGCGCGTTGTTCGTCGCGGAAGAAATGTAGCCTTCGCCGGAACTTGCGTCGTACTTATAAGAACCCGTGAACCAGTCCGACGCCCTGTAATCATGGATTATCATATTATTATAGAACTCGGAATCGGCAAGCTCGATAAAGTGCTGTACCGTCTGGGGATACATATTTCTGTAAAGGGTATATTCGATTTGATAATCAACGTTGTTGAAATTTACGGTAATTTCCGCGCGAGGGTGTTTCGTTTTGATAGTACAAGCCGACATAGCCGCCGTTGACGCGACCACCGCGGCGAGTGAAAACGCTAAAATTCCGCATTTGATTTTTTTTGACATTGCTTGTCCCTGCCGTTTTATAGTGTAAGGGTGACCGACTGATACACGGTCACCCTTATATTTTACTTTTTATTGTTGATACAGTCAAGCATTTTTAATGCCTTTTGGCTTTTATCTTTGATAAGAGAAAATGCTTGCGGTGCGACAAGCATTTTTAATGCCTTTTGGCTTTTATCTTTGATAAGAGAAAATGCTTGCGGTGCGACAAGCATTTTAAAAAGCAATATCCCGCGGCTCTACCGCTTGCGGTAGAGCCGCGGCGCGCGCGAGGGCTGTGCCCTCGCGCGCTGAAAATAATGATAAAAAAAACTCTTGACAACCGTCAAGAGTTTGCATATAATATAAGTGAACGAAGGCGACAACCGTATTGGATTACAGTGTGACGGTTAGCCTAAGTTTAAACGATAATAGCCGTTACCACTTGGACTTCGGGACGGCTATTTTTTTATGCGAATTGTTACCATTGATTTAGAAACGGTAATAGAATAAACAGAACCGTTTCGGATTAATTCCAAAAGCAGTAATATGTATTCCGTACTCATAAAAATCACCTCCTCTTTTGTAGGAAGTGCTAACCGCCACGGGTAAGGCATACGCCTTCGGTGCGACGCCCGTTCACCCCGCTTTCGCGGAATTTAAATTTACAATATTTTTTGTCAAAAGTCAATTAATACAAAACCCCCGCTCCGAAGAACTTCGGAGCGGGGGGGAGGGTTGATTTTTAAAAATCTTTTAATCCAAGCAAAAAATCCGCACTGACCTGAAAATATTCTGCAATTAGATATATATTTTCGGCAATCGGTTGAACTTGCCCAGTTGACCAATCGGAAACACTAGAAGCGGAAACTCCTATATTATCCGCCAGTTGCCTTTTGGATATTTTTGCTTCCGCAATTAATTCACTTAATCGCAATGCGAATTTATTTTTCATACAAATATTGTAAGATAAAGTTGACACTAATTACTTGACGTAAGATATATCTTACATTTATAATATTAATCGACAATATTTTCACGCGCAAAAAGCGGAGATTTAAAAAATTCTTCCAATGAAATATTAAAGCCTTCGCAAATCGCATATAATGTAGTAATTTTTACCGCTTTACTTCTTTTCTTTTTAATTGAAGTCAAAGTGGATTGCGGCACACCGCTTGCCTTGAATAAATCATATTTAGTCTTATTTTGCTCAATACATAATTGCTCAATTCTTAAAATAATTGCATCACCTAATTTCACGGCTAACTCCTTATTTTTTGTAGAAAGTCAATTAATACAAATTGATTTTGATTTAATACTAAATCAACTTTTCCATTGACATTAAACGCATAATTTGTTAAAATGACAATTGCCAAATCAAAACTGAATAATTATTTATCGCGCGAGTATAGCTATTGGTAGAGATATACTCAGTAATCGTTACTAATTTCTCGTGCGAGAAGTTCAGTTTTGGTTTGGCGACTAATGATGAACGGTATTATCTACGGTGTCGTTCTTCGTTAGAAGGACGGCATTTTTATTTGCAAGATGTCTTATCGTCCGTTCTGCCAAGCAAAAAATCAATCCCCGCTCCGAAGAACTTCGGAGCGGGGATTGATTTGTTAATCCAACTCCAAATTTTCTGAACGAAATACTTCGTCGTCCAAAAAATCAAAAACAGAAATTTCAAATCCGCGAGCTAGTTTATACAAGGTTGTAACTGTAACGGTTTTATTTTGGCTATTGAGTATTCTGTCCATTGCTCCGTGAGGAATACCTGAATTTTGCTCCAATCGATATTGCGTCATATTTTTATTTTTCAATAAAAATAATACACGTTTAGCAACTGCGTCATTTATTGTCACTGCAATTCCTCCCCGTGCGTCTTTTTAAATACATATTAATTTTAACAATAATAAATTTTAAATATATGCCTTCATAAATGCGTATATGCTTGCAAGTTGTTACCCATTTTGCTATAATAAAATCAGCCGTCTTAAAACGAACGGCTAATAGTTTATTTATTATGGTTTAAAATTGTTTCCATAATATTAATTATGTTTTCTTTTTCTTGTTGATTAAGACAGTTCCATAATTCAAATAATTTTTGTTTTTTGAATATCGATGTCCTTTTTATCGGAAATTAAATCTTCTACCGACATACCAAAAGCCTTTGCAACTTGTTTTAAAGAGTCGTAAGTAGGTTTTGTCGGCACAGGTTTAAACCAGCTTTTAATTGCAGTTTTACTGACATTGGAAAGTTTAGATAATTTATAAATAGTCCAACCGCGTTTATCTAATTCATTTTTAATTCTATCGTTAATACTCATTTGTTCCCTTCTTGGGAATATTTTAATACATAAATTAGGCATACATATAGTACTAAATAGTAAATAATTATATCTTAATTATGCTGTAAAAATTTTGATTATATTCTGAGCTATAAATAAAATCAAAAAAGTTTATAAGGAACTTAAACAATGGAAAAAACGTGTTGTTTTACAGGCCACAGGGTGCAAAAGTTGCCTTGGCGCAATAACGAACTTGATTTTCGGTGCATTGCTTTGAAAAACAAGTTGAAAAACGAAATTATTAATGCTATTCGCAAGGGCTATTCCTCTTTCTTTTGCGGTATGGCCCTCGGGTTCGACTTCTATTGCGCAGAGGCCGTTCTAGATCTCAAATCCGACTTCCCGCACATCAAGCTTTTCGGCGCTCTGCCCTGCAACAATCAAGACTGCAAATGGAACGACAGTGATAAACTCCGTTACCGCCGTTTATTGGATAAGCTGGACGACGTAAGACGTATTTACGACCGTTATATCGGCCCTGAATGTATGCTGGAACGCAACAGATTTATGGTCAATAATTCCTCGCTTTTAATCGCCTGTTATTTCGGCGGGGGCGGCGGTACCAAAGCCACCATTGACTACGCAAAAAAACAAGGACTGGAGATTGTTTTATTATGAAATATCTTACTAAACGGGTTTATGAAAAGTTTCTGCTATCCGAATTGTCATTTACTGCTCATACCACCGAAACATATGAAGAGCTGTACGAACTGGCGTTCCGAAAGTTTTATAAACAATATTTCCTCGAACAGCAAAACTTCGATTTAAACTTTTACAAAAACTTATTTGAGGCGGAGCTTAAATACAATTCACGGCTGTTAAGACTTTTGTCGAGGATAAACGAAGATAAAAAAATACTTGCGCTGGGATACGCAAGCGAAAAGAGCATACAAAGAATACAAAAGTATCAAAAGAAGTTGCAGAACGAGTACGAGAAAGTAAAAGCGTATGCTTACGGTAAAACGCTTGAAGCGTGCGGAGAGAAGAAACTGCATACGCAAATATATAATGGAGCCATATTCGAGGGCTTGGAGAAAGGTAAAGACTGTATAACGCTAAAACTGCTCGAAGGCGACTTAATTATAGAAAACGGCGAAATAATCAAAGGCGGAGATAAACCGCTATACTATTATAACGAAGTATGGGGGCCCGAAAGCTCTATCGCGGCGGCTGAACTGTACAGGACACGCCGCGGTTACGAACTGCAATTAATTATACATAACCACCATACGGACAAGCCTGTGGATTTGTTTTACCTGACCATTCGCTGTACGGATATAGCCGAGCTCGGCGCCTTTGCATTTTTTGACGCCTTAAAAAGGTAAAAATAGCCCGCGTATCCGTACGGATACGCGGGCTTAATTTTATTTTGAAATTATTCGAGAACCGCGGTTGCGCCTGCTGCTTTGAGGTCTGCAACGATTTTGTCAGCCTCTTCCTTAGCTACGTTCTCTTTAAGAACGCCGCCCTTTTCTACGGCCGCCTTAGCCTCTACAAGGCCAAGACCCGTGAATGCGCGTACGACTTTGATTACGTCGATTTTCTTAGCGCCGCAATCTTTAAGAACTACGTTGAACTCGGTCTTTTCCTCAGCTGCCGCGGGAGCCGCCGCGCCTGCCGCGGGAGCCGCCGCTACTGCTACGGGAGCTGCTGCGGATACGCCGAACTCCTCTTCAAGCGCCTTTACAAGCTCGTTAAGTTCGAGCACGGTCATAGATTTAACTTCTTCGATAAACTTCTTTACGTCTGCCATTTTTTTTATTCTCCTGAATTTTTATATTTTATTTTATTTTGCGCTTTAACGGTGCGCCGCCGTAATGTTTGATTTTGGCGTTAAGCCTTCTGCTCTGCAATGTTGTTGAGTACGCGAACGATGCCCGACAACAGGTTGTTGAGTACGCCTGCGAAGTTTGCGATAGGCGCCTGCATAGAACCGAGCATTTTCGCAACGAGTTCTTCTCTGGACGGCATAGACGCCAGAGCTTTCGCGCCCGCTTTGTCCACGTACGCATTGTCCACAAACGCGCTCTTTACAACGATTTTACCGTCGTAAGTTTTTGCCGCCTCGGTCATAAGCTTGGCCGCGCCGGTTTCGTCCGCGCCGAACGCTACCGCCGTGGGGCCGTTCAAATCCGCGTCGAAATCCTTAAAGCCCAAATCGTTGAAAGCTTTTCTTACAAGCGTGTTTTTGTAAACCTTGTATTCGCAATTGGCCTGTCTGCATTTGTTTCTGAGTTCGGAAACTTCCGCAACGGTGAGCTTGTTGTAATCGACAAGCACAACCGATTTTGCCGCTTTAATCTTGTTAGTAATTTCTTCAACAACTACTTTTTTCGCCTCGAAATTAGCCGACAAATCTGTCACCTCCTGTAATTATTTCTAAAATATAATTCCTTGCGCTTACAGTGACGCAAGGAATTTAAAATAATCGCTTATTGAAAATTACCCGTCACCTGAGCGGGATATTGAGCTGAAAGCACCCGCCGTCTTCGGCACAGAAATTTATTTACTTTGTAATTATAACGCCGCTTTCAATAAATGTCAAGCGGAAATTAACCCTTGTTGAACGTTACTTTTACGCCGGGGCCCATAGTCGCGGACAGAGTCACGCTCTTGATATACTGGCCCTTTGCCGCCGCGGGTTTAGCCTTAACGATAGCCTCCATAAGCGCGTTGAAGTTTTCGGTTATTTTCTCGTTACCGAACGACTTCTTGCCTATCGGGCAATGTATAATCGCGGTTTTGTCAAGACGGTATTCAACTTTACCTGCCTTAACTTCCTGAACGGCCCTTGCAACGTCCATAGTAACCGTGCCGCTCTTGGGGTTGGGCATTAAGCCCTTGGGGCCGAGGATACGGCCTATTCTACCGACAACGCCCATCATATCGGGGGTGGTAATCATAACGTCGAAATCGAACCAGTTATCCTTCTGGATTCTCTGAATCATTTCTTCCGCGCCGACGTAGTCCGCGCCCGCCGCCGTAGCCGCGTCCGCCTTGTCGCCCTTGGCGATAACAAGCACTCTCTTCTGCTTGCCCGTTCCGTTGGGAAGAACGAGAACGCCGCGGACCTGCTGGTCTGCCTGTCTGGGGTCAACGCCCAGACGAACGTGAATTTCGATAGTTTCGTCGAACTTAGCCTTAGCCGTTTCGAGAACGAGCTTTACAGCCTCGCCGAGGTCGTAAGATTTGGAACGGTCGTAGGATTTGATGCTTTCCGCGTATTTTTTAGAAAGTTTCATATGATTACTCCTCCACCGTTACGCCCATAGAGCGCGCCGTGCCCTTGACCATACTCTTAGCCGCCTCGATATCGGAGCAGTTGAGGTCGGGCATTTTGGTTTTTGCTATTTCTTCAACCTGCGCCTTGGTGAGCTTGCCCACCTTATCCCTGTTGGGGCGCGCGCTTGCCGTGTCTATACCCAAAGCTTTCTTGATAAGCACGGGCGTAGGGGGCGTTTTGAGAATGAAAGTAAAACTTCTGTCCTGATAAATAGTGACGACGCAGGGAATGATAAGTCCCGCCTGGCTTGCCGTCTTTGCGTTGAATTCCTTGGTAAAGCCGGGTATGTTTATACCGTGAGGGCCCAGCGTAGAACCTACGGGGGGCGCGGGGGTTGCTTTACCGGCAGGAAGCTGCAATTTAACTACCGCAGTAATCTTTTTTGCCATAAAATAAATTCCTCCGTGTGGTTAAGACGAGCATACCATAGAAAAATTTAATATGCTCTCCCACAATTATATCCGCGCATACGCGTGTATGCGTTGATTTTTAAATCAGTTATCGGTCTTTTTAATCTGAATATATTCCACTTCGACGTCCGTGTTTCTGCCGAACATCTGAATGTTGATTTTCGCTTTCTGGGCAAGGTCGTTAAGCTCGGTTATAACACCCTCGAAACCTTCGAGAGGGCCCGCGTCCACGGCGACCTTGTCGCCCACGGCGAACTCGCCCTCGACGACGGTCGATTCCAGCCTCATTTTGCGTATCTCGTCCGCTTTGAGCGGAATGGGCCTGCCCTGAGGGCCGACGAAACCCGTTACGCCGCGAGTGTTGGTTATCCAATACCAGAGCTGGTTGGAATATATCATTTTAATAAACACATAACAAGGCAAAAGCTTGCGTTCGACAACCTTGCGCTTGCCGTTTTTCTCTTCGATAGTCTGCTCCATAGGGATTTTGACTTCGAAAATCATTTCCTGCAAGTTGTTGTTTTCGATAAGCCGTTCGAGGTTGTCTTTAACCATCGACTCGTAGCCGGCGTAAGTATGAAGAATATACCAGCACGGCGTAGTAGTAACGTCTACCATCTGATATTCTCCCGCTTACGCTATCTTGTTTAACAGGTCCAGAATCGCCTGTAAGCCGAAATTGACGGCGGTAACCGCGACGGTGAAGATTACAACCACCACCAGAACCACGCAGGTTGCTTTGACCACTTTGGGGAAAGTGGGCCAGGTCACCCTTTTCAGTTCCGAAAAGGTTTCCTTGAACTTCCTGCCTATTCTGACGAAAAAGTTGGGTTTATTTACTTTGTTATCGTTTTTCTGCGCCATAATAAACTCCTTCCGCGCCGGTTTTACTTGGTTTCCTTATGCTCCGTGTGCTTTTTGCAGAAGGGGCAATATTTTGAAATGGTAAGCCTGTCCGGGTCGTTACGCTTGTTTTTATAACTGTCGTAATTCCTGCGCTTGCACTCCGTACATTCGAAAGTTATTTTAGCCCTTGTTGATGCTTTCATTATGGAAAACTCCGTACAAAAAAATTACACCCCCTAAGTTGGGTGTAAAGGAAGTTTATCATATAAAAAAACCCGTGTCAACCGATTTTGATTGATAATAGATATTTTTTATCGAAAATTTGCGGGGGCGCGGCGTATATCTTTATACGGCTGTTGACAAAGCCCGCGACGAAGTGCTAAACTTGTCTAAATGAAACTATTGAAGTTACTGTTCAGCAAAATTTTCATATCCGCGCTGGCGCTTTTGATACAGCTTGCGTTCTTCGTTATCGTAATCCTTTTTTACGAAACTTATTTCACGCTGTTTCAGGCAATAAGCCTTGCGTTCGGCATACTGATTTTCCTGAACCTGATAAACAAAAAAGAAAGTTGCGAGTTCACATTGCCCTGGATAGTCATTATCCTTATAGTCCCCTTCTACGGCACGCTGATTTACTGTATGTTCGCAAACTCCAAAATGCCGACGCGACAATATAAGATTATGGTAAGCAACGTCTGCCGTTGCAAGCCGTTTTTCGAAATGACGCCCGAAGAAAACCGCAAAATACTCGATTTCACGGCGGAGTGCGCGGGATTAGAGCACTACCTGAGAAAAAATTCGTTCAGCCGCGGCAGTCTTGACAATAAAGTAGAGTACTTCCCGTCGGGCGAAAGCTTTTATAAAGACCTTCTGACCGAGCTGGAAAAGGCCGAGAAGTTCATATTTATGGAGTATTTCATAATAGAGCGCGGCAAGATGTGGAACGGCATACTCGACATTCTCACCCGCAAGGCCGCCGAAGGCGTGGAAGTGCGCGTTATGTACGACGACATAGGCTGCGCGGGGCTGATACCCGCAAATTATTATAAAAGGCTGAGAAAGCTGGGCATAAACTGCCGCAAGTTCAACACCTTTCTGCCCGTCGTAAGCGGCATACACAACAACCGCGACCACAGAAAGATTACGGTTATCGACGGAAAAGTTTCGTACACGGGCGGCGTGAACCTTGCCGACGAATACATCAACGAAAAGTGCCGTTTCGGGCACTGGAAGGACACCGCCGTCAAAATATGCGGGCCCGCAACGGGAAACCTCACCGCGCTGTTTTTACAGATGTACGACTCATCCGATAAATCCGAAAAGGACTACTCCGCATATCTTGATATCGAATACGAGCGCTACGAGGACGGCGGATACGTTCACCCTTTCGGCGACGGACCGCGCCCCGTTTACACGGAAATGGTCGGCTCCAACAATTATATCAACATAATAAACGCGGCGACCGATTACGTGTACGTTTCCACGCCCTATCTCATTCCCGATTACAACCTTATGTCCGCGCTCAAAAACGCGGCGTTCCGCGGCGTGGACGTCAGGATTATCACCCCGCACGTTCCCGACAAAAAAATCATATTCAATATGACCCGCTCCAACTACGACACGCTTTTGCGGGCGGGCGTGAGAATTTACGAATACACGCCGGGGTTCATACATTCCAAAGCTATGGTCGCGGACGGCGACAAGGCGTTTGTGGGAACGGTCAACCTAGATTATCGGAGCCTTGTGCACCACTACGAATGCGGCGCGGTTATGTATAAAACGCCGTGCATTGCCGACATCAAGGCCGACTTCGACAAGACGCTTGAATTTTCGGGCGAGATAACCCGCGACAATTTCAGAATGGGGTTCTGGGCCTCGCTTGTAAACACGTTCCTGACGCTGTTTTCTCCTATGCTGTAAAAGACGCGGAGCGCATTTTCAATGCGCTCCGCGTTTGTTTTTATATTTACCAGCTTACCGCCTCGCCGTCCACGTAATGCCAGAACCGCCCCGCCGTTTCGGGTTTTGTCTGCGAATAGAAACTGACCGCCGAAAGCTCGTTGCCTTTGCCCTTGTCGACCTTTTCCCAGTCCTCGGCGCTGCCCTCGTAATAGATAACTTCCAGACTTTCGAGCTTATAAAGCGAATAGCTTGCAAGCGTCTTCACGCTCTTTGGCAGAAGAACGCTTTTGAGCAGGGGCATCTGATAGAACGCGGAATAGCCTATGCTCTCCACCTTCCCGCCGATAACTATACGTTCCAGCCCGCTGCCCGAAAAGGTGTAGTCGGCAATCTCCGTAAGGTTTGCGGAGAGCCTGATTTCTTTTAAAGCCGAATTCATAAACGCCGCGGTGCCGCAGTACGTTACGCTGTCCGCCATCACCACGCTTTCCAGCCCGAGCGTGCCCGAAAACGCGGAGTAACCTATATCGGTCACTCCGTCCTCGAACGTAACGGTTTTGAGCGCCGTGCAGGATGCGAAAGCGTTCACACCGACCGTTTTACAGTTGGACGGAACGGTGAGCGTTTCCAGCGATTCGCAGGAAGTGAACGCGCCCTCGCCGATAGCCGTTACGCCGCCGCCCAAATTTACCGTTTTAAGCGACTTACAGCCCCAGAAAGCATTCTCTTCGATTACGGTCACCGAATCGGGAACGGTTACAGAAGTTATATATTTCGCGTTGAAGAAGGCGCTGTCGCCGATAACGGTAACGGGCAGGCCCCTGTACTGCGCGGGAATTTCTATCACGGAAGAGGAAACCGAGCCAAGCCCTCTCACGGCGTAGCCCGTCACGCTGTCCGCCTGCCGTATTTCGGCATAGTACAACTGCTCGGAATACCCGCCGCCGCCCGTGACCTTGCCGCAGTTTATCTGAGTATTGTCGGTAGTAACGAGAATAAGATTGCCATCGGAATTTATGAACGCGGAAGAAATGCCCGCGCCCGTGACCTTGCCGCAATCTATTTGCTTGCCGTCCGTAAGCGTAACGATAAGATTGCCGTTATCGTCTATGCGGGTATCCTTCACACCCACGCCGTTTATCCTGCCGCAGTTTATAAGCCTGTCGTTGGTCAGCGTTACGATAAGGTCGCCGTTTTCGTCTATATAAACAGACTTTATACCCACGCCGTCCGCACCGTCCTCTCCGCTAATGGACTGTATAAACTCTTCCAGAGTTCCGCTATACCCCAGTTCGGTCGCCCTCTCGTAGGCGGCTTTTACCGTGTAAACAGTTCCCCAGCTCTCCCGCGGAGTTTTGTCGCAGGCGGTCATACCCAGCGCGCACGCCGCGGTAACGGCCGATATGATTAACGTTAAAATTCTGCGTTTCATTACACTTGCCTCTTAGGTTAGTTTTCTTAAAATATTATAACCTTATTCTCCGCGGTTGTCAACTTATCCCGCGGGAAGGAAAAAAGGCGGACAAGCCCCGCGCGGCAACAAGCGAGCGCCGCGCAAACGCGCCGTCGCGGTAACAAGCGGGCAGGACGCGCCGCCGCGCCGTCCGCCCGCAACAACAGCCGCTGCGCCTCCTCTCCAAAAAATCCGCCCGCGTTGCAAAACGCGGGCGGTAAAAATTCGTTATAATCAGTTGAGGTTGTTGTTATCGACCGAGAACGCGTACACGTCCCTGTCCTCGGGGAAGATGGGGCCCGTGATAACGGGCAGGTTCAGAGGCGCTATGAACGCGTTTGCGGTAAGGTTGGTAACCGCCGAACGGAGATAGGGATAAATGAGTTTTGTGCCCTCTATTACGAAGTTGCGCTCCTCGTTCTGGTTTGCGACCTCCGCCTCGAAAACGCCGACGAGAGTAACGTTGATATCGAAAGGCTTGGGCTCCGCCTCGGACGATTCAATCTTAACGGAAAGCGCGATAAAATTGAGCTTGTCGTTGCCGTTCACTTTTCTTACCTGACGGGAAAACTGAGGTTTGATGTCAAGCTTGTCTTCGGGGTTGAGTTTAACGCGGTTGAGTTTGAAAGAAAGTTCTTCCGCGGTTATGCCTTTAAAATCGATTTTCATAATAATTCTCCTGAAAGTTATGCTTATATTATAAATATAAACAGTTTAAAAGTCAATTAAACCCGCGTATCAACACAATTTTAATTGATTAAATCGCGCGCGTATTATATAATTTGTTTATGACTGTGAATATGGAACGATTGCGCGCTCTGCTTTTGCGCGTTGAAAAACCTTCGCGCTATACAGGCGGCGAATTCGGCGCGCCCGATTTAAAGGAAAGCGCGTTCAACTTTTGCATATGCTTTCCCGACTTATACGAAGTGGGAATGAGCAACCTCGGCATAAAAATCGTAGCACAAAGCCTTTTAAACCGCGGCCACTGCGCGGATTACTGCTTTACGCCCTATAAAGATTTCGGCGCAGGGCTCAAAGAGGCGGGCGTGCCGCTCTACTCTCTGGGCCTTAAAAAGCCGCTGAACGAGTTCGATATGCTCGGCTTTTCTATGCAGTTCGAGCTGTCGTACACAAATATGCTGTATATGCTAGACCTGGCGGGCATACCCCTGACCCGCGAGGCGCGCAAGGGCGGGAACTGGCCCGTAATAGCCGTGGGCGGCCCGTGCGCGGTCAATCCCGAACCGCTTGCAGATTTTGTGGACATAGTGTTTGTTGGCGACGGCGAAAGCGTTGACGCGGACGTGGCCGACGTATATTTAAAACACGGCGGCGCAACGAAAGAGTTCTATGAAGAAATTTCAAGGCTGGACGGCGTGTATGTGCCCGCGCTCGAACACAAAGTAAAAAAGGCGATAATCGCCGACCTGGACGGCGCGGTCTTCCCCGACGGGTTCGCCGTACCCAACTGTGAAAGCGTGCACGACCGCGCCGTTATAGAAGTTATGCGCGGCTGTTACCGCGGTTGCAGGTTCTGTCAGGCGGGGTTCATATACCGCCCCGTGCGGCAACGCTCGGTTAAAACGCTGACGGGACAGGCCTGCTCTTTGATAGCAAATACGGGCTACGACGAAGTGAGCCTCAACTCGCTTTCGACGGGCGACTATCCCGACCTGCGCGGGCTTTTGAAAAGCCTTAAAGAAAATCTTCCCGAAAACGTGACGCTTGCCCTGCCCTCCCTGCGCGTGGACAGTTTTGCGGGCGAGTTCGCGCAGAACGCGCGGCGCATATCTCTGACGTTCGCGCCCGAGGCGGGCAGCCAGCGCCTGCGCGACGTAATAAACAAAGACATAACCGAGGACGAAATTTTGAAAGCGGCGGAAAGCGCGTTCGACACGGGTTACTCCTCCGTCAAGCTGTATTTTATGCTCGGCTTGCCGACGGAAACGGACGAAGACGTGGAGGGTATAGGCCGCATTTGCGCGCTTATAAAGGGCTGTTACAAGCGCAAAAAACGGCAGAAACCTTTAAGGATTTCCGTTTCCTGCTCCACCTTTATTCCCAAACCGTTCACGCCCTTCCAGTGGGAGGCGCAAGTAGACGAAACGGAGATTGTGCGCAGACAGCAACTGCTTGTCAAATCGCCGCATATGAAGGGCGTTATACTCAGTTGGAGCGACGACTTTACCGCAAAGCTGGAAGCCGTGCTTGCACGCGGCGACAGGCGGCTTGGCAAGGTTTTGCTTTACGCGTACGAAAACGGTTGCATATTCGACGGCTGGTCCAGAGAACTTAACAAAGAAGGCTGGCTCAGCGCGTTCGAACGCGCGGGCATTTCCGCCGACGAATACACCCGCGCGCGTGACGAAAACGAAGTTCTGCCTTGGGATTTCATAGACATAGGCGTAAGCAAAAAGTTTTTCCTTGAGGAGCGCAGGAAGGCGTACGCGGGAGAAGTTACGGGGAGCTGTCTTGCTTCCTGCAAGGGTTGCGGTATGCAGAAGGTCTGCCCAGCCGCGGGAGGCGTTAAATGATTGCGTTCAGATACACTAAGACCGACGGCGCGGAATACCTCTCCCACCTCGATTTAATGCGGCACATAGACAGGACTATGCGGCGCGCGGGAATTAAGACCGCGTTTACCGAAGGGTTCAGCCCGCACCCGAAAATCTATATGAACAATCCGTTGGGGCTTGGGATAAGGTCGGTTGCGGAATACTGCTCGGTGGAGAGCGCGTTTGACGGCGATTTCAAAACGCTTTTCAACGCGCACTCGCCGCGGGGCATAAAATGCCTCGGGTTTATTGTGACCGAGGAAAACCCCAATTACGCGTACACGATAGAGAGCTGCACTTATACGGTCGAAGGGTTGGATTTCGACGCGCGGGATTTGCTTGACCGCGACGAGTTAGTCATAACCGATAAACGCGGAAGAACCGCCGACATACGGCGGAGAATTTACGGACTGGAACACGAAGACGGGAAACTGCGTTTCACGCTGGGTTGCGGGCAGAATAATCTGCGCCCCGACCTGTTTTGCGAGATAATCGAGAGTATGTACGGAGGAAAAGCGGAAAATCTATTGAAGATTGCCGCGCACGGGAAGTTTACTTTTTAAACGGAGTTTTTATGTCCAGAAAGACTATATTTTTTGACAGTTATTGCGGCTACGCTATGGCGGCGGTTGTCGAGGACGGCAAGATTTGCGAGTTCAACTTCGAAAAGAAAGGCCGCGTTTCCATAACGGGCAACGTCTATAAGGGCAGGGTCGTAAACGTTTTACCGGGTATGAACGCGGCGTTTATAGATTGCGGGCTGGAACGCAACTGTTACTTATCCGCCGAGGACGCTATGCCCGATCTGAACGCGTACGACGGAGAAACGGACGGCGGCCCGTGTTTCCCCGCGCTTAAAGAGGGCGACGAGATAGCCGTGCAGGTGCTCAAACCGCCCGTCGGGAAAAAGGGCGCGAGGGTTACCGCCGCGCTGTCTTTCGTCGGCAAGCACATTATCTATCTGCCGCGCACTCCGTTTATAGGCGTTTCGAGAAAAATCGCCGACGCCGAGCTGAGAAAAAACCTTATATATTCGGCTGGAAAAATGAAGGACAGCGAAGAAGGCATTATTCTGCGCACCGCCGCGCCGTATGCGACGAGGGCGCAGCTGCAATCGGAATTCGGGTATCTTAAAAACCTTTATGCGGGCGTTGAAAAGGCGGCCGCGCAGGCGGGCACGGGCGCGCTTTTGTACACCGACTTGGAACTGCCTATGCGCGTTATGCGCGACACGCTCGACTACGACATAGAGAAAATAGTCGTCGGCTCCGAAGAGCTTTACAAGCTTATAAGCGCGCTTGTGGAGCTGTATCCGCCCGACAGCCGCAGGCCCGTCGTATTGCACGGCAACGGCAGGGATATGATGGACGATTACGGGCTTTCGGAGCAGGTTGCGGAACTGGCCTCGTCTAAGGTCGGGCTGGACAACGGCGCGTATCTTGTTATTGACAAGACCGAGGCGCTGACCGTAATTGACGTAAACACGGGCAAGTTCACGGGCGGCGACACGCTGGAACAGACTGTTTACTATACCAATATTCTGGCCGCGAGAGAGATTGCGCGGCAGGTAAGGCTGAGAAACATAGGCGGTATCGTCGTAGTCGACTTTATCGATATGAACTCCGCCGCGCACAGAAAGAGCATTGTCGAAGAGTTGGAACGCGCGCTCAGTTACGACGCTGCGAAATGCCGCGTCGCGCCGATGTCGCCGTTCGGACTTGTGGAGTTTACGAGAAAGCGCACGGGCGGCAACCCGCTTTCGCTTATAACCAAACAGTGTCGGTTTTGCGGCAACGGCAGAGTCAAATCGCCTAGATATACCATAATAGGTATGCGCGCGCGGCTGCTAAAAGCCTATGCAGACGGCGCGAAGGAGATAAAAATAGATATGAACGCCGAAGTATTTGGCGAGCTTTTCGGCTGGAAAGAGTTTATCTCCGACCTGAAAGACAGGCTTTGCGGCGCAAAGATTTACGCCGTGCCGCACGCAACCTACGGCGAAGACCAGCTCCATTTAACCGTAAAGGACTTCTCCCTTTCGGGAAAAGCGCAAAGACTTATTTAAAAATAGCGCGGACGGCTTAAAAGCCGTCCGCGCCGCGCATTATAAAAACTTTTTGAGTTTCTTCTCGAAACTTTCTTCTATATTTATAAGGTCGTTGAGAAGTTTTCTGACCTCCGCGTCCATATCCTTGCCTCCGTCCGTGAGCGAAGTTTTAAGCGAGGTTATGCCGTTGACCGTGCCCCTTATCATCATCTGCGCGATATTTTGCGCGGAATTGTCCGAGGCCGTGCCCATCTTGATGGCGCTCCACATCATAGCTTTTTTGATAGGGTTGGGCTCTTTGAGGTCGATGTTGTATTTAAGCGCAAGCTGCGCGGCCCTGCTGCACACCTTTTCGTACTCCTCGTGCTCGCGCATAATTTCTTCGCGAATGCCGCCGTCCTCCACTTCGGGCATTATATCCGAAATGGAATTGAGCGCAAGCTGTGCGTTACGGTAAATTTCCGCAACGATTTCGCTGTCAGATTTGATTTGTTCCATAAAATACTCCTTTTTTGTTCCGACGACGGGTTCTGGACTCCGGCGCGAATTTATTTGTTATTATAATGGCTGAATCGACAAAAATTATACGGCGGCGGGCTTTCAAATCAGTTGACAAGCAAAACCCGTTTATGGTAAAGTAAATAACGAGCCGCACGGAACAGGCTTTTTAAACGCGCTCTGCGCTGCCTGAACCTATGGTTATTAATCCGGCGAGACTGGTTAGAGGAGGTATAGTATATGTACGCAATTTTCGAGAACGGAAGCAAACAGTATAAGGTTTGCGTGGGCGACCTTATCAAGGTCGAGAAGCTGAACGCCGAAGTAGGCGCTACCGTACAGTTCCCCGTCGTGCTTACGGCGGACGAGAAGGGTATTCAGGTAGGCAAAGAGGTGGACAAGGTTAAAGTTTCCTGCGAAGTCGTCTCTCACGGCAAGGAAAAGAAGATTATCGTCTTCAAGTACAAGGCCAAGAAAAACGAGAGAAAAAAGCAGGGACACAGACAGCCCTACACTCAGGTAAAAGTAACGGCTATCGGCGCGCCCGCGGCGAAGAAAGCGGCGACCAAGAAGGCTGAGCAGCCCCAGGCCGTTGCGGAGTAATTTCAGGAGGATAGAATAATGATATTTTTAAGTTTATTCGCCCATAAGAAAGGAACGGGTTCATCACATAACGGCAGAGACAGCAACCCTAAAATGCTTGGCGTGAAGCGTGCGGACGGACAGTTCGTGCTTGCGGGTAATATCCTCGTAAGACAGCGCGGCTCGAAGTTCAAGGCAGGCGCCGGCGTAGGTATGGGCAAGGACGACACTCTGTTTGCGCTTGTTGACGGAACGGTCAGGTTCGAAAGAGTGGGCAAAGACGGAAAGCAGGTTTGCGTTTATCCCGTTGCAGAATAAAATCCATAGGCAATCCGTTTTTACGGACTGCCTTATTTTTTTAATATGTTAAAGTATTTATCGGAGCACAAGCTCTCCTCCGCCGCGGTAATTTTATCCGCGGTATGGTTTATCTGGTATTTCGCGCTTGGCGCGGCGATATTCGGCAATATGTGGCACACCTCCCCCGCCCTTCCTGTCTGCGGCGGGTTGTTCGCGCTTGCGCCGCTTGCCGCGGCGCTTCTGAACGCGTTCATATTCAAAAAGCGCGCCGCGGACGTTGCGTTAATCTGCCTGTCCCCCGCGCTTATGTTTGCGCACTTTGTATTTTTCGCGTTCGTCTTATCCAAACTGACGTACTTCTTCATTGCGGGAACGCCCTATTTCATAACTGCGGGGCTTGCCGCCCTCGTATGTTTTTTCGTGTTTGCGTTCCCCAAGCTTAGCAAGACGGGCAGGCGGGTTTCGGCCTCCGTGCTGGCGGCGGTGCTTGCCGTTATCTGTCTGACCTCTCTTTTCGGCGCCGTTCCGTTCTATATTAGCGGCGGCGCGACCGTATTTGCGGTCGATAACGAATACCAGATAGCTTTCTCCACCTCTCACCGCTCCGTCGGGGCCGTGGAAGTTAACGGAGTGACCTACTACGACCAGACGAACGGACAAAACAACGTTTCAAAACTTCATAAAATTTCCGTGCCCGCCGCCGAGCTGGATACAGCGAAGAGCTATTCTGTCCGCACTCAGGGCGTTGCGCTTAACACGGCGTATCTTCCTACAAAGGGTGCGGTTATAACGAAGACCTACTCCTTCCGCCCCGCGGACGACAGCGACGGCGTGCAGATTTACAATATCTCCGACACGCACGAGTGCATAGCGGGCCCCGCAAAGGCCGCAAGCTTTTTCGGGGATAAGCTGGACCTGCTTATTTTAAACGGAGATATTATAAACGACGTTTCGAGCGAATACCAGATTTCGATTATTTACAGGCTTGCGCACCGCATTACGGGCGGAACGCGGCCCGTGCTGTTTACACGCGGCAATCACGAGTGCAACGGCAGTCTTGCCGCGGACCTCGGCAAGTACGTCGGCTGTGCGGAGCGGGGCTTCTACTACACCTATAAAATAGGCTCCCGCCTCTCCCTGCTCGTGCTCGACACAAACAACGATATGTCCGACGACAGCGCGCTAATTAGGCCGATAGCCAACTTCGATACCGTGCGCAAGGAGCAGAGCGAATGGCTTAAAACCTTGGGCGACCGGGGCGCGGAGACCGAGCACAGTTTCGTAGTAGCGCATATGGCGTATCCGCTGTCCGGCTATGTTTCCGAAAAATGCCACTGGCACGACTGGGCGCGGGAGCTTGTGGAGCTTACCGAAGATAAAGCCGAGCTTGCGGTGTGCGGGCACTCGCACAAGACCGTGCTTGACGCTGTGGGAACGGACGACAACGCGATTGCGGGGTTCCCCGTTCTGCGCGGCGCGATAAGGAGCAACAAATATGCGGACAAGGAAGGCGTTTCGCCTTTTGAATTTACGGGCACGGCGATAGAAATTATGGACGGAAATATAAGTATACGTTTTACAAACGCAAAGGGGAAAATAATGGACGGTTTTATTTTAGGTGCGGAAAATGATTAAGGTTACGCCGCTTACCGACCTGCAAACGGAAAACTTCACCGCGCTTTTCAAGTGCTATTACGCGGAGCTGGGTTGCGCGGACGACGCGGAGCAGCTTGTGCAAGAGTACGTCTTGCCCGACCTTCTGGCAGGGCTGTTGCACGTGGATTTGCTGTACGACGGCGGCGGTTGCATAGGTTTCGTAATTTACCAGAAGGACGATATAGACAACGACTGGAACTATAAAGAGGGCTGGGGCGACGTGCGCGAAATTTACGTTGCGCCGTTTGCGCGCGGCCGCGGCTACGGTAAGTTTTTGCTGTACACCGCGGAAATGAAACTAAAAGACGCGGGCGCGGACAGAGCGTACTGCTTACCTGCGGAAAACGCGGCGGAATTTTTCACGGCCTGCGGCTATTCGCGCACGGACGAGTACGACGAAGAGTTCGGCTGTTACGTTTACGAGAAAATAAATCTTAATAACCGTTGCGGATAACGTATGGACAAAACGGATAATATGTGTTAAAATACGGATATGAACAAGATAACTTACGCAGGCGGTGAGCTTGTTGCGGGAGAGCGGATTAACAGGGCGTTGGAAATAATTATCCCGCGGGAGCGGGGACGCATTTATTACGGGGACGGCTCGGCCGAGTTTTCGGCAGGGTATGCTCTTGTAATCCCGCCGAAAACTCGGCATACGCTTGACTGCGCGGACGGGCGGCGGATTGTAATGGAGCAGGCCCTGACGGCGTTCAGGACAGTGACAATTTTACACGACGACGGAGGCGATATCGCACACGCCGCGGCCGAGGCGGAAAAGTATTTCAACGGCGACAAGCTGATAATTGCGGCGCTGGGAGATCTGATTGCGGGATACCTGACGGCGTTCGGGCGGAAAGGCGGGTTTTCGCCAGTCGTGGAGATTGTGCGCGAGCAGATTGAAAAGGGCGTGTCCGACAGCTCTTTCCGACTTGACGACGCAATAAAGACTTTGCCGCTCAACTACGACTATGTGAGAAAGCTTTTCAAAAGCGAAACGGGCGTAACCCCGCGCGAATATCTTTTGAACGAGCGTATGAAACTTGCGCGGGAGCTTATTTTAAGCGGCGTTACGAATCGTTATTCCGAATACACGGTTTCGCAGATAGCCGAGGCCTGCGGCTTTTCCGAGCCGCTGTACTTTTCAAGAGTGTTTAAAAAATTCTACGGCGTTCCTCCCACGGAATACGGCGACAAATAGAGCGGCGGGGCTTTAATTGCCCCGCCGCTTTCAGTCGGAATACGTTTCGGTGTGGAAGTTGCGCTCGCCGCAATGCGGACAGGTCAGTCTGCGCGTCTTTGGAGTATGCGCCGAAAACATAAATTGCCCGAATTTCGGCCTGAACTTTTCACCGCAATTGCAACACACGTACGCCAGATTTTTGTACGCCAGCGCGACCGCCGCGGCAACAAGCGCGACAACGCACGGCATACCTACCGCAAACGGCAGCCATATGCCCTTTACCGCCCAGAGCACGATAAACGCTATCTCCAATGCGTCCACAACCGCGCCCACGACCAGCAGAGCCGCGTAAGTGGCTTTGAGTTTTCTTTTACCTTTCATAATTGTACGTACGTCGAAAAAGTAATTTTCGGGCATAGCCCTGCCTTCGCTGAGGTACTGCCTGATAACCTTGATACTGTCGCGCGCGGAAAGCTTTTGTTTTATCTCGTCGTCGAGAACTTTCTGTTTTTCGTCGAGTACGGTCAGAAGAATTTTCCTGCCGCCGTCCTCGGACGACAGCACGCCGCGGATTTCCGAAAGGCTTAACCCCAGCCCCTTGTACATAAGTATCATTTGCAGGGTTTTAAGCTGCTCTTCGCCGTAGACGCGCCTGCCGCCTTCGGAAATACTATCGGGTTTTAAAAGTCCCTCTCCGTCGTAAAACTGTACGGTGCGCACCGACACGTTGCAGATTTTGGCTATTTCTCCCGTTGAATACGACATACTTACCTCCTTACGGCATATAAATTACAACATTACGTTGCGTAACGAGCAAGCGTTTTTACATACTTTTTCAAAAATATTTTAAAAAAGCGGCGAAAAACACGCCGCTTTTATTATTTTTACTGTTGCAACAGCTCCGTATAGGCCATAACGAACGGGCCGGTGCCCTTCGCGTCGTTTTCTACTACGGGTTCGGAAATATAGTATTCGTACGTGCCGTCCCGCCTTCTGTTGCTCTCGGGCCCAAGCCCCGCCATAAGACATATACCGCCGAGGTTGAGCTTGCCGTCCCGCTCCGAAAGATATTCGCGGCAGATACCCTCGAATATCCTCCGCCCCGTCGCCGCAAATCTTTTATCGACCAGACCGAGCCGCGCGCCCTTCATCATAGCATAAGCAATCATAGCGCTGCCCGAAGTTTCGAGATAGTTCCCCTCTCTTTTTCCGCAGTCCACCACCTGCCAGAACATATCCTTGTCCGCGTCTACGTACTGTTCCAGCCCTTCGAGAGTGCTCCCGAAAATTCGGTTAAGCCGCTCTTTCAGGCCTTGTGCACCGTCGGGGAAATAGCCAATCGCGTCCACAAGCCCAACGGTATACCAGCCCACCGCGCGCAACCAGAAATTTTTCGAAAGCCCCGTTTCCCTATCGCTCCAAAACGCTTTTTTCGTACAGTCCCAGCCGTGATAATACAGCTTTTTCCGCTTGTCGTACATATGCGCGTATACGTTCTCGAACTGTTTGACTATGTCTTCGAGGTTCTTGCCGCCGTTGAACTGCGTTTCGTAGCGCGTGTAAAACACCTGCGCCATATACAGCCCGTCCAGCCAGACCTGATCGGGATAAATCTTCTTGTGCCAGAAATTGCCGTACTCCGTGCGCGGCTGGCCGAGCACCTGTCTGTGCAACAGCTCAATCGCCTTCAAGTACTTGTCCTTGCCCGTTTCCGCGTACAAATCAAACAGGACGCGCCCCTCGTTGAGGTTGTCCACGTTGTAAGTTTCAAGCTCGTATCCGCGCACGTTTCCGTCCTCGTATACGTAATAGTCGATAAAATTATCGATAAAATCAAGATACCTCTTCTCGCCCCTCAACTTATAAATCGTATACAGCGAGGTCATCATACAGCCGTCTATGTAGTTCCACCCTGCCGCCTTGCCGTGCTTGATATTCTCTATGTTCCAGACAGGCGCCTCTGGCACGGTGTCCGCAATCAGCCTGTCGATATACTTATCGATTATTCTATAATCCATTCCAGACGCCCTCACACCACAATCTCGCCGACGTTCTTCTTTATAACCTGCTCGCCCTCCACGCCCTCGAACGTGACGTTTCTGAGCTCCAACCGCTCCACGTTATCCACGTAAAGCCCCTCTTTGCAGTGCTCGCCAACGCCCGTAGCCATAGCAGGTATCGCGGGCCGTGCGTCCTTTTTAAACTTAAAGCTCACGTTTTCGAGTACGACTTCCTTGACGGGCTGCTCGACAAGTCCGTCGAAATACCCCGCCATACACTCGCAGTCCACGCACTCGATGTCGCGGAACGCGAAACGGCCGAGGTAAGGCGTGCCGTCGTCCACGGGAATTTCAGGGTCGCGCGACCAGACGTATTCGGTCTTGCCGTCGGGGTCGCAGTAGTAGTACATATTGATTACGAGCGGGGTGATAACGTTCACCATCCTGATATTTTCAAAGCACACGCCGTCGATAACCGCGTCCTTGCCGCGGCCGCGGCGGGACTTGATGCGCAGGCCCCTGTCCGTGTTGTTAAACACGCAACGGTTGACGGTAAGGTTGGTTACGCCGCCGCTCATTTCACTGCCTAAAACTATCGCGCCGTGACCGTCGCAAAACAGATTGTTGTGAAGATAGTGGTTGCTTGCGGGCGTTTTATAGGTCTTGCCCATATACAGCTTGCCGCTCTTTATGGCGCAGCAATCGTCGCCCACGCTGAACTTACAGCCCGCTATCTCCACGCCGTTACAGCTTTCGGGGTCGAGTCCGTCCGTGTTGGGCGCGGTTGCGGGGCATTTTACGCTTATGCCGTAAAACCCGAGATTTTTCGAAAAGAAGGGGTGGAAATTCCAGGAGGCCGAGTTCATACCCGTTATGCCGTGGAACGCCACGTTTTCGCACCTGTTGAGGAAAACCAGCCTCGGCCGCGCAACTTTCCTGCCCTTAGGGGTCGCCCACCAGGTGGAGTTTACCGCATTGCCGTCTATCACGCCCTCGCCGATTATCTTTATGTTTTTCTGGCCGAACGCAGATATAAGCGCCTGATGGCAGTCGTAAGGCTCGCCCTCCCAGCTTGCCGTTATTATCTCCTTTCCGTCAGCGAACGTTCTGGCAGGCACCACGGGGTAATGGCTTTCCACGGTGTCGCCGAGCAGGGTCGCGCCGCGCGCAAGTTCGAGCGTTACGTTGCTTTTGAGCGTGACGGGGCGGATAAGGTAAGTGCCTGCGGGCACGTACACGCGGCCGCCCTCGGGACAGTTATCTATCGCGGACTGGATAACGGCGGTGTCGTCCGTAGCTCCGTCGCCTGCCGCGCCGAGCGCTTTCACGTCCGAAACGGAAGTTTCCGCGCACGTTTCGAAAACCGCCTTGCAGTTCCCGCCCGTAATTTCCAGTTCGTAGCGGGTTGCGGGTTTGAGGTTGAAGAGCGAAAACACGTTCGTATCCCTTTCGCACTGCTCCTCAACGCCGTTCAAAATCACTTTATAGCTTTGCGGCGCATAGTAGGGGTTTGTATTTTCCAGTTCGAAACACGCCGAGGTGCTTGAAACAAACAATTTTTTAAACATTTGCAACGCTCTCCTTTTTCCTGAGTTTTCTGACTATGCCGACCACCCCGTCCTTAATGCCTATGAACGCCATATCTATCGCAAGCGTTATCACGCCGAAAAGCAGGGGTTCCACGCCGCCGAGCACGCTCTCCGCGCCCGATATTTTAATAATCAACTCGTTCAGGCCCGCATAACAGACCATTACGAACGCTATAACAAGCACGTAGTAGATTATGTTTGCGAAAAACGTCCAGAACGCTTTGAACGGGAACGGAAACATCATAAACGCGTCGTACTCCCGCCTGTCCGTTTCCATAAACCTGAAAAGCGGGTTGACCAGTACGTCCACTACAAGCCCTATAACCGCGCCCAGAATAACCGCCCTGTCAAGGCTGTCCATACCGCTCAGCCCCCACATAACGAAATAACAGACCATTCCCGCGAACCACCACTTGACAAACAGCGCCTTGACCCAGGCGGGAATGCGGCCGAGAAAGTCGGTCTTATACGGGTCGAACTTGCGCTGCACGCCGCGGCGCGTAACGTTCTTCGGGTCGTCAACGCCCGTGCAGTCGGAAATGTTCATAGACACCTCCTCCGCGCCCGCCGGGACCTCGCCGCGGAGCGCGGCAACAAGCTCGTCAACCTTGTCGGTCTTTAAATCGTAGTAGTCGGTAATATCCGTTTCTTTGAATTTCTTGTTTTTCGCCATAAGTGTCGCCTTTTCGAAAAATAACCGACAAACATATTGTCGGTTAAAATTCGGTTGATATTGTAATTAAACCTCTGCGCTGGTATCGATCTCGCCCTTGATTTCGGTCGACTCCACGTTCTTTTTTGTGTTAATCTTCGCAATCAGTTTGCCGTAGTAGGGATAAGTCGCGGTGAGAATTGCCGCCAGCCCCACAAGCACCGCGTGAGCAAGCACGCCGTACATCGCCGCATAGATATATTTCTCGCGCACGGCTTTGAGCGCTATATCGAGCTCGCCCGAGTCGAATTTGAGCAGAACGTCCGCCCAGGCCTTGGACCACTGCACGTACAGCAGTATATCCAGCCCTATCATTACCGCCATAAACACGAACGTCAAAACCAGCATAACTACTTTGGGCTTTTTCGCGCGTTTGGGGAACGAATACATAAACAGCAACAGCACGAGTATACTGAAAAGCGTGTTTACGAACGTGCTTATGGGCACGCCCGTCTTGGCGTATTCCAGCGCCGCCTGAGATATTTTTCCGAGCAGAAACAGAAACACGAGCGAGGACACCGCAAGCATAAAGAACGCAATGTTCATAGGCCTGTGTTTGAGTTTAACGACAAACTTTCTGAACCATTCCTTAATGCCGCCGACCACTCTCTTGCCGAGCGGCGGCTTTTCCACAGATTGACCCACAACCTGATTTTCAGCCATATTACACCTCTTTCCTTATCGCTTTTCCGTATTCCGTAACAGTTTCTTTAAGTTCTTTCGTTCTCGGGTCGGGCTTAATCTCCGTCTTGTTCGGCTCGAAAAAGTGCGTCATAGCGGGGTCGAACCCAATCCCAATCTCGTCGCCCGCGGCGTAGTTGCACCACTCCGTGAACTTGCAGACAACGTACTTCGTCCCGCCGACTTTGCCGTGCACAAGCGTGTTCATACCCAGATTTTCATTGTTGGTAATGCTCAGTTTGACCGGCCCCGAACGGGTCACGTTTTCGGGCCGCACGCCCAAAATAACGCTCTTGCCCTCGTAATCTTTCAAAACCTCTTTCTGCTGCGCGTTAAGCGGATACTCGAAATGCTCGTTCACGAACTTCCCGTCCCTGATCTCGCCGTCAAACATATTCATAGGCGGCAAGCCTATGAAGGTTGCGACGAACGTGTTTGCGGGCTTTTCGTACAAATCAATCGGCGAGCCTATCTGCTGTACGCGCCCCATAGACATACACACAATCCTGTCCGCAAGCGTAAGCGCCTCCGTCTGGTCGTGCGTTACGTACATAATAGTCGCGTTCAGCTTTTTATGGAGAAGGATAAGCTCCCTTCTCATAGAGCCCCTGAGCTTTGCGTCCAGATTGGAAAGCGGCTCGTCAAACAGGAAGAGCTTGGGGTTGCGGACAATGGCGCGGCCCATAGCCACGCGCTGGCGCTGACCGCCCGAAAGCTGTTTCGGCTTTTTGTTGAGCTGGCTCTTCAAATCGAGAATCTCCGCCGCCGCCATAACTTTTCTGTGGATAAGCTCCTTGCTTTCCTTTCTCAGCGTGAGCGAGAACGCCATATTTTCGTAGATAGTCATATGCCCGTACAACGCATAGTTCTGGAACACCATAGCTATGTCCCTGTTTTTGGGCGGCTCCTTCGTGCAGTCCTTGCCGTCTATTATGAGTTTGCCCGCGGTTATGTCTTCCAGCCCCGCGACCATTCTCAGCGTTGTGGATTTACCGCAACCCGACGGCCCTACGAGCACTATAAACTCGCCGTCTTTGATTTCGAGGTCAAACCCGTATACGGCCTGCACCCCGCCGTCGTAAATTTTATCTAAATTCTGTATCTTAACTTCGGGCATCAGTCCACCTCCGCGCGTGTTTCCTGCGCGTCGAGCTTTTTAACGACGTCCATAACGTCCACTTCGCCGCTTTCGACCTTTGCCATATACGCGCCGAGCCTGACGGACTGAATCCAGCCCAACACCGCCGCCGCGACAAGGCAGGCCGCGGACGCGCAAAGATATACGGTAAGGATAGTAAATTCAACCCAGCTCTGCTCCGGCGTGGGGAAGAACCCGAAATAGCCTACCGTCAGAATCTGGTTTTTAAGGCCCCAGAGCGGGTAACCGAATATACGTACGACCTGTATGACCGCAATGGCCAAAAGCACGTAGCTGTACGTCTTTTTGTAGTTTTTAACGTTTTCGGACGAAAGAAACACGGTGAGAAGGATTACGAGCGTTAATATTACCGAAACGCCCATAAGCGTAAGCCCCGCGTAATTTTCCGAGCCCGTAGTGTAATAGAAGTTGCCCGAAATGCCGTATAACAGCATAAAGTACAGGCAGTTGAACACAAGCCCCAAAAGCGCGAGTATCTGCGCGGCCTTGTTTTTCTTATAGCGCATTATGTCGTGCGAGATAATTACCTGCTCGGGAGTTTTCTCATTCTTCATTACGCAACCTCCTTGACAAGTCCGCCGCGCAGGAGCGCCTTTTCGCCCTGCATCAGCTTGATTTTCCATACAAGGTTAAGCGCGTATCCCGCCGCGACGGCCAGAAGCAGCGCGGCAACGGCGTAACCGAAGTATACGGACCAGATATTTGTATAGCTGAATTCTTTATTGGGATACAGATAATTGTAAACGCCCTGAATTCCCGCTGAGTAGTCGGTATTTAAAACCACCGATTGGCAGTTTGCGCAAAGCGCGATAATCGTTATTGCAAGCGCAACCGAGAACGCAATGACCACGCCTATCGAAATATAGTTCGTGATATAGTAGTTGCGCCTCTTGTTGGTCGCCGTGACGTAGTTAAACACCACGCAGAGCACCATAATTATTCCGAGGGTAAGCAAAAGATCGCTTATGTTATTGACTATTTTAAAAATCTTTTCGGAACCGAGCGCGATAACAGTGTGCTCTTCAAAGTTGCCCTGAAACGGGTTTCCCGTATGGTAAGTGTACGATGCCTCCACCTTTGCCGACGCGTCGTACAGTCTGGAAATTTCAAACAGAGAACCGCTGACAAACACAAGCGCCAGCACTATGCTGAGCGCCGCAACTATTAGCGAAACCAGCATAAAGATTTTCTGAAATTTCATCTGAGTTTTCATATTCATTTCCCCGTAAAAGAGCGTATCGCGCGCCCGCCCGAGGCGGGCGCGCAACCGTCTTAAATTACTTTAAAAGGTTGAATTATTTTTTGATTAAGTTGTTGTAGTACTGCGCGAGCGACAGCCAGGCGTTTGCCATATAACCGTCAACGATCGTAAGTCCGCCGTAGGAGTTGTTGCCAGAAAGCATAGCGATTACGCCGTCTGCATTTGCGGGAAGTTTAAGGTTAAGCGACGAGATGCAAGCAATTGTTTTGGTCGTGTCGTAGCCGTAGTACATCATATCGGTAAGCAGGTTGGCATCTATGGCTTTATTCGCATAGAAGAAGTTATTGCCCTTATCGCCCTTGCCCGAAACGTACTTGTACGTATCCGCCATAGCCGTGGTCTCCGCGGTGGAGAACGGAAGTGTGGTGGGAGAAAGCGTATACCAGAGATTATCGAAATTAATCTGAGGCGTGGTGTGCTTGATAGTGCCGTTTACAAGCGCGATAGCGACTATGTCCGAACCTACGATACCGTTTTTGGACGTGCACTGATATTCGAAACCCTGGTCCTTGATGCCCAGGTTAAGGCAGCTGCCGAGGAAGTAACGCGCGTGGTTAGTAAAGCTCTGCTTTGCCGTGTTATAGAAGATGTTAAGGTTTTCCGTGGTGAGCGTGGGTATCTGCTTGCCCTTATAATACGTTCCGCTGTAAAGCTCGTTCTTATAGCAGAAGTAATCCTTGGTATGCTCGCTCGTGACGAAATACTTCGTTCCGTCGTAAGTTGCTACGATACCTTCACTCTTAGCCGCTTCCAGAGTCTTATTGGACTTGGTTGCATACCAGGTTCCGTTGGGGTTTGTGTTTCCGTTAGTGGACTGAGGGCCGTAGGTCATAAGAATCTGACCGTCGTTGGAATAGAAATAATCGATAAACGCAAGCACTGCGGCAAGCTTTTCGGGCTTGTTTTCAACGTACTTTTTGGGAACGCAGAAACCGCCGTCTTTAACGCCGCGCCAGCTTTCCGTAAATCTCATAACGGTGTCTTTCTTCCCGTCCTCGTCGGTATCCCATCTCGAAACGGGGGTGAGAATAGGCGCGTAGTTATAGCCTTCCTCCACTTTGCCCGTTACCGTTCCGTCGGCAACGAAACCGCCCTTCGCGGTCTGAGTCTGAACGTAGTCGGTAGAGCTGAGTATCTGAGGGCCGTTGTTGCTTTCGCCGTTGGCGATAGTTGCGTAACCGTCAACCGTTGCCGTGCCCGTATAGTACAGACCTTCCTTGGCAAGGTTGCTGATATTCGCAAGCGCGTCCCACGTTGCCTTGTTGGCGCGCGCGTCGTGCATATTGCCTTCCCCGTCGATATACGTGAAAAGGTTCATATATCTGGAAGTAAGGCCGCGGACGCCGTAAAGCTCTCCCGCCATAGACGCAACGTCGTAAGTTCTGTTGGTATAGCCCGTACGCGAGCCGAGGAAATATGTGTCCCCCGCGCCCTTGACGCTGTTACCGAGCAGGTCCGTGCTGGTTAACGCGCATCTGCCGAGCGCAACGTAAAGGTCAACGTCCCAGGCCGCGTAAGCGCTGTTAAACACGTCCGAAAGCTTGGTGTAGAACGCCGCCGTTTCGCCTTCCTTGTGGTATGCGACCTTGATATACTCCTGTAAAATCTTGGTGAGCTTAGCGCCCGTTACCGCGCCGTTTGTGGAGTTGATGGCGTGATTCTGCAAGTCGACAATGTTTCCGCTTGCGCCCGTGTAAGCCGAGCCAGCCGCGTCCTTTACCGCCTTGCCGAGAGGAGTTGACTCGTTCTTTGCAGCGGTCAACGCCGCGCCGTAGTCAACGACAATCTCAACCGTCTTATAGATGTCCGTAACTTCCGACTTGTTTTCGCCTGTGACGACCGAGGGGTCGGTTACGGCAATCTTGTAGTTGTCCGCAGCCGTAGTGCCCATATACGCGGTGACGGAGGACTTGTTGCCAACAACCGTCTGCACGCCCTTCTGCGCGTTTGCGTTCTTCGCATTGGCCTGAGCGGCGAAAGTTCCCGTAGCGGCCGTAAGGTCGGTCACGTCAAGAAGTTTTTCGACGATATCCTTGCGCATAAGCACGTACTTCTCTATATCGTCGTTACCGTCGAAATAAGGGAGCATATACATTGCGCCCGTCTTGGTGTCCGCGGTGAGCGAAAGCCTTGTGACGGGGTTCTGGTCTATAAACGCCTTGTAGTTGGGCATATAGTACAGATAATCGTTGATATTGAGGAACGAACCGTTCTTCGCCTGCTCGGTAAGAATGGTGTCCGCCGACGCCGTTATAAGCGCATAGTTTGCAAGACTTCCGTTCTGGGTGATGGTTTTAATCATTTCGCTGGCTTTGGTGCCGCCGTTTGCTACCCAGTCGTCCGTAAACTTGACGTTGAGCTGCTCCTGCAAAGCCGCCCAGGCGGGTTTAAGCGAGCCCGACGCATAGGTGTGACCCGCAAGCGTTGCGGAGTCCGCGGTGGAGCCGCCGAGCGCCTGTATCTGGTCCTTATGATAAGTAATACCCGTAGCCGTTTTTTCGTAGCCGAGCGAAGTATGCAGCTCCGTATTTGCCGCGTACGTGGGCATATCGTGTTCGTCTACGCTGGGGGTGTACGCCGCGTCGAGCGTGGGCTTTTCGCCCCTGTCGAAGACGTATCCCGGTTTGTCGGGATCGTCAGGGTCGTCGGGATCGTCGGGATTGGGTTTATCGGGATCCTCGGGTCCCGGACCGGGAGGGTTGGGGTTGGGTTTTTCGGTGTTGTCGCACGCCGTAACAGAGAACATCATTGTGCCCGCCATTACAACCGCGACAGCTGCCATTGCAAGTCTTTTGATTTTTGTCATCTTTTTCTCCTTATTTTAATTCCTATTTTTATTCGGGGCTACGCCCCTATCAAAAGCTGTTTTATAAAATGCGCGTTACTCTTTCACGCCGCCCATATTTACGCCCTTTGCGAAATATTTCTGTATGAACGGATAAATAACGAGTATGGGAACCATTGCGAAAATAACCATTGCGTACGCAATCGAGGTGCCCTGACCTACGTTCGCAAGGTCTGAGGTGTCAATATCGTACGAACCCGTAAGTCCCGTTTCTTTCTGAATGAAGTCGCGCATATACACCTGCACGGGCCAGGAGTAGTTCTGCCCCGCCGCGCTTGTCACCCTGTACGCCCAGAAATAACCGTTCCAGCGCGAAATTCCGAAAAACAGAGCGACGGTGGCTATTGTGGCCTTGCTCATAGGAATGTAGACTTTGGTGAGTATCTGCAATTCCGTTGCGCCGTCTATTCTCGCCGCCTCTTCTATCTCCGAGGGAACGCCCTCGAAAGAGTTTCTGAGAAGGATTATGTTTGTCGCGTTCATACCCATTGCGAGGACTATCAGCCATTTGAGGTCGATGTCGGCCATATTGGTGCTGCCCGCAAACAGGGTCGCCATAACGCTGCCCGTAGCCTTGTAGTTGAGGAACTGGGGGACGACGCCTGCCGAGAACCACATCGTAAATACCAGAAAGAAGTTGAAACCGTGTCTGCCCATAAGCCTTTTTTTGGAGAGAGCGTAGGCGCCGAGTATCGAATAGATAAGGCACCATACCGTTCCTATGAAGGTTACGAACAGAGTGTTGGAGTAGCTGACCCAGAAATTGGCGCTGTTAAACACGAATTTAAAGGAGTCCAGCTGTAATTTACCCGTAGGCCATAAAATGACTTCGTTGTTTCTTACCGCGTCCCAGCTGCTAAACATAGAGCTTAGCGCAAAAACCAGCGGGTAGATGCACATTGCCGCAAAGACTATGAGGAAGAAATACGCGACTATTCTGAAAATAAGCTCGCTGACTTCTGTTTTTCTTTTCACTTGTACTCCCCCTCCTTAATACAGCGACACGTCCGACGCTTTTCTTGCTATCGTATTGGAGCCTATGACGAGAATCATACCGATAAGGTTGTTTGTCATTTCGCCCGCGATACCGTAGCCCTGCGTGGAGTTCTGCGTGAGATTGTTTGCCCAGGTGGAAACCACGTTTGCGACGGCGTAGTTTTCTTTGTTGGGTCCGGGGCAGAGCAGATACAACTTTTCGTAGCCTACCGAAAGCAGGCCGCCTATCTTCATAATGAGCATTATAATGACGGTTGAAAGGATGCTGGGGATAACTACGTACCGCATCTGCGCCATTTTGCCCGCGCCGTCTATCTGCGCCGCCTCGTACGAGGTGGGCGAAACCGCGATTACCGCGGCGAAGAACACAATCGAGTCGTAGCCCGCGTGCTCCCAGATGTCCGTTATGATGTATATCGGCCTGAAATACTCCGCCGTGTACACAAGGCCCTGATTGAGCTTGGAGTGGAGCACGGACGAAGTGGAAATTTTATCCAGTAACTGGGATATGACGCCTATCTTGCCGCCGCCCGTCGTGCCGCTGAACAGTGCGAGCGTGAGCGAGGTGACGATAACCGTTGAAATGAATTTCGGGAGGTATACGCACACCTGCATAACCGAGCGCGCCACGTTGGACTTCACTTCGTTGAAAAACAGCGCGAGAATAATCGGCGTGGGGAAACCGAACAACAGGCCGTAGAATGCTATTATAAACGTGTTTCTGAACGCAGGCCAGAACGACAGCGCCTCGCTGCCGAGAAATACCGTCTGGAAATTGTAAATTCCCGCCCACGGCCTGTCGGACGAGTAGTCCTGCGGGCCGTACTTGAACGCCGCGGTAAGCTCGTACATAGGGAGATACTTCCATAACAGGTATACAAGCATCATCGGAACGAGCATAAGATACAATCGCCAGTCTTTAAGGATTGTAAAACCCGTGGTCTTCCATCTGTTCCGCTCTGTTTCGTCCCTTACCTGCTGCTCGGCAGACATCGAATATGTACCCGTCGCCTCGTCATAGATAAGGAAGTCGTCACATTTGAGTTTGAACATCGAAACTTTCCTCCATATCGCCTAAACTATAAGCTTTAATTATGCGTAACGCGGTTTCCCGCATTGCTTGCCGTTAATGATTTTTTCCGACTTGGCAACAAGTCGGAAAGGGGACGTCCCCTTTGAATTTTTTGATTTTTTCAGTCGCCGAGGCCTTCGTCCCAGCGTTTTAAAATGGAAATCGTCTGCTCGTCTATTTCAATCGGCTCGTCGCCGAACTCGTCGCGGCGCCGCTTTTCTTCGCGCTCCGCCTCCAATCTCAACAGGTAGTGTTTCTGGTCCTCGAACATTCCGTCCAGTCTGCGGAGAATTAATACTATCACAAGCCCTATCGCAAGAGATATCAAGTCCCAGACCGCCGCCATAAGCCAGCCCGCGCCGTCGCCGAAACAGGCGCCCACGGCCGACCTGCCCAGCCAGACCAGAACCCAGCCCGAAAGCAGAAACAGCGCCGAATTGTACCATTTTTTGCGTATGCGCTCTTTTCCTATATATTTAGTCGCCAAAAGCAACAGCGCCGAAAACAGGTTGCCTATTATATAGACCGCGAAAAAGTAGGGTTGGAACGCGGCTCCGTTCATTTTCAGCAGGCAGTACAGAAGCCCGTCGCCGACCGCGAAAAATACCGACGGCCAGCCCCAGCGCATCATTACGAGCAAAACTATCGGAACGAGCGGGGAAAAAGTGAAATCACCGTTAAACCTTATGAACGCGAAGTGTAAAATCAGTTCGAAGCCCGTCAGTATCACCGCAAAAAGAAACAGATCCGTAAGGCGGTATTGCCGCAATGTTATTAATCTTGAACCGTTTTTACGCATATTTATCCAATCTGACATTTTTTGCAACGCAAAATGTTGCAAGTTTACATTAAGCGTTTTGATTATAACACAGCATATCTGAAAAATCAATACATTTTTTAATTGTTTCACAAAAAAATTTATGATATTATATAGCCATAATTCAAAGGAGCAACGATATGAGAGAACTTTTCCTGACCCCCGCAGACAGTATAGAAAAAGCGGTCGCCGCGCTGACGGAGCCGGCCGTAGTTTACCTGAAAGCGGGGATTTACAGACAAAAAACCGTTATCGCCGCGGACAACGTGACGCTTGTCGGCGAGGACAGGGAGAAAACAATTATAACATTCGACGATTACGCGAGAAAGATACACGCCGACGGGAACGAGTACAACACCTTCCGCACCTATACGCTGTGCGTGACGGGCAATAACGTGAAACTTGAAAACCTGACGGTCGAAAACTCCAACACCGACCCGATAACCGCGGGGCAGTGCGTGGCGCTGTCCGTTCACGGCAAGCTGTTCCGCACCGAAAACGTAGACCTCAGATCTTTGCAGGACACCCTCTTCCTCTCGCCCTTCCCCGACGATCTGGTTCTAAGATACCGCAATTTCCTGCCGCGCGAGCAACTGTACGCCGAGGGCGGAAATCTGCACCTCTTCCGCGGTTGCCGTATCTTCGGCAGCGTGGACTTCGTGTTCGGCGGGGCGCGGGCGCTGTTTTACGGCTGCGAGCTTGTTTCGCTCTCTGACGGGCGCAACGAAGGCTTTGTCGCCGCGCCCTGCCACCCGCTTGCGGAAGAGGTCGGGTTCGTGTTTACGGATTGCGCGTTCAAAAACGGCGGCGCGAAAGATAACAGCGTATTCCTAGCGCGGCCCTGGCGCGACTTCGGCAAGTGCGCGTTTATAAACTGCGCTTTGGACGGGCACATCAACCCCGCGCTGTTCGATAAGTGGAACGACACCGCGCGCGACAAAACTGCGAGGTTTTCGTATCGCGGCCTGAGCGGGACAGGGCTTGCGCCCGCGGATTGGGCGAGAGAACTTTCGGCGGCGCAGGTAAGTAGTATTATAGATTATTGTAATGAAAAATTTAACTGTTAAAAGACTGGATTTTGACAAATAATGTAACAGCGGACGGGGGCTTTCAGGCCCCCGCCCGCTCCGTTTTTAAAATCAGAAACCGAAATATTCCGCCGCGTTGTTGTAGCAAACGTCCTCGACGATTTTACCGAGCGTTTCCAGCTCCGACGCGGGATACTGGCCGCTTTCCACAAGACGGCCGAGCATACTGCAAATAAGCCGCCTGTAATACTCGTGTCTGGGATACGCCAGAAACGAGCGGCTGTCCGTAAGCATACCGACCGACTGCGCGATAAGGCCCGTCTGCATAAGCGTTTCGAGGTTCTGGCGCATACCGTCCAGCTGGTCCAAGAACCACCAGGCCGTGCCGACCTGAACCCTGCCCTTTACGCCCTCTTTCTGGAAACAGCCCGCAAGCACGGTGAGCGCGTAATTGTCGCGCGGGTTAAGGCAGTAAAGTATGGTCTTGGGAAGATTGCCGTCCCTGTCCAGCTCGCCGAGCAGCGCGGACAGCTTTTGCATATACACCGCGTCCTCTATCGCGTCGAAACCCGTGTCGGGGCCTATCTTTTCGAGCATACTCTTGGAGTTGTTTCTCAGCGCGCCGATATGATACTGCTGAACCCAGCCGTATTTTGCGTATTCCCTGCCGAGATATAAAAGCACGTAGCCCTTGTATTTGTCCTGCTCCTCTTCGGTTATCGGCCGACCGCTCATACCCTTATTAAATACGGCATTCGCCTCATCGTAGGTCGCGGCAGCGTAATGAACGACGTCGAGCGCGTGGTCGGAAAGCCTGCAACCGAGCGAGTCGAAATAAGCTATTCTCTCGGATAGCGCGGCGCACAGATGTTCAAGCGTGTTTATCTCTTTCCCCACCGTCTTAGAAAGCGTTCTGACCCAGTCCGCAAACCAGCCGAGTTCCACGTTAATCGCCTTGTCGGGGCGGAACGCGGGGCGCACGCTTACTTTAAGCGTCTTGTCCGCGTTCATCTTTTTATGCCATTCCAGCGAATCCACGGGGTCGTCCGTGGTGCAAACCGTCTTGACGTTGAACTTATACATCATCTCGCGCGCGGTCAGCGTTTCGAGCGCTTTGTTTGCCTTGTTCCAGATAGTTTCTGCGTTGGCGGGATTGATAATCTCCTCGATACCGAAATACCTGCGCATTTCGAGGTGCGACCAGTGATAGAGCGGATTACCCACGAAATACGGCATAGACTCGACGAACTGCAAATATTTTTTGTAGTCGTCCTCCGGCCCCGAAATGGAGTCCTCCTCGTAGCCGCGCGCGCGAAGCGCGCGCCATTTATAGTGGTCGCCGTATCTGTCGCCCGCGCCGAGCCAGACTTCCGCAAGGTTGCGGAATTTCTTGTCCTCGTAAATCTCCTTGGGCTGTAAGTGACAGTGATAGTCTATAATAGGCATCTTTTCGGCGTGGCAATGATACAGCATTTTCGCCGTTTCGGTGTCAAGCAAAAAGTCCTTGTCCATAAATTTGTTCATTACAAAGTTACCCCCGTTTTGAATATCGCTATTTCTCTTGTGTTGTTTACTTCGTTTTTGGTCATCTTGCCGTTTGCAACGCTGACCACGCACTCGATAAGCTTTTCGAGCTGGGCGTCGAACCCGCTATCCAGCACCGCGCCCGCATTGAAATCAATCCAGTTGCTTTTCTTTGCGGCAAGCTCCGAATTAGTCGAAATTTTCACCGTTGGAACGAACCCGCCGAACGGCGTTCCGCGCCCCGTGGTAAACAGCACCAGATGACAGCCCGCCGCCGCGAGGTTGGTGACCGCGACCATATCGTTGCCGGGGCCGTTCAGAAGATTCAGCCCCCTGCGCGTGACAAACCCGTCGTCGAAAACAACGTCCTCAACGGGCCCCGAGCCCGATTTCTGGGTACAGCCGAGCGACTTGTCTTCGAGCGTGGTTATGCCGCCCGCCTTGTTGCCGGGCGAAGGATTTTCGTAAACCGTCTGGCCGTTGCGCCTGAAATAGTCCTTGAAATCGTTTATGAGCCGTACCGCCTTTTCGAATGTTTCCTCGTCCTTGGCCCTGTTCATTAAAAGCTGCTCCGCGCCAAACATCTCTGGCACCTCGGAAAGCACGGTTGTGCCGCCCGCGGCCACTATGTAGTCGCTGAACCTGCCGACGAGCGGGTTTGCGGTTATGCCCGAAAGCCCGTCCGAACCGCCGCATTTAAGCCCGACTTTGAGGCAGGATATATCAGTTTCTTCGCGCCTGTCGCGCTTAATCACTTCGGATATGTCTTTGAGCAGCCTCACGCCGCTCTCTATCTCGTCCTCGACTTCCTGACAGACGAGAAACTTTATTCTGCTTTCGTCCACCCCGCCAAGCGTTTCGCGGAACGCCGACATCTGGTTGTTTTCGCAACCCAGTCCCAGCACCAGCACGCCGCCCGCGTTGGGGTGGCGCACCATCTTCTGCAAAATGAACTTAGTGCGTTCGTGGTCCTCGCCCAGCTGCGAGCAACCGTAAGGGTGCGTGTACGCAAACACGCCGTCGAACCCCTTCGTTCCGAAACGGTTCTTGAACGTTTCGGCAATGAGTTTCGCCTGTCCGTTCACGCAACCGACGGTGGGGACAATCCACAGCTCGTTTCTTATCCCTACGTTTCCGTCCGCGCGGCGGTATACGTTGACCGTGCGTGGCGCGGCCGCGGAAACGGGCGTTTCCGCTTTCTCGTACGAGTATTCGAGATTGTCCGAAAGGTTTGTCCTTACGTTGTGCGTATGCACGTGCGCGCCCGCGGGAATATTCTCCGTGGCCCGCGCGATAGGGTTGCCGTACTTGATAATCTGCTCGCCCTCGGCAATATCTCTGAGCGCGAACTTATGCCCCTTTCCTATATCTCCGACAAGGATTACGCCCTCGTGCTCCTCGCCCTGTTTGAGGTCGGTCAGCGCGACGGCCACGTTGTCCCCGCCGTTTATAATAATAGTGCTTTTAGCCATTGACCAATTCCTCGACCGCCTGCCTCATACCCTTTTCGCAAATGGCGCGGATATATCCCGCAACCGTCTGCGTTAAGTCGCGGTGCAGCGCGTTCATATCGGTATCCCACGCCTGCCCGAAACCAAGCGCTTTGCGCGCGAGCGCAACATAGTCCCCGTCGAACTCCCGCCACAGCTCTTTCCAGAAATCCAGATACGCGGGGTCGTCTTTGAGCGCTATGTCCTCGTCGCCGCGCTTGCCCCTGTGAAATACGGTGAGCGCCGCGAACGCGAAGAGAAGGCGCTTGGGCAGCGCGCCCTTTATTCTTATATAGTCCGTCAGCGTGGGCAGCAGCCTCGTTTTGAACTTGGTCGTGGAATTGAGCGCAATCGACATAAGCTCGTGACGGATATAGGGGTTTCTATACCGCTCTATTACGCTGTTTGCAAACGCCGTCATCTGTTCCTGCGGTAAATCGATAGTGGGGTTGACTTCCTCGAAAACGAAGTCTTTGACGAACTTGCCGATTACGGGGTCGTTCACCGCCTCGCCAACGGTGTCTATGCCGCAAAGATACGCAACGGGCACGAGCGCCGTGTGCGAGCCGTTTAATATCTTCACCTTTCTCTGTTTATAGGGGTGAATATCGTCGGCGAATATAACGTTCAGCCCCGTCTTGTCCGCGGGGAAAACCGCCTGCACGCGCGGCTGTTTTTTGAGCACCCACAAGTGGAATATTTCGCCCTTTACGACGTTGTTGTCGGTATATCCCGTTTCTTTCTTTATATTCTCTATTTCGTCCTTGGGATAGCCGGGCACTATCCTGTCAACAAGCGTGGAGGTAAAGCTGTTTGCGGTCTGCATCCACTCAATGAACTTTTCGTCCATATTATTGATACGCGCAAGCTCGGTAAGGCACCTGTACAGTTCCTCGCCGTTGTCGTCTATAAGCTCGCAAGGGATTATCGCAAGTCCCTTGCCCGCGTCGCCTTTGAAATAATCGTATCTCCTCTTCAACAGCGCGAGCAGTTTTCCGGGGAAACTCTTCGGGCACGCCGAAAAATCTGTGTCGGTCGGGTCGACCGCTATGCCCGCCTCGGTAGTGTTGGAAATTATAACCTGCAAGTCCTCGCTTTCGCCGTACTTCAAAAACCTCTCGTATTCGGCGAACGGGTTTATACAGTCGCCGATAACGTCTATAACGCGGCTTGCCTTAACGTTCTTGCCGTCGTCTATGCCTTCTAGGCGGAGCGTATAAAGCCCGTCCTGCTCGGCAAGCTCTTTCACCCTGCCGAACGGCATAGGCTGCACTACCGCGACGCCCCCGTCAATCGCGCCCTTGTCGTTCAGGTCCTGTATAATCCAGTCGACGAACGCGCGCAAAAAGTTGCCCTCGCCGAACTGCATAATCTTAATCTTTCTCTCGGGTTTATTGTAAATCTGTTTACTCAACTGCTGCATAAATATCTCCCCCTTTAACGCCTTTCTATGTCGTTTTCGACAATCTCTTCGGTCTCCGCGTCGAAAACGTACGACGAAACGTGCGGAACGTAGAAAGTGAACTCCGAATTCATTTCGGGCGTGCGGTGCGGGTTGACCTTCAAAATAACGTTGGTCTTCTCCTCTTCTCCCACCGTCGCGTACACGTTCGTAGTGTCGCCCAGAAGTTCGGTAAGCTCCACCTTCGACTTTACGCGGTAACAGGCCGGCGCGGAATCGAGCTTGACCGCCTCGGGCCTGAACGCGAAAATCACGTCCCTGCCCTCTATGCTCTTGACGTCCTTTACAACGGGCGTAAGGTCAATATCCAGCCCGAATTTGGTAATCTTTCCGTTCGTGACCGTGCCGCGGATAAAGTTCATAGGCGGCTCGCCTATGAATCCCGCGACAAACAGGTTGCGGGGATAGAAATAAAGCTCGTGCGGGGTGCCGATCTGCTGAACGTATCCGCCCGATTTCATAACGACAATCCTGTCCGACATTGTCATAGCCTCGGTCTGGTCGTGGGTTACGTAAATGGTGGTCGCGCCGACGGAGCGGTGTATCTGCCTTATCTCCGAACGCATAGTTACGCGCTGTTTCGCGTCCAGATTGGACAGCGGTTCGTCCATAAGGAAGATGTTGACCTTTCTTATAAGCGCGCGGCCGACCGCAACGCGCTGGCACTGTCCGCCCGACAGCGCGCGCGGGAACCTTTCGAGGTAGTCTGTAAGGCCGAGTATCTTCGCGGTCGCCTGAACTTTCTCTTCTATAACGTCCGCGTCTATGCCTTCGAGCGTTAGCCCGAACGCCAGGTTTTCGTAGACTGTTAGGTGCGGATAGAGCGCGTAGGACTGAAACACCATTGCAATGCCCCTGTCGCGCGAGGACGTCTGGTTCGCGAGCTTGCCGTCTATATAGAACTCGCCCGAGGTGATGTCTTCCAGCCCCGCAATCATTCTCAGCGTGGTGGATTTACCGCAACCCGAATCGCCTACAAGACAGATAAACTCGCCGTCCTTGATTTCCATATTGAAATCGTGAACCGCGTGGTAGCCGTTGGGATATACCTTGTTTACGTTTTTGAAAATAAGCTGTGCCATAATTTTTCCCCCTTTGAATTATCTCAGATCCGCGGTGGCAATGTTGTCCATATCGTCGTAGGTCTGGTTTTCGCCGCACATACCCCAGATAAACGTGTAGTTGTGCGTGCCTACGCCGCTGTGAATGGACCAGCTGGGCGAAATAACCGCCTGCTCGTTATGAAGTATGACGTGCCTTGTTTCCTGCGGCGTGCCCATAAGGTGTATAACCGCCTCCGTTTCGGGCAGTTCGAAATACATATACACCTCCATTCTCCGCTCGTGCGTGTGGCTGGGCAGGGTGTTCCAGGCGCTGCCCTCGGCAAGCTCCGTCATACCCATAGCAAGCTGACAGCTTTCGCACACGTCGCCGATTATGAACTGGTTTATAGTGCGCTTGTTTATGCCTTCGAGCGTGCCGAGATGCCTCTGCACGCAATACCTGACCCCGTCGGGCGCGGCCTTGCCCTCTACGGGCTTGACTATCTTGACCGTGGGATAGGTCTTGTGCGCGGGGCTGGAATTGATATAGAACTTGGCGGGCCTTGACGAATCTGCCGAAGAGAACTCCACTTCCCTTGTGCCCATACCAACATATATGCCTTCCTTGTGACCTATGTCGTAGACCTTGCCGTCAAGCTTTATCCTGCCCGCGCCGCCTATGTTGATAACGCCCAGCTCGCGCCGTTCGAGGAAGTACGCGGTTGCAAGCTCCTTGAACGTGCCGAGCGACAGAGTCTTTTTAACGGGCATTGCGCCGCCCGCAATTATCCTGTCCTGATGTGAATAGGTGAGAAGAATTTCGTCCGCCTCGAAGAGCCTGTTTATTACGTACTTGTCCCTGAGGGTCTGCGTGTCGTAATGCTTGGAATCGTCGGGGTGGTTTGCGTATCTTATATCGAATTTCATAATTAACTCCTTGCGCCTTTCGGCCTGTCAGTTTATTTCGTCCCACACCCGCCTTATGAAATTGGCGCAGGGGACTATGTCTTCGCCCGTCGTTCCTTCGAGAACGAGAAAGGCGTCCTTGTCGTACGACTTGATTGCTCCGAGAATTTTTTTAAAATCAAACAAACCTTTTCCTGGCGCGACCTGTTTAAGCTTGCCGTCCGAGTACACGCAGTCCTTTATATGAAACACGGTAATCCTGCCCGCAAAGGTTTTAAGCCCTTCGTCCAGAATGCTCAGATAGTCGTTATAGTTGGAGCCGTCCAGATAGTTGTATATGTCGAAAATAATTTTTATGTTGTCCGCGGCGATTGCGTCTTGCGCGCGTTTCAGGGTCGCCACGTTCCAGCAGACGTGACCCGCCGCGCCTTCCATTCCCACGTACGCGCCCACACTCTTCGCGTAGCCCGCAAGCTCCGAGAATGTGGAAACCACCGTTTCCAGCGCCCCGTCCGTGCGGTTCATCGGGTTGTAAGTCCACTTGTCGTCGTTGAAACTTCCCGTTTCCGAACCCACCGTGTCGCAACCCAGCGTTTTGCAGTATTTCAAATAATCCTTGAATACCTGCTTGCCGCGCAAGACCTTTTCCGCGTTCGAATGCACGGGGTTGAAGTACGCGCCGACAAGCCCCACGGTTATGCCCGCGGCCGCGAGCGTTTCGCCGATAAGCGCGGCGTTGTCGCGGTTGAGCCCGCCCGCCTCGTACTTGATTTCGTCAATAAACTTGTACGCGACAAGCTGAACGGCGTCTATGTTGCACTCTTTGAGTCTTGAAACGGCCGCGTCCAGCCCCCTTACGCCGAGGTCGTGCGTGCGCAGAGCTATTTTCACAAACTTACCTCTGCACCCTGCCGGAGCCGTCGCCGCCCGCCAGCGTTTCCACTTCCTTGCGGGATACGAGGTTGAAGTCGCCGGGGATAGTGTGTTTGAGCGCGGACGCCGCCACGCCGAATTCCAGCGCGGACTTGAAATCCTTTCCGTCTAAAAAGCCCGTAATCACGCCGCCCGCGAACGAGTCGCCGCCGCCGACGCGGTCGACAATGGGGCTTATCCTGTAAGTTTTGGAATGATAGAACTCGCCCGTCTTGCCGTCGTAAATGCACGCCGACCAGCCGTTATCGGAGGCCGAATGGCTTACGCGCAGAGAGCTTACCGCATATTTGAAACCGAACTTTTCGACCATCTGCTCGAAAATTGACTTATAGCCCGCAAGTTCCAGCTCGCCGCTGGTGACGTCCGTCTTGCCGGGCTTGAACCCGAGCACAAGCTCCGCGTCCTCTTCGTTGCCGATACATACGTCTACGTATTTCATAAGCCCCGTCATAACCTTCTGGGCCTTCTCGCTCGACCAGAGTTTTTTACGGAAATTGAGGTCTACCGAAACGGTAACGCCGTGTTTTTTAGCCGCCTTCAACGCGTCCTCCGTGAGCTTCGCCGCGCTGTCCGAAACCGCGGGCGTGATACCCGTGAAGTGGAACCAGTCCGCGTCTGCGAAAATCGCGTCGAAATCGAAGTCGGCCGCGGTCGCCGTGGTGATAGACGAATGCGCCCTGTCGTATACGACTTTGGAAGGACGCATAGACGCGCCCGTTTCGAGGAAGTAAATGCCCAGCCTTTCGCCGCAACGCGCGATATGGCAGGTTTCCACGCCGTATTTCCTGAGCGCCGCAACCGCGCATTCGCCGAGCTCGTTATCGGGAACTGCGGTAACGAATTCCGCCCTGTGCCCGTAGTTAGCGCAGGACACGGCCACGTTCGCCTCGCCGCCGCCGTAGTTCACGTCAAACTCGTCCGCCTGAATGAACTTTTCGTTGCCGGGGGTGGAAAGACGGAGCATAATCTCGCCCATAGTTACAATCTTTTTCATAATTTTTCTCCTTGATATTTATATATCCGTAATAGCACGGAATGTTTTTTATTGCGGTTTTCCCGAATTTTACCAGTTCCATTATAGTTCCGCGCATAATCAATGTCTATTCACAAAACGGATATGTTTATATATTTTTCGGATATGTATTGCTATTGAAAATTTTTCGGCATAATGCGACAAAAAACGCTTGACAATCTTTAAAGTCTGTGTTAAAATTAGAATAATTCTAAAAAAGGTTTTGGGGATATGGGTAAGTACGCCAACGAAATTCTGAATCTGATTAATTCGTCCGATAACCATATGACTGCCGAGCAGGTTTTTTTCGAGCTGAAAAAGAGCCAGCCGAAAATTGTGCTGGCCTCGGTCTACAACAATTTAAACAGGTTGTCGGAGCAGGGCTCTATAAGGAAAATCTGTATGGACGGAGAGGCCGACAGATACGACAAGACCGACAGGCACGACCACCTTGTTTGCAGGCGTTGCGGTCGGCTTGCGGATTTCGGGTTTCAAGACCTTACAGCACTGTTTGAAAAGCAATTGCGCGCGGACGTTATAGGATACGACCTGAAAGTATTCTACGTATGTCCCGAATGCAAAAACAAAAAATAAAAAGGAGTTACACAATGGAAAACAAGTACAAGGGCACGCAGACCGAGAAAAATCTCGAAGCTGCTTTCGCGGGGGAATCGCAGGCAAGAAACAAGTACACTTACTTTGCGTCGGTTGCGAAGAAAGAGGGCTACGAGCAGATAGCCGCAATCTTCACCAAAACCGCCGATAACGAGAAGGAACACGCAAAGATGTGGTTCAAGGAATTGCAGGGCATAGGCGACACCGCGCACAATCTCGAAGCCGCCGCAAACGGCGAGAATTACGAGTGGACGGATATGTACGAGGAGTTTGCAAAGACCGCCGAGGCCGAGGGTTTCAAGGCGCTTGCCGCCAAGTTCCGTATGGTCGCCGCAATCGAGAAACAGCACGAGGAAAGATACCGCGCTCTCTTGAAGAACGTCGAAACTGCCGCGGTGTTCGAGAAGAGCGAAATCAAGGTCTGGGAATGCCGCAACTGCGGCCACGTGGTCGTAGGTAAAAAGGCGCCCGAGGCTTGCCCCGTTTGCGCGCACCCTCAAAGCTACTTCGAACTGCGCGAAGAGAACTATTAATTTAACAAAAAAATACGGGCGGGCGTTCCTGAATCGGGAACGCCCGCCCTGTCGTTATCTTGCAAGCCAGCCGCCGTCCACTGCCAGCGTAAAGCCGTTCACGTAGTCCGACGCGGCCGAGGCCAGAAACACCGCCGCGCCCTGTAAATCCTCGGGCTGTCCCCACCTGCCCGCGGGTATTCGCGCGAGTATATCCCCGCTCCTTTCCCCGTCCGCGCGCAGCTGCTCGGTGTTGTTGGTCGCCATATACCCGGGCGCTATCGCGTTCACGTTTATGCCGTACTTCGCCCATTCGTTGCAGAGCGTCATCGTAATCCCCTTAACCGCGGACTTCGACGCGGCGTACGAGGGAACGCGTATCCCTCCCTGATAGGACAGCATAGACGCGATATTGATTATTTTGCCGCCCGACTTCTGTTGAAGGAAACGGCGCGCCACCGCCTGCGACAGGAAAAACACGGTTTTCAGGTTTACGTCCAGCACGCTGTCCCAGTCCTCTTCCGTAAAATCTATGCTGTCGCAACGCTTAATAATGCCCGCGTTGTTGACGAGTATATCCACCCTGCCGAACTTTTCCACGGCCTGCGCGATTATAGAGGGAACAACTTTCAAATCGCTTAAATCGGCTATTACGTTATAAAAGTTTTCGCCCAGCATCTCCGCCGTTTCCGTGCTGGGCCGCCGCGAAACGCCGACGACTTTAGCCCCCGCCTCCGCATAGGCGCGGCATATTCCCTGCCCTAAGCCCGTGTTACTGCCCGTGACTATTGCCACTTTTCCGTCAAGACGGAATTTGTCAAGTATCATATTTCACCCCTTATCGAATAATATCTGCTTGCCCGCCGCAACGGCGTACACATTACCGCGTATCTCTACCCACACCGTCCGATACGACGGATTAAACACCCGCTCGCCGTCCATAGAAAATACCAGACTTTCGTATGCGCGCACGTACTCGCGGATTTCCCCGTTGGTCGCAAACCACACGTCGCCGCTCTCTGAAATTCTCTCCGCCGCGCGTTCTATGACCTGCCAGTTCCCGTTGTCGTCAAACTCGTAGCTGTGCCCCCAAACGTAAAAGAGCAGCGGCTCGCGGTGCTTGAACTCCCCGTCCGCCCGCGCGCTCAGGAACTTGTCCGTCAGCTCTTCGAACTTCGGGTCGCCGTGGTGACAGGTCGGTTTCAGCCTCAGCCAGTCGCGCGGTATTGCGAACGAGTGCGAGGCCTCCGTCGTCCGCGCGTAGGTCACGCCCAGACTTCCGAGCACGGACACCACTTCGTCGTTGTAGGAATTATAGGCGTAAGCCATTCCGCGCACGATACGCCCGAACATATCTTCGAGATAAACGCGGTTCTGCACTATTTCGTTCACCGCCTCCGGCAGGGGCACCTTATCCAGAAATATGTGCCGCGCGCCGTGGAGCGCCACCTCGTGCACGCCGCCCTTGAAGGTTTCGTAGGTCGTCTGTCTGTCCATTCTGCCGTGCCAGTTTTCGCAGTCCCATAACAGCGAGTTGAGGTTGAAAGTCCCCTTCAAGCCGTATTTATCGAGGATTGCGACAAGCTTTTTGTCCGCTTCCACCCCGTCGTCGTAGCTGAGCGTGAACGCTTTCGTCCTGCCCTGCGGAAAACGCATATATTTCTCTTCGTACATCTGCCTGAACATAGGCTCACCTCTCCATAGCTTCCGCAACGGCGGCCTCGGCCAAGCGTTCGCACTCTCCGTAAGCGGGCGGGTTGAGAAGGCCCGAAGAATTTTTCCATTTACCCGAGAGTATTCTTCCGCCGAAAAGCAGTGAGCGCATACACCAGTCCGTCACCATTCCTATCCACAGCCCGAGCGCGCCCAGCCTGAACCCCGCCCAGTCGCAGGTTAAAACGTAGCACAGCCCCACGCGCAGGAGTATCATCGAAAACACCGCCGCGACCATTACGTATTTCATATCCGAATTTGCCTTTAACACCGCAGGCGCGCCGAACGATAAAGGATAGGTCGCGAACTGTATGGAAAGGCAGAGGATAAGACACTTCCAGGCGATTGACCGCGCCTCGCCCGAGATATTGTAGAAATTTAGAAGCACAGGCGACAGCGCAAACGTGAACGCCACGCAACACGCATTGCCTATGTAAGCTATCGCCAACATTTTACGTATATAGTATTTTACCTGCCCGACGTCGCCCGTGCCGACCGCCTGACCTATGACGGTGAGCATAGCCGTGTTGATGCCGTTGCCGACAATGGAACTGACGGTGTTTATATTGTACGCCACGGAGTTCGCCGAGGTCTGGAAATTGGTTATAACGCCGTTGACTTCCACGTTGTATATTTCAACCGAAATAAAAACTATGACCAGAATTTTACCGAGCTGGAAGAAACAGTTCTCTATACCGCTGGGTATGGCGAGCTTTAATATGCTTTTGAGTTTCTTTCCGTCGAAACGGAATTTCTGGAAAATTCTTATTCTTACGAGGTTGCCCTTTCGCGACAGCAAAAACAGCGTGAAGAACGCGGGAAAGATACGCGCGATAAGCGTTGCAAGCGCCACGCCCGCGATACCCATATTCAGCGCGTAGATAAACAGCGCGTTGAAACCTATGTTGATAAAAAAGCTGATTATGCCCGAAAGCATTGTGTTAAGGCTTTTGCGTTGCGCCCTCAAAAGCGCCGCGCAGGAATTAAACACGGCTATGAACGGGAACGCCGAGGCCGTGATGTAGAAATAGGTGTACGCGTTTTCCAGCGTTTCACTGCCCGCCGAACCGAACAGCAGATTTATGAGCTGGTGATTGAGCGACAGGCTGAACGCCGTAAGCGCAAGCGAAATGAGCAGGGTTATAACAAGCAACTGTTTCGCGCTCTTATTCGCCTCGTCCACCTTACCCGCGCCGAGGAATTGCGAGGTGATTACCGCGCCGCCCACGCCGAACGCGGTAAACAGATGTATTATGAGATTGGAAATCTGGTCCACGTCGGTAATCGCCGTCAGAATATCGTCGCCCGCGCCGCTCTTCGCGTACGAGGCCATAAGTCCGTCTATCATACCGAGCGACATAGACAGCGCCGATTCCACTACGATAGGGAATATCAGCATAAACAGCGCTTTACCCGTAAACAGATTGTATTTTTGTTTTGCTTTAACCATATCAGCGGTTCCCAGAAACCCTGTTGTCCGTGCATACGACGCGGAAAAACTTGAACGTTGCGCAGCCCTTGCTAACCGTATTGGCGCGGGCATATATGCCCGTCTTTGCGCCCGTCCACACCCCTTTCGCGGCGTAAAACTTGTGCGTAAACGCACTCCCTCCGAACGTGAATTTAAAAGTTAAGTTGTTTCCCTCTTCATACTTTGCCGACATCTGGAACGTGACGTAATTGTCGTCGTAAGGCTGGCTCTGGCACAGCGTTTCGTCCTCCGCGCCGCCGATTGCGCCCTTGCGTATTTCCAGATAGTTGCGCCCGTCCCTTCTTACAACGCAGATATAGGCATATTGCCTGCCGAACACCACGAAACCCGTCTCGTCGCCGTCGTTGACAAGGTTCAGCCTGCACTTCGTCTTTACCGAAAAATTGCGGTAACCCACCTTCTGCATAAACAGCTGCGGCAGGTCCGAAAGGGAATTACCCCCGTAGTATGCGCAATTTAATTTTAAACCTTTCCTGAACTCGAACCAGCCCTCCGCGCGGTTTGCGGGCGTCTGCCAGACGGGCGAAAGCCTGTCGCCGTCGAACTCGTCGTCGCAGGCAATACGGTAATCTGTCTGAACGTCCACGGGATAATCCCCGCCAGATACGGGCACGCCGGGCAGTTTCTCGTCGGGCAAGTCGCCGCAAAGCACCCAGTCGTCAAGCCATTTTGCGGGCTGTAAGTGCACAACCCTGCCGTACGGACCCTTGTCCTGAAAGTGCATAAACGCCCACCGCTCGCCGCCGTCGTCCAGATCGATGAGCGCGCCCTGGTGCGGGCCGTTCACGTCCGTATCGCCCTGCATTAAGATTATCTTACTCTCGTACGGGCCGTAAATATGTCTGGAACGCAGCGCGACCTGCCAGCCCGTCGTAACGCCGCCCGCAGGGGCGAGTATGTAGAAGTACTGCCCGCGCCTGTAAAACTTGGGCCCCTCGATTTTGGGCGCATTGTCGTGCCCGTCGAAAATAACGGTGTAACTGCCCGCAGCTTTCGTCAGGCGTTCGTCCGCCTCGAAAACGGCGAGCTGGGAGTTGAACCCCGCGCGGCTTTTTGCGAACGCAAACACCACGTAGCACTTGCCGTCCGCCCAAATGGGGCAGGGGTCTTCCAGCCCGCGGCCCTCGATAAGCGGGCGAATGGGCGACCACTCCTTTCTCGGGTCGTCCGTTTCGGAAACGTATATTCCCTCGTCGGGGAAGGGTATAAGACAGTAATATTTTCCGCCGTGAAAGCGTATGGACGGCGCCCACGCGCCCTCGCCGTGGCGCACGGCGTTGAACTTCTCGAACGGAAGGGAGGGCAAGACGTAATTTACAATCCGCCACTCCACAAGGTTTTTCGAGTGCAGAACTGGCACGCCCGGAACGTGATTGAAACTGGACGCGACCATATAGAAATCACTTCCGACGCGTATTACGTCGGGGTCGGAATAGTCCGAATGTATAACGGGATTTGTATATTTCATTTACGTGTTCCTCCTTGCCGCCTATTGTAACACAGTATTTTCGTAAAAGCAAGCGCCGCCGCTTGAATAAAGCGGCGGCGCGTTATTAAATTTATACTTTTTCAAAGCCTTTCTTCGGCCTGTAATCGATAAACAGTCTGTATCTGAACACGTACAGGCACACGCCCGCCGCGGCCGCGGCGCATAGCGCGGCGACAACCCCCACCGTCACGGGCGAAAAATCCTTTAAGTCGGGACAGCGCACGTTTATCCACATACGGTTTATGTCCGCTAGCTTTTCGCCGAAATCGAGCATAACGACGCTCCTGTCTATGACGTTCTGCGGCGGGTATTGCGCAAACAGCTGTCTGCCGCGGTTAATGCCGCCGCCTGCCGCGACCTCGAAATCTGCCGCGCCGACCGTAAGAACGCTGTCCTCGCCGAAGAAATAACTGAGGTCGTAGCTTATAGTCTGCTCCTCGTCCTCTTCCGCGCCGTAGTTCCCGTCCATATACTCAAACACGGTTTCGCCCGCAATCGCGGAGGTGTAGCCGATATAGTACATATTCCTTACGGCGTTGTCTGGCCGCGAAAGGAAGTTTACGAACGCCTCCGCCGCGGTCTGCCTGCGCTCGTTGCCGCCGATACCGTCTTTAAGCATCATCCAGCCGTCGAACCAGAGGTTAGTGCACTCGTCGGGCACGGAATACCAAAGCTCGGTTTCGTCGGCGTCCGCCTCGTCCATAATGTACACCGCGTCGCCCGACCACTGGTAGTTTGCAACCACCTTGCCCGTAACCATATCCGCCTTGCCCGAATCCGTTTCAAACGAATATACGTTGTCCTTTATGCTTTTGAGAACTTCCTGCGCGCGGCTAATCGTACCGTCGTCCGTATCATTCAAAATCGCGCTCCTTTCCGCCTTGTCCGCGCCCGAGAGCTTGTCTTTATTGATTATCCCGAGCGTTGCGAAATACGCGTCGCGCACGTTGTCCTTTGCGGTGACGCGCCTGTTGTACTCTTCGTTCAAAAGTATATCCCAGCCCGAAACGTCCTCTGCGGGCACCTCTTCGGGATTATACACAATGCCCGTTGTGCCCCACATATAGCAGGCCGCTTTTTTGTGCCAGTTATACTCTTCGTCGTTGAATATCCCCTCGCCGTCCGCTCCGTCTATATAGCCCGAAACGTTGTTTGCGTAATAGTTTTCTTCGACCGACGTATCCCAGAACGCGTCCGAAAATTCGACGAACGCCTCCTCCGCAATAAGCTTCATAAGCATATAGTCCGAGGGGCACACCAGATCGTACACGTCGCCGAGTTTTAAGCGGTTGTACAAATCCTCGTTGGTTCCGAACGTGGAATACTCCACCCGCACCTTGAAATCGTGCGTGGAATTGAACCATTCGGTAAAATCGTCCACCATAGAATTGACGCCGATAATCCCGTCCTCGCCAATGTCGATAAGCTCGTCGTCTTCCCACTCGCCGAGGTCGATATACTCTTCCCAGTTGCTGACCCTGAGCACGACCGAGCTATCCTTATCCGCACAGCCCGCAAACGCGAGCGTTGACGGAACGAGCAGCGCCGCCGCGGCGCAGACCGCAAAAAATCTTTTCATTACTTAGCCGCCTCCTTCTTCCTTCCCGAAAGCAGGTTCATTGCCACAACCAGCGCGATAACAATTACGAATATCAGCGTGGACAGCGCCCACAACGCGGTTTTGATTTCCGTCTGGCTGCCCTTGGTCGCGTTCACCACGTACGTGCTTATCGTATCGAACGTGGACGGCTTTGTGTAAGTGGTTACGAAATAGTCGTCCAGAGAGAGCGTGACAGCGAGCATAAAGCCCGATAATATGCCGGGGATAAGCTGGGGCAGGACAACCTTGAAAAGCGCCTGAACGGGCGTTGCGCCCAAGTCCAGCGCGGCCTCGTAAAGGCTGTTGTCCATCTGTTTGAGCTTGGGTATGATTGAAAGATAAACGAACGGCGCGGTCAGAACCACGTGGCCCACGCCGAGCGGAATGAACGTGTCCTTGCCTATGCGCAGTATTACGATAAGCAGTATGCAGACCGAAAAGCCCGTTACTATGTCGGCGTTGACGACGGGTATCTGGTTGGCCGTGTTTATAAGCGACTTGGTAATTCTCTTGGAATAGAACGAGCCTATCGCGCCGAGCGTTGCGAGCACGGTTGAGATTGCCGCGCACACGAACGCGAGCACGAGCGTGCCGAAAATCATACTCCTCAGCTCCTCGTTTTTGAAGAGGTTGAGATAGTTGTCGAACGAGAACCCGCCTATATTGCCGCCGACCATAGCCGCGTCCGTAAAGCTGTACACGGCGAGCACCGCCACGGGCACATATATGAAGAGTAGCACAACGCCGAGCCAAATGAACTTGAACGCGTTTTTCATAATACCGCCCCCCTGTTGCCCGCGTCCTTATCGCTGAACCTGTTGGTGACGAGCGTGACGAGGAATATTATTACGAGCAGAACCAAAGAGATAAGCGAACCGTTGTTCCAGTCATAGGCGCTGAAATAACTGCCTATAAGACTGCCCATTATGTACGTGCTGTTATAGAGCATATCCAGAACGACGTAGTTGGTCATAGACGGCAAGAGCACCATAGTCATACCCGAAATAATGCCGGGCACGGAAAGGGGCAGGGTGACGCGCATAAACACGGTGAACCTGTTTGCGCCCAGATCCGAGGCCGCTTCCAGAAGGCTTTTGTCAAGCTTTAAAAGCGAGGTGTAAAGCGGCAGTATCATAAATGGCAGGAAGTCGTAGGTCATACCTATGACCGAGTTCAAAAAGGGGTATTTCGCAATGTTGCCCTCAAACACCGTGAGTATCTCTTTAAGCGCCGTTATCCTGAGCGTGAAGTTAATCCACATAGGCAGAACGAAGAGCATCAACAGCACGTATTTCTTCTTGAAATTGCTCCTCGCAAGCACATATGCCGTGGGGTAAGCGATTACAAGGCACACGAGCGTGGTCACCGTCGCAAGCGCGAAACTGTATACAAGCGTGCCGAGCGTGTTTGTGCCCGCAAAGAAATTTATAAAGTTCGCGAACGTGAAATTGCCCTGTCCGTTCGTAAACGCATAATAAACGATTACCACCAGCGGGGCGATTACAAACAGTATCAGAAACACCGCGTACGGAATGCACAGCTGGCTTCTGTTAAAACGCAGTTTTGTCATTTACTCAGTTCCTCCGCGGGCTTTAACGAAAGCTTAATCTTTTCCTTGGGAATGATAACGCCGACCAGATCGCCCGTGTTCCAGAGGTCGGGACAGGACAGAACGTAGTCCTCCTCGTTCTCCTCCGTCCTGACTATGTAGCGGTAATGGTCGCCCTTGTAAATCATAGAAATGATATTGCCCTTGGCTCCGCCCGCGTCCACATCGTCGGTCATAACTATGTCGTGCGTGCCGACCTCGGCGATTACCTCCACGCCCGCAAGGTCTATCTTTTCGCCCTGAGCCGTAATGAGATACCCCTCTTCGTCCAGATGCGAGCCGGCGTAAAGCGCCGTCACGTCGCACTCGAACTCGCCGTCGCCGAACTCGACGGTGTTGTTTTTGGTTATAACGCCGTCATACCTGTTTACGGTGTAAACCTTTTCCATAAGGTGAATACCGTCCGGCTCTATCCTCAGCCCTATCATACTGCCGACTGGCACGGTGGAAGTGCTCTGAATAACGATTTCGAACTTGCCGATAACGACGGTTATTTCGTAGTGCACGCCCTTAAACATCGAAGATATGACGCGGCCTTTGAGCTGGCCGGAATCGGGCGCGCAGATTTTAATGTCCTCGGGGCGGACAACCACGTCCACAAGCTGGTTTATCTCGTAGTCGTCCAGACAGTCGAACGTGGCGCCGCAGAACTTGACTTTGAGCTTGCCGACGACCGCGCCGTTAAATATATTGCTCTCGCCGATAAAGTCCGCTACGAATGTGTTTACAGGCTCGTTATAGATTTCTACGGGCGTGCCTATCTGCTGTATCTCGCCGTCGTTGATAACGACAACCTTGTCCGAAAGCGTAAGCGCCTCCTCCTGATCGTGCGTGACGTAGATAAAGGTGATGCCAAGCTTTTTGTGCATCTTTTTAAGCTCTATCTGCATCTCCTTTCTCATTTTAAGATCCAGCGCGCCGAGCGGCTCGTCCAGAAGAAGTATTTCGGGCTCGTTTACGATAGCGCGCGCAATAGCGATACGCTGCTGCTGTCCGCCCGACAGCGTGGAAACGCTCCTCTTCTCAAACCCTTCCAGATCGACTATTTCAAGCGCCTTTCTTACCTTTTTGTCAATCTCCGCCTTAGTAAGCTTCTGTTTTTTGACGTAGCTTTTGCCGTTCTTGTCCGCGTACGTATTTTCTATTTTTTTAAGGCGCAACCCGAACGCTATGTTTTCGTAAATATTGAGGTGCGGAAAAAGCGCGTATTTCTGAAACACGGTGTTGACGGGCCGTTTGTTGGGCGGCAGGTTGCTTATGTCCTTGCCGTTCAAAAGTATAGTGCCCGAAGTAGGCAGCTCGAACCCCGCAATCATTCGAAGAGTAGTCGTCTTTCCGCAGCCCGACGGGCCGAGAAAGGTTACGAACTCTCCCTTCTTAATCTGTAAACTGAAATTGTCCACCGCTACCGTTTCGTCGTCAAACACCTTTCTTACGTCGGTCAGCTCGATAATGTTTTCTGTCGTACTCATTTTCTTTCTCCTACCTGAAAAGTTTAAAAATTGGGCGGGGTCGAAACCCAGAGCAGTTTGGCCGAGTTCCTGGAACCGTTCGTTATGCGGTGCGTCTTGTCGGCCTTGAAATAAAAGGTTTCGCCTTTCTTGCACACGTACTGGTTTTTACCCAGCTCTATGCAGATTTTTCCCTCCAAAACGTAACCGAACTCCTCGCCCTCGTGCGGGAAGTCCAGCGCCGTGGACGCGCCCGACAACAGCTCCACGAGAATAGGCTCCATTTCGTTTTTCTGCGCGTTCGGGATAATCCATTTCAAAAGCATTCCGTCGTCACGCTTTTCAATGAAGTCGTCCGCGGAAAACACAACCCTGTCGTCGTCCTCGCGCTTGAAAAATTCCGCCAGATCCGTCCCCAGCGCGGCCAGTATGTCGCAGAGCGTGGAAATCGACGGCGAAGTCAAATCGTTTTCAAGCTGGGATATGTAGCCTTTCGTAAGCTCGCACCTGTCCGCAAGCTCCGCCTGCGACAGATTCAGCTGTAACCTCAGCCGTTTTATCTTGTTGCCTATATCCATAAAACTCCTAAACCAAAAGTTTATTTTTACTAAACGGTTAGAGATTTTAAACAAAATGTTTAATAAAATTAAACCCAAAACCAAAAAAAATTATATTTACGCGCCCCCCTGCTGTCAACGATTTTTTATATGATAAAAAAAATTTTTTCATATGTTAAAAAATTACAAAAAAATTCAAAATCCCTCTATACAAAACCGAAACCGCGTGCTATAATATATCCATACAAAAAACAAAAGGGGATTTTTTTATGGAAATGAAGGATTTCAGACTGGACGGAAAGGTCGCGCTGGTTACGGGCGCGTCCTACGGTATTGGCTTTGCGATAGCTATGGGGCTTTCCAAGGCGGGCGCGACGATTGTTTTTAACGACATCAACCGCGAACTCGTGGACAAGGGTATCGAGGCCTATAAAAAAGAGGGCGTAAAAGCGCACGGATACGTTTGCGACGTAACCGACGAGGACGCCGTTAACGCTATGGTTAAAGATATAGAAAAGGAAGTCGGCGTAATCGACGTGCTTGTAAACAACGCGGGAATTATAAAGCGCATACCTATGTGCGAAATGACCGCGGCGCAGTTCAGGCAGGTCATAGACATCGACCTCAACGGCCCGTTCATAGTATCAAAAGCCGTTATACCTTCTATGATTAAGAAAGGCCACGGCAAGATAATAAACATCTGCTCTATGATGTCGGAGCTGGGCAGGGAAACGGTTTCGGCATACGCCGCGGCCAAGGGCGGACTTAAAATGCTGACGAGAAACATCTGCTCCGAATACGGCGAATACAATATCCAGTGCAACGGCATCGGCCCCGGCTATATCGCCACGCCGCAGACCGCGCCTTTGCGGGAAAAACAGCCCGACGGCAGCCGCCACCCCTTCGACTCGTTCATAATCTCCAAAACGCCCGCGGGCAGGTGGCTTGAAGCGGACGAGCTTTCAGGCCCCGCCGTCTTCCTCGCCTCGGACGCGTCCAACGCGGTCAACGGACACATACTTTACGTTGACGGCGGTATACTCGCGTACATCGGAAAACAGCCCAAATAATATAAAACTCAAAGCTCCCCGACGTTGCTGTCGGGGAGCTTTTTATTTATAATCAAAATTAATCGGTTATTCCAAGTAAATAATCCGCACTTATCTTTAATTCTTTACAAATCAAGATAAGCACGTCCAGAGAAGGCTCTCTTTTCCCTGAACAATAATTATTGACTACACTTTGCGACATTGAAATTCTTTGTGCCAACTCAATTTGAGTTAAATGATTTTCAATAAGCGCTTGCTTTAAACGTATCTTGAATTTGTTCATAGATAAATTATACAATCTTTTTTCCTATTTGTCTTGACAAATGGCTAAAAGCCATATATAATAAAAATATGGCTTTTAGCCGTATTTTATAAAAGGAGTATTCAATATGCACAAACCTTTAAACACCGATATAATAAAAAAATATTTAGACGACAACGGTTTGTCTATCAAAGAATTTTGCAGGCAATGCAAAATAAGCACTTCTTCTTTTTACAGAATTATGCAAGACAAAAATTTTAGAATAATTTCGCTTTTCAAAATTGCAAAAAAATTAAACATACCTATTCACAAATTTTTCGAATAAGCGCAAATAAGGCGCGGTATACAGCCGCGCCTTGCTTTCAGTTTTAAACTTACATAGGTATATAGCTTACGGAGGCGGAAACCGTCATCATAACGAATATCATACAGCACGCTATTGCGCCGACCCATACGTTACCCGTAGTCTTATAGAACAACCTGTTGAATATGGGCAGGATAAACATCATTACGACAAGCCCGAACACCATATTTACGAAGAGCCAGACTTCGTTGTTGTTGCCCCAGTATCCGTAGTAGGGAACGCCCGTCGTGAAGTAGCAGACGTAGTTTATGAGCAGTATGAACGCAAGTCCGACGCTGTTTGCGAGCGCGCCGACGAGCAGAACCTTCCATTCGCTCCAACCCTCTCTGCCTATACTGCAATTCACTCTTATGGAATTGGAGATATAGAATATGAAGATTATGGGCATATATTCGAGCGCGGTTACAAACATTCTCGCGTTCAGCGGCGACGCCGATATGAGCATAAACCTGAAATCCTGATGGAACATCCAGTACGAGAGCTGGACGAGGAAGTAGAACACCCCGAACAGACCGAAACCGAGGAGGAGCGATTTCGCCACGTTGAGCGCAACGTTCTTGGGCCCGTTACCGCGGATTTTTATGTCGCCGAACTTCTCCCAGTCATAGACGGGAACTGTTCCTTTTATCTTGGCATAGGAATATTCATAGAGGTTTTCAAGCGCGGTTGTGCCGAAGAATATCGCCAGTCCTATCGCGCCGTTAATCGCCGCCCATAGCAGAATGGCGTTGACCATACGCGCGGGGAACGTGAACGTAAACACGGACGCGAGGTTGCTTGTGGGGAATATCTCTATCGAAAGATTTGCAAGCGGGATATAGTCCAGACAGGCGATTATCGCCGTAAGCAGAATGCACGACCAGAAAATCACCTTGTGCGCGACGCTCTTTCTCGCCGCCGCGGGCGAGGCCACGGGCTTTGCGTTGACGATTGTCGTCATTGCGGGCTCGGCCGTGGAAACGCCCGCCCCGCCGACGTCATTTCCGTCAACAGCCGTATCGGAACCGTTTGCGCCGCTCTTCTCTTCCGCTCTCTTCCCTCCGTTTTTGAGGGTTGCGAAGAACGGTATGTGCATAAGCACGGCGCAGAGCGCGATTATGAACGTGAACGCCGCCGCCAGCGCAATGCCGTTGAAGAATTCTTTACCGAACCAAATCTGATTGTGTCCGTCCAGGTCGGAGCCGATTGCAAGCGCCTCGTCGAAGAAATCGATAGTGTTTGCGATACTCAGCTTGTCGTACATTTCGAAACAGTGGTTAATGTTTTCGCGGTGGATAATCCTGTAAGTGCCCTTGGACATATCGCCGTAACCGTAGTCGTAAGCGATGCTTTCGTGCCGGCCGGGGTTGCCGGCCACTTCGTTTATGAAACGCAGGCCGATTACTTCCAACGCGGTGGTATCCGTCTGGTAACGGAACGCGCCCTCGTCGTAATACGCGTAGGACATAGCCGCGTTGCAGTTGAGATTTTTATACTTGTTTGCGGAAGACGTTTTGATATAGCCCGAAATATATACGGCCTTTATCACGCTCTCTTCATAGCTTGAACCCGACATATCCGCGGCCAGCGTGCAGACGTTGCCGCCGCCCTGAGAGTGGCCGACCGCGCCGAAACGGTTCTTGTCGCAGAACTTGAAATCATCCGAGTTATTGTATACGTACTGGACGAGGAACTCGATACCGTGCGCGCCCGCGGACGAATTTTCGTTCGTTCCGCCCTGACCGCCGGGGTCGGAGCAGAACACCACCGCGCCCCTTCTCGACAGCTCTATACAGTACTGCGCCATCGTCGCCTTTGTGCGCGTGAAACCGGGGAGCACGAACACCACGGGTGCGGGAGCCTCTTCCGTAGCCGACTTGGGCACGTACATTGTTACGGAATACGAAGTGTCGTTTTCCATAACGTATTCTTTACCGTTTATTTTTCCCTCGTTGTACTGCAAAGTCATTTCGCGGGTCAGCGTGAAATCCGACACCTTAACCGAGAACCCCGAAGTTTCGAAACACATAGCGGAGAAACCCGATACGAGTATCATACCCAGCGCAACGCAGGAGGTTATGAAACATTTCGTCCTGTAAAACGGGGTCTTGCGCGCGGGCTTGGGCTCCGCGGGCTCCACCGTCGCTTCTATGTTTCTCCGCTCGATAATTTCGTCCTCGGTGTTGCGGAAGTACGCAATGCCGTTAAGTACGAACGCGGGCGGACATACTATGCCTAGTATCCAGCACACGAGAAACTTAGTCCTCTCCCTCTTTTCGAGCGTGACGCTCTTCATCGTCTGTCTTACGGAGGTTATCACAAACCCGTCGTAAAGACATATGAGCGCCGAGATAAGAAACAGCCAATACCAGTTATTCGACAGCGCGAAGAAACACGCCGCAACAACAAACCACAGCGCGGTGAACACGTATAAGCATACGGACGCCGCTTTCATAAGTTTACCTTTCAGATACATCTTTCCCCCTCCTTTACGCAACTACAAGCGAGCTTCTCGCCGCGTCGTCTTTCAGCCATTCGAACACCGCGTTCGCAAGTCCGCCGTCCGAAACGAGATGTATGCGCCTGTCGGTCTTGGTCCCCATAGCAACGTCGTTCTGCACTTCCATCTCGACGCCGCTAAGCGCGAACGCCTTCATACCGAGCATTAAATCCACGTCGCCGTCGGCCGTAACCGCGTTCTGAACGTCCGCCACTTTACCGTCGTACTGCCTGAGAACGATTTCCGTTTCTCCGAGGTTGTAGCCCTGCGCGGTAAGATAGGTTTCGAGCGCGGTCTTGAAATTTGCGATTATGCTCTCGTCAAGTCCCGAATTGTCCGTTTTCGCATACCAGCCGATGACGATTTTGCTCTCGGTTGCGGGCGTTTGGTCGGTCACGAGCGAGCCCCTCGCCCCGTCGGTTTTCAGCCACTCGAACACAAGCTTAGCGAGCTTGCTCTCCGAAACGAGGTGGATACGCCTGTCGGTCTTGGGTTTTTCGATAGCCGTGGAACCCATAGCCACGTCGTTCTGCACTTCCATAGTTACGCCTTCAAGCTCGAACTTTTTCATACCGAGCATCAAATCCACGTCGCCGTCGGCCGTAACCGCGTTCTGAACGTCGGCCACATCGCCGTTGTAAGCGCGGATTATAACGTTGGTGTTTGCAAGGTCGATTTTTTCCGATTCGAGGTATGCGTAAAGCGCTTTCTTGTGCGTGCGCATAACCGTCGTATCCAGCCCCGAAGTGCCCGTCTTGGAATACCAGCCGACCACCAGTTCGGATTCGTACACGGGCGTGTCGGGCTCTTCGGGAGGGTCCGGCTCTTCGGGATTTTCGGTATACAGATAATCGAGCTTGGGTCCGCCCTCGCCCGAATAGGTTTCGAGTATCCAGTCGTAAACGAGATGGGTAAGCTCCTTATCGTTCATTCTCGCCGAATAGCGCGCGCCCTTTTCGAAATTCGGGTTAATCAGAATATTTCCGTTGTTTTCGAGGAAATCTTTACCGGGAACGAGCGAACCCGCGTCCACGCTCAGATTTTTGGTATGCGACCAGCCTATCATAATATCGACGTCGCCGTCCGCCTTAATCGCCTCGCACGAAGGGCCGACGTTGCCCGAATAGCCGCGGACTATTATGTCCATATCGGCGGGGGTATAGCTCTTCGTCTTCAGATATTCGTACATATCCTCGGTGAAAGCCGCAACGATTTCCGCGTTGAGGCCCGAGGTCGAGAATTTATCATACCAGGCGACAACCAAATCGTGCTTGGGCTTTTCGCCGAACACCGCGTACAGCGTAACGCTTGCCGCGCCGTCCGCGTAGTCCTTAACGTCGTCATAGCGGATAAGCCCCTTGTTTTCGGAGAGCGGAACGTTGGACGCGCCCGCCTCCTGCCAGTTTTCCTGCGGCGTCCAGCCGTAGAACATAAGCCCTTCGGGAACGTCCGCGCCGTCGGGGATAGGCACTATCGCGTTGTTGAACGCGTTTACCGTGTAACAGCCGCGGTATTCGCCGTTGACTTCGAGAATGACCTGCAAGTCTTTCTCGAAACCCCTGACAAGCGAGCAGCCCGAAACCGCCGCCAAACACATAACTAGCACAAGCAACGCCGCTATCAAGTGTTTTTTCATTTTATATCCTCCTTATTTTATATTTAAACGCCTTTTATAAAGACCCGAACACAGTGTCGTTTGCCTCGGCTTTAAGTATGTCCGCAACTCCCTTATCCAGCTCGCCGTAAAACGTGGAAGTCCGCGGGTCGCAACCGAGCAAAGCCGCCGCGTGCACGCACGCCGACAGGAACGCGCCCGTGTACGACGGGTGTTTATCGTCCGTAAAATACAGGTTTATGTCGGGGCGGTCTTTCTGCGAATATTCGGTATAAACCTTGCTGAACGCCTTGCCCACGTGCGATACGGACAGACCCAGCTCCGCGGCCGCCTTTTCGTAGGCCTTGCGTATCTCCTGCTCCATCTGCGGTATCGTCATTTTTCGGGCCGCCGCCTCCGCCGCATATCCCCAGGTTGCGTAAAGGTATATTCTGCAATTCTTCTGGGTTGAATTAATCTTTGTTTTCAGACTTTTGGCCGCGTCGCGGAAAGCCGTGTAATTGTCCAGCGGCCGCGTGCTCTGCTCCTGCAAAACGACTATATCGTAATCGTCCGATTTTCTGAGTTTGTCGTCCACCTTTTTCCCGAACTCGTCGCCCGCGTCCGCAAACTTGGTCAGGTTCCAGGCGCCCTGCGTAACCGACTCAACGCGCACGGGCTCGCCCGCCGCCTCGGCAATCTTGCCGAACAGCGAAGGGATATCGCTGTAAAACGTGAAACTGTTGCCTATAAACAGCACTTTGATTTCCTGCCACACCGTCGCAACCCCGTCCTTGAACCGCCAGTACGCGCCCGCTTTCTCGGGCTTGGTCTCGGAATACATATAAAGCTCAACCCCCTCGGGCGCACTCAGCGCCGAATAAACGCAGACCTTGGCGTCCCTATGGAACGCGTTTTCGCCGATTGAAACCGCCGTTCGGGGAACCACTGCCGTCTTGACCCTGCAGTCGGTAAACGCGTTTTTCCCTATCGCGGTAATTCCCTCCGAAATAACCACCTCGGTAACTCTTCCCGACTTGCCGTACCACGGCGTATCCTTGACGGACGAATAATCGTTCATCTTCCCGTTACCCTCCACGTGGAGGATAAATCCGTACTTACCGTTATCCGAAAAGTATGCGGTTATCTTCCCGTCCGAGCCCGAAACGTCCCACCTGTACTCGTCGCCGCCTGAGCAAGCGGCGAAAAAAACCGCCGCGCACGCCGCGGTCAGAGCCGCTACGGCAAGCAAAATCGCGGATAATAATCTTCTCATCGTTTCTCCTCCTCCGCAACAAACGGATAAAGGTTTTTATATGCAGGCAGCCGTCAGGCTGCCTGCCCTTTTGTTGTGTAATAACAAAAAATTTCTTTACTTTATTTTAGCCACGCCCGTCTGAACGGCGGCCTCCGCCACGGCTTTTGCCACGGCGCGGTGCGCGTTCTTGTCGTATGCGTACGGCAGAATGTAGTCGGCGGAAAGCTCGTTTTCGCCCACGCAGGAGGCGATGCCCCTTGCCGCCGCCATCATCATTTCGGTGTTTACCGTGCTCGCCCTTACGTCCAGCGCGCCGCGGAACAGTCCGGGGAACACAAGCACGTTGTTTATCTGGTTGGGGTGCTCGGAAGAGCCCGTTCCGACAATGAACGCGCCCGCCGCCTTCGCGTCCTCGGGCTCGATTTCGGGGACGGGGTTCGCGCAGGTGAAAAGTATGGACTTTGCCGCCATAGACGCGACCATTTCCTTGGAAACGCAGTGCGGCCCCGACACGCCGACAAACACGTCCGCGCCCTTCATAACGTCCGCAAGCTTGCCCTTTATATGCCCCTTATTAGTTATCTTCGCAATTTCTTTCTGCGCGGGGTTAAGCCATTCCTCGCCCTCGCAGACAACGCCCTTCAAATCGCAGATTACAAGGTTGGTGACCCCGAAACTTATGAGGAATCTGGAAATCGCGATTCCCGCCGCGCCCGCGCCGTTGACAACGACTTTAACGTCCTCTATCTTCTTGCCCGCAAGCTTTAAGGCGTTTAAAAGCGCCGCCGCGGTGACGATTGCCGTGCCGTGCTGGTCGTCGTGAAACACGGGAATATCCAGTTCCTCTTTAAGCCTTGTTTCTATCTCGAAACACCTGGGCGCGGAAATATCTTCGAGGTTGATGCCCCCGAACGACCCCGCCATAATTTTAATGGTCTTTATAATGTCCTCGGTATCCTTCGTATTAAGACAAATGGGATAGGCGTCCACGCCGCCGAAAGCCTTGAAAAGCGCGCACTTGCCCTCCATAACGGGCATACCCGCCTCCGGCCCGATATCGCCCAGCCCCAGAACGGCCGTTCCGTCCGTAATTACGGGCACGGTGTTCCAGCGCCTCGTCAGCTCGAAACTCTTTTCAACGTCGTTATGAATGGCCATACACGGCTCGGCAACGCCGGGCGTATACGCTATCGACAGCGCCTCGCGCGAGTCAACGGGCACGCGCACGACCGTCTCTATTTTACCTTTCCACTGCTTATGCTTGATAAGCGACTGCTCTCTGTAATTCATATTCTTTGCCTCCCTGATTGTTGTTTTTTGACAAATTTTTAAAAATTTTATCATTTTTGTTTACATTATACAATGTATGTAGTATAATGTAAAATGATAATAAAACATATTAATCATAACAATAACGCATACTTAATCGGAGCGGGCTATGAACTACGAGTATTACAAGATATTTTATTGCGTCGGCAAGCACAAAAACATAACGCGCGCGGCGGCTGAACTTTATTCCAGCCAGCCCGCCGTTACGCGCGCCGTGCAGAACCTTGAAACCGAGCTGGGTTGCCGACTTTTTATAAGGACGAAAAAGGGCGTGGAGTTCACGCACGAGGGGCAGACGCTTTTTAATTACGTAAGCGTCGCCTGCGAGCAGTTCATAAAGGCCGAGGACGAGTTGAGCCGCGCGGTAAGCTTAAACGGCGGCACGGTGTATATAGGCGCGACGGTAACCGCGCTGCACTGTTTTCTTTTCGACTTTATGGACAAGTTCAATAAAAAGTATCCCGAAGTGAAGTTCAAGATACGCACCAACTCTTCGGACAACACAATCGAATACCTAAAAAACGGCAGTGTGGATCTGGCGTTCGTAACCACGCCGTGCAACGCGCCGAAGCCTTTGAACGTTCTCAAAATCAAGCAGTTCAGGGACGTTGTAATCGCGGGAAACAAATACTCGTTTTTGAAGGATAAGGTTATCGGGTTCGAAGACCTTAAAAAATATCCGTTTATAAGCCTTGCGCACGGTATGCAGCTCAGGCAGTTCGTAGACGACGTGTTTTCACGGCACGGCCTGACCGTTTCGCCCGATATAGAGCTCGACGGCGCGGACCTGCTCGTACCGATGGTGACGCACAACAGGGGCCTTGCGATTGTGCCCGAGGGAATAACGAAAGACGCGGCCGAGCGCGGAGATATTTTTCAGGTGAATTTCAAGGACGAACTTCCCGTAAGGCACGTCTGCCTGATTTCCGACACCCAGCACACCCAGTCCACCGCCTCGCGCGAGCTGTACAGAATGATTTTAAACGAAATGAAATAAAAAAGCCGCCGCCCGCAAAATGCGGGCGGCGATGTTTATTGTAAATGTGTTTCAGCCCCGTCATTACTTTGCCGAGCGCGAAAAATCAAACCTTATGTAATGCGTTCCCCTCTCTCCCTTTTTGAGTACAGGCTTTTCAAACCCGCCCATATTGACGGCGTTGGGGCAATACTGCGGTTCAAGACAGAACCCCGCCCACTGTCCGTAACGCCGAGTTTTTCCCGCGCAACCGTCCAGCATACCGCCCGAATAGAACTGAATACAGGGCATATCGGTATACACGTCGAGCTTTATTCCCGTAACGCCGCTCTCCGCGCTGGCCGCAAGCACGCCGCTTAAAACGTAGTTATGGTCGTAGCCTGCCGTGGCTTTCAGCTCCTCTGCGGAAAACCTAGCGCCTATCGCGGCAGGCGAAGTGAAGTCGAACGCCGTGCCTTTTACGGCCGCCTTTTCGCCCGTAGGAATAAGCCCCGCGTCCACGGGCGTATAGAAATCGGCATTAATTTGCAAAACATTGCCGCGGCAGTCGCCCGAGTTTTCGCCGTCGAGATTGAAATACGCGTGGTTTGTCGGGCACCACAGCGTCGTCTTGTCGCTTTGCGCCGCAAACTCTATGTTTAAAGTATTATTTTCTATATAAAACTTAACCGCAAATCTGAGATTACCGGGATAAAACTCCTCGCCGTCCGCGCTTTCGCACTCCATAGTAATGCTGTTTTCGGAGTACTCCGTAACCGTGAAATGCTTTTTATCGAACCCGAGGTTACCGCCGTGCAGGTGGTTTTTCCCGTCGTTGGCGTTGAGGAAATAGGGCTTGTTGTCAAGCACGAACTTAGCTCCGCCGATCCTGTTGGCGACGCGCCCTATTGTCGCGCCCGCGTAACTGGCGCTGTCGATATAGTCCGCAACGCCGTTAAACCCGAGCGCCACGTCCACGCCGCGCACGCGCAACGCGTTAATCCTTGCGCCCGCCTCGCATATGTCCGCTTCGAGAAAACCCTTCTTTATCGTATAAATCCAGACTTCCCTGCCGTTGAATTTGTCGTAATACTTCTTTTCCATAATACCTTTTATCCTCGCGTGTCCCGTTTATTTCAGTGCAGGTATGTAACAGCCCTATCAATAGCTCGCTTTCAATACCGCGCGAATATCCTTTTCGTCGAAAATCTTGTAACCGCCGTCCATCACGCGCGTGCTCTTGACAATGCCGTCCAACATATCCTGCGTCGCGCCTAGCTCGGTTATATTCATAACAAGCCCGATTTTCTTCATCCAGGCCTGCATACGTTCCAGTCCCTCGTAAGCGATTTGCGTGTCCGTCTTGCCCTCGGGATTAACTCCCCAAACGTTTTTGGCGTAGCGCGCGAACTTCGCCGTGCCGTAAGGCAGTATATAGCGGTAGTACGGCATAGACACGGCGGCAAGCGTCATACCGTGCGTCGCGTCCGTATGCGCAGCAACCGCCTGACCGAGCATATGCACCATCCAGTCCGTGGTCTTGCCCTTTGCAACCAGCGTGTTTAGCGCCCAGGTCGCAATCCACATTATGTTACTGCGCGCCTCGTAATCGGTCGGGTTTTCGACCGCAATATCCGCGCTGTGTATGAGCGAGCGCAACAGCCCCTCCATTATGTAGTCGCTAGTATTGTCGTCCGTTCCCGAAAAATACTGCTCCAAGATGTGCGACATAATGTCGTAGATACCAGAAACCATCTGATACTTCGGCAATGTAAAAGTAAATTCGGGGTTCATAATCGAGAATTTCGGAAACACCTTTTCGCCGAACACGTGCCCGATTTTAAGTTTCTGCGCGTAGTTTGTAATTACCGAGCCGCCGTTCATTTCGCTGCCCGTGCCGACCATTGTAAGCACGCAACCGACGGGGATTATTTCGCAGGTCGGCTCCTCGAAACGGATAAAGTACTTGTCCCACGCATCGTCGTTGCAGTTGACGGAAACGGACACCGCTTTCGCGTAGTCGCAGACCGAGCCGCCGCCGACTGCGAGTATAAAATCGGCCTTCGCCGCTCTCGCGCGCTCTATGCCCTCGTTGAGTTTCTCGCTGGTGGGGTTGGGCATAACTCCGCCGTCCTCGAAAATATTTTTACCGTTGGCTTTGAGTATTGCGACCACCTTGTCGTAAATGCCGTTTTTCTTAATCGAACCGCCTCCGTAAACAAGCAGTACGTTCTTACCGTACTTGGGCAGTTCCTCGTTAAGTCCGTCAAGCGCGTCCTTACCGAAGTAAAGTTTGGTGGGGTTGCAGTATGTAAAATTGCCTAACATAATCTATCTCCTGAAAGTATCGTCACATAATATATAAACCCGAACGCCCCTCATATAAACAAAAAGCGGCCGCAAAAAATTTCCGCGGCCGCCTTTTAAAATGAGGAAAAAAACTTCACTGTATGTTCCATATATCGCGCGCGTACTCCGAAATAGTCCTGTCAGACGAAAAGTACGCGGAATTGGCAACGTTTTTCAGCTGTTTAACCGCAAAATCGCGCCCCTTCCCATAGTCCGCGCAGATACGCACAAGCGTCTTGACGTATGCGTCCAGATCGTATAATACGAAATAATTATCCGGCTCGTGCCAGCTTGCGCCGTCAACAAGGCTTTCGTACAACTCCTTGAACGCGCCGTCGCCGCCGTCCGAAAACGTTCCGTCGATCAGCGTTTCCACCGCCTTTCTGTGGTCCGCGTTGCTTAAATACCGTCTGGGCTTATACCCCGCCTTTTTCAGCCTTGCAATCTCGTCCACAGTCGCGCCGAAGATATAATTGTGTTCAGGCCCCGCGCGCTCGACTATCTCTATATTCGCGCCGTCCATCGTCCCGCAAGTGACCGCGCCGTTCATCATAAACTTCATATTCCCCGTGCCGCTCGCCTCCAACCCCGCGGTGGACACCTGCAACGACACGTCCGTTCCCGCGACAATCTTCTCCGCATACGACACGTTGTAATTGCGTACGAACACCACCCTCAGCCTGTTGTTTGTCTGGCCGTCGGAGTTTACCTTATCCGCAATCTCGTTTATGAACTTGATTATCGCCTTTGCCCGCTTATATGCGGGCGCGCTCTTCGCGCCGAATATAAACACGCTGGGATACAGATTGCGCAGCTTGCCGCACTTTAACCCGTAATACAGCTCCAACACCGCAAACGCCGTCATAAGCTGCCGCTTGTATTCGTGCAACCTCTTCACCTGCGCAAACACAAGAAAATGCTCCGGTATATCCACGCCCTCGCGCTCGCGTATATATTCCAGAAGCTTGCGTTTCTTAATCCGCTTAACCTTCAAATTCTTCCGCCGCCCGCTCGCAAACACCGTTGAGTCCGCCAAGCTTTTCTATATCCTCCCGCCAGCCCTTTCCGATATTGTTATCGATAAGTTCGGACAGCTCCCTGTTGCAAAGCTCCAACCAGCGCCTGTGTGTTATGCCGTTGGTCTTGTTCTGTATTTTTTCGGGATAGTATTTATTAACCGTCTTGAAAAGGTCGGTCTTTAAAATCTCGGTATGGATAGCCGCAACGCCGTTGACCGTGTTTGCAACGTACACCGCAAGGTTCGCCATATAGAACGTTCCGTCGCGATAAACCGCCATTTCCTTCGCCTGCGCTTCGCCGCAACCCCGCGCCGCAAACTCCTCTGCCGCGCGCCTGCCTATCTCTATCATTATATCGGCTATGTCGGGCAGGATTTTTCTGACGTGCTCTTCATTCCACCGCTCCAAAGCCTCGGGCAATACCGTGTGGTTGGTATACGCAAAAGTGCGCCTTGCAACGTCCAGCGCCTCGCCGAAAGACAGTCCGTGCTTAACCGTAAGCAGCCGTATCAGCTCCGCGACCGCTATAACGGGGTGGGTATCGTTGAGCTGTATCGCGTGCAAATCGGAAAACTTCCCGAAATCCGCGCCGTACTCTTTCACGTATTCGTCCACAAGCTCGCCCACGGCCGCCGCGGAGAAGAAATACTCCTGCCTGAGCCTTAACAGCCTGCCCTCTTCCGTGTCGTCCGCGGGATAAAGATACTCGCTTATCTTTTCCGCGCCCGCGTCGCCTTCCGCCTCGTACAGCCTCAGCCTGTTTATGCGCTTGCCGTAAACGGGCATATCGTACGGTACCGCGTACACCTTCATATCCGCGAACTCTATAAGCCGTTTCTCGTCCTCGCGCTTAACGCTCCACGGGTCGCCGAACCGCTGCCAGTCGTCGGGCAGTTCCACCTGAAACCCGTTCTCTATCGCCTGTTTGAAAAGCCCGTATTTATAGCGTATCCCGAACCCGTGCAGTGGCAGCCCCTGCCCCGCCGCGGAATCGAGAAAGCACGCCGCAAGCCTGCCCAGCCCGCCGTTGCCCAGCGCCGCGTCCTCTATTTCTTCAAACACGTTTATATCGATTCCCTTGTCGGCGAGCACCGCGCGCGTCTCTTCGAGAACGCCCAGCTCCAAAAGATTGTTGTAGAAACTTCTGCCTATCAGAAACTCCATAGACAGATAGTAAGCGCACTTGCGTCCCTTGGTCGAATGCGGCTCGCCCGCGCACCTTACCGCCAGCGCCGAAATCTCGTTATATAGAGTTATCACGTCTTTATTTTTCGTTTCCAGTCCGTTAAGCTCGCTTAAAAATAAAGTTTTGTCCATTTCACATCTACCTTTTACAAAATTCTGATTTGCCTCTCGCTCTCGACGACGCTCACCTTGCCCGCGTCGGGAGTCAGGCGCACCTCGTCGCCCGACACGCTGTCGGCTTTCACATATAATATTTCTTCCCCGACAGCGCACTTTATAAACTTTTCTTCGCCGTAATCGAGAGTTTCCAGCACTTTTGCACTAAGTCCGTTGTCCGTAACGGCGAAATCATACGGCGACCACTCGTATCTGTAAGCGGAGTTGTATACCTTCCTGCCCGTCGTCGCCGCAAACATTTTGGTATAAACCTGCTCGGGCGCGCAGAACTTTTCGCCGTCTATCACAAGACAGAACTTTTTCGCCCCGTCCGCGCCCTTATCGGCCGCGAACGTGCCGTTAAGTCCGTTCACCTCGGGCATAGGCGCAATTTCCGTTCTGCCTACCCTTAAAATGATTTTCTTGAAATCCAGCCCGATACTCGCCCCGCCGCTTTCTGCCTCGCCGTCCGCAAGCGCGTACAGCCTGCCGTCGCCGACCCGCAAGGTAAGAAGAGTCTGACCGTTAATCCGCTCGCCCGCCGTCACTTCGGCCTTTATCGGGCCGTTTAACTTGACCGCGCCCACGGGTATCAGAAGTTCGCCCTTTCCGTCCTCGCACCTGATTGCGGGCGGAAGGTCGAGAGTATTGCCGAGGAATTTCAGCTTGCCGCTTACCACTTCGCAGTCGAGATAGTTGTACTCGGGTATTCGCGGCATAATGCTCTCTTCCGTCTCGTAGTCGAAAAGATGTATCGCGCTTATATCAAGCGCCGCCTCGCAAACCGTGTCGGCCGCGATTTCTTTAAACCCGCCCGCCTTTATAATAACGCGCGTGCCCGTTTCCGCAAATCCGTCGCCGTTCATATCTATATCGCCGTAGACCAGAGTTTCCGTGCCCAGCTCCTCCGAGTGCGAGATGCGCACCTTAATCTTCGCCGCGCTCTTTGCCACCTTCTCCGCGTCCAGCGTTATGTCCTCCGCCCTGAGGCCTATGTAAACCTTTTTGGTACCGTCCAGATACTGCGGCGTTGTCTTTGACAACATCTCGTACGGCACGGCAATCTTCGCGTCCGAGCCCGCGAACTCAATCGCGACCTTATCCCCGTCCTTTTTGAGCGTACCCTCGAAGAAATTCATCTGCGGCGTTCCGATAAAGCCCGCGACGAACTTGTTGGCGGGGTACTTGTAGAGGTTTTTCGGCGTGTCTATCTGCTTTACGAACCCGTCCTTCATTACGACTATGCGCGTGCCCATAGTCATCGCCTCGACCTGGTCGTGCGTAACGTAGATAAACGTGGTCTGCAATTTCTTATGCAGCTTGACTATCTCCGACCTCATCTGCGTTCTCAGCTTTGCGTCGAGATTGGATAAAGGTTCGTCCAGAAGCATAACTTTCGGCTGTCTTACAATCGCGCGTCCGAGCGCGACGCGCTGGCGCTGTCCGCCCGACATCTCTTTCGGCTTGCGCTTTAAATATTCGGTAATGCCTAGTATCTCCGCCGCCTCGTTCACGCGCTCTGCCAGTTCCTGCTTGGTGTACTTGCGCATTATCGGTATCTCTTTACCGTTTTTATCGAGCACGGGCTCGCCCGCCTTATGCCCCTTGTCGTCGTCCTTTTTATAACGCTTAACGTCGGGCACCTTGCGCATACGCAACCCGAACGCTATGTTTTCGAAAATCGACATATGCGGATAAAGCGCGTAGTTCTGAAACACCATCGCAATATCCCTGTCCTTGGGTTCCATACCGTTGACAACCGCGTCGCCGATTTTCAGTTCGCCCGCGGTTATCTCTTCCAGCCCCGCAATCATACGCAGGGTGGTGGATTTACCGCAACCCGACGGCCCGACGAACACGATAAATTCCTTATCCGCTATCTGCATATTGAAATCGTTTACCGCTTTCGCGCCGTTGGGGTATACTTTATAGATATGTTTTAAACTTAAATTCGCCATAATTAATTCCTCCCTTTTTTTACGGTAAGTGCAGAGAAGCGAGCAGTTCAAGGCGTGTGCGGATTTGTCGCAGGAAGTGTACAAAAACGTACACGACCAAGACAAAACGCAAACACAACGCAGAAATGCGAAGCTTATATGCGCTTACTCTTTGACTGCGCCGGCCGACATACCGTTAATCATATACTTCACAAGACAGAAATACAGTACGATTATGGGTATCGCTATGAATATAGAGCCGGCCGCAAACCGCGCGAATTCCGTCTCGCCGAGCGACATAAGACCAACCGCAACGGTGTACAGGTCCTTGTCTATCAAGAGCATTTTGGGTAAAATGAAATCCGACCACGGCCAGGTGAACGAAGTCAGCGCCGTGTACACAAGCATAGGCTTTGACAGCGGAAGAATGAACTTTACAAACACCGTGAAGTTGGACGCGCCGTCAATCCTAGCCGCCTCGTCTATCGAATAGGGTATGGTATCGAAAAACCCTTTCTGAACCATATATCCCATAGGCGCCTGCGCCGAATAGATAAGTATCAATCCCCACTGCTGGTTTATGAGGCCGAACTGCGTCATTATAAGATAAACCGCAATCGTGCCCATAAACGAGGGAAACATACCGAGCACCAGCGTGGCCTTCATCATCGCCTTTCTCGACCTGAAACGGAAACGCGACATACAGTACGCCGTGAGTATCGTAAGCAGCGTTCCGAGCACGCAGCTCATAACCGCGATAAACAGAGTGTTTAGAAACCAGCGCGGATAATTGTACATAACCGTGTCGGTAAACAGCGACTTGAACGCGTCGAACCCGTATTCCTTAGGGAAGAACCCGTCGAACGAATATATCGAGCCCGACTTCGAGAACGACGCCAGTATCAGCCACAGACACGGGAAGAAGAACACGAATGCCACGACTATAAGTATACAGTAGGTAATGAGTACGTTCAGCGCTCTTTTGGTCTTTGCCTTAACAACTTTTGCTCCTGCTTTTCTCATCTGAACGTTTCCTCCTGTTTATACGACGGCGACAGCACGTACACTGCCAGCGAGATTACCGAAGTTATTATGAATATAACAAGGCTTATCGCCGCGCCGATCGAATAATAATTGTTGTCTATCGACATATTGTACAGCCAGTTGATTAAAAGGTCTGTGTCGCTTGCGAGGAAGTAGCCGTCCACGTACAGCCCGCCGCGCAGGAAATAGAAAATTCCGAAATTGTTGAAATTGCCTATGAACTGCGAAATTAAAACGGGCGTGGTCGCAAACAGCACGTACGGCAGAGTAATCTTGACGAACTGTTTCCAGGCGCTTGCACCGTCCACGCGCGCCGCCTCGTACAAATCGGTGTTGATGTTGGACAAAATACCCGTCGCCAGAAGCATAGTCGACGGAACGCTTATCCAGGCGTTGACCGCAAGCCCGATAAATCTTGCCGTCCACTTAGCGTCCAGCCCGAGGAACCCGACGGCCGCGCCGCCGCCCTGCTGAATGTAGTAGTTAATCGGCCCGCCGTAAGAAAACATAAACTTGAAGCCCAGAAGGGTAATAAAGCCCGGTATCGCATAGGCGAGTATGGGAAACGCGCGCCAAATTGCCTTGCCTTTAACGCACTTCTTGTTTAAAAGCAGCGCAAGGCCCAGCCCCGCGAAATAGTTGAGCGCCGTGGCGAGAACAGCCCATATCATATTCCAGCCGAAAATCTTGAAGAACGTCGGCGCGAACTGTCCGAGCGAGAGAATTTTCCCGAAGTTTTTGAACCCGACCCAGTCCACGAGCGCGGGCGGCACAACGTCCCCGCCGTAGTTGGTGAACGCAATGAGTATCATAAACACTATCGGCAGGATACTGAACACGCACACCCCGATTACGGGCAGGGCGAGCGCCGTCTTATGGAACGACTTATCCAAAAGAGCGGCCGCCTCCTTTTTGAACCCGTCGGGCGCTTTGAGCGTGTCTTCCGCGCACTGCAAGCGGTAAGCGTCCTTTACGTTCGCCACGTAAACGACCGCATAGAAAACAATTATGAATATGGCAAGTATGCCCGTAATAAGCATAACTACCGAATTATCGCCCTCAACGCCGTACCAGGCGTTGCTCTCGCGCGTGCCGAGCGTGAAGAACCCGAACAGGTCGGTCGCGCCCGTAAAGATAAAGTACGCAATGAACGCAAGCTGGATAAAGAGAAACATAAACCCCTTTACCCACTGCCTGTAAATGAGCTGGCCCAGCCCCATAACCGCCATAGACGCGCAGACCTTGCCGTTGCCCTGAGTAAGAATCTCCTTCGCGCCGGCAAGCCGCGCCGACAGTTTTTTCGGCACGCCCTTTATGCGCGCGGGCAGACTTTTAAAATAATTTTTAATCTTCATATCTCACCCCTGTCAGCCGCCCAGCGTATGGATAGCGTCGTAAATCTGCTTATCCACATTTGCCACGCCCTGTTTAATCGCCTCGTCGGTAACGTACAGCCCCGTCCCCGACAGCGCGTCGGTTGCAAGTTTCGCGCAGTAGGTCTGCAACGGCGTCCACACCTGCGCAAGCGCCCTGACGCTCGGCATAACGTAAATAGTCCCGCGCGCCAGGTTGTCGTTGATAACCCTGTTAAGCCCGCCCAGCTCCTCCGCGATGTCGCTGCGCGCGGGCGAAATACCCAAAAGCTCGCAACGGCGGTTAATCATTTTATAGGAAGTCGCGAAATTAACGAACGCGAGCGACGCGTTGGGCGCTTTCGTGTACGAGCTTATCGCATAGCCGTTCACGCCGCCCATAACCGTCATATCCTTAAAGCCCTGACTTTCGTCCTCCAAATCGCCGCTTACGGGCAATGCGGGGACGTCCACCGTTTTCAGGTTTTCAAGCGCGTACTTTTCGGAATATCCCGCGAGCACCATTTCCTTTATAAACATAGTGTAAACGTCGGGCGTGGTCATAGTGGCGAAATACGTGCCCTGCGCCATACGCGAATACGAGTTTCTGGTTATGGTGTCCTCCGTGCATTCGAGGTTCATAACGGTTGCGAGCTGGCGTATGATTTTCCCGCCCTTGTAACCGTCGTTTTTGGAAAAGCCCACGTCCCTTGTGTCCTTTCCGTCCTCGCCGCCGAACACGTAACCGCCGTACGAGAAGAAATAGCCCGAGGCGAAGTAGCCGTCGTTCAGCGACTTCATATACCCGTACTTCGTCCCGCCGCTCTCCTCTCTTATCTGTTTTGAGAAACGGTATAACGCCGACCAGTTCTCTATCATATCGGGCACGCCGTTATCGTTCTCGTCCCATTCGGTTTCCCAGTTTTCGGGCAGTAAATCCTGCCTGTAATACAACAGCGGCTGCTGAATGTTTACGGGCACGCCGAAGGTGTAACTCTCCCCGCCCGCGGTCGCGCGATACGCGTCCCAGGCCTTTTCGCCTATGCTCTCCGCGCACTCCAACTTCTCTACGGGCAGCGGAAGAATATGCTTACCGTCAACGTACTTCATAATCGCGTCGTTCGCCTGATACAGCACGTCGGGGCCGTATCCGAACGGACCGTTCTTTTCAAGGTCGTTGTACTGGTCCATATTCGCGTCAACCGCGGTTATGCCGTACTCGGCATACTCGGAGTTGAACGCGTCCAGAAGCTCTTTGAGATACCCCTGCTCTTTCGCGGTATCGTTTTCAAGGATATGCAGCGTCACGTTCCGTTCGAGCTCTCCCGTGAATTTCTCGTTCCCGTCCGCGGCAATGCCCGCGGCGATTATGCCGAGCACGCCCATAACGATAATCAGCGCAAGTATTACCGCAATATGCGAAATCAGCGCCGGCAACGTTTTTTTCATATTCCCTCCTTAAAGTTTATTATGCGTTTGTCTGCAAACGCATAAGGGGTATACCCCTTTTGATTTTATTGTGCTAAACCTTATAAACGACAAAACCGCCGCTCTTCAATACGCCCTCTCCGTAACGGTTGCCCGCCACCGCGTCCACCTCCGCAAACGGCGCGCTCTTCCCGCTTTCGTTTATGGCAAGACGGTACGCCCCGCGCCCGACTTCCAGAAGTCCGCGCACCGACCGTATATCCGCCTCCGCCCCGCAAAACTCCGCCTCGCGTTTAAGCGACGCGAGGGTCTTTACAAGCGTCTTGACCGCGTTGTCGCAATTTTCCTGCGACCAGTCGAAAGTCCTGCGGCAGTCGGGGTCGTATCCCCCTTCCATAGCGTTCTCCGTGCCGTAGTAAATACACGGCGCGCCCGTGAAAAAGTATGTGAGCGCAAGCGCGGACATAAGCTTATCCGTATTCCCGTTAACGCGCGTTAAAAACCTGTGCGTGTCGTGCGTGTCGAGGAGATTTAACATCATAGCGTTAACCGCGTCGGTATTGCGCATTAAAAGCCCGTTCAGCTTATCCGCGGTCTGCGCCGCGTCCGCCGCGCCGAACGCGTAAAAATCCAGACACGCCTTGGTGAACGCGTAGTTCATAATACTGTCGAACTGGTCGCCGCGCAGATAGACGTTTGCGTCGTGCCAGTTCTCGCCGATAAGCACGCAATCGCTTTTGACCGCTTTTACCGCCTGCCTGAACTCGCGCCAGAACATGTGCGAAACCTCGTCGGACACGTCCAGCCTCCACCCGTCTATGTCGAACTCCTCTATCCAGTAGGTCGCTATCCCGATAAGGAATTTGCGCACTTCCGCGTTGGAGGTGTCGAACTTGGGCATATACTTACAGGCCGCGAAACACTCGTATTCCAGCGGGCTGTCCTTTCTTATTATGAACCAGTCGTAGTACGGCGACTGCCTGCCGCGTTCCGCCACGTCGCGAAACTGGCTCAGATTTTCGCTGCAATGGTTGAACACCGCGTCGAGAACGACCTTTATTCCGTTTGCGTGCGCCTTTTCAATCAGCTCTTTAAGGTCGGCCTTGTCGCCGAAATTTTTATCTATCTCGTAGTAGTCGGTTATGTCGTACTTGTGGTTGGAAACCGAACTGAACACGGGCGTGAGGTATAGCGCGTTCACGCCAAGACTTTTGAGGTAGCCCAGCTTTTGCGTAATGCCGCGTATGTCGCCGCCCGCAAAACTTTTGGGATTCGGGATTTCCCCCCAGCCGAGGTTTATATAGCTCTTGTCCTTATCTTCTCTGCCGATATTGAACCTGTCTACGAAAATCTGATAGAAACAGGCGGAGTTCATCCACCCCACGGGTTTCATTATATCCGATTCGTTTATATAAGCATACTGAAAACAGTTATAATAACTCAATTCGTAGTCGAATTTTTCAGTCAGTCCGTCCTCCGAGAAAAACCGGACCTTTCCGCCCGAGGTGATTTCGAACACGTAGACAAGGCGGCGGTCTGAAACGTTGAGCGTGACGGTATAGAAAGCGTAAAGTCCGTCCGTATATCGGCGCTCCATCTCGCAATACGACCGCTCCGTCGCGAAAGTATATTTGCCGCCGTAGATGACCCGCACTCTTTCGGGTCTGTCGTCTTTGGAAATTCTCAGCCTGAGCACGACGGTATCGGCGTTCTTTGCGAAACAGTAATTGCTTTCGGGATAATGTAAAATAGCGTGTTGGTTCATACAATCACCTTTGTATTGACATTTGAATAAAAAACCTGTATAATTCGGTTATGGGAAAAAGAGTTACGATACACGATATAGCCAGAGAGGCGGGCGTTTCCGCCGCCACCGTTTCGTACGTTATCAACAATACGGAAGGCCAGACTATAAGCGAAGAAACAAAAAACAAAATTTGGCACGTTATAAATATGTTTAACTACAAACCCAACGTTTTTGCCAAAAACCTGCGTTCGTCCTCGTCGCGGCTGGTCGCGGTCTGCACCGAAAACAACGGCCATCTCTACAAGGCGGAGTTTATCAACGTTCTGGAAGGGCTATCCGCGTCACTCCGCGAAAACTTCGACCTGATTTTTTCCGCGCCGCCGTTCGGAAGAATTTCCAATGCCGACGCAATTATCGCCTACAACGTAACCAAAGAAAAGTTCTATGAAATAGGCAACTGCAACTACGTTCCGCTGATCGCAGTGAACTGCCTCGTAGAGGACAGGCTCTTTTTTCAGGTTTCCGCCGATTACGAAAAATTAAAACGAAAGGCGGACGCATATTTTGAAGGCGATTATTCGTTCGTATGCTTAAACCCCGCGGACTCCGCGCTGAAAGCAAGCATAGAACGCGTTTTCGAAAGCGTTATCTTCGTCGACAAAGGCGCGCAGCTGCAATCGGTAAAACAGCGCAATATCCTGACCGTCAACTCGATAATAAACGAATTTTTCAAAAACACCGGCAAAGTCGTTCTTTTCGAAGACTTATACGCGCCGCTGTGCCGTCAGGCGGCCGACTGCGTACATAAGGCGCTCAGCCGCGAACCTTTCGACGTGCATTCCTATAAAATCTGAATAATAACAAGCGGGCGTTCAGTCGAACGCCCGCTCTTTTTTCCGTGCTGTTTACGGGCGTGTTATGCGTTGGTTACCGCGTAAAAGTCTACCTTGCCCGTAGCAATATCGTAAACCGCTTTGTACGTGCCCGCCTCCGAACACTTGAAGTTTGTGCCGCTTTCGGGAACGAATTTCGCGTTAGCGTTGCCCGCGGTTCCCAAAGCTCCGGAGTCTATGAACTGTCCGTAACCTTCCGTTTCGCCCTTGGGGTGTTTTTCGAAACCGAATTCGACGGGTTTACCTTCGGCTACCGTGAAAGTATATTCGTACTTGGTTTCGTCCGCGCTGATCGTAAACCTGTACTCTTCCGCAAAGTTATGTTTCCAGTCAACCTGCGTGCCGATATTTGCGCCCTTGATATAGATGTCAAGCGAATCCGCCGACTCCGCGTGTTTTACAACCGTTATCATTTTCGCGTAAGAATCGAAAGTTATATCGTAATTGCCGGCCTTGACGCACTTGATGTTGTTGTTATTGCCTCCTACGGGCACAAAGTCGTCACCGCCGCCGTACAGATAGAACACATTGTAACTGCCGAGGCCGTTATAGCCGTCCGTTCCCCATTCTCCGCGCTCGGTCGAGCCCGCTTTGAACGCCTGAATAATGAATTCGGAGTCCGCTTTCATTGCAACGTTTTTGATTTCGTAGACGCCCGAACCCGCGGTCGCCTCTTTGAGCATAAACTCTTCGTTGAAACAGTAGCCCTGCCAGCTCTCCACTCCTTCCGCAAACGTACCGTCGATATAGTAATCGGTGGGCGCGGGGGTCTTAGCCGCGTCGAGCGTGGCCGTCAGAACTTGGGTCGCCGCGGTGTAGGTGAATTTGTAAGTTCCCGTCGCCTTGGCTACCATATTCTTGCTTGCAAGTTCGTCGAAAAGCGCCTTGCCCGCATCGTCGAGATTGGTAGAGCGCAGATACTCCGTGCCCGTAGCAACTTCCGCTCCTATGGTGTTTTGGGAAGTGAACACAAACTCTTCGCCCTCTTTGAGGTAAATTTCTAGAGTATATACGCCGTTATTGTTGGTCATTTTGGTTGCGGGATTGTACATATCCTTCCAGTTGGTTATGTGCGCGCCCTTTATGTAGTAATCGGTCACAACTTCCACGTCGTCTTCCACGTCGCCGTTTCTTACCCAGGTTATGGAATCGCAATGATTGATATTGAACGCCTCTTTACCCTCCTCGGTATACTTGGGATGGTCCGTCTCGTACAAATCGTCTTCGGGGTGGGTATAGAGCTTAAAGGTATAATTGCCCGAATACTCGCACTTTATGTTAAGTCTGTAATTTGAATTATCGCCGATCGTACTGGAACCGCTGAACGCCTCCGTTCCGTCCGCAAGTTTTGTTTCGTTAAGATACCCGACGCCGCGCTGGTTGTGCCAGTCGGTGTTTATGGCAAACTGGAACTCATCGCCTTTGTTGAGATCGAGAGTATAAGTATACACGTTTTTATCCGTTGCCTTGGCCATTTTCGTTGTATTGTCGATAACCTTGCCCCAGTTGCTTTTCCTGAGCACGGGACTTGTTCCGCTACCGACGATATGGTACTCCCTGATATCCGCAGGCTGGTTTGCCTTGGACCAAAGCGAAAACGCGTCTGTATTTTTGGTTATAGCCGCGTCGAAATCGAACCTATGCGAAAAAGTAGGCGTCACGTACCAGTTTATAAATTCATAATCCGCTTTCGTCGGCGTCCACCTCGTCGCCTTTTCACCCTCCTTGACTTTCTGGGTATCCAAAACCGTAGTTCCGTCGCGGTAAGTTACGGTATAGGTCTTTCCGTCGTCTCCGGGAGTACAAGCCGCAAGCACGGCCGCCGTAGAAGCGCAAACCGCCGCCGCTACTACCAATCCGACAATTTTAGTAGCTTTTTTCATCATTCCACCTCGTTTCTGTATTTTCGGTTTTTAATTACTTAACCGATTAAGTAGATTATAATACACACTTTTGCGTTTGTCAATACTTTTTTTAAAATTCTCAAAAAATGTTTATCGCTAACAAAACAAGCCCGCGGAGCAAGCCTGCCCCGCGGGAAAAATCAATCCTTCGCGTTCAATATTTCAATCGCGTTATCCGCGCGCTCATCTTCCGTCCCCGGCCCTAAATTGGGATTGGTCTTTACAAAGTTTATCGAGAAATATAATCTTCGATTTTCCACCTTTAAACCTGCCGCCGCACTACGCTCTTGCATAGGACTCCGCCCTGTCGAAAAACATAATCGTTCTGTTCTTATACATTCCTGATTGCGTCAATGGGCCGCATTTTAACTATTTTCCTGAGCGGGATAACCGTGGCAAGCCCTATGAGCACAACGCTAGCGGCAATTATTATAACAGCCGTCAGCCAATTAAAGAATATCAGATTTACATATATATACCCTGCCGTGAACACCTTGTTTAACAGCCAAGCACATATAAATGCTCCGCCGAAACATACGATGCAGGGAATAACCGCAAGCAGCATAGATTCAAATATAAATATCTTGAATATATCCCTGCTCCTTGCGCCCAGCGCCCTGAGTATTCCTATTTCCTTTTTCTGGTTTTTAATGCTTACCGATATAAGATTAATTACGAAAAGCAACAACAAAATCGAAAGCGCGCAGCTAAGCCCTACAAATATCAGCCCGAACTGTCCGCACGTCTCCTCGAAGCCGTAAAAAAAGTCGGAATTTACTACGTATGCGTTTACGTTTTTAGTCCGCAAATCCTTTAAAAAACCGTGAAGGTTGTCAATGTTTGATATGTTGACTATTAAGGCCTCGCTACTTACCGTATCATAATACAGCTCTGTAACGTTATTCTGTCCGAGAACTACTTTATATATGTTTTCCTGCGGATTGAAATTGAAAGAAAAGCCCTTTAAGATAAGGTTTTCATAGGTTTTGCATACGTAACCGGTTTCACTTTCTTTAAACGAAAGACTGATTTTTTCGTTTATGTGCTCGGGCGCGTATGCAGCATAGTAGTATACATCCTTAGCGTCGGGAAACATTTGCCTGTAAATATCGTAAGAAACAATCACCTCGTTATCGGCAAGCACTATATCCGCAACGCTATTTACTTTACCGTTTTCGCCATATACCTCACCGATACTTAATATGGTATTAAAAATATCGCTTTTACCGGTAGTACTGTAAACCTGTAATTTATCATTCGTTATAAACTGTCCTGAGGAAGAAGCAGACGTAATTTCAAATTTTTGCCCTAATCCGTTTCTCGAACCGCCATTATAAGTTAAATTCAACTGTTTAAGATGACCTTGAATATAAAATTTGTCCCCGTTTACAAAACTGTTCCAGCTGATTTCTTTTTCATATAATTCACTGATATCGGGCGTACAGTTGTTTTCTGCCGTTGCAATAATCCCCGCAATGACGCTACTTCTGTCCAAACTCGGTTCATAATAACGGTCAAAGTAAATGGGTTTGCCTACAAGATTATGTTTATTGTGCAGGCTTTTATCGATTTTAATAAATTCACCGTCTTCGTAAATATAGCATCTGTTTTCATAGCTTTCGTTCAAAAGTTCCTGAAGATATTCTTCGGACATATAGAAACTATTTTCATCTAACGGCAAGTACTCGCCTACAAATTCAAAGCCTGCGGCCAAAAGGTCGTTCGCGCTCTCTATGTATACGTCGTCCGAGTCCGTCTTTGTTACAAATCCGGCGGTCCACTTGTCTTTTATGTGAGCCAGTGTACTCTGCGAAATTTCGTCTGCTCCGGGCTCGATACCGAAAAAAGTTTTTTCGCCCTGTTCCAGTACTATGTGGGAAATTCCGTCTTTTTTAGCTTGCCTGTAAATCGAATACTCGGGGGTATAACTTAAAATCAACTGCGACACGGCTATGGAAAGTATAGTAAGTACCGCGATCAGAATACAGGAAATACTTCGCACTTTCTTTTTCAAGAGGTTAGAAACCCCCATTTTGAAAGCCAGACGGTCGGGAAGTTTAGTGCGGTATGCCTTTAAATCCGCAGGCTCATCCCGTACGTCGTCAATCGTTCCGCAGGTATTTTTTATAATTTTTCCGTCCTTCAACTCGATAATGCCGTCGCCGTACTTTTCCGCGCTTTCCTCGTCGTGAGAAACAACGATAACAAGTTTGCTTTTTGAAAGACTTACAAGCAATTCGAATATATCCTTGCCCGTTTCGCTGTCAAGATTGCCCGTAGGCTCGTCCGCGAATATTATGCGCGGGTTTTTTATAAGCGCACGCGCTATTGCAACGCGTTGCTTTTGCCCGCCCGAAAGTTCGTCGGGAAACCTGCCGCTCATTCCGTTTAAATCAACTTCGTTCAAAGCTTTTTCAACTTCGCCCTCGACTGATTTTCTGTTCTGTAAAGAAAGAGCAAGAGAAACGTTTTCGCCCACGGACAAATTTTCAATGAGATTAAATTCCTGAAAGATGAAGCCAAGAAATTCGTTTCGATACACGTCAAGCTGCGCGGCGTCCATTTCGGTGATGTTTATTCCGTTTAACACGATTTCGCCGCCGGTGCACTTATCCAGTCCGCTAAGCAAGTTTAACAGAGTGGACTTTCCGCTACCGCTCTTGCCCAGAATAAAGAACAGGCCTTTTTCGGGTAAATTGAAGGTTACGCCCTGCAACGCGTTGCATTCATTCCCTCTTTTGGAAACGTATTTCTTTGTTACTTCCTTTACTTTCAGCATTTAATTACGCCTCCTCTCCATATATATACTCGCCTGCAAAACTATTGCTTACAAACTCAGCTTGATTTGACGTGCCGATTCCCAAAAAACCGCCTATCTTTCTAAGATTGCCCTTATCGACTGTACCACGACAGCTGGATACGTAACCGGCATTCGTTAAGTATTCCGTGTCAAATTCACATTTCGTACCGTTAACGCCTACAAGCTGTCCCATTCTGGGTTTAAAGTTCTTGTCGTTATTTTCCGCTCCGATATATTTTATATTTCCTACGTTACACGAATTGCGTATTTCAGCCTTTAAAGGCATCGATGTACCGCTTATTCCTCCCACATAAGGAGTTACGCCTTCTACGTACCCGCAATAAATGTTACCATAATTAAGACAGCCTAAAATAACTCCAGCTTGACTAAACCCTGATATACCGCCAATGAACTGGTTTCCGCGCAATGTAGTATTTTCCGCTTTCTGCAGTTCGCCAAACGCGCAATTTTCAATCCTGCCGTGAAATAAATATCCGACTATCCCCCCGATATGTGATTGCGACTTAACTTTACCAAGATCAATAGACGAATTCTTTACGATGCAGTTAATGATACGGCCATTATAGCTATATCCTGCGATAAAACCAACGGAAACGGCATTGTCACTGGAAATTAAACTGGTTGTTATTATTACATTATCTACGGTCAAATTTTTTACCGTTCCGTAAATACGTTTGAATATGCCGTAATTCCCTCCCGAATCAACATTTATTAAGCAACCGCCAATCGTTTTACCGTTACCGTCTAAAGTACCTGCGAAATCAGCTTTGGGAGCCCAACCCATTCCATAAAAACTAATATCATTCGCCAATTTGTAGTTGCCGTAAACCGTAGATTCATCCGTTGCAAATACGCTTGCAAAATCTTGCCAGCTTGTAATTAAGTACGGGTCTTCCGCCGTTCCCGCCCCGGCCAAACTCTTACTATCTGCACGGGCGTTTAAGGAATTTACTCCAATAAAGCCCATCAGGATGCTTAATACCAGTATAATACCGGCAGCGAGCAAGAAAAACGGTTTTTTCTTTGTGTGTGTCATAATTTTACCTCCAAAAAGTTTTGTATACTATAAAGGCTGTAAAATTACAACAATTGTTACAATATTTAAAAAATAAATTTTTTATTTGTAGATATCATTATACACCACAAAAACCCGTTTGTAAATATCAAATAAAAATATTACAAAAAAAGTTAACTTTAAACCGTCATTTTTTCTTCATAAGAAAAGTCTTTTTAGTAGTAAATATAAAGGCGGATTTTCTTATGAAGAATCTTGAACACAAAGAAAAACTTATTCTCAAATTGTTAAGCGGCGACGACCATATCGCCGCAATCGCGTTCAGGGAAGTTTGCGAAAGATTTAAAGACAACGACGCAATGAACTACTCCTGCTATTACAAAGTTCTGGTTTCTGTTTACTTGGAGCGCAACAACGAACGAGTTTGGAGAATCGCAAACGAGCACCATATTTCCGAGAGCTCCGTTTACAGATACAGACATAAATTTCTGAACTGGTTTAATTTCTATTACGGAAAATATTCCGAGCTTTTAAAGTCCGCTGCTTAAAATTAATATTACCCCATTTCTCAACGCCGCCGCAAGGCGGCGGATTTTTGCAAGCAAAAATCCGCCGAGCGCCTTTTTTGGCGCTCGGCGGCAATTCTAAATATCAAAGATTTGTAAATCACAGTCCTCTGCTTTTACTTCCAGCTCGAACCCGTCCGCGTCGAAATCGGGATAAACAGTGGACGAAAGCGACATACCGTCTGCAAAAATCTCCACTGAAAACTCGTCCATTACTATAACGATTTCGGTTTCGCCGCCGCCCGCAAACGGCATACGGCGTATGCCCGCAAGACTGTCGGCGTCCGTTTCCTTGCCTTTGATTGTTTCGCCCGACCGTGAGCGGTCAAACACCCACTCGCCGCCGTTAAGACGAAAACCTGTATACATACCGCCTTTCTTGCGCATTAACAGATTAAATTCCCGCAACCCGCGCGCAGTTATCTTAACCGCGCCCGTCTTTATATTGCCGGTAAATTTTCCTCCGACTTTACCCTCGTACACCTTCCGCATAGCGACGGCGGGGGTCTGCCAAAGCCGTCCGTTTTTTATTTCCAGCCTGCGCGGAACGGTAAGCATACCCGCAAAGCCGTATTTATCCGACGGCGTGTTTCTGTCCCACATATTCAGCCAGCCGATCATAACGGGCTCTTCCGCAAAGGACTGCGCGGCGTAGAAATCGAATCCGTAATCGATAATATCGCTCTCGCCGAACACCGCCTTGCCACTCTTCAAGTCAAGATTTCCCAAGCGGTAAAACGTGCTGTGCACGTTGAGGTGCTTAGAGCCCTGCGCGGGTTGAAACTGCTCGCAGTAAGTAATAAGCCCGAGCTTTTTCACATAGTCGGGGCACTCTATCATTATACCGCCGCTGTCGCGCCCCGAAACGTCGCAAACGAACTTCCAGTCAAACATATCGTCCGAGGAATACAGCAAAATCCTGCCCCTGCCGTCGACCTTGCGCGCGGCTACAAGACAATATAACCTGCCGTCCTCTTCGAATATTTTCGGGTCGCGGAAATCACAGGGGGAGTATTCCGCGGGCAAGTCCTTTTCTCCGATTACGATGCCGTGCTTTTCAAAATGCACGCCGTCCTCCGACGACGCAACGGCCTGCAACTGCCTTATGTTTTCGCCGCCGCCGTTCTCCTTAAAGCTTGTGTACATAAGCCAGATTTTACCCCGCCAGACAATAGCGGTGCCTGAAAAACAGCCGTCGTCCTGCTCGTCTGGCGCAAGCGCGACGGGCAGGTAGCGCCATTCGGTTAAATCGCGGCTTACCACGTGCCCCCAGTGCATCGGCCCCCAGCAAATGTTTTGCGAATAGTACTGAAAAAACACGTGGTATTCGCCGTTGAAAACCACAAGCCCGTTGGGGTCGTTTATCCAGCCCTTTTCGCCTGTGATATGAAATTTAGGTCGCAAATTCAAGTTAATCATTTTATCCTTTCTTCTTTTTTTTACCGCAGGTTTACAAAAACCTGCGGTAAAGTTTTTTCGTTAAGCTTAGTTCAGTTCGGCTTTCGTCTTGTCGCTGCCGAGCACCGCGCCTTCGGGTGCGGATTCGAGATTGACGCGGAAATCATCCATTACGATACAGCCGTAGCCTTCCGTCGCGTTATCCACAACCTCGAAATAGCAGGACGTTTCCTCGGCGTTATCAAACTGATAGTAGTACTGAACCATTACAGTCCCCTGCTCGTACGAGTTATTTCGGAAGGTTGCAAGAAGTTTTCCGCCCGTCGTATACACGTTGATATAGACCTCGCTGTTATGCGCCGCGCCCAAACGGAAAGATATTATACCGTTCTTTTCGAGTATGAACGCGCCCGAACGGACAATGCCCGTATTTTGTTCCACATTCACGTTTCCCGTTCCGTTATTATAGTAGAACGTAAACAGATAATCTCCGTCCTTGGCGGTATCGTTTTTCTGATACCAGCTCTCTTCTATTTCGGTATTGACAACTGCGCCCAGCTCGCCAAACATCTTCCAGCCGTCTAAATTTCCCGTCTCGAAACTGCCGTTTACCACGGATAAATATTCTTCTTTACGGTTTACGGCCGCATTACTTCCTTCGGGCGCGCTGTCGAGATTCACCTTGAAATCGTCCGCGGTAAAGCAACCCCAGCCGTCCACCGCGTTATCGACTACGCGGAAATAGCACAGCGCGTCAGCCGACAACTCGTCTACTTTATAGTTATAGCTTATAAGTTTACCGCCGTTTACTTTGTCGTTGCGGAAAACCGCAATTACCGAACCGCTGTCGGCGTTTACAAGTTCTATGAATACGTTTCGGTTTTCACCGCCGCCGAACCTGAAAGAAACATACTTGCCCGCTTTAAGCACAAACATACTGCTTGTAAGCGTGCCGATATTGCCTTCCCTGTTGATCTCGCGGCCGTTTTCGCCGTCCCAAGTCCACCAGGTGAAAAGCTTATCTCCCTCTTTACCGTACTCGTTGGCAACGTCGTCGGGATTGCCGCCGTTCCAATATCCCTTATCGGACGAAACGACGCCGATATCTCCGCCGGACACCGTCCAGCCGACAAGCCCGTTTTCAAAGCCGCCGTTGTTTATCTCGTATACGGTTGAGGGACGCTCGGTCACAACTTCCGCGACGGTAAAGCCGTCCGTAGGCGCTTCCGAATAATAAGTTACAAAGCTGTCGACGAAAAACAGACCGTAGTCGGTTACGCCGCTATCGACGATGCGTATATAAACGGTCTTGCCGAGGTGCGCCGAAAGGTCTGCCTTATAGGCAATCAGCGTACAACCCCTTACGGCCGTCTGCGAACTATCGTCCGAGAACGCGTTGTTGTAATATCTTGCAAGTATCGCGCCCGTATCCTTTTCTATTACGTCCAGATATACCTTATCCGCGTTTTTCGCGCCGCCGAGCTTATAGGTTATCCGGCCCGAACCGCCGATTTTGAATGCGGAACTTGTAAGCGTTCCCGTAGCATACTCGACATTGGTTGCATATGCGTTGAAGAATTTTCCGTCCGCTTTGAAAGGCACGTTTTCCGCCCAGTACGTTTCGTCGGCATTGACTGCGCCGAGTTTGGAGTTGCTCAGCGTCCAACCTTCGAGGTCGTTGTCGAAGTTGCCGTTGACAATCTGATATTCACTCGTATCCTTAATATATAAAGTATAGATATATTCCTGCTCGCCCGCAACGCCGTTCACGGAATACGCAATCTTTACGTTAAAGACAACCGTTGTCGCCGTTTCCGAATAGGTATCGAAAGTCAGGGTGTAGAGGCTGCCGTCCAGCTCAACGTCCTGATTGTCCTTCGTTGCCGTAAAGCCGAGTTTAAGCCCGCCGATATTGTTTACGTTTTCCGCAAAGTCGATAGTTATCTTCTCCTTGTCTTCCAGAGTAAACAAATCGATATTTTTTTCGACCGCCTCCTCTTTCAGCGTGGGAGCCGTTTCCTCTTCAACGTTGACAGTCAAAGTTACGGTAAGTTTTGTTTCGCCCTTGTATTTTACCGTGATTGTCACAGTCGTGCTGCCCTTTTCTTCGAGCGCCGTCACCGTGAATTTACCGTTCTCTATATCGCCGACGGTTATAATCGCGTCGGCCGTTTCAACCGTGAAGGTTATGTCGCTGAGGCTCTTATCGTCTACGTAATCGGAAATCGTCAGTTCCTTGCTGTTTCCGACGAAGATTATGACCGTCTTTTCCGCGCCTTCCTTTTCTTCGGGAACGCGCAAAGCAAGTCCGCCATACGCCGCGTCTATCGCCGCCTTTGCCGCGTCAACTTCTTGCTGAGTAACCGCTAACTTATCAAGCACGGCCTGCGCCGCCGCTATGCTCTGCGTATATGCCGCAAAGCTCTCTTCGGTGTAATCGCCCTGCTCGGTTATAGCTC
>CAJTUI010000005.1 GCA_910579705.1 uncultured Christensenella sp.
GCTCTTTGTAGCTTGATCTTTCTTCAATAGCATTTTTTCGCTATTTCCGTCTCGTCCTTCTTACAAAAATTCTACATTCTTAACTCGACTAATCTTTCATACAGTTCATTAGGCGCAAAATTGCACTTCTTTTCTTCGTATTAACCAATTAATCTTATTGCCTTTTTTGTACTTTATCTTTCTTCTCTTCTATGCAGTTGTCAGTCTTCATTCGAAGTCCGTCTCCGCCATACTTCTCTTTTCGCCTGCGGTGCGACAGTCTTCATTCTCCGACAAAAGTCGGGGTGCGTTTTTCGATAAGAAAAACATCGCTGTCCAAATGACAGCTTTTATATATTATCAAACATTACCGCTAATGTCAACTGTTTTTCTTAAATTTTTTCGTACTTTTTTAATTATTTGTCAATTTATAAACCGAACTTATAAATTAACTCTCCGAGACGCAAGCAAGAAGTTTGCGTTACGTCCGAACCGCCGTAAATTACCGTACCGTCAAAACCCGAGTCTTTCAGCCGCGAAAAAAGCTCTGAAAAGTCAAACACGCCCTCGCCGAGCGCGCAGGGCTTGCCAAACGCGTCGAAATCGGTTAGGCGGACGTGCGATAAACTGCCCGAGGTTTCGTTTATATACATTCCGTATGGATAGTTCGATTTGCGCGCCTGAGCCAAATCGAGCGCGCCGCAAAGCTCGGGGCAGTGATTTTTGAGTTCCTTAAAAACGCCGTGCGCGTTATAGAGCCCCGCGCAGGAATTTTCAAGACTGAGTTTGACGCCGTAACGCGCGCAGAAGGATATTACCTCGTTAAGCCGCTCGCCCAAATATCCGAAGTCGCGCCCGTCCGTAAGCCCGCGCAGAACGTAGCGTTCGGCGCCGAAAACGGCGGCCGAGCGCAGAACCTGATCAAGCCAGTAAAAGCCGTCGCCGCGCGTTCTGCGCCTTTCGGAGAATAACTGCGCCTCGTAATTGGCGGGCGGAACTCGGACGGCGCAGACGTTGACGCCCTCCGCCACGGCCGCGAACTTCTTTGAAAATTCGGGGCGGTATTCGTAAAAGGTCTGCAAATACAACTCGCAATGGGTCGCGCCGAGTTTTTTTATTTCGGACAACGCGTCTTCCGTTTCAAGGCGGGCTTCTAAATTTTCCGTGGATAATGCCGTAATCATAGACTAATTGTAACACGGGTTTTGAAAAAAATCAATAGCGGACTTTAAATCCGCCGCGTTTAAGTCCGCGGCGGACAGGTTCAGTTTTGCGATATGTATTTCGAGAGAGAATATGTGATGTCTTTGTCCGCAATCGAGGATATGGGCGACAGCGGAAACGCTACGCCTTCGCTTTGCGCGTGCTGTTTGTATTCCGCGGCGGGCGGCGGCTGTTGGGGCGAGGCCATAGCCTGAACGGCCGAAAGCACGGTTGAAATTTCTTCGGCGTTTTTGAGCGCCTTTTGCATTTCTTCGCCGCCGAAGCTTTCGAGCACGGGCTTAACCTCCGAAAGGATATTTCCCGCGCCCTGCTTTCCGCCGTACAACAGCAACGCGAGAATTATTAAAAGTTGCATAAATTAAACTCCTTGCATAGATTGTTAATAACATTATATGCGTTTCCGCGGGGCAGAGTTTATCCGCGGCGACGGCGCGGGCAAGGAGATTTATGAAAGATTTTAAAAGCTATACACCCGAAAACGGCAAAGGCAATCAGGGCAGCACGGATTTTAACAACACTGCCGAGTTTGCCAAGATGATTACGAGAGCGATGAACGGAAAAAGCGAGGGCCAGCTTTTGCAGAGCATTATCGCAGAGGCCGAGCGCGGCAAGCGCGAGGGCACGCTGACAAACGCGGATTTGGACAATTTCTATAATATGGTTTCGCCTATGGTGGACGGGTTCAAACGCAAGAAACTCAAAGAAGTGGTTACGAGGCTTAAAAACATTTAAAATACATAAACCTGCGCGCGTGGATACACGCGCGCAGGTTTTTTCAGTTGTCCGACGAAAGATAGCGTTCGCCGCCGTCGGGAAAAATCACGGCGATTGTCCTGCCCGCGTTTTCGGGCCGGCGCGCCAGCGAAACCGCAGCGCACAGCGCCGCGCCCGACGAAATACCGACGAATATCCCCTCCGCCTTTGCAAGCACGCCGCGCGCCGCAAGCGCGCAACCGTCGTCCACGGCGATAACCTCGTCCGGAATTGCGGCGTTCAGCGTTTGAGGCACAAAGCCCGCGCCTATGCCCTGTATGCCGTGACTGCCCGCCTTACCGCCCGAAATCACCGCGGAGGCCGCAGGCTCCACCGCAACGATTTGTATTTGCGGATTTTTGCTTTTCAGATATTCCCCCGCGCCGCTTACCGTTCCGCCTGTGCCCGCGCCAGCAACGAAAATATCTATTTTACCGCGCGTATCCTCCCAAATTTCCGCGCCGGTCCGCCCGAAGTGCGCGGCGGGGTTTGCGGGATTCGTAAACTGGTTTAAAATTATTCCGCCGCGCGTTGCGGCAATTTCCTTTGCGCGCGATATGGCGCCCGCCATACCCTCTTTCGCGGGGGTTAAAACGACTTCCGCACCGTATGCGGATATGAGTTTGCGCCGCTCCGCGCTCATATTTTCGGGCATAGTTATAACGGCCCTGTAACCCTTTACCGCCGATATGGCGGCCAGCGCTATGCCCGTGTTGCCCGAAGTCGGCTCGACGATAAGCCCGCCCTTTTTAAGCGTTCCGTTCCGCTCCGCACACTCTATCATATTGAGCGCCGTCCTGTCCTTGACCGAACCCGCGGGGTTGAAATGTTCGAGTTTGGCAATTATCTCCGCGTTCAGTCCGAGCAACGCCGCGTATCGGTTAAGCCGCAACATAGGCGTTCCGCCGATTAACTCGGTCATACACCCGTAAATCATTGCTCCGCCAGCTGTGAAATGGCCGCGACAACCTGCTCGCACTCGTTCATACCGTTGAACGCGGATACGGAAACCCTTATCAGCCCGTCGGAAGAGAGCGCCTCGTGCATAAGCGGGGCGCAGTGAAGGCCGCCGCGCACGCATATGGAGTATTCCTCCGAAAGTCTGTACGCCGCGATTTCCGACTGCATAGACTGCAACTTTAACGCGACAATGCCGTACAGGTTGGGTTTGGAATACAGTTTCACGCCCTCCGTCTTTAACAGGCTGTCGCATAGATACGAGGTAAGCTTTAAAATCTTTTCCGCGTTTGCCGTGATGTTTTCAGACAGATAAAGCGCGCCTTCGCCCAGAGAAACTATCGCGGGATATGACAGCGTTCCGCTTTCCAGACGGTCGGGATAAAAGTCGGGCATATTCAAATTGAAACTTTCGCTGCCCGTGCCGCCGAAAAGCACGGGCGCGGGATTAAGCCGTTCGGAAAACAACAGCGCGCCGCTGCCCTGTATGCCGAGCATACCCTTATGCCCCGCGACCGCGAGCGCGTCTATACCGTTTGCCTGCATATCAATCGTCACGTGGCCGCAGGCCTGCGCGCCGTCGCAGATAAGCAGAACGCTATCGGGTATGCCCGCCCTTATCCGCGACACGTCGGGCGCGCTGCCCGTCACGTTGGAGGCGAGCGTTACGATAACCGCGCGGGTTTTCGGCGTGACGAGTTTTACTATTTCGTCCGCGTCTATTTCTCCGTCTTTGAGCGGCGCGTACTTTACGTTTACGCCCTGAGCTTTAAGCCGTTCGAGCGGGCGCAGAACGGAGTTGTGCTCGGCCACGGTCGTAACCACCTCGTCGCCGCCTTTGAGCGTGCCGCAGATTGCTATATTGAGCGCCTCCGTACAGTTTTTGGTAAATACCGTTCTGTCGTAGCTGTAACCGTTGAAAAAGTCGCACAGAATTTTGCGACAGGCGTAAACGCGTTCCAGACAGGCAAGCGAGAGCTTATGCCCGCTCCTGCCGGGATTTGCGCAGAACTTCATTGCCGCGGCAGCGGCGTTGATTACTCCGTCGGGCTTGAAACCGCCTGTCGCGGCGTTGTCGAAATATATCATAATTTATCTCCGTTACATAGAATGATAATATATTTTATTTTTACGAGGGCTTAAATTATGATAGAATTTCTCGCGGTATTCCGCTCGCGGTCGCAGGCGATAGACTGCAACGCCAGACTTAAAGCGGCGGGCGTGCCCGTTAATCTTATAAACACACCCCGAGAGGCGAATATAGGTTGCGGGCTTTCAATTAAAGTGCCGCAGAATATGCTTGAAAGAGTGAAGTTTCTGGTTAGACAGGGCAACTATTCCGCGTTTTACGGGTTTTACAGAATGCAGACGGCGTACGGCAGAACTACGTTCGGAAAAATAGGCTGATATTGTTGATTTGCGTTTCGGTTTATGGTAAAATCGGCGTATGGAACGAAAGACGAAATTAATTCTGGACGAGCTTGCCGCGCTGTATCCCGACGCGCAGCCCGCGCTTAAATTCAGATCGCCGTACGAACTTCTCGTCGCGGTGATCCTGTCCGCGCAGTGCACGGACGAGCGGGTCAACAAAGTGACCGAAGTGCTGTTTGAAAGGTATAACACGCCGCAGAAGATGCTGGGACTTACGCAGGAGCAGCTTGAAAAATACATATTCTCCTGCGGGTTTTACCGCAACCAGGCCGCGCACATACTCTCCGCGTCGCTGGATATATGCGAAAAATTCGGCGGGGAAGTGCCCGCGACGCTAGAAGAGCTTAAAACGCTTGCGGGCGTGGGCCAGAAAACCGCAAACGTTGTTTACGCCGTAGCGTTCGGCGGCGACGCAATCGCGGTGGATACGCATGTGTTCAGGGTGTCCAACAGACTTGGAATTGCCGAGGGAAAAACGCCCGCAAAGGTCGAAGAGGGGCTTTGCGCCGCACTGCCGAAGGAGGAATGGTCAAAGGCGCACCATTACCTTATCTACCACGGGCGGAGGGTCTGCCACTCGCAACGGCCCGACTGCGCGAACTGTACGCTGAAAGAGCACTGCGCATACTTCAATAATATAAAATAAAAAGCTACGGCGCACCCAAAGGGTGCGCCGTAAAAAATTCAGAATAGCCGTTAAGCGGCGTAAAGCTCTCTTCCGTCCCAAACGGTAAGCTTGCTGTCGGTTTCGTTTGAACCGCAAAGCGTTACAAGCGGGGCGTTTTTGTTTTCTGCGCCCAGCGATTTCCACGCCGTGAACGCGTCGAACGTGAGCGTTGTGCTCGGCTTAGTTCCCGCGCCGTTATCGTTGTGCATACAAACGTAGGCCGAGGAATTGTCGCTCTTTTTAAGAGTAACGTTTGTGAGTATGACATCGGTGGGGTTCTGATACAGATACTCCGTATCGTTGGCCTTTGTGAGATATGTTCCGAGCGTTATCGCAGCCGACGGGACGTTGAAACCCTTGCCCCAGTGCGCGTGCGTTTCGTTAGACAAGGAGTACTTATCGAGATTGGAATTATAGCCAGTTACCTCGACCACGGAGTTATTGATAACCGCCGTGCCTTCGCGCAGGATAAGTCCGTGGGTATAACCTGCAAGATACGAGAATTTTTCTACTTTAAGCGTGCCGGGCACGTTGAGCAGCACCGCCACGCCGTATCTGTCCTCGCCCTGCGGGTTAGCGGGCCGGACGTCAAGGCCGGGGAAGGCGTTAAAGCCGGCGTATACCTTCGAATACTTAATGTTGATTATAACGCCAAAGCCCTTGGTGCCGTTTACGTTCGTGCCTATGCCGTAGTATCCGCAGGCGTAAATCGCCGAGTCCGCCCACATATCGAGCGAAGCCGCCGTACCGTTGAGATATATACCGCTTCTGTTGGCGTAAAGCTTTACCGCCTCTAATTCAAGGTTGCAGAATTCGCCTACCTCTATCGCATAATTGCCGTCTACAACCCCGCTTGCGGGCGCCTTTGTGCCGTTCATAAGAACTGCTCCGTTCTGGAACTTAACCTCGGCGTTATTGGTTATTTTAAGGCCGTTCGAGTCGATAGTAACAGTATGTCCGTTGAGCCCGACGTTAATATCGCTTGAAATATATGTATAGCCGTCCGCGTTGTTGGCTTTAAGTTTCAAATCCGTGGTAAGACGGACGTTTGTCGCGCCGTAGTCGAGCAGGTCCTCTATCTTCTGCTGGCTGTCCGCCTCATACCACTCGTTTGCATTGAGAAGCATTTCGGGGCGGTGCACCTTTATATTTGAATTGTATTTATGAACGTGGAAGCCCACCGCGCCCGAACGGGAGAAGGTCATTGCGTCGTAGGTAAGCGTTGCGCCTATCCACTTGCCGTCTTTATATCCGTCGGCGTCGCCTTTGTTGCCTGCAACGCATACGGGACCCCAGGCGTTCTTGTGAGTGATAATTTCGCAGTTCGTAAGCGTGCAATCCGCGGAATTCTGATAATTAGTCTTATTCGCATTACCGACTATTACGGTAAAATTGCCGAATCCGTTCACGGTGTTCCAGATTGTATTATGCCAATTGCTGCCCTCGTAATAATTTTCAAAAGCGTAAGGGCATATTCCGTTTGCGGAGAGCACCGAATTGCGCACCACCGAGTGTCCGCTGCGCGTAATAAGCGCCTGCGTGGTGCCGTTGAGTTCGCAGTTTTCGATAATGACCGAGCCGGGAACGTTAATCATAACCGCAGTACTGCAACCGAATACATTGGGAGCATACAACCTGCGCGAGGTAACCTGCGCAGCCCTTATCAGCGAATCCTTGGCGCTGACTATTACGTTGTACTTTTCAGCGCTCTGGGCGTTGGTTGCTATACCGAACGAGCCCTCACAGTCAATGACGCTGTTGTTTACGACCTCTACCGAAGACGACATTCCGTCGACGTAAACACCCATAAACATAGAGTACAGCTCTACGGTGTCGAGTTTGAGCGAGCAGTAATTATGTACATGTATCGCGGCATTGGAAGAAGCGTCGACGGTTGTTGCCCTTACCTTTCTTACCTTGCCCGCGTCGTAATCCTCGTTGCCTGAATATTCGCTGAATTCCTTGACTATTCCCCATTCCGCGTCGCTAACGGCGTTAAGCGTGCCTTCACCGCTCTTATAGGTTGCGGGAACGTAGACAATGCGCTTGTCCGCCGAAACCGTTCCGACGGGGTTTGAGGCGTCTGCAACAGCGCGCTCTATTCTCTGTATCGTGCCGTTCTTGAAACTTACTGCCGAATTGTCCGTTACGGTTATCCCGTATGCGTCAAGCGAGAGCGTTTTACCGTTCATACCGAACTCAACGTCGTGATTGATTATTATTCTGGAATAATACTTTCCGGTTGAATTTACCTCGGAAAATTCTCTGCCCGTCCAGACAATGTCTTTCGTAAGGCGGATACGGCGGACGTTGAAGTCAATCAGCTGCCATATCTCCTCACCGCTTTCAGCGTCATAAAATATGCTTTGGTCTACTATGTTGAGACTATCCTCCGAAAGCAGAGTCTTTTCTTCGCTTTCGGCATTTTTATAGCTTATCAGAAGCCTGTGCTTTATTCCCCATTTATCGAACTTTCCCTCATCGCCGCTGTTCACATAGTTGAGTGCGGTTATGGTCGTGGCGCCGTCGATTCCGTTTTCGCCCTTTAAACTTGCAAGCCATTCCGCCTTGCCGAGAGGCTTTTCGCCCTCGGGAACGGTCTCCACATATATGTCATATGCCGATTTACCGTCCGTACCCTGCTCGCCCTTATCGCCCTGTTCGCCCTTATCGCCTTTAAGGCTTTCAAGCCACTCCGCCTCGGTGAGCGGGGTTACGCCCTGTGGAACACCGGCCACATATATCTCATATGCGGATTTACCGTCTGAGCCGTTTGAGCCGTTTGTTCCGTTCTCTCCTTTAAGACTTTCAAGCCATTCTTCCTCGGTGAGCGGGGTTTCCCCCTCCGCAAGCCCTTCGACATAAAGCTCATAGGCCGACTTCCCGTCCGCGCCGTCTTCTCCATCCTCACCGTCTTTGCCGTCTTCTCCGTTTTCACCCTTAGAACCCTGATCGCCCTTGGGGCCCGCAATTCCCTGTTCGCCTTTATCGCCCTTAGGGCCTTGCTCGGCGCAACCGAAAGAAAAAAGCGCAATACAGAGCACCGCAACCAATGCGAGCACAAGCACGGTGAAGTACTTTAACCTGTTCTTTTTCATTTTACATCTCCCTATTTTTATTCGCAAGGCACCAAGCTTTCCGCAATATGTGAATTCCGAAAAGCTTTTCGGAATTCTTAATCAATTAAGAATTTTTGGTAAAGAGGACGAAGTCCTCTTTACCTTGCGTATTTGGAGTGTAACAGAAAATACGCAAAAAGTCAACCCCAATTGAGTTTTTCATAAAAATTTTTGCGCGTAAAAACTTTTTACGCGCAAAAAAACGCACCCGCGTTGCGGGTGCGCTATATTTTGGTTTTAATTAGCCGAGAAGTTTTACGATAGTGCCGGAACCAACCGTTCTGCCGCCTTCACGGATAGCGAAACGAAGCTTTTCTTCTACCGCAACGGGCTTGATAAGCTCAACGGAGATTTCTACGTTATCGCCGGGCATAACCATTTCTACGCCCTTGGGAAGTTCGATAGAACCGGTAACGTCGGTCGTTCTGATGAAGAACTGAGGACGATAGTGGTTGAAGAAAGGCGTGTGGCGGCCGCCCTCGTCTGCTTTAAGAACGTAAACCTGAGCGGTAAACTTGGTAGCCGTCTTAACGCTGCCGGGCTTAGCAAGAACCTGTCCTTTCTCGATACCCTTTCTGTCGATACCGCGGAGAAGTGCGCCGACGTTGAAACCTGCGATAGCTTCGTCAACGCTCTTGTGGAACATTTCAAGGCCGGTAATAACGGTGGAAACGGGTTTCTCGATAAGGCCGACGATTTCGGCGGGATCGCCTACGTGTGCCGTACCTCTCTCAACTCTGCCCGTAGCAACGGTACCGCGGCCGGAGATGGTGAATACGTCTTCCACGGGAAGGAGGAAGGGCTTAGCGGTATCTCTTTCGGGAGTGGGGATATAGCTGTCGATGGTGTCCATGAGCTGAAGAATGCACTGACATTCGGGAGCTGCGAGAACTTCCGCATCGGGAGCGCCGGAGGACGCTTTTTCAAGCGCTTTGAGCGCCGATCCTCTGATAATGGGGCAATCCTTGAAACCCTGTCCTTCGAGGGTGTCGGTGATTTCCATTTCAACGAGTTCGAGAAGTTCGGGGTCGTCCATCTGGTCGCACTTGTTGAGGAATACTACGATATAGGGAACGCCTACCTGACGGGAAAGCAGAATGTGCTCTCTGGTCTGGGGCATGGGACCGTCGGTTGCCGCAACTACGAGGATTGCGCCGTCCATCTGAGCCGCGCCGGTAATCATATTCTTAACGTAGTCGGCGTGTCCCGGACAGTCAACGTGCGCGTAGTGGCGCTTTTCGGTCTGATACTCGACGTGAGCGGTGTTTATCGTTATACCGCGGGCCTTCTCTTCGGGAGCCTTATCGATCTCGTCGTATTTCATTTTTGCTGCCTGACCCTTACATGCCATAACCATAGTGATAGCTGCGGTCAGAGTGGTCTTGCCGTGGTCAACGTGGCCGATTGTGCCGATGTTAACGTGGGGCTTGCTGTTGTCGTACTTAGCCTTTGCCATTTTTGTTTCTCCTTATAAATAAATTTTATAAAATGATAACTTACTCCTCTCGGAGTCGCAGCTATCTATCATTAACTTGCTGCTTTTTGCGCATTATCGGTGCGTTTCATTCATTATATATTAAATAATTTAAAAACACAAATAATTTTGCGCCGATTTAATAATTTTTTTGTCGACTGTGGGCCGCACCGAATTACTTTTTGGACCTTTCGCCGATAACTTTCTCGGATACCGACTTCGGAACTTCCGCGTAGTGGTCGAACTGCATAGTGAACTGGCCTCTGCCCTGAGTTCTCGAACGAAGGTCGGTCGCGTAACCGAACATTTCCGAAAGAGGAACTTCCGCGTCGACAACCTTTGCGCCCGCCCTGTCGTCGGTGGAGATAATCGTGCCGCGGCGTGCGGTTACGTTACCCATAATATCGCCGAAATAGTCGTCGGGAGTGATAACTTCAACCTTCATTATGGGTTCGAGAAGTACGGGGTTGGCCTTTGCCATACCGTCCTTAAAGCCCATAGAGCCTGCAATCTGGAACGCCATTTCGGAGGAGTCGACCTCGTGGTAGCTACCGTCGTAGACCTGAATCTTGAAGTCAACAACTTCGTAGCCCGCAAGGAAACCGTTCCTTGCCGCGCCCTGAATACCCTTGTCGATTGCGGGGATATATTCCTTGGGAATAGAACCGCCGACGGTCAGATCTTCGAAAGAGTAGCCCGAACCGGGTTCGCCGGGGATTAAGTGAAGTTTACAATGACCGTACTGGCCCTTACCGCCCGACTGGCGCTTGTAAACGCCTTCGCAGTCGACGGCCTTTTTAATGGTTTCGCGGTAAGCAACCTGAGGCGCGCCGACGTTAGCCTCGACCTTGAACTCCCTGAGAAGTCTGTCGACGATAATGTCGAGATGCAACTCGCCCATACCCGCGATAATCGTCTGGCCCGTTTCCTGATCGGTATAGGTCTTGAACGTGGGATCTTCTTCGGCGAGCTTGATAAGCGCCATAGTCATTTTTTCCTGACCCGCTTTGGTCTTGGGCTCGATAGAGAGCTGGATAACGGGGTCGGAGAAAGTCATCTGTTCGAGTACGATAGGGTGCTTTTCGTCGCAGAGCGTGTCGCCCGTGGTAGTGTCTTTAAGACCAACGATAGCGCAGATGTCGCCAGAATATACCTTCGGAATTTCCGTTCTGGTATTAGCGTGCATCTGTACGAGACGGCCGACCCTTTCCTTTTTACCCTTGGACGAGTTATAGCAGTACGAGCCCGAATCGAGCACGCCCGAATAAGCTCTGAAATACGCCAGACGGCCAACGAACGGGTCGGTTGCGATTTTGAACGCAAGGCCCGCGAAAGGCTCTTCGTCGGACGTTTCCCTGACCTCTTCCTTGCCCGTGTCGGGGTTGACGCCCGTTACGTGCGCAACGTCTACGGGAGAAGGCAGATAGTCGATAACCGCGTCTAAAAGCATCTGAACGCCCTTGTTTTTATAGGACGAGCCGCAGAGCACGGGGGTGCACTTCATAGCGATTGTCGCCGCGCGCAGACCCTTGCGGATTTCTTCGGGAGTAAGTTCCATAGTTTCGAGGAACTTTTCCATAAGCTCGTCGTCGCCTTCGGCCGCCGCCTCCATAACCGCGAGGTGCGCCTCTTCCGCGGCGTCTTTCATATCGTCGGGAATTTCGGTCTTGTGATACTGTTTACCGTCCTCGGAATCGTAGATTTCCGCGTTCATTTCGACGAGGTCTACGATACCCTTGAAGGTGTCTTCCTTGCCGATGGGAAGTTCGATGGGAACGGGGTTTGCGTTAAGCCTGTCCCTCATCATCTGCACGGCGCGCGCAAAGTTTGCGCCGTTGATATCCATTTTGTTGACGTACGCGATACGGGGAACCTTATACTTGTCCGCCTGACGCCAGACGGTTTCGGACTGGGGTTCCACGCCGCCCTTGGCGCAGAACGTTGCGACCGCGCCGTCGAGCACGCGCAGAGAACGCTCTACCTCGACGGTGAAATCGACGTGTCCCGGAGTGTCGATAATGTTTATCCTGCACTCGTCCTTCTTGGTCATACCGCTCCTCGTCCAGTGGCAGGTCGTAGCGGCGGAGGTAATGGTGATACCTCTCTCCTGTTCCTGAACCATCCAGTCCATAGTAGCGGAACCGTCGTGCGTTTCGCCTATCTTGTGGTTAATACCGGTATAGTACAAAATACGCTCGGTAGTCGTGGTTTTGCCGGCGTCGATATGCGCCATAATACCTATATTTCTTGTATGGTTTAAATCGTATTCTCTTGCCATATTAAACCCTCAAACTCAGAACCTGAAATGTGCAAACGCCTTGTTTGCCTCTGCCATTCTGTGCGTGTCTTCCTTCTTCTTGACAGCGCCGCCCGCGTTGTTATACGCGTCGATAAGCTCTGCCGCAAGCTTGCTGGACATCTCGCGCTCGCTCCTCTTACGGGTTGCGATTACGAGCCAGCGGATTGCAAGCGTCTGCCTTCTTTCGGGCCTGATCTCGATAGGAACCTGATAGTTCGCACCGCCGACGCGCCTTGCCTTAACTTCCAGAACAGGCATAAGATTGTTCATTGCCTGATTGAAAATTTCCATTGCGTCTTTACCGAGTTTTTCACTCATAATATTGAAAGCATCGTAAACGATGTTCTGTGCCGTTCCCCTCTTACCGTCGTACATAATCTGGTTGATAAGCTTTGTCACAACCTTACTGCCGTACACGGGATCGGGTAATACGTCCCTCTTGGGAACGCCGCCTCTTCTGGGCATAATTGAATCCTCCTTTTTTTGTTGCGCGCCCGCCGCTTTGATACGGCGCACGCGTTTTTTTAAGGGTATTTAATACCTTTAAATAAGCTATTGCTTGCACGTTGAAATTTTAGGGCGCGCTTGGCGCCGCACAATTTCCGCGTGTAGCAAATCTTCTCCGCGGCAAGCCGCGAATACTGCCTACTTTTATCGGTAAGGGTAATTATATATTCCGAAAACAAGTAGGGATAATTTTCACTGATTTCAGCGAACTTTAATTATTTGGGGCGTTTAGCGCCGTAACGCGAACGCGCCTGTTTACGCTTGGAAACGCCTGCCGTGTCGAGCGCACCGCGGATAATGTGGTAACGAACGCCGGGCAAGTCCTTAACTCTTCCGCCCCTGATGAGAACGGACGAGTGCTCCTGTAAGTTGTGACCTTCGCCGGGAATGTAAACCGTACCTTCCTGTTTATTGGTCAGTCTTACTCTTGCAATCTTTCTTATAGCGGAGTTGGGCTTTTTGGGAGTGGTGGTCGTGACCGAAAGGCACACGCCGCGCTTCTGGGGACAGTTGTCCAGTATGGGCGACTTGCTCTTGAAAACCTGTTTTTCTCTGCCGTTTCTTATAAGCTGGTTGATTGTAGGCATAACTTCCTCCTTGCTTTACTCGGTTTAAAAAAACCTGTGGAATATATTTCTTACTCCGCATACCCTTAAAATGCGGGAAGGAATAAACAAAAAAATATTGCGATTAGCATAGTATGGCAGACTAATCATAATCGCAAACGTAATTTTAGCATTGTTATTTTTAATTGTCAATTGTTTTAACGCTGATTTTTCAAATTATGCCGTCAGTTGAGCGCCACGTCTTTCAGACTCTCGTATTTCTCCGCGGCAATCCTCGTTAAAACTCTCGTATCGAACGCGCCCGAGAACGCCTCGTCCGAAAGCGCCTTTGCCGTGAATATCGTTTCCACGGGGAATTTCAGGTTCTTGATTTCCGAAAGCATTCTCCCGCTCTGCCGCGTGCCCATAAAATCCCCGCCGCCGCGCAGTTTTAAATCCGCCTCCGCTATCGCGAACCCGTCCGTACTGTTTTTTATTACGGAAAGCCTTGCGCGCGCCTCCTCCGTGTCCGCGCCCGCGAGAAGAAAGCAATAGCTCTTTTTCGCCCCCCTGCCCACGCGGCCGCGGAGCTGATGCAACTGCGACAGCCCGAACCTTTCCGCATTATATATAATCATAGTAGTCGCGTCGGGCACGTCCACGCCGACCTCTATAACGGTTGTCGAAACAAGGCAGTCGTACTCCTTGTTTCTGAACGCCGCCATAATCTCGTTTTTCTGTTTGTCTCGCATTCTGCCGTGCAACAGCGCAATCCTGACCGTCGGCATTTTGACTTTCAGCTCGTCGTAAAGCTCGGTAACCGACATCACCGTTCCCTCGTCGTCGCCCTCTATCTTGGGACATACGAAATAGGTCTGGTTGCCCAGCCTTGCCTGCTCCGCGACGTACTTATACATATCCGCATACTTGCGCTCGGGTATAATCGAAGTGGAAATCTCCGTCCTTGCGGCAGGCTTGTCCTTAATAGAAGTGACGTCCAGATCGCCGTAAAAGATAAGCGACAGAGTGCGCGGTATGGGGGTTGCGGACATAATCAGCACGTCGCAGCCCTCGCCCTTGTCCGAAAGCGACGCGCGCTGCGCCACGCCGAAACGGTGCTGCTCGTCGCAGACCACGAACGAAAGATTTTTGAACGCCACGTCGCCCTGTATCACGGCGTGCGTGCCGCAGATTATATCGACTTCGCCGCTTGCAAGCCCCTTCTTGATTTCGCGTTTCTCCGCCGCGGCCGTAGAGCCCGTGAGCGCGCGCACGCTGTAATCTGGAAAATACTTTTCCAGAAGCGCCGCGTTCTGCCGCGCGAGCACTTCCGTCGGCGCAATCATCGCCGCCTGATAACCCGACTTCACCGCCATAAAAATGCCCGCAAACGCGACCGCGGTCTTGCCGCTGCCCACGTCGCCCTGCAACAGCCTGTTCATTACGTGCGGGGATTTAAGATTCGCGAAAATTTCGTCCACTGCGTTTTTCTGGCCCGCCGTAAATTCGAACGGGAACCGCGCGACAAACTCGTCCAGCTCCGCGCGGCAGACCGAGTACGCGTTCAGACGCGCGTCGTCCCTGCCGCCCTTAATGACCTTGAACGCCGAAATGAGCAGGAAATATTCTTCGAGCGCGATGCGCGCCGAGCCCTCCTCCACGTCGGCCGGACTTTCGGGGTTATGTACTTTTTCGTACGCCCGTTTCAAATCGCCCAGCGCGTACTTGCTCTGCAACGAATACGGTATATAACCTGAAATAGCTATCTTGGACAACGCCTGCCGTACAGTCGCGCGGACCACGCCCTGCGTGAGCGAGCCCGAAAGCGGATAGACGGGGATTATGCCTTTCAGCCGCGAGTTCGCGCCCGCCGCCTCGAACGACGGGTTGACCATAGAGCACCCCATACCGAACTTGTTCTGAACCCTGCCGTAAAAGAGATACTTACCGGGTTTGAGCTTTGCCGCGACGTAGGGCTGGTTGAACCACACCGCGGAAAACATAAACCCGCCCTGCTGGCACAGCGCCTTGACGTACGGGCGGCGCGCGTAGCGGTTGAACTCCACGTTCAGCACCTCGCAGGAGGTGAGAACCACGTCGTTGTGATACGCGTCTTTCAAAAGGGAAACCTTGGTCATATCGAGATAATCGCGCGGGAAATGCCGCGCGAGGTCTTCCGCCGAATAGATATTGAGTTTATTGAAGTCGCGTTCCCGCTTTTCGGAAACGAACTTTAAGGAAGTAAGCCGCATAATAAATTTTGAGGGAAGACGCCAGTCTTCCCCTTGTAAATAAATTTTTGAATTTGTTATTCCAGCGATACCATATAGTAGTACACCGGTTGTCCGCCGAAATGAACGTCCACGTCGCAGTCGGGATATTGCTCCGAAACCTTTTCCGCAAGCCCGTTCGCGTCCTCTTCGGTCACGCCCTCGCCGTAATACAGCGTTATCATTTCGTGGTCTTCGGTTTTAAGCGCCTTGATAAGCGACATCGTCGCGTCGTCTATGCTCGCGCCCTTGGCGAGTATGCGCTTGTTGTCAAGCCCGATAATGTCGCCCTCTTTGAGCTTGAACCCGTTCATAGTGGTGTTGCGCACCGCGTGAGTTACCATACCCGACGCAACATAGTCTATCGCGTGCGTCATATTCGTCTTGTTTTCGGGAACGGACGCCTCGGGATTGAACGCCAGCGCCGCCGAAAAGCCCTGCGGCACGTTCTTGGTGGGAATTACGTGTATCGTGCGGTTGTTGACAAGCGCTTTCGCCTGCTCCGCCGCGAGTATTACGTTAGAGTTGTTGGGGAATACAAACACGTTTGCCGCGTTTATCTTCTGCACGGCGTCCGCTATGTCCTGCGCCGAGGGGTTCATCGTCTGTCCGCCCTCTATTACCCTGTCGCACATAAGGTCCTTGAAAATCTCTTCGAGGCCCGTGCCCGCGCATATGGCGAGCATACCCATCTCTTTCTTCTCGGCTTCGAGCTTGGCCTTGAGCGCGCGGTTTTCTTCGAGCATATTTTCGATTTTAAGGCGGTCAAGCTCGCCCAGTTCGAGCGCGTACGTGAGCGCGAGGCCGGGGGTGTTGGTATGGACGTGGACTTTGACAAGCTCCAAATCGCCGATACAGATTACCGAGTCGCCTATGCCCATAAGCTTTTCTTTCAGCTTGTCGATGTCGGCAAGCGTGGTCATCTGTTTGAGGTGAACGATAAAGAACTCCGTACAGTAAGCAAACTCTATGTCGCCCAGATCGAGATTTATTATATCCGAGTTGTCGCCGAACAAATCGTCTTCGCCCCGGCGGCCGTCCTGCGCCTCCGTGGGAATGCTGTCCGTGCCGATGTCTTCGCCCGTGATTGCGGCAAGGAAACCGCGCATTATCGTCATAAGGCCCACGCCGCCGGAGTCCACAACGCCCGCCTTTTTAAGAACGGGAAGCAGTTCGGGCGTGCGCGCCAGCGCCTCGTCGCCGACCTCTATGAGCGCGTTCAGGAAATCTACGAAGTCCTTGTTTTTATTGGCAAGCTTGACGGCCGACTCGCTCATAAGCCTGACGACCGTGAGTATTGTGCCCTCCTTGGGAATGGAAACCGCGGCGTAAGCAACCTTGGTGCCCGCCTCCATCGCCCTGGCGAAAGTTTTGGTGTCGAACGAATCCTTGGTATCTTTGAGAACGGAGCAGATGCCCCTGAAAATCTGGGACGAGATAACGCCCGAATTGCCGCGCGCGCCCTTTAACGCGCCCTTGGAAACCGCGTCGCAGATTTCCTGAAAACGGTTGGACGAGCAGGCGTTCATCTCCTTTACCGCCGACTGCATAGTGAGCGACATATTCGTTCCCGTATCGCCGTCCGGAACGGGAAACACGTTAAGGGCGTCAACCTTGGCCCTGTTTATATCAAGCATTCTCGCACCGCTTGCGACCATTTTACGGAACTCGGTGCTGTTGATGGTTTTTTGCATATTACTCCTCTATAAAGGGTTGATGTGCGTAATTGAGTATAGCTGTACCCGAAAAGTACAGCTATTATAGTTTTACCCCGATAATATTTACGTTCACGGTGTCTACTATCATTCCCGTGAATTTTTCAACCTTGTATTTAACGCTTTCTTTAAGCGATTCGGCAACGGCGTTAATCGACACGCCGTACTTAATAATAACAAACACGTCGATAAAAATTCTGTCGCCCGAAGTTACAACCTTTATGCCGCGCCCGCCGGGCTGCTTTTTGAGAAGTTCTGTCAGAGAATCGGTAAATCGGCGCGAAACCGTATCGACAATTCCGTAGCATTCGAGTGCAGCGTTTTTAGCCACCTTCGCGATGGCCGTATCGGATATTGAAATTTTACCGTAAACGTTGCTTGTATTGACTGCCATAAACTTCTACCGTCCATAAAGTGCGACAAATCCGCGCATTGCGCGCAAAGCCTGTCACGCTTTCATTTTATATCATAATTACGAATTTTGCAAGAATATTTTGAGTTTCCCTTAAATTATTTTGGAAAAAATAAAAAAAATTAAACTTTCCCGCCGTTTTTGATTGATTTTTTATAAACCTCGTGTTATATTGTTAGAGGTCGTTTTGTGAAACGGCTTATTTTCAGCTTAAAACCCACGGAGGTGTAATTATATGTCGAGAGTATGCAGCGTTTGCGGTAAAGGACAGACCACGGGCAACAACGTAAGCCATTCCAAAAGAAGAACGAGAAGAACGTTTAAAGCAAACGTTCAGAAAGTTTCGTATGTTTCGGAGGGTAAAACCGTTTCCGGTTACGTTTGTACGAGATGCCTTAAAACCGTTGAAAGAGCTTAAATAAAAGAAAATAAGGCCGTGCCGCTTTCAAAAGCGGCACGGCGTTTTTTTATTCCGTAAACGGCGAAGAATAGTGCAAAGTAGCCTTAAACAGCGCGGAATTGTCCATCGTCGCGCCGGACTCAGTTACGGGTTTGTTGTCTATGTTCTTTTTAAGCGTTTCCCACTCCTCGCGCACGCCCGCAAAGTACACGTCCGAAAGCGCGCCGTCGTCGTGGAAGGCGTGTCCGCAATAGAACGTTCCGTCCTCGTACTTAATCTCCTCGCTCCCGTCCGTGTAGTGCGCGCCGTCTATCTTTTCCAGCGACAGGGGAAGATATATCTTTTCCAGCGAGGTGCAGTATCCGAACGCGCCCGCGCTGATTTTTTTCACGCCCTCTCCCACCGCCGCAAGCCTCATATTCACGCAGCCGTGGAACGCCGCAACGCCTATCTCTTTCACTCCGTCGGGTATAACGACTTTGGGAATGCCCGCGTTGTAGAACGCTTTCAGCTTTATTTGTTCAAGCCCCGCGGGCAGAACCACCTCGTCCAGACGGTAACATTCGCTGAACGCGAGAATACCTATCGATCTGACCGTGGCGGGTATATTTATCTTTTTAAGAAACATACAGTAGCCGAAACAGCCGCGGCTTATCTCGTCAATCGCGCTGCCATCGGCGAAGACCACTTCCGTCAGCTCGTTGCAGTGCGCGAACGCCGCGTTGCCTATCTTTGTGACCGTGGCGGGTATGGTTATTTTGGTTATGCGCGTGCCCGCGAAACCCTGCATAGCGATTTCCGTTACGGGGGCCTTGTCCTCGCCCTCGCCGTAGGTTTCGGGAATGACGTACTCCCCGCCGAACGAGCTTGTGTAGCCCGCGCAGCTTACAACGTAATATTTGTTTCCCTGTTCGTCCTCGCGCAAAACGAACTCGGCCCGCGCGCCGCAGCCCGATACGAACGGAACCGATAACGCGACGACGATTACCGCAAGCAGTACGAATAATTTGTTTTTCATAAGTTTATTATATCACTTCCATTGCGGAAACGCAAGAAATTTACGTCAGCCGCAAACTTCCGCAAACACGCGCGCGAAGTTTTTATAGCAGAGTTTTTCCAGAACGCTTCCGCTTATCCCGCCGTCCGAAAGATAGCCGACGAGCGCGGGCATTTTAAGGCAGGTCTCCATATCGGGCGGCGCGGGTATTCCGTCGAAATCGCTCCCGAACGCAACCGCGTCCTCTCCGCCGACGTTAATTATATGCTTTACGTGCGCGAGAACGCACGCGAGCGTATCGCCCTCGCCGAGAAAGTCCTTACAGAAATTCACGCCGACAACGCCGCCGCAGTCGGCCACTTTTTTTATAAGCCCGTCCGTGAGGTTTCTGCAAACCCCGCAGACTCCGGCCGCGTTGGAATGGCTGGCGACGAGCGGGATTTTGCGGCCCGCGAGAAGTTCCTCCGCGCCGCCGTCCGACAGGTGCGAAATATCGAGTATGATTTTGAGGTTGTCCAGCATTTCCGCGGCAAGCCTGCCCGCGGGTTTAAGCCCCCTCGGCTCGCGCACGGAAAACTGCGGCTCCCCGTTTTTGAATACGAGATTCGGATACGCCAGAGAGTTTTCGTAGTTCCAGACAAGCGAGGCCATTTTGACACCCGCCGACGCAAGGTGTTCGAGCTTTTGCAAATCGTCGCCGATAAAGCCGAGGTTTTCGACGGTTAAAATCGCGCCCGTACTGCCGCCGGATATGCAGGCGGCAAGGTCGCGGCCGTCCGTCACTGGCCTGAAATTTTCGGGCGCGGCGGCGCTGTAAAAGCCGAGGTATTGTCCGAAACGGAGCGCGGCACCGTCGCCCTGCGTGAATAACGCAAAGCACTGTGCCGCGCAGTCCGACCGATTAAGTTTTTCGGCGCTGATTTGTAAATCGCAATCGCGCAGGTTCAGCCCGCCGTCAAAGCAGACGGTGACCGTGTCGCAATGCATATCGATGTATTTCATTTGCGGTAGAATATCCTCAGTATCGCCCTCACGGGCTTAGGCGGTTTTACACATATAATGGTCATACCTTTTCTCCGTAAATTTGTTCTGATTACCATTATATGCCGCGGCGAAAAAAAAGGTTACGCCGCGTTTAAGATTTGAGTTTTGCTATCGTCGCGGCCATATCCCGCGACTTAAAAACGGCCGAACCCGCGACAAGCACGTTCGCGCCCGCCGCGATTATCTCCGCCGCGTTCTCCTCCGTCACTCCGCCGTCGACCTGAATATCGAGTTCGGGGCGGCCGATGGATACGGCATATTCGCGGGCCTTTTTAATTTTGGGGATAACGTCGCCTATAAATTTCTGGCCGCCGTAGCCGGGGTAGACCGACATTATCACGACCATATCGCAGAGCGGAAAGACGGGAAATATGTGTTCCACGGGCACGTCGGGATTTACGACCGCGCCGCACTTCACGCCGTAGGACTTGATAAGGCGCAGTGTGTCCGCGAGGTATCCGCCAGAGATTTTGTTACAGGCCTTGTAGTGCACGGTGATAATATCCGCGCCCGCCTCCGCGAAGAACTTTATCTGGGTCTGCGGGTGCTCGACCATAAGGTGCGCGTCCAGCGCAAGCTTGGTAAGCGGACGGATATTTTTAATCATCTGCCCGCCGAACGTAATCGGCTCCACAAAGCTTCCGTCCATAACGTCGCAGTGAATGAGGTCCGCGCCGCTTGCCTCCAATTTTTTGACCGTTTCTCCCATAACAGAGAAGTCGGACGCGAGTATAGAAGGCGCTATTTTTATATCCATATTTTTTCTCCTTTTAACCGTTCAGATAATTTGCTCTCAGCTGGCCGCAGGCGCCGCCTATGTCCGCGCCCGTGCGGCGGCGGAGCGTGGCGGAAAGCCCGCCCTTTTCCAATAGACCCAAAAAAGCGTATGCCTGCTTTTCGGTAATCGTGCTCAGATCCCGTTCCTTGACCTCGTTTAGGCGGATAAGATTTACGTGGCAGGGGCGGCCCTTCAACAGATTGATAAGCCCTTCCGCGTGCTCCTTGCCGCAGTTTTCGCCCGCTATCAGAGCGTACTCGAAAATGTATCTTCTGCCCGTCTTTTCGAAGTAGTACGAGCAGGCCTTTAAAATTTCTGATATAGAGTATTTTTTCGCGACGGGCATTGTGCGCGCCCGTTCCTCGTCCGTGACGGCGTGCAGGGAAACGGTGAGGTTTACCGCAAGCCCCTCGTCCGCAAGCGCGTATATCTTAGGCACAAGCCCGCTGGTTGACAGCGATATATTGCGCGGCGAAATGTTTATTCCCGCCTCCACCGAAACGTTTTTGAGAAAGCCGACCACATTCCCGTAGTTGTCCAGCGGCTCCCCGCTGCCCATCAAAACAACGTTCGTAACCCCGCGCCTGCCCTGAACGGAATGCAGTGCGTTGACCGTTAGAACCTGAGCGAGTATCTCGCCCGAGGTGAGGTTTCGGATAAGCCCGCCGAGCGTGCTCGCGCAGAACTTGCAGCCCATACGGCAACCGACCTGAGTAGAAACGCACTGGGTGTTGCCGTACTTGTATTTCATAAGCACGCCCTCGACCACGTTGCCGTCCGCGAGCGCATACAGGTATTTTTCAGTCCCGTCTTCCGAGCGCAGCGTCTTTATGATTTTAACGGGCTCGTCCTCGTACTCGGACAAAAGCTTTTCCCTGAGTGCGGCAGGCACGTTTATTCCGGAAATGCTTTTACCGCGCGTCAGGCCCTCGTACAGCTGTCTTGCGCGGAACTTCTTCTCGCCGAAAGAAAGTATTAAGTTTTCCAGCTCCGCAAAGCTTAAATCCTGAATTATCTTTTTCATTTTATTTCCTTGTGAACGCCGCGAGGAAGAACCCCGCGCCGAGCGAAATATGCGGAAGAAACTGCAAACCGAATTTGGTTTTTCTGTGAGCGAGCGGCGAGGACGGAATGCTCAGTTCGTACTCGGGATGCTTTTGCAGGAACGCGTATACGATACTGTCGTTTTCCTCGGGCAGGACGGAGCAGGTGGAATAGTACAGCCTGCCGCCGTCCGCGACGTAGCGCGAGCAGTTTTCCAGAATGGCGAGCTGAACCGAATTGAGTTCGGCCACGCTCTCCGCCGTTCTGAAAAGCTTGATGTCGGGGTTTTCGTTTATCACGCCCGTTCCAGAGCAGGGCGCGTCGCAGAGAACGGCGTCGAAACTGTGCTCGTATTCGGGGTTGAACTTAGACGAATCGGCCGTGACCGCCGTCACGTTGTCTGCGCCCATACGCGCGCAATAGCTCTGGATAAGCTCCGTGCGGTGCGGATGCAACTCGCAGGCGGTGACGGATTTGCACTTGCCCGAAAGCAGGACGGATTTGCCGCCGGGGGCGGCGCACGCGTCCAGAAGGCGCTCGCAGGGGGATATTGCCGTGCAAACGGCAATCGAGCCTATCGACTGAAAGGTATAGTCGCCCCTGAAAAACCCCTCGTCGCGCACAAAGTTTTTGAATATATACAAGCCCCCGAACGGGGTCTTGGTATGCGGCTTTGCGATATAATTTTCCGCGCCGCGGACGAACCGCACGCACACGCCCTCGGACGGGGCGGAGAGTATTTGCGCGGCCTCAGCCTTGTAACTGCGGCGCAACTTTTTGACCAGCCAGAGCGGCGCGCTCGTTTCCAGGCTCATTCTCTCGTCTGCGGTTTCGGGCGCGGGCGGGATTTTATAGGAACGCAAAAACGCGTTCACAAACCCAGCGGCCCCGTCCTTGCCCAGTTTTTTAATAAACTCCACGGCGCAGTCCGCGACCATATATCCGTGCTTATCCATAAATTCGAGCATATAGAGCGCAATCTTCAAAACGAGTTTGACCGCGCTTTTGGGCTGTTTTTGGGTATTTGACCCTATAATATGCGCCAGATAAATATCTTTTTCAAGTACGCCGTAACATATCTTGACGGTGCGCGCCTTGTTCTGCGGCTCGATTGCGGTTTCCGCAATAGCCTGTTTTAAGTATTTACCCCCCTGATATACCTTAGTCAATATCAGATAGGGGTCGCAAATCGGGTTAGTCAAGCCTGTCGCCCGCCTTTATCTTTCTGCCGTTCACGTAGTCTGCCGCGTTCATAACCTTGCCGCCCGCGGGCTGTAACTGCTTTATAAGCACCGCGCCGCTGCCGCAGGCCACGCATATCCCGCGTTTGTCGGCGCATATTACCGTGCCTATATCGCCCGTTCCCTCGCAAGGCTCGGCATAAAGCACGTTGAGAACGCTACCGCCCTGATTGCAGAACGCTGTCGGCTGGGGGTTATATGCGCGTATTAAACGGCATATATCCTCGGGCGAATTGCCGAAATCTATTTTACCGTCGCCCTTCTGTATCTTTTTGCACAGGGTCGCCTTCGCCTCGTCCTGCATAAGCAGGAGCGGGTCGCCGCCGAGCAACAGCTCAACCGCCTCCACGGCGGCCTGCGCGGAGAGTTCGGACAGTTTTTCCGAAAGCTCGCCGTAAGTCATATTATCGATAGCGCACCGTTTGACGAGCAGTATGTCGCCCGTATCGAGCGAAAGCTCCGTCTTCATTACGGTCACTCCCGTATGCGTTTTACCCGCAAGTATGGCGGACTGAATGGGCGACGCGCCTCTGAATTCGGGCAGGAGCGAGGCGTGCAGGTTCCACACGCCCGACGGGAAACAGTTCAATATATCCGCCGTGAGCAACTGACCGTAAGCGCAGGTTATCATTATATCCGCGCCGAGCGCCGCAACCTCCGCCGAGTGTAAGCGTATCTTTTCGAAGTCGTAAACGTGGATACCTAGTTCGAGCGCGCGGCGTTTTACGGGCGTGGGCGTGAGAATTTTCTTTCTGCCGACAGGCTTGTCGGGCTGGGTGATAACGGCCGCCACACCGTACTTCTTATAAAGCGCGTCGAGCGCGGGAACGGCATATTCGGGCGAGCCCGCAAAGACGATTTTCATAATACGGCTCCTTACTGTTCGACTGGTAAATCGTAAATTTCCGACGCCCTGTCGGTATAGAGTATTCCGTCGAGGTGGTCAAGCTCGTGACAGACCGCGCGGGCGAAAAAGCCCTCCGCAGTGAGCTTGTGTTTCTTGCCGTTCCTGTCGCGGTATTCGGCCCTGACCTTGTAGGGGCGCGTAACGGTGCCCTGCTTGCCCTTGACGGAAAGACAGCCCTCCGCGCCCGTCTGCTCGCCTTTGACGGCTACGATTACGGGATTGACAAGCTCGAAAAAGCCTTCCTCCACGTCGATTACGACAACGCGTTTCGCTATGCCTATCTGCGGCGCGGCAAGCCCCGCGCCCTCCTCGGCGCGGACCGTTTCCTTCATATCGTCCAACAGCCGCCAAAGCTCGCCGTTGAAAGTTTTAACTTCCGTACATTTTTCTCTCAGAACGGGGTCGCCCGTCTGTACGACAAATTTTCTAGCCATTTCGTTCTCCTTAAATTCTGGAAAGTTTTATTTTGATGGGGCGCAAGCTTTGTACGCCCGCCCGCAAAGTCAGGACAGATTTACGGGGTTCTCCTCCACGTACACAAGCGTAGAAGAGGTCGTGTTTTTAACCGCTATATCGTAAATATCGCCGAGCAGGGCGCCGCCTTTCAACCGCATAAGGACCTGATACCTGAGCTTGCCCTGAATTTTTTTTATCGGCGAATGCATCTTATTGAAAAAGATAAATTCTTCGGGGTTGTCCTGCCTGAGCCGCTCTATGGAAAAATACACGTTTTTCAGGGTTTCGAGCGCGGCCTCCCCGTCTTCGGAAGTGACCATAACCCTGCAAATGAGCGAATAAGGCGGGAAGCCCGTCGCCTTTCTCAGCGCGATTTCGTTTTCGAAAAACCCGTTGTAGTCGTAACCGACCGCATAGCGCAGAATGTAGTTTTCGGGCGAGCAGGTCTGTAAAACGACCTTGCCCGCTTCGCCCGCTCTTCCGCTCCTGCCCGAAACCTGAGTGATAAGCTGGAACGTGCGTTCGCCGCTGCGGTAGTCGGAAAAATGCAGGCTCATATCCGCGTCCATAATCCCTACGAGCGTTACGGCGGGGAAGTCGTGCCCCTTGGCAATCATCTGCGTGCCGACCAGCACGTCCGCCTTTTTCTCCGAAAACTGTTTCAGGATATTGTAATGCCCGTCCTTGCCGGACACCGTGTCGTTATCCATTCTCAGTATGCGCGCCGCGGGAAAAAGCCCCTTCAAATCCGCAACGACTTTCTGCGTGCCCGTTCCGCTGTATAAAACGTGCTTGCCGCCGCAGTCGGGACAGGCCGTGAGCATACGGTATTTCGCGCCGCAGTAGTGACATTTAAGACAGTTTTCCTCGCTGTGGTAAGTCAGCGCAACGTCGCAGTTCTCGCACTTTGCTACGTAGCCGCAGTCGCGGCACAGCACCGTGCGCGAATACCCGCGCCTGTTTAAAAATATAATCGCCTGATTGCCGCTTTTCAGCGTTACGTCAAGCTCCTCCCTGAGCGCCGCGGAAAACGCGGTGTTGTTGCCGCGCCTCACTTCTCTTCGCATATCCGCGATAATGATTTCGGGCAGAGGTTTTTTGTTAATCCGCTCCGTAAGGGTAATCAGCCCGTATCTGCCCGCTTTGGCTTTTACGTAACTTTCGACCGACGGCGTAGCGCTGCCGAGCACGAGTTTTGCGCCGTTGTATTCCGCGCGCATTTTAGCTATTTCGACCGTAGAATACCTCGGCGCGGATTCGCTGACGTACGAGGAGTCGTGCTCTTCGTCAATAATGATTGCGCCGATATTCTCCATCGGCGCGAAAACCGCGCTCCGCGCGCCTATCGCTATCTTCGCCTCGCCGGAGCGCAACCTCCACCATTCGTCGAACCGCTCGCCCGCGGAAAGACCGCTGTGCAGGATTGCCGCCGCGCCGCCGAACCTGTTTCTCAGCTGCGCCAGCATCTGCGGCGTTAAAGATATTTCGGGAACGAGGAAAATCGCCGTTCTGCCGCGCTCGATTTCCCGCGCGATTACGTTTAAGTAAATTTCCGTTTTACCGCTGCCGGTAACGCCGTGAATGAGATGCACGCGCTTGTCCGAATTTTCAATGTCGTCCAGCGCGGCGCGCTGTGCGGGCGTGAGCACCTTTTCCCCGCCGCGTTTCGGAAGTCCAGAAAACGGGTTGCGCGAAACTTTGCGTTTCTTTATCTCTATCGCGCCCTTTCCCGCAAGCGCGTTGACGGCGCCGCGGCCGAACTCGTTGCAAAGCGCTGTAAATTCGCACTCGCCCCGCGCCTTGATATATTCCAGAGCCTGAGCCTGTTTCTTTGCGGCGGCCGAAAGCTTTACGTCCGCAGTCTTGAAGACGGCGTAACTCTTATACGCCTCCCGCACTTTGCCGAGCCGCATTTCCGAAGGTATAAACAGCCTGAGCGCCGCCGCTTTGGGAACGCGGTAGCGACAGGCTATGCTTTCCATAAGCGAAAAGCACTCGGGAACGAGCGCGGGCAGCTCGTCCACCGCGCCTACGATACTTTTAACTTTGTCCGCGGGATACGACGAAACGCGGCTTACGCCTACGACGAAGCCGTCAATCACCCTTCCGCCGAAAGGCACTTTGACCCTGCACCCGACCTTTGTTTCGTCGGGGCAGGAATATTCGAATATCCTGTCCACCTGACTGTGGGCGACGTCAACGATTACCTGCGCGTACATTTCTTTAAATTTACGCTGCGGTTTTCTCAGTATGAAAACCGCAGCGAAGCGTTTTTAATCTTTGGTGCACTTGATTTTGCCGTCGGCAATTTCCTGACAGGCAAGCGAAATCTCTTTGAGATACTCCTCGGGGCTGGGACCCTTTGCCATATGCTGTTCGAGTATCTGTCTTGCGCGCTTTGACGCAACCACGCAAAGACAGTAACGCGACACGGGCTGTCCCTCCGCTCCGAGCCTGTCAATCAGCAAATCCACTGAAGGTTGATTTATCATATCTACTCCTTTTATCGACTATATTAACACATTTTATTTTAAACTTTTTATGATGCCGCGTATGCTTGCCACCGCGGTACGCAAATCGTCGTTGACGACTACGTAATCGTACTCGGCTTTTTTGGAAACCTCGTAATCGTAACGTTCCAGCCGCTTTGCGATTTTCTCTTCGCTCTCCGTGCCGCGGCCTCTCAGCCGTGCGGCAAGCTCTTCCCTGTCCGGCGGCAGAACCATAATCAGCACCGCGTCGGGATAGACCTTTTTGACCTGCAAGGCCCCGTCCACTTCTATTTCGAGAATAACATTATGCGTTTGGAGCTGTTTTTCCACAAACGCTTTCGGCGTGCCGTAATAGTTGCCGAAGTGGTTGGAATACTCCAAAAATCCGCCCGCGGCTATGTTTTTTTCAAACTCGTCCCTGCCTATGAAAAAGTAGGAAACCCCGTCCTTCTCGCCCTCGCGCATACCGCGCGTAGTACAGGAAACGCTGAGTGCAAAGCCGCCGCTTTTCAAAAGCTCGTTGACGATCGTTCCCTTGCCGACGCCCGACGGGCCCGATAAAACTATAAGTAAATTATCCATCATATTCGAATTGGCCGCACAATATGCCGCGGCGAAACGTTTATTCTATGTTCTGAACCTGCTCGCGCACTTTCTCTATTTCGTTTTTAAGCGCAAGCCCCAGCCGCGTTATTTCCAAATCGTTGGACTTGGAGCAGACCGTGTTTGTTTCGCGATTGAACTCCTGAACGAGGAAGTCCAGCTTTCTGCCTACAAGCACCTCGCCGCAGATGTCGCGGAACTGGGATATGTGCGAGTGAAGGCGCGTAAGCTCTTCGTCTATGTTGCTCTTGTCGGTAAACACCGCGACCTCGGTCAACAACCTGCCTTCGTCGGGTTCCGCCCCTTCGAGAATTTTTTTCATCTTGGCTTCGAGCTTTGTCTTATACCCCTCGGCAACCAGCGGAGCGCGTTTTTCCACGTCCGCGACAAGCGCCTCGATAACGTCCATTCTCGAAAGCATATCCGCTTTGAGTTTTTCGCCCTCCGTGCGGCGCATTTCGTTCAGCCGCTCCAAAGCCGAGCCGAGCGCGATTTTCAGCGCCCCGACGCACTCGTCGTCGGCGCAGGCAACGTCCTCCGTCTTTACGACGTCGGGATAGCGGAGTACTGATATGACCGAAAAATCGTCCGCCGCGTCGGGAAACATCTCTCTTATTTTTCTCGCCGCGTCCGCATAGGCTTTCGCCGCCGCCGCGTCGAGATACAGCGCGCGCGGCTTGTCGCGCTTGTCCGAAAAACCTATGTAAACGTCCGCGCGGCCGCGGGTAAGCTTTTCGCGTACGATGTTGCGGATTACGTCTTCATACGCAATGAAGATGCGCGGGCTTTTGACCGAAACGTCGAGATAGCGGTTGTTGACCGTCTTAATCTCGACGGTGAGTTCTATGCCGCCCTCTCTGTACTCGCCTCTGCCATAACCCGTCATACTTAACATAACCTGCTCTCCCCCGCCGCAAACGCGGCTGTAACAGTAATGATTATAGCAATATTTTTTTAAAATTACAAGCGTAAACGCCGCAATAAAAAAATAAATATCCGCGGATTGCGGATATTGAATAATCAGTAGTCCTCGCGCAGGTCGCAACACATACCTTTCGTACGCGTCGTAATGACGCGGTAGTGCGACTGCGGGTCCACCTCGAAAAGCGAAAAGGGTTGCGACGAGGAGGCGATTTCGCCCGTTATTTCCGCGTAGTACGCCATACTTCCGGCGCACATTATAACCGGCACGCCGTAAAGATAGGCGTAAGTTCTTATCAGCACGGCGGGAAGGGTGTTTTTTATCTCTTCCAAAAGCGCGACGACGACGTTGCAACCGCACAGCGAAAACGCCTTAAAACAGTCGGGAAACATTAAATCGTTCTCGACGCACACTCCTATTTTATAGCCCGCAACGTTGTACACGCCCAGCCCCGCGCCGCTTTTGAAGTCCTCCGTGTCAATGACGTGGTTCATATCCGAAATGCCCAGAAGCTTGCCCCTGTCCGCGACCGAAACGGATTTCCTGAGCACGCCGCGGCTCTTTGTGCGGCAGCCGCTGACAACGCCGCATTTTGCCGATTTGGAAAGGCGCGCCGCGTCCTCGAACTTGTCGCTCAGCCCCTTCAATTCGCTTTCGTAATCCACCTCGCCAAGCCCTTTGAACCCGAACACCGCAATATCGCAGTCGGGCAGTGACTTTGCCTGTTTTACCGTGCTGTCCGCCACAACGCAAAATATCATACCATACATTTTATTGCAAAGCGCGGAAATGTGTTAAAAAAGGTTTTAATAATGTTTACCACCGCATAAGATATTTTAGCAAAAAAGAGGTGTGACGTGAAAAGATTTATCTGTATTCTGCTTATCGTATGCGCGGCCGCGGCCTCTCTAACTTTGACCGCCTGCGGGAAAAAAGACGTCAAAGTCAGCGCATACGATATTCTGGCAATCTACGACAGCGAAAGCCGTTCGGTAACGGGAACGGTTGATTTTACATATTACAATTCGACGGACAACGAAATCGGCGACCTTAAATTCAATCTGTACGGAAACGCCTACCGCGAGGGCGCGACCTATACTCCCGTTTCCCAGAGCTATGCAAACAAAGCGTACTATGCGGGGACGAGCTACGGCAGTATGAGCGTTGAAGGCGTTGAGAACTGTCAGGCCTGGAACGTGGGCGGCGAGGACGAAAATATACTTACCGTAACGCTGTTGACCCCCGTATATCCCGAAGAGAGCGTGAACATCAAAATCAGCTATAAGCTCGTTCTCGCCAAGGTCAACCACCGCACGGGCGTGACCGAGAACGCCGTAAATTTAGGCAATTTCTATCCCGTGCTCTGTGCGTATACGAGAGAGGGATTTACCGAATGCCCCTACTATTACTGCGGCGACCCGTTCGTGTCCGAATGCGCGAATTACCGCGTGACCGTGGATTTACCCGCGGGATATGTTGCGGCGACCAGCGGAAAGCTTGAAAAAGAGTCTGCCGCGGCGGACAGAAAAAAGTGCACCTACACGCTTGAAAACGCGAGGGATTTCGCAATGGTGCTTTCGGATAAATTCGAGGTGGTTACCCAGAAAGTCGGCGGCGTGGAAGTCAGCTATTATTACTACAAGGACACTAACCCTCAGGTCAGCCTTTCCGCGGCGTGCGACAGCGTGAAGTTCTTCTCGGGCGCGTTCGGAAACTACGTATACCCCACACTATGCGTCGTTCAGACGGGTTTTTGTTACGGCGGTATGGAATATCCCGCGCTCACTATGATTAGCGACGAGCTTGCGGCCGACGACAATATCTACACTATCGTACACGAAAACGCGCACCAATGGTGGTATGCTATGGTCGGCAGCGACCAGATTAACTGCGGCTGGCAGGACGAAGGCCTTGCGGAGTACAGCACGCTTATGTTTTTCGAGAACCATCCCACTTACGGATATACGAGGACGGGGATTATCGGCTCGGCAACCAAGGCGTACAGGGCGTACTATTCCGTGTATAACCAGATTTTCGGCGAAGCCGACACGAGTATGAACAGGCACCTGAAAGACTTCGAGAGCGAGTACGAGTACACCAACATCGCGTATAACAAGGGGCTTATACTCTTCGATATGTTAAGGCAGTCGATAGGCGACGAGAAGTTCGGCGCGGGGCTTAAAAAGTACTTCGCAGACAACCTCTACAAAGTGGCTTCGTACGAGGATATGTGCGGGTGTTTCATAGGCGCAGGCGCAGATCTGGAAGGGTTTTTCGCCTCGTTTACGGAGGGAAAAATAGTTATCTGATTGTTTTGACAATTTACTTGCCAAACAAAATATAATGGTATATAATATAGTCAACTCAAAAATATTATAATTCAAGGAAACCGAAATGGACCCAAGTTGTAATTGTTTTTCAGCACGATATATGCCGTAAAAGTTCCGTACGTAAGCTAAACGATTTTGTTATCTTTCTGCACGGAATTTTCCGTGCATTTTTTTAACAAAATTTTATAGAGGACAAAGCTATGGTTAAGTACTTTTTAACGAACGGCAGCGGCGCGCCCGTACAAACCGAAAGGTTTACCGCGGGGTGCTGGGTGGATTTGGTCAACCCTTCGGACGACGAGTGCGAGGACGTTGCAATCGCCTCGGGCGTCCCCGAGGATATGATTAAAGCCGCGCTGGACGAAGAGGAACGCGCGCGTACGGAATTCGACGACGGAAACAGTATGTTTATCGTCGACTGCCCGCTTATCGAGGAGAACGAGGACGGCGGCGACAGATACACCACCCTGCCGCTTGCGGTGATTTACAACGGGAAATGCATAGTCACGGTCTGCCTGAAAGGCAACACCGTTTTAAAGGATTTCATTACGGGCAGAGAGAGCGTGCGCACGGACGCGCCCCTGCACTTTATACTTACTTTCCTTTTGGGAAACGCGAAAAGATTTTTGTACTACCTTAAACAGATAGACAGGAAAAACCACCGTATCCAGAGCGAGCTGGGGCGCACTATGCGAAACAGCGAAATCATTCAGCTTCTGGATTTGCAGAACTCGCTCGTCTACTTCTCCACTTCTTTAAACTCGAACGAGAGAGTGCACGAAAAGCTTTTCAAGGTCGAGGGAGTGGCGAGCCGAGAGGAATATCTCGATTTGTACGAGGACGTTATTATCGAGGGTAAACAGGCAATAGAAACCTGTAATATCTATAAAAATATTTTGAGCGTCACGATGGACGCGTACGGTTCGGTCATTTCCAACAACGCAAACGACACAATGAAGAAACTGACCATAATCACCATTCTTCTCGCCGTGCCGACTATGATTGCGGGGTTCTGGGGAATGAATATGCCCGTGCCCGGGCAGGACGGATACGCCTTTTACGAAACGGGCTGGTTCTGGCTGGTCACGTTCGCGGCGGTGTTGCTTACCGCGGTTATCGGCGTGTTTTTACTTAAAAGCAACCCCTTTAGACGTCCGCTCAAACAGAAAAGAAAGAGGCGGGAAAAACGGCCGCCGAGGAACTGAGAGAAACGCTTATGCCTATTTTACAATACGTATGCTCGAAGTGCGGCAAAGCATTCGAAGAACTTGTGAAAAAATACGACGAGCCCGTTGCCTGCCCCAAATGCGGGGCCGCGGCAGAGCGTAGTTATTGCGGGGAAATGTTTTCCGCAACCGGCAAGCCGACAAAGAAATGCAGCGGAAACTGCAAGACCTGCGGCGGCTGTTGAACTTAATAAAATTTTAACCCCTTACGGTGTGCGCCGTAAGGGGTTTTTATTTTGCGCGACAATATTTTCGGGGACCCGAAAAAAATTTTTCAAATCCTATGTATAAGATTTCATTGCGGCGGCAATAAAAATCTGCGTAAGGAGGTGTGACCGTGCGGTTTATCAAACTGTTATCCGTAACGCTTGCGGCGGGCGCGTTCATTGCAGCGCTGGCGCTACTGCCGTCAAGACTGTGCTTTGAAAGCGGAGAAAGCTATACTTTTTTCTGCGGCGACAGCTCGAAGAACTGCCGCGAGGTTATATCCTACGGCAACGCCGCCCTTAAAAAGCTTACGCTTACGGACGTGTGCGGGGAATGTACGGAATATCCCGAACTGGACGTGGACGGGTTTTTAAGAAAAGTAGGCGGTGAAATAGTTTTCGTTGAGGAGCTTTCCGACAGCGTGAATTATTATTGCAGGGCAGACTTGCCTTACTCGGTCAATTTATACGGAGAGGAAATTAATCTTCATATCTGCGTAAAGCAGAGCGGGGTTAAAATCGCGTCCCCTATAATTTTCGGCGGATACTGAATAAAAAATATTACCGCTGTCAATATCATTATCGCAAGGAGTTAAATTATGAAAGAAGAAAACAAGAAAAGCAAAAAGAAAGTCTTACTCTACTATCTGATTCTGGCAGCGTGCCTGCTGGTAATCGCGGCAGTAACCGTTACGGTTATATTCACGGTCGGCAACAAGGGCCAGTTGACGGGCCCCTCCATTGATAATCCGGATAATCCCGATAATCCGGATAACCCCGACAATCCGGATAATCCCGACAACCCCGATAACCCCGATAACCCCGACAAGCCCACGGGCGGAGAAACGGGTTACGGTCTGCCCGTAAAATCCGCGGTTGTTTCCGTTGCTTACGAATTCGCTTACGACGAAACGCTTGACAGATACGCCGTTCATCAGGGTATGGATTTCGAAGGCAAGGCGGGCGACGAGGTTTATTCCGTGCTTGAAGGAACGGTGACCGAAATAGTAAACGACAGCCTTATCGGCGAAAATTACGTCAAGGTAAAGCACGCAAACAACATCGTCAGCATTTACAAGTATATAACCGCGGCCGAAAACCTTAAAGTCGGACAGACGGTAAAGCGCGGCGACGTGCTGGGCGCGATTGCGGAAGCGGGCGGTATGGAAATGAACCGCGGCGAGCACCTGCACTTTATGATGACGGTGAACGGTAAGACCGCAGACCCCGACATCTACCTCGATATTCTCGAAAAATAAGCGCATACACCCCCTCTCTTATTTTAAATTACGGCCTCCGCTTTTATAAGGCGGAGGCCGTAAATTTTATTATGTTAAATTTTGTAAACTTTTGTTAATTATGATATTTTTTTGCAAAAGTTTAATTGTAAACCTGAAAGTTAACATAAATTATACTTACAAACATATAATATTGTTAGAAAGTAACAAAAATAAAATTTTAAAAATTTTTGTGTTTGTTATTGACTAACATTTTTTTTAGTGCTATACTACGACCGAAATCAGGAAGCGCTTTTTTGGAGGTTTTGAAAATGACAGCTTTATACGAAATGATAGACAGGTTGGAAGACGGCGAAAACGACAACATTTCACCGCTTGCATACGTCGTTTTAAATTGCGCGAGATAATTAACAAGAGCTACAAAACAAAAAATATATAATTCAGACAAAAAGGAGTTTGTTATGCGTATCAACGAAAATTACGAGGATTTCTACGAGGAAGAAGAAAAGAAAAACATTTTTTACTATTACGCTTTGGCAATGTACAATATGATGCACCACTGATAAGTACAGACAAACGGAACGTTGAATAAATGTTCCTTTTTTTATACGCCGAACTTGCCGCCCGCGCTTAAACCGCGGGCGGCAAGTTTATATATCTATTTTCGCGACCTGCTCGGGCGTGAGCCCGCCGTAATTGATTACCGCGCACCTTTTTTCAACTTTCGCGGGCGCGAGCAGGTAATCCGAAATACACCGTACGTTTATCCCCCTCTCCGCCGCGTACGTCTTTATGAATTCGTCCGACGGCGCGGACGGGAACTCCGCGAGAAGGTGCAACCCGCTTCCGCTGTCGCGCACGACGCAGTCTTTAACGGTAAGCAATTTTTCGGTCACGGCCTGCCGCACGGCGCGGTAATGGTTTTTAAGCCGCGAGATATGTCGCTCGAAATATCCGCCGTCAAGCATAGCGGCGAGCGTTTTCTGCTCGAATAACGGCACGGCGCAGGCGAAATGCCCGAAAATCTTCAAGTACTCGGCATATAGCGCGGCAGGCAGAACCATATACCCCAGCCTCATAGACGGCGCAAGGCTCTTTGAAAAGGTGTTCATATATATGACCCTGTCGGGACAGAGCGAATGCATACACTGCAACGGCTTACCCGCCATACGGAACTCGCTGTCGTAATCGTCCTCGACGATATAGCGCCCTCCGGCCTGCGCCCAGCCGATTAAATCCGCGCGGACGGCGACGGGCATTACCGCGCCCGTAGGGAACTGGTGCGACGGCGAAACGTGCAGAACGTGCGCGCCGCTGTCGTAGACCTTAGCGCAGTCCACCCCGCTTTCCGTCACGTCTATATATCGGCACTGCGCGCCGTACAGGCGGTATGCGGCCGAGATTTTACCGTAACCGGGATTTTCCACGGCGAAGACCTTATCGCGCCCCAGAAGTTGAACGAGGATGCCGTAGAGATATTCCGCGCCCGCGCCTATGACTATAGTTTGCGGGTCTGCCTCTATCGCCCGCGCCCTGTAAAGATAGTCCGACAACGCCCGTTTAAGCTCGAAGTCGCCGTCGCACGGAACGCGTTCAAGAAGGTGCTCTCCGCACTCCGACAGAACTCCGCGCATAAGCCGCGCCCAGACCGAGAACGGAAACAGCCCTGTTGCGGTGGCTTTGACAAGGTCGACGGCGAACTTTTTGTCTTGCGGGGCGGGCGGCGGGGCCGGCGTACGCGCACCTGCGTACGCCGGCCCGCCGCCGAGCATTTCCGTAACTGCTACGTTGCTGACGAAATAGCCCCTGCGCTCCTTCGAAAAGACGTAGCCCTCCGCAAGCAACTGCTCGTACGCGGTCTGCACGGTCACCACGCTGACGCAAAGATTTTGCGCGAGCGCGCGCTTGGACGGGAGCTTGTCGCCGCTTTTCAGCCGCCCCGAAACAATATCTCCGCGTATTGCGGAATAAAGCGACCAGTATTTGCTTTTCGCATCCAATGCGTAAGTCAACATATTCCACTCCGTTTGGTATTATAAAAAAGTATTGATTTGGATATTTTAATAATATCAATATCGAGTATAATAGTCAACAGTAAACATTAAAAAAGGTGAATTATGTTGTCAAAAAGAATACTTACAATGCAGGATTTGTCCTGCGTGGGGCAGTGCTCGCTGACGGTGGCCCTGCCCGTGCTTTCGGCGTACGGCGTGGAAACGTGCGTTCTGCCGACCGCCCTACTGTCCAACCATACTATGTTTGAAAAATGGAGCTGCCTTGACCTCACAGACGAGGCGCGGAACATTATGAACGTATGGAAACAGAACGGGTTTAAGTTCGACGCGTTCTATCTCGGCTACCTCGGCTCTGCCTCTCTTATGGACGTTGCGCGGGACTGCTTTAAAGAATTTTCGGGCGAGGGGTGCAAGATTATCATAGACCCCGCGTTCGGTGACAACGGCAAGCTTTATCCCGCATTCGATAGTGAATATGTCGCGGCTATGCGAAAACTCATAAAGTCCGCGGATATAATTTTACCCAATCTTACCGAGGCCTGTTTCCTTTGCGGGGCCGAATACAGACAGGACGCGAGCATTGAATATATAGAGGAAGTTATCGGAAAACTTTCGCTTCTGACGGACGCGACAATCGTTCTTACCGGCGCGGAAAAAGACGGGTTGATCGGCGAGGTAATTTATTCGGACAAGAAATTTTCTTACGTGTGGGCGGAGAAACTGCCCGTGCGCTACCACGGCACCGGCGATATTTTCGCCGCGGCGTTTACCGCGAATTATCTTGAAACCGCAAGCCTTGAAAAGGCGAGCGCGTTCGCGGGCGAGCTGGTTGCAAACAGCATAAGGGCGACCGACCCCGCGCACGGTTACGGAGTGAACTTCGAGTACGCGCTAAAAAATGCAAAATAAAAACAGGCGGGACTTTGAAAGTCCCGCCTGTTTTATATTCTTTCCGTTATTGCTTGAAGAAATTCTTTGGAGTTGAGTTTTACGGGCGTTACGCCCTCCTTTTTAAAAAGCGGAACCAGATCGCCCGTCATATACCCCTCTTCGATTGTCTTAAGCGTCGCGCGTTCCAGCCGCTTTGCAAACAACGTAAGTTCGCCGTTTCCGTCCAGCTCTCCCCGCTTTGCAAGCGCGCCCGTCCAGGCGAAGATTGTCGCGACGGGATTGGTAGAGGTTTCGCCGCCCTCCCTGTGCCTGTAATAGTGCCGCGTAACTGTTCCGTGCGCGGCCTCATATTCGTACTTGCCGTCGGCAGAAACCAAAACGGAAGTCATCATTCCGAGCGAGCCGTACGCCGTTGCGACCATATCGCTCATAACGTCGCCGTCGTAGTTTTTGCACACCCACAGCATACCGCCGTCCGAGCGCATAACGCGCGCCACAACGTCGTCAATAAGCGTGTAGAGATAGCATATCCCCGCGTCTTCGAACTGCGCCTTGTACTCCCGCTCGTAAACCTCGTTGAATATATCCTTGAAACGATGGTCGTACACCTTGGAAATAGTGTCCTTCGCGCCGAACCACACGGGCATTTTATGTTCGAGTGCGTACTTGAAACAGCACCTTGCGAACGCAATTACGGACTGCTCCGTATTGTGAACGCCCTGCACTATGCCGCAACCGTCGTTAAAGTCGTGTATAAGACTGCGCCTCAACTCCCTGCCGTCCGCGTCCGTGACTACGATATACGCCCGCTCGCCCTGCCGCGCCTTATCCTCCACCGAGTTATAAATATCGCCGTAAGCGTGCCGCGCAATAACGATAGGCTTTTTCCAGCCGCTTACGTACGGCGTAATCCCCTCCGCGCGTATCGGCGCGCGAAACACCGTTCCGTCGAGTATGCGCCTTATCGTGCCGTTGGGGCTCTTCCACATACGTTTAAGCCCGTATTCCTCGACCCGCTGTGCGTTCGGAGTAATAGTGGCGCACTTAACCGCAACGCCGTATTTAAGCGTTGCAAGCGCGCTGTCCTCCGTGACCTTATCGTCCGTCGCGTCCCTGTGTTCAAGCCCTAAATCGTAGTACTCGGTTTTAAGCTCCACATACGGCTCGATAAGAATTTCCTTAATCCACCGCCAGAGCACGCGGGTCATTTCGTCCCCGTCCATCTCCACAAGCGGCGTTGTCATAGCAATCTTCTTCATATGCAGACATTATATATCATTTACCGCCGCGTTTACAACCGTTTGAAGGAAGATTGTTCAATATTCCCGTATTGAGTATTTTCTTCTCCGCGCACCGCCTGTAATCTTCCAGCGCCTGAACGATAACCGCCTGCAACACGGGATAAAAGTCCTTGAACCCGTTCGACAGCAGATAATACGACAGCGAACCGGGCACGGTGTTAACCTCGCTTAAATACACCTTCCCGCCGCTGAGTATGTAATCGAAACGGACTATGCCGCGCATATTGAGTTTGGTATACACAAGCTCAGTTACACCCCTAATCTCTTTCGCGGTTTGCTCGGGTATATCCGCGGGCATAACGCGTTTTCCGCCGCCCGCGTACTTGTCGTCGTAACTTAAAATATCGCCGCTTGTGAACGCCTCCTCGCACTCGGAAGTTATGACCCTTCCGTCCGAGAAATACGCGGCGCAATTTATCTCCCTGCGGTCCTTTAAAAACTGCTCGGCAATCACCCCGTCGTCGTAAAAGAACGCGGACATAACCGCGGCTTCCAGCTCGCTCTCGTTTTCGGCGCACTCTATGCCAATGCTCGAACCGAGTTTCGCGGGCTTTACTATCACGGGATAACCCAGCGTTTCGGCCTGCCTGAAATCCGTTAACTCGCGCATATATACGTACGGAGCTATGTTTACGCCCAGCGTGCCGAGCACAAGCTTGGTGTAATACTTATCCATAAACGCGGCAGATTCAAACATACCCGCGCTGGCAAGCGGAATGCAGTTTAAGGCAAATAGCCCGCAGATCCCGCCGCCTTCGCCAAGCCCGCCGTGACAGCAGTTGAGCGCAACGTCCACTCTTACGAACTTTTTGGGTTTTCCGCGCTTGGACAGCACATATATGCCGCCCTTTGCGACTATCGCGCGCGGAAACGACGAGAAATTGCCGTTCTTGAAATTGTTTATATCCGCCAGTCCCGCCCCAGTGAAAAACTCGCCTTGTTGCGATATATACAGGGGTATAACGCAGTCGCCGCCGTTTTTGAGGACGTTTGCCGCCATAGTGCCCGTTATCACGGAGATTTCGTTTTCGTTTGATATTCCGCCGAATACGACGGCTATATTTCTGTTCATAAAAAAATCCGCCTCTACTTTATTTTTAAGCTTAGGTGGATTTTAAATTTAATCTTTCGTATTTCAGTATATATCGGGCAGGTCGTTCAAAAACAGCACGGCGTCGCCCTCGGCTATATACTCTTTCAAAAGCGCCTGCGCCGCGGCAAGGTTCGCCGCCACGCTTAACTTCTGCATATCGCCGCCGTTCTCTTCATAGCCGCGCGCAACGGCTTTCACAAGCGTTTCCCCCACTAATATTATGCGGTCAACGCCGATAAGGTGCTTGCCGAGAAGATAGTTTTCCTCCTCTTCCAGAACGCCCAGTTCCACAAGCCCCGGCGTTATTACGATTTTCCTGCCGCCGAAATAGTTCAAAACTTCCAGCGCGGCGCGCGCGCCTTTCACGTTGGAGTTGTATCCGTCGTCGAGAATAAACACGCCGTTCGACTTGATAAGTTGCAGACGGTGCTCTATGAACCCGATACCGCCCACGGCCTCCGCAATCTCGTCAAGGCTCATTCCCGCGGCGAAAGCCGCGTCTGCGGCAAGCCCTATATTATATGCCGAATGCCTGCCCAAAAGTTCCGCGGCAACCACGCGCGATTTCCCGCCGAGCGTAAGAGTGAAAGAAGTCCCATCGGCCGAGCACTGCACGCCGTCCACGCACAGACAACGCGTTTTGCGGCAGGGATACTCCGCAAATAAATCGAAGCAGTCGTCCGCGATTATTGCGCGGTCTTTCGTATAGGTAAGTATTTCGCCCTTGGCTTTTACTACGTTTGCAAAAGTGCCGAAACTTTCCAGATGCTGGCCGCATATGCCCGTTATAAGCGATATGTCGGGCGGACAGATTTCGCAAAGCTCCGCAATGTCGCCCAAGTGCCTTGCGCCCATTTCCGCGATAAACACGTCGTAATCGTCAAGGTTGGCGTTGTTGACCGCAAGCGCGATTCCTATCGGGGTATTGTGCGAACGCGGCGTTGTCAGAACGCGGTATTTTTTCGACAGCAGGCCGTTCAGAATAAATTTGGTGCTGGTCTTGCCGTAACTGCCCGTTATTGCGATAACCTTTATATGCGAGGCCGCAAGCTTGTTCTTCGCCCGCTTTATAAACTTCTTGTTGTGCGGTATTTCGTAGATTTTGATTATCGCGTTGGCAAGCATTAAAAGCGGAACGGCGCCCAGCGGCAAAAGCGCGAGCGGGCAATAGCGCAGACTTCCGAAGACGGCTTCGCCCCACACGTAATCCGCGAAGTTGAGTAAAGTGACGAGTATATATGAAACAACCGCGCAGACGAGAAAATACGCCGCATACAGGCGCGTAAACCTGGGGGTGACCGTCACGGACGAGCGGAGCGCAACCTTGCTATCCGCCCACAGAAAGAGCGCGAAAAACAGCACGTATGGCGCAAGGCTTATCACAGCCGCCCATTCGGCCGTGAACGAGAAACTCAGCCCTACCACCGCGGAAGTAAGCGCGCACATAATTGCAAGCAGCGCAAACCTGCCGAACGCGCGGTTGCTCTTTTTTTTCAGCCACTTGAAATACTTGCCGTTATCGTATCCCGAGGATTGCAAAACACCCGCCTGCCTGTATGTAACAAGGCAGAGCATAACGGCGAAAATCACCGCCGTAAGAATACATTCGATTGTTTTCGGGATTGAAATAAAAACGCCCACTTTCAGTTCTCCGTTAAAAATGAATAAACAAGTTCGTTAAATTTATCGCTATGCTCGCAAAAGCAGAAATGCCCGCCCTCCATAAGTTGAAGACGACTGCCCGAAATGAGCGAATTGAAAGTCCGCCCCTCTTCCGTATACGGCGTGACCGTATCGTCAAGCCCGTACAAAAGCAGAGTCCTGTTTGTTATGTTGCGCGCATAATCTTGTAAATCTTCGTTGACTATCTTCTTATAGCTCTCTTTCATAATCGGAGTAAGCGAACGGTATTCGGCGCTGCCGAAGTGCCTTTCCGCGTACTTCGGAAACAGCTTTTTCACGCGCCTGTACGCCTTTACCCGCCGCATATATCGCGGTGAACGCGGTTTTACAATCCCCGCGCCGCCCGTTATTACCAGTCTGTCAGCACTGCCGCCGCGCCCGCCGAGATACTTTACGGCGACTCGCGCGCCGAACGAATGCGCGATTATGTGCGGCCGTTCCAGCCCCGATTTTTTTATAAATTCTTCAAGCCAGCCGCAGTAATCGGACACGGAATACGCCTCGTCCAACGGCGGCGATTTACCGAACCCCGGCATATCCGGCGCGGTGACTTTAAAATGCGACGAGAGAAATTTTATCTGGTGGTAAAAGCTTTCCTTGCAGGAAAGATAGCCGTGTAAAAGCAGTATATCCCTGCCCGCCCCGCAGACCGTCACGGGAACGAATTTACCGTTTAAAAGTATGTTGCACTCCTTAACCGCAAAGCCGCGATTACAGCTCTTTCGACATTACGAGGCAGTCCTCTCCGTCCGCATAATAACGCGTACGCGCGTACGCGCCCTTGAACCCGTTTTTGAGATACAGGCTCATAGCCGCGACGTTCGACACCCTGACTTCGAGAAAGACCTTTTCCGCGCCCTGCGCTCTGGCGATAGAGATAAGTTCCGACAAAACGGCGGTTGCGATACCGCTGTGGCGGTAGGGCTCCGTAACCGCGATGTTGTCCACGTCCGCAGTACCCGCGGCGACGGTTATACCGCCGTAGCCCGCGATTTCCCCGCCGTCCTCTGCAATGACTCCGAAGAAATTCTCCTGCTCGAAACTGGACGCAAGCATCTTGAAATTCCAGGGTTCGTCGGGAAAACACTCCTCTTCTATCTGGGATATGCGCAATATATCCTCGTACTTCCAGCCGCGAATCAGCATCTGCCCGCCTCCTCGGCCTGCGGCTTTTTTACGTACAGCGCACGCATTTCCCCGCCCGCGCGTAACCTTAACGCAACCGCCGCGGGATACAGACAGCCGCCTATATCGAGGCGGGTATAGTCCGGTAAAGCCAAATCCTCGAAACCGTACAAAGGCGCGCCGAGAGCTGCGACCTGCGCGCCGTTCATAAAGGCGGGCGCAAGCGTTACGCGCCCGTGAGCGCCGAAACCGCATACGTAATAGTTGCCGTGCGCGGCGTCGATTACGGTATAAAAATTTTCGCTGTTCACATTATATGCCAGAAGCTCGAACGAAGTGATTGCGACAAGCGGCTTGCCCGCGCCCTGCGCAAGACCCTTTGCCGCGGCTATGCCTATGCGTATGCCCGTGAACGAGCCGGGGCCCGTTACCGCCGCGAAGAAGTCGCACTCGGCAGGGGTAAGCCCCGCGTCCGTAAACGCGCGCTCCACCTCGCCCATAAGCGTTTTCGAGTGCTGCATAGCGCAGTCTGTCATATGCCTTAAAACCTTTTTTTCGCCGTTCACGGCAAGCACCGTGAGATACCGCGAGGACGTGTCGACAGCAAGAAATTTACTCATAAATAATCGTCCTTTCTTCCTCCCCCGTCTTAGTTATCGTCACCCGTTTCACCCGCTCGGGCAATACGGAAGCAATGTTTTCCGACCATTCAATAAGGCAAATTCCGCCCGCGCCGAAATAATCGGTAAGCCCCAGCGCCTCGGCTTGTCCGCCGTCTTTCAAACGGTAACAGTCATAGTGGTAAAGCTTGCCGTAATAGTCGTTCATATACGCGTAAGTGGGGCTTAAAATTTCGTCCGTTATCCCCAGCCCCGCGGCAACGCCCTTGGCGAAAACCGTCTTGCCCGCGCCCATTTCGCCGCCGAGTAAAACGACGTCGCCCGCGGACAGGCTCTTTGCGTATTCTGCCCCGAAATTCAAAGTCTGCTCGGGACTTTCGGAAATGAAAATTGCCATAAGAATATTATAAACCCCGCCGCGATAATTTGCAATTATTTTTAAAGAAAATAATTGCGGCGGGCCTAACGCCCGCCGCTTTACTCTATTCCGATTTGATTGTAATTTGCCTGAAAGTAACTTCCGCGCCCGTGCCGTAAATGCCCGCATAGCCGCTAAGCGCCGCCCGCGCGTCGGTATACTCCAACACAACCGCGTCATTCAAGTACACGGTCAGGCTGTTGCCGTAAAGCTCCGCCTTCAACGTAACCCATTCGCCTGTCTTTAAGCCGTGGAACGCGGTCTGCAAGTTTATCTTGGAGTAGTTATAGTTGTATCGGCTTATAAACAAGCTCGTCGAGTTTATGCCTATGTAATAGCCCTGCACGGAAGCAACGTCGTCGTACTGCGAATTTGCGAAGTTGTCCGCTCTTAAAATAAGTCCCGCGCTAGCGCCGTTGAACGAGTTCACTCTGACCTCGACCTCCGCCGTGCCGTTTATGAACTTTTCGCCTCCGAAATATTTTATACTCCTTTCGCGACCGGTAGTATACTCGGTTTCGCCCTGCTCGAAGTCTACCGCTCCCGTAGGCGTGAACGCAAACGATATAAACTCCGTATCCCGCGCCCCGCCGTAAAAACTTATAACGTTCGCGCCGCCGCGTATATTGAGTTCGGTTATAACCGCCGTGACGACAGCGCAGTCCTCGGCGTAAACCTCTGGCAATTTTACATACTTGACCTCGCCCAGATTTACCTGCACGCCTATCTGAGTACCGCCGTATTGCGAGTCGTAAGTGAGCGCAAGCGCATACTTGCCGCTTTCCCTGAAATATACGGAATACCTTGCAAAGTCGTCTTTTTCGGCAAGCCTTAGCGTGTTGACGCCGTTGTAATCGACGTCGCCGCCGAACTCGCTTTCGAATTTCCCGACTTTTGACCCGCCCGTGAGTTTATAGGAAGTGAGGCCTTCGTACTCGCCTTCGGGTAAAAAGGTCTGCGCGCCGATTTGCGCGCCCGACTGTTTTAGCTCCTTTCTGTCCGAACTGCCGCGCGCAACGTTGGAAAATGCCGTAAAGTGCGCACTGCCGCCATCGTAGCCTATGTTACCCGCCGCGATATTTATTTCCGCGCCGCGTATCTTGCACATATTGTCGAAGTACACGTCCGCAACGCCGTCCGCATAGGCAATGCGCACCGTGTGGATAACGTCCGCGTCGAAATCGTTTTTAAGTTCGCCCTCGGCAAAAAGCGAAACCTTTCCGCCCTTCACCCTGTTAAGGCTTATCTTGTGCCCGCCGTAGTCGACCGAAACATAAACGTAATTGTCCTCGTCGGTATACCCGCTTATACACTTGACGTTGTCGCCCGTAAAATTATACTCGGCGGAAAACACCTCTCCCGTCGCGGCCGAAGAAATTTTCTTGCCGCCTTTGTCGGTAAACTTATCCCCGTCCGTCCCGTCGGCGGAAAACTCCGGCATAGCCGGCTTGACCGACCCGCTCGGCGCGCCGTCGACTGACATCTGCGTGCCGTTGAAAATCAGGCGGTCTATGTTCATACTCCGCCAGGAATTATCGGGAGTAATCAGATTCATATTGTGGTAAACGATATAATAGCTGTCCAGATCGGGGCCCTGAACGAACGCGCTGTGTCCCAAGCCCTTATACGTTCCCTCCACATTGAGAAGTATCGGGTCCTCGCCGCCGCGCGCAAACGCGTTCGAAGAGTTGAGCGGGTTTCCGTCCTGCTCCGTGCTGTAAACCACGCGGTAGCCGTCGCTGAGATAGTGCACGCCCGTATAGGTCAGAAAATACGTTCCGTTGCGCTTAATTATCATAGGGCCTTCCGTCCAGCCCAGTTTGGTGTTCGAAAGCACGGTGGCGGCCGAAGATATGTCTTTCATATTCTTCATAGAATGAATTTCTATGCCCGACCCGCCGGCGTTGAGAAAGTACATTTTTTCGTCGTCGTCGATAAACACCGAACCGTCTATCGACATTCCGATATTGCCCGTTTCGAGAGTAAACGGCCCCTCGGGACTGTCTGAGGACAGCACATAGTGTCCGTTGCCAGCGGGACTTGTATACATATAAAACTTGCCGTTGAAATAATAGACCTCGGGCGCGTAGGCGTGTTTTGTAACGCGCTCTTCGCTGACGTGGCCGTGCTGCAAACCCTCGCCCGTGCACTGCTCCCAGTTCATTAAATCGCGGCTCTTCCAACCGACGATATATTCGTAATCTGCCTGCGTGGTAGCGTACAGATAGTACATACCGTTAAAGCGGAATATGTAAGGGTCTGCCGTGCCGCGGGTTTCGAACTGCTCGGGCAAGCGCTCGCACTCAATGGGCCCGTTTTCCGAATAATTACTGAAATCGGTATTGTCGTAAGTTTCGTAACCGAACTCCGGCATTACCTCCTCGGTGGTATCGGGCTTGGGATTTTCACCTTTCGGTCCCTCTCCGTTCTTGCAACCCGCCGCAGCAAACGCCTGCGTGGAAATTAACAGCGCAAGCGCGCCCGCCACGACAATTTTCTTGTTCATATTAACCCCCTTATAGAAAACCGTTTTTATAAGGGTATTATACTACAAAAATTTATGGTTGTCAATAGGTATGGGCGAGGACGGTTGCCATTTATGTTAGTTAATGCGGTTGTCAATCGGTGCGCCCGCCGCCGTTTATCGCCAGATCTTTTATTACTTCTCCCGCGGCGATAAGCCCCGCAACGGGCGGAACGAAGGACACGCTTGCGGGCACACGCGCGTTTTCGCCGCAGCATATGGCGGGGGCAATCGGTTCTTCCCTCGAATAAACCACCTTTAAACGCTCTACTCCGCGCTTTTTAAGTTCCCTGCGCATAACCCTTGCAAGCGGGCATACGGAAGTTTTGTACAAGTCCGCGACCTCGAACGCGGCGGGGTTTAATTTATTGCCCGCAGACATACAGCTAATGACGGGCACACCCGCCCTGTAAGCCTGCTCCGCAATGGATATTTTTCCCGCGACGGTATCAATTGCGTCCACAATATAATCGAACGAACGGAAATCGAACTGCCCCGCGGTTTCGGGGAGATAGAAAGTTTTGTGGGTATTTACAACGCAGTCGGGATTGATTTCGAGGACGCGCTCCTTCGCGACGTCCACCTTGTAACGGCCGATTGTCTTTACGGTTGCGATTATCTGGCGGTTAATGTTGGTCGCGTTCACCGTGTCGCTGTCGATTAAATCCAGCGCGCCGACCCCTGCCCGCGCAAGGGCCTCCACCGCGTAACCGCCCACGCCGCCTATGCCGAAAACCGCCACGCGGGCATTTTTTAATGCGAGTATGCCGCCCTCTCCCAAAACGGGCAGCGACCTTGTAAACATAGTATCCATAACAAAAATATAACAGACGGAACTTTTATTGTCAATCATAACTATGCGTTGACCGCGTTGTTATGAGTGATAAAAAGGTGACCTCCCGCCGTTCGGGAGGTCACCTTTTATCAATTAAAACCCCCGCGCAAAGCGCGGGGGTTAAGCGTTATTTTGCGGGGGTGAATACTAGTACGCGGAGAAGTGCAAACAGCAACAAAAGAGCGATTACGCCTATGCCGACGCAGATAGTCGCTATATTTATCTTTTTTGTACGTTCGCTGTTTTCGCTTTCCTTGGGCGTGAGTTTGGCGTTGAACCTGTTTATAAGTATGGATATGCGCTTGTACACGGGCAGGGTTATAAGAATCGCGACGACGCACCTTAAAAGGTTGAAGGGCAATACCGAAGCCCAGAGATAAAAGTTATAGAAAGTTTCGCGCGTGCAGTTGGGGAAGAGCGGGGTCATTGCGCTGATAAGCGGTTCCCACTTGCCGTGGAAGAAAAATTGAAGATAGAACGGGACGAGTATAAGCCAGTTGATGAGTATTGCGATTGCGACCTCTATGACGGTACCTATGCCCATTCCTACGAGCGCGCCTTTCAGCGTGCGGTGTTTCTTGTAGATTAACCCCGCCGTTACCGCAAACGCGCAGGAGGTTATCAGGTCGGACAGTTCGCCGACAAACATAGTGGACGAGCCCTTGATTACAAGTTTAATGAGTATTTCCGAAACCACGATGATGACCGCGGAAACGGGGCCGAGCGCGAACGAGCCGATAAGTACGGGAATATCAGAAAACTTGAATTCCAGAAAAGAGGGGAAGGCGAAAGGCAGAGCGAAGTTGAAGATGTAAAGAATCGCCGCCAGCGCCGAAAACATAGCGATAACCGCTATTCTTGCCGAGCTGAAATAGCTCTTGCCTGCATAAACCTGTTCCATAAAAAAGAACTCCTTAAAATAAAATTTTTAAAGTCGTTCTTTGAAAAAAACGCCCCGAAAATTCGGGGCGCGTCAAAACGAATAGAACCGTTTAAAAATTCTTTTAACATCCGGACTGTACCGTCGGTACGGGAATCTCACCCGTTCGGGGCCTTTCGGCCTTCGTGGACTTTACCACCGGTGGGGAATTTCACCCCGCCCCAAAGAATAACTTTAAATTGCGGTTTAATTATATAGCTTCACAGTCGCCTTGTCAAGCGTTTGAAAGTTATGTTTTTTGCAAAGTTTTATGTTCCGCCCCGCGGGGCGGTTTTATATATTATCTCACGCAGTCCTCGTACAGCGGGAACGCCTTGCAAAGCTTTGCTACCTCCGCGTTCACGTGCTCCGCCGCCTGCTCTCTTCTCTCTATCACGTCGGTTATGAGGTCGGCAATTTTTTCCGCCTCCGCCTCCTTCATTCCGCGCGAGGTCATAGCGGGCGTGCCTATCCTGATACCCGAGGTTACGAACGGTTTCTGCGTGTCGAACGGGACGGCGTTCTTATTGACGGTGATATGCACTTCATCGAGAAGACGTTCAAGCTCCTTACCCGTAATGTTTTTATCGGTAAGGTTTAAAAGTATCAGGTGGTTATCAGTTCCGCCAGAAACCATTTTAACGCCGCGCTTGCGGAACCTCTCGGCCATTGCCGCCGCGTTTTTTACAATTCTTCCCTGATACTCTTTGAACTCCGGCGAAAGCGCCTCTTTGAACGCGACCGCCTTCGCGGCAATGATATGCATAAGCGGCCCGCCCTGAACGCCGGGGAATATCGCCTTGTCAATCGCCTTGCCCCATTCCTCCTTGCACATAATAACGCCGCCGCGCGGGCCGCGCAAGGTCTTGTGCGTTGTAGTGGTGACAAAGTCCGCGTAAGGCACGGGCGAGGGGTGCAGCCCCGCCGCGACGAGCCCCGCGATATGCGCGATGTCAACCATCATAAGCGCGCCGCACTTATCGCAGATTTCCCTTATACGCTTGAAATCGATTACGCGCGGGTAAGCGCTAGCGCCCGAGATAATGAGCCTGGGCTTGCATTCCAGCGCGATTTTCTCCATATCGTCGTAGTCGATAACCTCTTCGCCCTCCGTTACGCCGTAGGGAACTATATTGAAATATTTACCCGAAATGTTGACGGGCGAGCCGTGCGACAGGTGCCCGCCGTGCGCGAGGTTCATACCCATAACCGTGTCGCCGGGCTTGCACGCCGCGAAAAGCACGGCAAGATTTGCGCTTGCGCCCGAGTGCGGCTGAACGTTGCAGTACTCGCACCCGAAAATTTCTTTAAGCCTGTTTCTCGCCAGCTCCTCGGCAATATCGACGAAACGGCAGCCGCCATAATACCTGTGCGCGGGATAACCCTCCGCATACTTGTTTGTAAGGTGACTGCCCGCCGCCGCAAGCACCGCGGGCGAAACGAAATTTTCGCTTGCGATAAGCTCGATATTGTTTTGCTGGCGGCCAAGTTCGAGTTTAAGCGCCTCGGCTATCTCGGGGTCGGTCTTTTCTATGAGGGAAATGTCTATCATAATACGCTCCGTTTTTTATTTATTATATCACAATTTTTCGCCAATTCAACCGATTACTTAAAAATAAAAATCAAGCGCGCGGAAAATTTTCCGCGCGCCGCGATTATACGTTGTCGGATACGAATTTCTCCGCCTCCGTCTTTGACATATATCCCAAAGACTTGGCCTTCTCTTCGCCGTCTTTAAATACGGCCACAAGCGGTATCGACATAATGCCGTAACGCGCCGCAAGCTGGGGATTTTCGTCCACGTCCACTTTGACAAACACCGCCCTGTCCGCGTACGTTTCGCTTACAGCGTCCATAACGGGCGCAAGCATCTTGCAGGGTCCGCACCAGGTTGCGTAGAAATCGCAAACGACGGGCTTGTCGCCTTTGAGCAATTCGTCAAACTTTTCGGTATTTAATTTTTCAACCATAATGTTCACTTCCTTTTAATTTATATCTATTTTAAGTATGAGTATAACTCTCCGCATTTAACCGCGGCCTGTGTTCCGTCCTTCATATTCTTAACGGTAAGAACGCCCGAGGCCAGCTCGTTCCCGCCGATAACCGCGACATACTGCGCACCCAATTTATCCGCGTACTTGAACTGCGCCTTTACGGAACGGTTCATATGGTCGATTTCCGCGCTTATGCCTTTTTCCCTCAGCTCCGCCGCGATTTTAAACGCCGCGCCGCGCGTTTGCGCGTCCATACCCGCGATATATATGCGGGGCTTTTGCTCTTCGGGGAAGTTTGCGCCCGTATTTTCCATAAGCAACATCAGCCTTTCTATGCCCGCCGCAAAGCCTATCGCGGGCGTGGCGGCCGCGCCCAGATCGGAAATAAGTCCGTCGTATCTGCCTCCGCCGCAAACCGTGCCCTGCGCGCCGATTTCGTCTGAAACAAACTCAAAAACCGTCTTGGAATAATAGTCCAAACCCCGCACTATGCGCGGGTTAACGGTGAATTCCACGCCCTGAGCGGTCAAAAGGCTTTTCACGCCCTCGAAGTGCTCCGCGCATTCTCCGCACAGATAATCGGTTATAAGCGGCGCGTCCTTTATGAACTTTTTACAGCCCTCTTCCTTGCAGTCCAGAATGCGCAACGGATTTTTTTCCAGCCGCGAACGGCAGGTTTCGCACATACAGTCTATGTTCGCCGCAAAGTAGTTTTTAAGCGCTTTATTGTATTCGGCGCGGCATACCCTGCACCCGATTGAATTTAATTCCAGCTTTGTCGAAACGCCCAGCCTGTCCAGAAAGGACGACGCGGCGAGAATAACCTCCGCGTCGGTTTCGAACGAGGGCGAGCCGAACACCTCTATGCCGAACTGGTGGAACTCCCTCAGCCTGCCTGCCTGCGGCCGCTCGTATCTGAACGCGGGCGTGATATAAAAGGTCTTGACGGGCATAGGGCTGCTCATAAGTCCGTTCTCGATAAACAGCCGCGCCGCGCCCGCCGTTCCCTCGGGTTTGAGCGTCATACTCCTGCCGCCCTTGTCCTCGAACGTATACATTTCCTTATTGACAACGTCCGTGGTTTCGCCCACGCCGCGCTTGAAAAGCTCTGTATGCTCGAACGTGGGGGTGCGGATTTCCGACAGGTTAAACACCCGCGCAACCTCTCTTGCCGCGTCCTCGATATAGCGCCATTTATAGGCCTGACCGGGCAGAACGTCCTTCGTGCCCTTGGGAATATTAATCATAAAAAACCTCTCCCCGCGCCTTAAAGAACGTACTTCTTCAAATCGCGGTTTTTGATTATGTGTTCGAGATGTTCCTCTACGTACTTCGCGTCGATATTGACGGGTATGACGGGATAATCGTTCCCGCCCGCGTTATATGAAATGTCTTCGAGCAGGTATTCCATAACGGTATGCAGACGGCGCGCGCCTATGTCCTCCGAAGTGGAGTTTACGTCCTCGGAAATCTCCGCAATCTTCTCTATCGCGTCCGCGGTGAAATGCAAGTCGATATTGTCAACCGCAAGCAGAGCGGAATACTGGGTTGTAATCGCGTTCTGCGGCTGCGTGAGGATATTAACGAAATCCTCCTTCGTCAGGCTTTGAAGCTCAACCTGAATGGGGAAACGGCCTTGAAGCTCGGGGATTAAATCCTCTACTTTGGAAACGTGGAACGCGCCCGCCGCGATAAACAGAATGTAGTCCGTTTTGATTGGTCCGTACTTAGTCATTACCGTACAGCCCTCGACGATAGGTAAGATATCGCGCTGCACGCCCTCGCGCGAAACGTCGGCGCCGTGGTTGCCCTTGCCCGCGATTTTGTCTATTTCGTCGATAAATATAATCCCGTCGTTCTCCGCGCGCCTTACGGCCTCGGCGTTCACCGCGTCGTTATCGATAAGCTTGTCGGCCTCTTCGGCGACGATAAGGTTCTTCGCCTCGCGCACGGTAATCTTGCGTTTCTTTTTCTTGTGCATACCCATACCGCTGAATATCGAGCCGAGGTCGATAGCCGCGCCGCTGCCCGGCGAAATTTCAAGGGGCTTGGGCACGTCCTCCACCTCGATTTCTATGACGGTGGTATCGTACTTACCCGCGTGAATATCGTCCACGATACGCTGCTCGAAAACCTCTTTTGCGGTTTCGCCGCGCTCGTCTTTTTTCATTTCCGCGACGACCTTGGCAATCCTGCGCTCGGCCGTGGCCATAGCCTTGAACCTGACCTCCGCGGTCTTTTCTTCCTTGACGAGGCGTATCGCGCACTCCGCAAGGTCGCGCACCATAGACTCCACGTCCCTGCCTACGTAACCAACCTCGGTATACTTAGTGGCCTCGACCTTTAAAAAGGGCGCTTTGACAAGCTTTGCAAGCCTTCTCGCAATCTCGGTTTTGCCCACGCCCGTGGGGCCTTTCATTATGATATTTTTCGGCGTGATTTCGTCCTGCAATTCGGGCGAAAGCATACTCCTGCGGTAACGGTTTCTCAAAGCGATTGAAACGGCTTTCTTCGCCTCGCTCTGGCCGATTATATGTTTATTGAGTTCGTGTACTATCTGTTTGGGCGTTAAATCCATACCATACCTCCTTGTCAGATTGTTTCGCACTTGATGTTGTCGTTGGTGTAAACGCAAATCTCGCTGGCGATTTTAAGCGACTTTTTGGCGATTTCTTCGGCGGTATAATCGGTGTTCTGACACAGCGCACGCGCGGCCGCAAGCGCGTAATTCCCGCCGCTGCCTATCGCCGCGATACCGTCGTCCGGTTCGATAACCTCGCCCGTGCCCGACACAATCAGCATTGTCTGCTCGTCCGCCACAATCATAAGCGCTTCGAGCTTGCGTATCGCTTTATCCGAACGCCAAAGCTCGGCAAGCTCCACGGCGGAACGCATCAGGTTGCCCGAAAATTTATTGAGCATACCCTCGAACTTTTCACTGAGCGAAAACGCGTCCGAAACGGAACCCGCAAAGCCGAGAATGACTTTACCGCCGTAAATTCTTCTGACCTTGGTCGCGCTGTTTTTGAAAATGACGCTTTCGCCCATAGTGACCTGACCGTCGCCGGCTATGGCCGTTTTACCGCCGCGCTTGACGGCGCAAATAGTCGTTGCGTGAAATTCAGTCATATATACTTAAACTCCTCTTATACTTTTCTATACTTTCCAGCGCCCTCTCCGCGAGATATTTATAGCGCTGTTTCTTGTCCCTTATCCTGATTTCCGCGGGTTTTAAAATACCGAAATTCGCGTTCATCGGCTGAAAGTTTTCGTTTGGCCGCGATATATGTGCAGACAAAGCGCCCGAAACGGTTGTATCGTCGGGAATAACCGGCTGTTGACCTTTCAGCCTGCGATAGCAATGTATCGCCGCAAGCAACCCGCTTGCCGCCGATTCCACGTAGCCCTCGACGCCCGTAATCTGGCCCGCGAAAAATACCTCTTCATTGCTTTTGAGCGAAAAGTCCGCGTTAAGACAGAGCGGCGAGTTTATGAACGTGTTGCGGTGCATAACCCCGTATCTTAAAAACTCCGCGTTATTGAGCGCGGGTATCATGGAAAAAACCCTCTTCTGCTCGCCGAATTTGAGGTTGGTCTGAAACCCTACGAGGTTGTACGCCGTGCCGCCCGCGTTCTCTTTTCTCAGCTGTAACACCGCGTAATACTTCTCGCCGCCCGCGCCCGTAAGTCCCACGGGTTTGAGCATTGCGAACCTCAGCGACTGCTCACCGCGCGCCGCAAGCACCTCGACGGGCATACAGCCCTCGAATATTTCCCTCTTGTCGAAGTCGTGCAAAACGGCTTTGTCGGCGCATATGAGCGCACTAACGAAGTTTTCGTACTCCTCTTTATCAAGCGGGCAGTTTATGTAATCGTCGCCGCCCTTGCCGTATCTGTCGCCGTAAAAGCACTTGGAAAAATCAAGGCTGTCCCGCGAAACAATGGGCGCGGACGCGTCGTAAAAATGCAATTGCCCCCCGCATATGCTTTGAATATCGTCCGAAAGCGGTTTTGTGGTAAGCGGCCCCGTCGCGACTATGCACCGCCCGCGCGGTACCCGTTCAACCTCTTTGCAAATTACTTCTATGTCGGGGTGGGAATAAATTCGTTCGGTAATATACCGCGCGAAAGCCTCTCTTTCGACCGCAAGCGCCCCGCCCGCGGGCACGCGGGTCTTGTCCGCGGCCTCCATAACGAACGAGCCTAAACGGCGCATTTCTTCCTTTAACAGTCCGCAGGCGTTGCCGTAAACGTCCGCGCTTTTGAGCGAGTTGGTGCACACCAGTTCGCCGAAGTTTTTATCGGTGTGCGCGGGCGTGAAATTATCGGGTTTTATATCGTAAAGCGTAACCTTGACGCCGCGTTCCGCAAGCCATACCGCCGCCTCCGCGCCCGCAAGCCCCGCACCGATAATATCAATTCTCATCTTCCGCGGGCAGCTCCTCGCTGTATTCGCAATTTTTGTCCGAGCACTTAATCTTGTTTCCGCGCTTTATGAGGAAGTGTCCGCAAGTCGGGCATTTGCCGCCCGTAGGGACGTCCCAGCTTAAAAACTTACAGTCGGGATAGCCCGTGCAACCGTAATATATCTTGCCCGTTTTGGAACGCATACGGCGCATAGGCTTGCCGCAATCGGGACAGATTCCTTCCGTCTTTTCGCTCTGCGCGCCGTCGCCAGAAACGTGCGGGCGCTTGGAACCGCATTTCGCGCACTCCAAAAAGTTTCCGTACTTGCCCTTTTTAAGCAGCATATACGCACCGCAGTCGGAGCACTTTTCTTCCGTGACCTTGGCGTCTATGGGAAGAATGGACGAGCATTCGGGATAGTTGGGGCAAGCCAGGAATTTACCGAACTTGCCGCTTTTGACAATCATATTCGCGCCGCACTTGGGACAGCGCATTTCGGAAACTTCCACCTCCGATTCGCTGACTATGTTTGAGCACGCGGGATAGTTTGAGCACGCGAGATACTTGCCGTACTTGCCAAGCCGCCGTATCATATTACTGCCGCACTTTTCGCACTTCACGTCCGTCGGCTCGTCGCCGTCGGTGGACGCCGTTTTAAGCTTTTCCGCGAACGCGGGATAGAAGTCCGCTATTATCTTGTGCCAGTCGCAACCGCCGTCCTCTATCTTGTCGAGGTCGTCCTCCATATGCGCGGTAAAGCCCACGTCCATTATGTCCGTGAAATACTTGACCAGCATATCCGTTATCTTGTACGCGATTTCGGTAGGAACCATATACTTGCCGTCCTTATCCACGTAATGCCTCTTAGTAAGCACGGAGATGATGGACGCGTAGGTTGACGGCCTGCCTATACCCTTTTCTTCCATAGCCTTGACGAGCGACGCGTCCGTATACCTGAGCGGCGGGCGTGTGAACTTCTGCTCCTTCGTCAGCTCGTTGAGGTTGACCGGGTCGCCCTCCTCGACGGGGGGAAGGAGTTTGGAAAGCTCTTCCTCGTCGTCCTGCTTATGCTCCTGATACGCCGCGGTAAAGCCCGCAAACAGCAACGCCTTGCCGCTGGCCTTGAACGTATAGCCTGCCGCCTGCGCCTCCACCTGCATAGAGTTATACTGCGCCTCCGCCATCTGCGACGCGACGAACCTGTCGTATATAAGTTTATAAACGTTGTAATGCTTTTTATCGAGCGAGCCTTTGACGCTTGCGGGCGTGACCGCAAGATTTATCGGCCTTATCGCCTCGTGCGCGTCCTGCGCGCCCTTCTTGGTCGCGTAGAAGTTGGGCTTTTCGGGAACGTACTCGCCGCCGTACTCCTTGGCGATAAATTCGAGCGCGACATCCTGCGCCTCCTTGGAGATACGCACGGAGTCCGTTCTTATATAGGTAATGAGCGCGATATGGTCGCCGCCGACGTCCATACCCTCGTAAAGGTGCTGGGCGACAAGCATAGTTTCGGGCGAGGTCATACCGAACTTGTTAGACGCGTCCTGCTGCAACGACGAGGTCGTGAACGGCGCGGGCGCGTGCTGTCTGGTTATGCCTTTCTTGACCTTCGTAACCGTGAACGGCGCGTTCCTGACTTCCGCCTCTATCTTGTCGGCAAGCTCTTTCCCAACGCTTTCGCCCGTCTTCTTGCACTGGTAAACCGCCTTGAACGGCGAATACTTCTTATCCGTATCCTGCAACATTGCGTTGAAAGTCCAGTACTCGTCGGGAACGAACGCCTGAATTTCGCGTTCCCTGTCCACGATAAGCCGTAGCGCGACGGACTGAACCCTGCCCGCCGAAAGCCCGTTCTGGATACGGTTGTTTAAAAGCGGCGACAGCTTATAGCCGACGAGTCTGTCCAGAACCCTGCGCGCCTGCTGCGCGTCGACAAGATTATAGTTGATTTTTCTCGGACAGCCGAGCGCCTTCTTGACTGCCGACGGCGAGATCTCGTTGAACTCGATACGGTTCGCGCCGTTTTCGTCAAGGCCGAGCACGGTCTGCAAATGCCAGCTTATCGCCTCGCCCTCGCGGTCGGGGTCGGTCGCGAGATATACTTTCTCGGCCTTCTGCGCCTCCGCCGAAAGCCGCTTGATGACTTCTTTCTTGCTCGGCGTTATTTCGTATCTCGGCTCGAAATTATCGGTAATCTTAACGCCCAGCGTCTTTTCGGGTAAATCCCTTACGTGCCCGCCCGAGGCGTCCACCTTGAACTTACCTTTGAGGTATTTTGAGATTGTCTTTGCCTTGGAAGGCGATTCCACTATAATTAAATCCATACTTTCCTCGTTTCGCGCGCCCTGTCGCGCGCAGTCCTTCTCGTATATTATATTATCGCGCGGCGCAATATCTGTTGCCGCCCGCGTTTTTCACAAGTCCCTTTATTTCCAGCGCGGACAAAATGAGAACGAGCTCCCGCGGCTGTTTATCAACGGCCTGCGCAAGTTCGGTAAGGTGCGCCTCGCCCGTAAGGCGCAGACGTTCGTAAACCGCGTCTTCGTCCGCAGTGAGCGCAACTTTTTCGCACTCCAACAAGTCTAAACCATAAAACCGAAAAATGTCAAGTATATTGTCGGCAAGGTTTGCCCCGTTTTTAATAAGCTTGTTGCAACCCGCGCCGAGCCCCGTGCCCACGGAATGCGGAAACGCAAACACGTCCCGCCCGTAATCCGCTGCTAAGTTCGCGGTTATCAGCGCGCCGCTGCGCTCCGCCGCCGACGCAACCAGCGTTCCCCTCGACAGCCCCGCGATTATGCGGTTGCGAACGCGGAAATGATAATCCCTTGCGGGAACCTCGGGTCGGTATTCGGTAACCGCCAGCCCGTGCTCCGCCACCCGCCCGTACAAATTGACGTTCGACGGGGGATATATGCGGTCGAACCCGTTTGCGAGCACGGAAATAACCCTTCCGCCCGCGTCAAGCGCGCCTTCCAGCGCCGCGGCGTCCGCGCCCTCCGCAAGGCCCGAAACTATCGTAAACTTTTCGGACAACCGCGCGGAAAAGTTTTTGCAGTCGTCCCGCATTTTCGGCGTGCTCTTCCTCGCGCCGACAATCGAAAAGCACTCGCTTCCCAAAAGCCGCGTGTCGCCCTTGCAATAGAGAAGGAGCGGCGGATCGGGGATATTTTTAAGGCAATCGGGATACAGCTTAGAAAAATAAGTGACGCATTCAATGCCGCGCACGTCCAGTCCGCCAAACATTTCTGCGCGGAAAGACGGGTCGTAAAATTTTGCCTTCACTTTATTATATACGCCGCCCGACAGCGTTTTAATCAGGTAATTTCCGTGTTTTTCGAAATCGGGGCTTGTCGCTTTGAAATCGTCCAGCAATATCTTACTCGTTTTATAACTGAGCTCCGATATGCCCGAAAGCGTGATAACGTTTATTTCTTCCTCGGTATACATCATTTAAAATCGCCGCTGCGGTAAGATACCGCTTCGAGTACGTGCGCGGGCTTTATCTCCTCCGACAAGTCCAGATCCGCAATGGTGCGCGCGACCTTGATTATCCTGCTTCTCGCGCGCGCCGACAGTCGGAACCTTTCGAACGCATCCTTTAAAATACTTTCGCACTCGCGCGAAAGGCGGCAGTATTTTTTGATATGAACTTCGCGCATATTGGAATTTACCTTTATGCCGTCGTCCGCGAACCGTTCGCGCTGTATGTGCCGCGCCCGCTCCACGCGCGCCTTTATCTCCGCGCTGCTCTCTTCGTCCGCGTCCGCAACCAGATCGTCGTACTCCACCGCGTCCGCCTCCACCTGTATGTCTATCCTGTCCAGAAGAGGGCCCGAAACCTTGCTCCTGTACTTATGTATCTGCGACGGCGTGCAGGTGCACGTGAGCCGCGCCGAGCCGTAATTCCCGCACGGGCAGGGGTTCATACCCGCGCACAGTATAAAGTCGGCGGGGAACGTCACCGCGCCGCCGGCGCGCGTTATCGTTATAACCCTGTCTTCGAGAGGCTGTCTTAAAGATTCCAGCGCGCTGCGCGTATACTCGGGCAACTCGTCCAGAAACAGTACGCCGTTGTGCGCCTTGGACACCTCGCCCGCGCGTATTTTTGCGTTGCCGCCGCCGCAGAGCGAAACCGTGCTTGCCGTGTGGTGCGGCGTGCGGAAGGGGCGCAAAGTCGCAATTCCCTCCTCGGACAGCTCGCCCGAAACGGAAAGTATCTTCGTAACCTCCAGCGCCTCCTCGAAAGTCAGATCGGGCATAATCGTGGGTATGCACCTTGCAAGCATAGTCTTGCCCGTTCCGGGAGGGCCCGAAAGCAGAATGTTGTGTCCGCCCGCAACCGCAATTTCTATCGCGCGCTTTGCGACGGCCTGTCCCTTTACAAGCGACATATCCCCTGCGTAAGCCCGCGCGCCCGCCGCTGCCCTGAACCCGCGCGGCGCGACGGGCGAAAACTGCGCCTCGCCCTTTAAGAAGTCCACCGTGTCTTTAAGGCTCTTCAACGCATACACCGTCACGCCCTCGATATAACTTGCCTCGTTGGCGTTGGGAAACGGCACTATAAAGCGCGTAAAGCCCCTGTCCCGCGCCGAGATAAGGATTGGCAGAATACCCGCCACGGGGCGCAAAGCGCCGTCCAGAGCCAGCTCGCCGAGAAATACGTAGTCCGTGTCGGCGTTAAGCTGGTCGCTCGCCTTCAAAATACTTATGGCAAGCGGTAAATCGAAGTGGGAGCCTTCCTTTTTCAAATCCGCGGGCGCGAGATTTATGGTTATCTTGGTAACGGGAAAATTGAGCGCGCTGTTTCTTATTGCCGAGCGCACCCTCTCCCTGCTCTCTTTAACCGCGGCGTCGGGCAATCCGACAAGGTCGTACGCAACCATACCCTTGTTTATATCCGTTTCGACCTCAACCGGCACGCCGTCAAGGCCGTTCAGCGCAAAGCTGGTTATTTTGGAAAACATATTCGCCTCTTACGTATAACAAAAAGCTCTTGCGCGTGGCAAGAGCTTTTTTAATTTTATTTAACTTCCGCAATCTTGGCGGCTTTACCGGTAAGCCCGCGCAGGTAATAAAGTTTCGCCCTTCTTACCTTGCCCTTTCTTACTACGGTTATCGACGCAATCTTCGGCGAGTGAAGGGGGAACGTTCTTTCCACGCCTACGCCGAACGACAGCCTGCGTACGGTGAAACTTTCCCTTATGCCGCCGTGCTTTTTAGCTATTACGACGCCTTCGAAGTTCTGAATTCTTTCCTTCGTGCCCTCGATTACCTTGAAGCCGACCTTTACGGTATCGCCTACGTTGAACTGGGGAACTTCCTTTTTCATTCCCTCTTTCTCGATAGCTTCAACTAAACCTTTCATTATATATGACCTCCATTTTGTGATTACGGCATTCATACTCAAAGTAGCGGACTGCCGCGAGTCGGTAACTATATTAACAAATTTTTTTGCGCGACGCAACTCATTTTAGGGGGTGTGTCGCAATTTTCACAATTAATTTTCGCGGCCGCGGCGGCTGTTAAATTATTTTGCTATAACCGTAGGAATTGACGACCGCGTCAACCTTGACGCCCTTTTTACAGAGCGGACAGTCCTGCGCCGAATACGAGCAATAGTCCTTTATATCCTCCACGCCGAAGAGCTTGACGACGGGCACGTCGCACTCGAACTCGCCGCCGAAAACCGTCGCCGCGCCGACCGCCATACCGCCGTAATACCTTATCCCCTCTATGCCGCTGTGAACGGTCTGCCCTGTCGTCGCCGACGCCGTGAGAAGAAGCACGTTGTTGTTCATAATATACGGCAGGAAGTTATCCCTGAGTATCAGCTTTTCCCCGACGAGCTCGGGAGTAAGCACAGCGATGTTCTGGCGCGCGTTAATCCCCGCGTGCGAGAGATAGTTCGCCATAAACGCGCCGACCATCTTCATTCTTTCGAGCGTGATTATGGTGTCGACGGGCGTTGCGACGAAACTGTCCGCCAGTATCTTCGCCGCCGCCTTAGCCATATTCAGCTGCGATTTGACTTTCGTCATATCGATACAGTGACTGACGTGCGAGTGCTTGGTTGCGAAATGGCCGGGTATTACGCTGACGCTGATTTCGCGGTTGATGTGCGACTTGATTTCGTACGCTCGTTTTTCCATAATACTACTCCTTAATAAAATGCGTTTTCTATATGGTTAATCCTGCCGCGGTAAACCTCGATTACGTCGAACCTGATTATACCGTCGTGCCTCTTACCCGTAAAATAATAATTTGCCCCCGCTATATACCGCCTTTGCCGCTCGGGCCCCACCGCCTCGGACGGAGTTCCGTAACTGTCGGTACACCTCGTCTTGACCTCGACAAACGCCGTGACCTCGCCCTTTCGCGCTATGATATCCACCTCGCCGAACGGGTTCTTGAAGTTTCGCGCAAGGATTTTATAGCCCTGTTTTTTGAGGAATTTCCGCGCTGCGCGCTCGCCGCGTCGCCCCAGCGCTATGTGCTTCCCGTCGCGCGATTCAGCCCCTACGCGCGATATATCGCCCTCTGCCTTCTTACGCCTTACTGCCATTTTTTCGTAAAACTCCTGCGGTGAACGGGGCATAGTCCCGCGCGTTTTATAGCGTCTATATGTACTGCGGTACCGTAGCCCTTGTTTTTCGCAAACGCGTATTCGGGATAGATCTTATCCAGCCCGTCCATAAGCGCGTCGCGGTAAACCTTGGCTATAATCGAGGCCGCGCCTATCGAATAGCTCAGGCCGTCGCCCTTTATTATGCTCTGTTGCGGGAAGTCTATATCCAGCGTCATATTCCCGTCCGTAAGCACAAAGTCTGGGCTTATATCCAGTCCCTCCACCGCGTTCTTCATACAAAGCTTTGTCGCGGCGAGAATGTTTATTTCGTCTATAATCTTAGGTTCGACGGCGCATATGCGGCAGGCGAACGCCTTTTCGATTATGGCCGCGGACAGTTTTTCACGCGTTTTCGCAGTCAGCTTTTTGCTGTCGTCCACGCCCCCGATAACGTCGTCCAGCGGCATAATCACGGCCGCGCAGACCACGGGCCCCGCCAGCGGGCCCCTGCCCACTTCGTCCACGCCGCAGATATGCGTATAGCCCTTTTTCAAAAGCTCCCGCTCGTAAAAAAGTTTATCGGTCATTCAATAACTCCGCCATATCCCCGCACGTATCGAGCGTTATCCGTCCCAGCCTGCCCTTTCTGAAATCGTCTATGACCGCGCGTTCCGCCCGCTCGTAGTCGAGCTCGCCGCCGCGCAAGACAAAGCCGCGCCGCCTGCAAACGCAGTCCAGCATTTCGAGTTTCGTTCCGCCCGTTATGCCGTAACGCTCTTCCAGCCGCTTGGGATATTTTTCGTACATCTCGCCTAAAAGTTCTAGCGCGATATCGTCCAGATCTAGTATATCGTCGTTGATACTTCCGACGTACGCAAGGCGCAGGGCAAGCTGCTGATTTTCAAACGACGGCGGCATAGTGCCGGGCGTATCCAGAAGTTCGAACCCGTCAAGCCTTATCCACTGCTTGCCGCGGGTCACGCCCGCCTTGTCGCCCGTGACGGCGCGCCTGGAACCCGCAAGCAGATTTATGACCGTGCTCTTGCCCGTGTTGGGCACGCCCACGACTATAAATCGGAAAATTTTACTGTATCCCTTGGCGAGGTTTCTCTCCCTTTTTTCGCTGACTAATTTATCTATTGCCTCGGTAATATCCCTTTTCGAACTTGCTTTCGCGGCGTTTATTTTGACGGCGTTACCGCCGAAAAGTTTAAGTATCGCGTCCGCCCGCTCGTCCGCAAGGTCGGCCTTGTTGAGCACGTACAGCACGGGTTTCGCGCCCGCGAGCCGCAACAGCTTTTTGTTGAACGACGCCGCGGGACAACGCGCGTCCAGCACGTATATTATCCCGTCCGCAAGCGGAACGGACTGCTCCATCATACGCATTGCCTTGGTCATATGACCGGGGAACCACTGTATGCGTTTCACTGTTTACCTCCGTTCGGTTTCCCGCCGCCAAAAAGGTCGGGGCGGAGTCTGCGCGTAAGCGCCTCGCTCTGCTCCTTGCGCCATTTGTCTATCTGCGCGTGATTGCCCGACAGCAACACCTCGGGCACGGCCAGACCGCCGTACACCGCGGGACGGGTATACTGCGGGTATTCCAGCCCGTTCTCCCCGAACGTTTCGTCAACCAGCGACTGCGAAGAAATTACTCCGTCCACATACCTTGCAAGACAGTCGCAGACGACCATTGCGGGCAGTTCGCCGCCCGTAAGCACGTAATCGCCTATCGAAATCTCCTCGTCTATAAACAGGTCTATAACGCGCTGGTCCACGCCCTCGTAATGCCCGCAAAGCAAAATAAGGTGCTCGTAGCCCAACAGCCCGAACGCCTTGTCCTGCGTGAACGTTGCGCCCTTGGGCGAGAGATATATCCTCCGCGCCCTGTGCTCGGGGTCTATTGCGGTTATTGCGGAGCCTATCGGCTGCGGCATCATAACCATTCCCGCGCCGCCCCCGAACGGATAATCGTCGCACTTGCTATGCTTGTTTTCGGCATAGTCGCGAATGTTAACAATCTCTATATCGAGTTTTCCCGCGTTCACCGCCCTGCCTATGATACTGCCGTAAAGCGGCGCAAACATTTCGGGAAACAGCGTAAGTACGGTGATTTTCAAACTGAAACTTCCTTGAACCGCTTTGCGTTAACGGTTATTTTTTTCGCCGCGATATCCACGTCGGATATAACCCCGTCGGCCGCCGCGAAACATATCTCCCTACCCTTTGCGTCCAGAGTATATATGTCCGTGCGCGCTGGCGTGACTTCCTTTACAATGCCGAGAATATCGCCGCGCTCGGTTACCACCTCGCAACCGATAAGGTCGGCGATATAGTATCTGCCCTCGGGCAGTTCGGGTATCTCCGACCGCGCGACCTCCACGCTCTTGCCGCGAAGAAGTTCCGCCGCGTTTCTGTCGGCAATGCCTTTGAGGCCGAGATACGCAAACTCACCCTGAGCGCGCACCGAAAGAACGGAGTATTCCACCCCGTCGATAATCACCTTTTTAAACGCCGCAATATCCTCCGCGGCGTCGGTAAAGGCCTTGACTTTTATTTCGCCGCGTATTCCCTGCGGTTTAAGCACGGCCGCGACGGTAAGCAATCTATCGTCCATAATTCACTTTATGCCGAAAAACCGCAGGCGCGTTTTCGGACGCGTAAAGCGGTTTTCCTTGGTTTCTTCCTGCAGTTTTTAAAAAACGCAAAGATTTGATTATTGCTTTTCTTTGATTTCAAGCACGTACTTCTTGCCGTCGCGCGGAGTGGACGCTTTGATAAGCGTTCTCAGCGCCTTGGCGATTTTGCCCTGCTTGCCGATGACCTTGCCCATATCCGATTCAGCAAGGAGAACGGTGACCTCAATCGCGGTTTCCTTCTCCTCTACAAGATACTCGACTTCGTCCTTCTTTTCTGCAAACTGGCCGACTACGTATTTGATTAAATCCAACATATTTGCTCCCACGGCGCGGTAAACGGGATTGTTGCGCCTGAAATTATTTTATACTCAGCTCTTCTTTTTCTTGTCGTTGGTCTTGGGCGCGGAAAGCTTTTTCGGCTGCTCAATAGCGCCCGCTTTTACAAGATAGCTCTTAACCGTTTCGGTAGGCTGAACGCCCTTTGCAAGCCAGGCCTTAGCCTTCTCCACGTCGATATTGACTTCCGCGGGGGTTTTGAGGGGGTCTACGTAACCGATTTTATCGATATACTCGCCCGACTGCGCCTTGCGCGAATCGATAACAACCACACGGTAGAAAGGCGATTTCTTGTCGCCCATTCTCGTCAATCTCATTTTAACTGCCATTTCATTTCTCCTTGTGCCTTTCGGCTATATAAAAATTTTATTTTTGTCTAAATAATCGCCGCTTAACCGAACGGCAGACGGCGCTTGCCCGATTTGAGCTGTTTCATAAGCTGTTTAGTCTGCTCGAACTGTTTTAAAAGCTGGTTTATTTCCTGAACGCTCGTCCCGCTGCCCGCCGCTATTCGCTTTTTCCGCGACGAATTTATGATTGCGGGGTCCGTCCGCTCGCGCTTAGTCATAGAAAGGATAATGGCTTTCGTCCGCTCTATCCTGTTTTCGTCTATGTCCTCGGCCCTGACCTTGCCGCCCATACCGGGCATCATAGCCAGCACGGCCTGCGCGCCGCCCATCTTTTTCATACTCTCGAACTGGGTAAGGTAATCTTCGAGCGTGAAGGTGTTTTCCAGCATTTTCTTCTGCATAGCCTTCGCCTGCTCTTCGGAAACCGCCTCCTGCGCCTTTTCGATAAGCGTAAGCACGTCGCCCATACCGAGTATGCGCGAGGCCATTCTGTCGGGATAAAACGGCTCTAAATCGGTGAGTTTTTCGCCAACGCCGATAAATTTAACTGGCTTGCCCGTCACCGCCTTTATCGAAAGACACGCGCCGCCGCGGGTGTCGCCGTCAAGCTTGGTCAAAATTATGCCGGTGACTTCCAGCCGCTCGTTAAACGTTTTCGCAACGTTCACGGCGACCTGACCCATCATAGAGTCCACGGTTAAAAGTATCTCGGAAACGTCCACCGCGCGCTTGATGTTTTCAAGCTCCTGCATAAGCGCCTCGTCGATTTCAAGCCTGCCCGCCGTGTCTATGACCACGGTGTCGAACCCGAGCGACTTTGCGTATTCCACAGCCTGCTCCGCCGTTTTGACGGGGTTTTGCGTGCCTTTTTCAAACACCTCCGCGCCCGCGTTCTTGCCCACGACTTTAAGCTGGTTAATCGCGGCGGGACGGTATACGTCGCACGCGACCAGAAGGGGTTTTTTACCGTTCTTTTTAAGGTTGACGGCAAGCTTGCCGCAAAGCGTGGTCTTGCCCGCGCCCTGCAAACCGCACATCATAATTATCGTGGGCGGCTTGGGCGAAACAACAAGTTTCTGGTTAGAAGAGCCCATTAACGCAATAAGCTCGTCGTTGACTATCTTTATTACCTGCTGGGCGGGATTGAGGCTTTTTATTATCTCCTGTCCCACCGCTTTTTCCGAAACGTCCGCGCAGAACTGTTTTGCGACTTTGACGTTCACGTCCGCTTCCAAAAGCGCCACGCGCACCTCGCGCATAGCCGTTTTAATTTCCAGCTCGGTAAGGCGGCCGCGTTTGGTAAGTTTGGAAAATATATGGTTTAATCTTTCGGATAACGAGGAAAACGCTCCCATAAACTACCTCTTGGCTTTTTTGTCTTCTTCCGAGTAATTCTTGTCCAACGCCTGTTTAAGCGCGGTTATATCTTCGGTAAATTCGGGGTGCGCGGACTGAAAGCTTTCCGCCCAGTCGCGCACTGCGGCAAACGCAACCCGCGCGCCGTGCAGTCTTTCCAGAACGTGCAGCCCGTCCTCGTATTCTTCCAACTGTTTTTTACAGCCTTTAAGACACTCCGAAACGGCCTGCCGCGAAATGCCTTTCTGTTCGGCTATTTCCGATACGGTCAGATCGAGATTGAAATACAAATGCGTTATTTCCTGTTGCGTCTTTGTCAGAAGACCGCTGTATGCGTCCCAAAGGGATATGAAAGAAAACTTGTCCATAGCGCCTGTAAAGCATTTTCGCTTTACATTATAATAAACGATAAATTATGCCGTGTCAAGTATTTTTACTTGTCTTATTTTTAATTTTTTTATGGGTATTAACATAAATATTTATTAATTAACAAACGCGGGAAGTAAAAATAAAAAAACGCTATTCATTGACTAATAGCGCGGCGTATGATAAAATTTTGAGGTGGCCGTTTATACGGTTATTTAATAGGAGAATTATATCTATGTACAAAGAAATAGACGGCGTCGTTTACGACACTCTGTCCTCTACGATAGACAAGAAATTCACCTACGGTGCACCCGGCGATCCTTGCGGCTATGAAGAGACTTTGTATATAACGAACGACGGCAGATACTTTGTATACACCTACGGAGGAATAAATTCCAAATACCCTGTCGAAAACATTATACCTATCGAAAGGGAAGACGTGAAAAGCTGGATGCTTTCGCACTGAGAGAAAAAATAAGACCGGTTTGTCGGCGCAACGCCCGCAAGCCGGCTTTATTATTTAAATCGTTTGACAAACGCGGTATTTTATCATAAAATCTTATTGTTGATTTTTCAACGGGAAGGTAGTAAATGGAAAAAGTTTTCGAGCATTTTACAATCACTATTTTAAAGCTTAACAAGCTTGTACAGCGCATAAAACAGTTCGAGTCGAATAAGTACGGACTGAAATCGATACATATAATGTGCGGATATTACCTGAACGAGCACCCCGACGGGCTCACCGCGGGAGAGCTTGTAAAGCTTACGCTGGAAGATAAGGCGGCGATTTCGCGCGCGCTCAAAAGTATGCGCGACAAGGGGTTCGTCACGTACGACCCGTACAAGCACAACTCGCCCGTAAAGCTGACCGAGCAAGGTAAAAGACTTGCGGATTTTATTTCCGAACGCTCCGACTTGGCAGTCAAAGCCGTCAGCGAGCGGTTTACCGAGCAGGAACGCGACTTTTTCTATACCGCGCTCGGGTCGATTGCCGACAACCTCGAACAATATTACAAGAACCTTTTAGGCGATACCGAAGAATAAACTACGGCCGCCCGCATTGCGGGCGGCCGTTATTTTATTGATTTGCGCCTTCCTGAGCGGGCTCCTCCGCCACCGTTTCGGTCACGGGCTCCACTGCCGTGCCGTCGCCTGCGGAAGGTTTCTCCCTGCCGTAAAGCACTTTAAGCAGTATGGGCGTGAGTATCGAGGACACCAGTATCAAAAGTACCGTCATAATCATAAACTCGGGCGGAAGGGCGTTCGGGCCGAGCGCGGTGCTAGTTACCGTCGCCGTGACAATGAGGGCGACCTCGCCGCGCGCCATCATACCTACGCCGCCTATCGCGCTTTCCCTTAAATTGTACTTGAACGCTTTGCATACCGCGCCGCAACCGACAATCTTGCCGATAAGGCCCATAAACACTGCGAGTACGGCGAATAGAAGTATGCTCGGATTAAGACCTACGAAGGTTATACTCGAAATGCCGATATTCGCAAAGAAGACGGGCGCGAATATAGCGTATGTATTCACCTCTACCTTTTTGTCGGTGTAGGCGCTTGCGCGGTGAACGGTTGAAAGGACGACGCCCGCAAAGAACGCGCCTGTTATGTCCGCTACTCCGAACACTTCCTCCGCGACCCAGCTGTACAGGAAACATACCGCCAGCGAGAACACGGGGATACGGTGGGTGTTGGGCCAGCGCTTGTCGAGCCATTTGAAGAGCTTTGAGAAACCCCAGCCCGCAAGCACTGCGACGGCGAAGAACGCGATTATCATTATTACCGTTCCCCACCACTGGGCCTTGAACCAGGCGAAACCCGTAAGGTCCTCGCCCGCGCCCGCCTTCGCGATACCCGTGACGACGGACAGGAGCACGATGCCGATTACGTCGTCGATTATAGCCGCCGAAACAATCGTCGTTCCGAGCTTGGTGTTGATTTTACCCAGCTCTTTCAGAACGGAAACGGTTATCGCGACGCTTGTCGCCGTGAGTATCGTGCCGATAAACACGCAACGGTACATATTCGCCGTACCGAGGCCGATGTTGCCGAAGGGCAGGGATATGAGAATCCCGAGAACTAGCGGGAGAAATACGCCCGCAAGCGCGATTAACACCGCGGTAAGGCCGGTGCTTTTAAGCTCTTTGAGGTTGGTTTCCAGTCCCGTGGAAAACATAAGGAGCAGAACGCCGATTTTGGAGAACACGGAAAGGACGGTGCTGTCGTCGGGAAGATAGAGGAAACACCAGTAGGGTTTTCCCTGCACCCCGATAAGCGCGAAGCCGTGCTCGCCGAGAGGGTCGCCGAAGATAGCGGGCCCGATTAATATTCCGGCGATTATATAGCCGAGCACCTGGGGAAGACCCAGTCTCCTGAATATAAGGCCGATAACTTTGGTGGCAAATAGAATTATCGCAAGGACCATACAAAAGCCCAGCGCGGTATGTCCGTCAAACATAATTATCTCCCGTTAAAATTTAATACCAATGTATTATAGTATTAAAAACGTTAAAAGTTAAGCGTTTTACCCGACGATTTTCAAATATCCGTCACAATTTACTTTAAATTTCCATAATTTTTTTTAATTTACCTATTGACAAACCGAAAACCCGTGCTATAATAAAAGTACAAAAAGAAAATAACTTACGAAAAATGTTAGGTACCGACATTAATCTATGGAGTAAGCTATATGAAGGGAACGTAGCCGCGAAAGCGGGTCAAGGAAATTCTTTTTAAAGTTTCAAAGAACACAAAATTTAAAAGGGAAAAATTGTTAAGGAGGTAAGGTAATGAAACTTTACTACGCCAAGACAATGAACGAAAAAGGAAGGTAAACTCCGATGTACAAGTTTACGGAGGAAGTCTGATTCCAATACGGTTTGATTAGGCGGCAGTGCCGGCCGCGCGGTTATAATAACCACTGTGCTTTCGAAGCACCGTACGGAGGCGATTTCCGAAATTAAAACTGAATAAGAAAGTATCCCCTGCGCCGATGCACTGTGCGCGGGGGAATGTTTTTTATGTAAATTCTTGCGGCAGGCTAAACGGCCCCTCTTCGCGCGGGCGCCCCTCCGTCAAAGCCCTTCCAGCTCGTCCAGAGAGCGGTTGAAACTTGCGATAAACTTATCGAAGAAATACTCCACCTCGGGCATCTTCCGCGAGCGCAAATCGTCCTCTATGCTCTTCTTCGCCTTGGCGAACTCGTTATTCCCGCATCTCAGCTCTTCGAGGCACTTGACGTATGCCGCCAGCCTGTCCGCCGCCTTCATAAGCTTGTACTCGTAACACTCGGTATCGGGTCGTATGCTCGCCGCCAGCTCTTCCCGCAACTCCTCGGGCAGGGTGTTGAGCAGTTTGTCGCAAGCGACCTCTTCGAGATTTTTATACGCCTCTTTGAGCGGAACGTTGTAGTACTTGATCGGCGTGGGTAAATCGCCCGTCATAACCTCGCCGCACTCGTGATAGACGGCGTAAAGCACGGCCTTGCCCCCGTCCGCATTCCCCGAAAACACCTTGTTGTTGATAACGGCGAGCGCGTGCGCAAACATAGCGACCTGCTGTGAATGCTCCATAATATTTTCGTCGCGGACGGAACGCATAAGCTGCCAGCGCTTGATATACTTCATTCTGTCCATAAAAGCGTAAAAATCGTATGCCATATAACACCTCCGCCCCATTATATCCTATTTCGCCGTAAATTTCAATTGACTTTGCGCAAGTTTTATACTATAATTTTTTTACGCTCCTCGGGGCGAATACAATTGAATTACCGTCGGGGGTGCCCGCTTTAAAGCGGGCTGAGATTATACCCTTTGAATCGGCAACGTAATGGTTGAGCGATATGACAAAGAGAATTTTCGGCGTTCCCTGATTTTTTGTCACGGGAGCGTTTTATTTTTAATTCGCGGCGGTATGGGAGGTTTATGTTTCACTATTCACTCTTATCGTCGTTTTTCGACCGCGTCGAACACGAAGACGGAAACAAGTACTACCTTTATAAGGAAGTATGGACGGATTACGCAAGCGACCTGTTGTCGTCCGTATTTATGTATGCGGCTATCGTTCTGGCCGTAGCGCTTATCGGAATAGGTCTGTTTGTAAAGCTTAAAAAACGCGAAAGTTTTCCCGCGTTTTTAAAGACCGCAACCACGGTTTCGCTCACCTTTGCTATAACTGTAATCGGGACTATGCTGTCGCTCGGCTTTGCTAAAATCTACGAAAAGGGCTATACCGAAAACGCAGATATGCTGCTGGAGCTAGTTCCCCCGCTCGTCACGGGCAGCGTTACGGTCGCGGGAATTATCGCAAGCTATATCGCTGCCTTCTGCTCCAAAAAAGCGTTCAAGGCCACTGTGATAACTTCCGTCTGCCTTATAGCGGCCTCGCTTACCGCAACGGTTATATGCCTCGTGGTTTACTACTCCCGCGCGATTGCGGGCGACGGTTATTACGACTCCGACGTGTACGGCAGGCTAAATCAGGCGGCCCTGTACGGCTCCGCCGCGGGTATGGTAGTTCTCTCGGTCGCGGCGGCGTTCGTTATCGACAGAAAAAACAACAGGGGTTTCGACAGCAAATGTATTGCCCTTGCGGGAATTTGCGTGGCGCTGTCGTTCGCGCTGTCGTATATAAAACTGTTTTCTATGCCGCAGGGCGGCTCCGTAACGCTGGCCTCTATGCTGCCCGTAATGCTCTTCGCCTACATCTACGGCACGAAAAAAGGGCTGTTTGTCGGCCTTATTTACGGCCTCTTACAGGCTATGCAGGACCCGTACATTATCCACCCCGCGCAGTTCCTCTTAGACTATCCCGTTGCGTTCGCAATGGTCGGCTTTGCGGGCGCGTTCTCGAATATAAAAAAGCTTGACAGACTGCCCCAGATTAAATTCGCGCTCGGCGCAGTGCTTTCGGGTTCGCTCCGCTTTCTCGCGCACGTGCTTTCGGGCGTGTTTGCGTTCGGCGCGTACGCTATGGACGCGGGCAACGACAATTTCTGGCTTTACAGCACGGCGTACAACGCCTATATTTTCATAGACGTGGTTATCGTAATCGCCGCGGGCGCGTTTATTTTCTCCTCCAAAAACTTCAACAGGCGGCTCGCGCTTTACAGCGCGGCGAAACAGTCCCCGCGCGAGGAATAACGCAATACGACAAGGGCGTTCTTTAATCAACCGCTTGTTTTTTCATTGACGTTATGATACAATTTCCTTAATTTTGTAAAAACACAGGGATTGCATATATGAAAGTAAGATTAACAGCGATAATTTTATCGGTTTTTATCATAGCCGCGGTTTTTGCCGCGTGCGGTAAAACCGACGCGGGCGAAAAGCACGTTCAGGATTTGAATTACGAGGAAAGCACGGAGGAAATATCTAATCCCGACCAGGGATTTTACCGTCCCGTATATGTAAAAATCGACGAAAACGGAGCGACGTACAATAAGAGCATAATAAATTCACAAACTCAGCTTTATCATTTGCGTTGCGATATAAGCGCGTTTTCGGCGGCGGTAAACAACACGGCGGACAAGCCGGTCACCGACGAGGCGCTGGAAGGGTTGGACGCGCTGCTTTTTTATCTTAAAGAAAACGACAAAAATGCGATAGTGAGGTTTGCTTACGATCCCGGTTATAACGGCAGCGCCGATAAGGAGCCGGCTCTCGAAGTAATGCTTGGGCACGTCGGGAGTATTTGTTCTGTGCTCAACCGCTACGTGAATACGGTCACCGCCATTGAAACGGGACTTATAGGCCCCTGGGGCGAAATGCATACGAGTGCGGCGGCAAATCCGGCGCATATAACACCGCTTGTAAACGCCTTTTTGACCGTCGCTTCCGAAATACCCGTGTTGGTGCGGACGCCTGAAATGATCTACAATTATATTAACGTATCTGACGACGAGGTTGAAGAAATTTCAATATCGCCCGACGAAAAGGCTTACAGATTAGGCTTGTATAACGACGGATATCTGGGCTCCGAAAGTGATCTGGGAACTTACCGTGACAGAGAGCGCGATATAAATTTTTTAAGCGCCCAAAACGCACATTTGCCGTTCGGCGGCGAAGTTACCGTTCCCGACAGTCCGCTTCACAATATCGAAACGTGTCTACCCGAAATGAATAAAATTCATTTAAGTTATCTGAATGCAGAGTGGGATAACAGAGTAATCAAAAAGTGGAAAAACAGCTTTTATACCGAAGCTTGCGGATTAGAAAAACAGTATTACGGCAAAACCGCCTTTACTTACATACAGAACCGTTTGGGATACAGATTTGTATTGAAAAACTCGGTATTTACTTATTCGGCATCGTCTGATAAGCTGAACGTCCGCCTCACGTTGCAAAACGCGGGATTTGGAAATCTGAACAGAAACAAGCGGGCAAAGCTGATATTTACCGACGATACCGGCGCGGCGGCGTTTATTGCGGATCTTGGAGAAATTGCCGTAAAGGACGAGCTCGAATTCAATGTGGAGCACGGTCTTGAAAGCGGAAAATACGACGTTTATCTGCGTATTTACGGGGAAGAGTTGCAAAGCGCGCCTCTGTACTGTGTGAAATTCGCAAACGACGGGTTGTGGGACGACGATCTCAAAGCCAATAAAATAGGCAGCTTGGAACGCATTTCCGCTTAACGGTGGAATTAAATACATATTTAAAGGCTCTCGGGCAATTGTCCGAGAGCCTTTTGTTATCGATTTGAACGATGGGAAGTTCGTTTACGGAACGCCCCCCCTTTTTATATGAACTGCAAAACGTCGACCAGCACCGCAAAACCTAGAATGAGGATAAACCCGACCGCGTGGATTACCGCCTCTATCTTCCTCGGCACGGGCTTTCGGAAAATCCATTCGATAAGACAGAAGATAACTTTACTTCCGTCCAACGCGGGAATGGGCAGTAGGTTAAACATTGCAAGGTTCACGCCGATATACGCCGCGATTTCGAGGAAGTTCTGCACGCCCTGCGCGGCTATCTCCGAAGTCAGCATTATCGTCGTCACGGGTCCGCCCATAGACGACAGACTGAGGTGGCCCGTCAACAGCTCGCCGAGGACTTTGAAAATTGTCCCCGCTATTTTGAACGAGTACATAAACGACCGCCCGAGCGTTTCGAAGAACCCGAAACGGTGGTTTTCCACGCCGACCGCCCAGTAACTCAGCCCGTCCGCGCCCTCGTAAGTGCCTATGCCGAGCGCGCGCCAGAGCTTGTTTGTCTGCTCGGAGTTTTCGAAGTCGCAATCGGCGCGCAGCATAATCTCGACCGTCTTCTTTTCCCCGCCGCGTATAATCTTCATTTCAACGGTATCGCCCTCGCGCTTGCCTTTTAGCGCGGACATCAGATCGGAAGTAAGATAAATGCCCGTCCCTTCAACCGAGGTTATAAGGTCGTCCGCGCAAAGACTGTACTGCGCGTACTTGTCTTCGGCGGGAGTTACCGCCGTGACCTTAAACAACATCTGCCCGAACGACAGCATCGCGATAATAATGAGCAAAACCGCGAGAACGTAGTTCATAAGCGGGCCGGAAATAAGTACGATTATGCGTTTCCAGGGCGCTTTCGAATTGAAACTTCCCTCGCTTTCCGCGCCGTTGTCCTCGCCTTCGAACGCGCAGAACCCGCCGAGCGGTAAAAGCCTTATCGAAAACGCCTCGCCCGTCTTTTTGGAGACGCGCCTGAAAAGTTTCGGCCCGAACCCGATAGCGAATTCGTTTATCTTGAATTTCAACGCTTTACCCGCGAGGTAATGACCGAACTCGTGCACGGTTATCATTGCCAGCAATATAAGTATCGCAAGCAAAACCGCAAATATGGTGCTCATTACAGAAGAAACCGAAAGAAGTATCATTACAACCTGTCAATAATTTTTTGCGCCCTGTCGCGCGCGGCGCGGTCCACTTCGCTTAAAAGCCCCAGCTCTACCGCGCAGGCGGGCGTAGCCTGCAAAACGCCGTCCAGTACGGCGGATATGTCCGTGAACGCTATCCGCCCCGAAAGAAACGCGGCCACCGCCACCTCGTCCGCGGCGTTCAGCGCGCAGGGCATAATCCCGCCCGCCTCCCCGCACTTCAACGCAAGGTCGAAACAGGGGTAGTCCGCGCGCGAAAGCGGCCTGAAATCGAGCGAGAACGCCTTACCGAAATCCATCGGCTCAACCGCCGCTGCCAGCCGCTCGGGATAGCTCAGCGCCAGCTGTATCGGCACAAGCATAGTCGGATAGCTCATCTGCGCCAGCACAGAGCAGTCGGTAAACTCAACGAGCGAGTGTATAACGCTCTGCGGCTGGATTACCGTGCCGATATTCTCGTACGCCGTCCCGAAAAGCACGTGCGCCTCGATAACCTCGTAGCCCTTGTTGACGAGCGTTGCGCTGTCCACCGTAATTTTTCTGCCCATCTTCCAGGTCGGGTGCGCAAGCGCCTGCTCGGGCGTGACGTGTTTAAGCTCTTCGCGCGGCACGTCCCTGAACGCTCCGCCGCTGGCGGTTATTATAAGCCGCCGTATTTGTGCGGTTTTGTCGAAGTGCATACACTGCCACAGAGCGGAATGCTCGCTGTCCACGGGCAATATCTCCGCACCATTTGCGGCCGCGAGCCGCATTATCTCCGACCCGCCGCAAACCAGCGTTTCCTTGTTGGCGAGCGCAAGCGTCTTGCCCGCGCCGAGCGCCCTGACGCTGTATTCCAGCCCCGCGAACCCGCCCGCGGCGTTAAACACCAGATCGGCGGCGGAATAGTCCGCCGCACAGAGCGCCTTCTCCTTGTCCTCGCACGCGAGCGCGGAGAAGTCGGGCCCGAGTTCTTCGACCTGACGATTGAAAAGTTCGCGGTTGGAAGAGGCCGCAAGCGCGACGATTTTATATTCGTCGGGGTAGCGTTTTACAATTTCTATAACCTGTCTGCCTATGCTGCCCGTACTGCCGATAAGAGATATTTTTTTCATTTATTATTATACCCGATAATTTTCAATTAATGACTGTTTATAGAACTATATTATAAAAAGCTCCTTGCGGAGCTTTTTTTATATTGCCAGTATGCCGAAACAAAGCAGGATAATTACGCCGCAGAAAAGCAGGCTGTCAAACCTGTCGAGAACTCCGCCGTGGCCGGGCAGGAGCTTGCCCGTGTCCTTTACGCCGCACTTGCGCTTTATCGCGCTTTCGAATAAATCGCCCGCCTGACCGAATATCGCGCCCAAAAGGCCTGTGAGCAGGAAAAATACCACGGGCGGCAAGCCGGGCACGGAGATTTGCGGCGTGCCGATTACAAGGCTTAAACCGTAGTAGATATAGAACGCTGCGACCGCGGCGGCCATACCGCCGATAAGTCCGCCGATACCGCCGACTATCGTCTTGTTGGGGCTTATTTCGGGAGCCAGTTTATAGGGCAGCCATCTCTTGAAAATACTTCCTATGATATACGCCGCGCTGTCGGTTATCATTACTATGAAAAACATCAATAAAACGGCGGCCACCGAATAGCGGGGCAGGTGGTTTACGGCCGAAAGGGCGCAACACAGTATGCCGCAGTACGCCATTGTGAAAAGGCTTGAAAGGGTGCTGTTTTTATCGCTGCCGCCGCTGTGCGCCGCAAGCAGAACGCAGATTGCGATTACGTATACGACAATGCAAATCGCCGCCGCAAGATAGCCGCTGCCCGTCGTTGCCTCCGTCAGCGCGAAGAGCGGGACTATTACCGCGCAGAACGCGACGGTTACCGTCCTCTGCGGGAACGAAACCACATTGAGCGCTTTTAAAAGTTCCAGACTTCCGATTACCGAAATCGCGCAGAAAAGCGCGTCGAAACCGAACGAACCCCAGCCGCCCGGCACAAGCCATTTCAGAGCGAGCAGACCGATGAGCACAAGAACGTACACCGCGCCCGTTATTATCCTTTTTTTCATTGTAAACCTCTTTTTACCGCGCCATACGCGCGCGGGTTGTATATTCAGATTTTACCGAAACGCCTGTCGCGCGCGGCATAATCGTTTAACGCCATATCGAACTGCCCGTCCGAAAAGTCGGGGAAGAGCGCGTCCGCAAAATACAGCTCGGCATAAGCCGCCTGATAGGTGAGAAAATTCGAAAGCCTTTTCTCGCCGCCAGTCCTTATAATCAGGTCGGGGTCGGGCAATCCCGCGGTATACAACAGCGAAGAAAAACTTTCCTCGTCTATCCGCTTACCGCCGTCCAACGCCGCGTTCACGGCGTTTATTATCTCGTTGCGGCTGCCGTAGTTAATCGCGAATATCAGCGTGAACTCCGCGCCGTCGGGGGAATTTTGCTCGCCCCCGCGCAATAGCTCGGCCACGTCCGCGGGGAGAGCGGACAAGTCGCCTATCACCCTGACTGCGGAATTGCTTTTATATAGCTTTTTTACGTTCGCGGTGAAATATTTCCTGAACAGCCCGAAAAGCCCGTCCAGCTCCTCCTGGGGGCGGCGGGAAAGGTTTTCGGTTGAGAGGGCGTAGACAGTGAGATATTTTATCCCGAGAGCCTTTGCGTGCTCCGCAAGCCCAATCATTCTGTTCATACCAGACTTGTGCCCGTAAGAACGCGGCATAAGCCTTTTCTTTGCCCACCTGCCGTTACCGTCCATTATAATCCCGACGTGCAGTGGCAACTTATCATTTTCCATAACTGCGAATTAAACCGTCATTATCTCCTTCTCTTTGGCCGAAACTGCGGCGTCGATTTTGGCAATCGCGTCCGAAACGGACTTTTCCACGTCCTTTTCACAGCCCGCGGCCTCGTCCTCTGAAAGAGTTTTGTCGTTTTTAAGCTTTTTAATACCGTCCATAGCGTCGCGACGGTTGTTGCGCGCGGCGACCTTGGCGTCCTCGCCCATCTTCCTTATCTGCTTGCAAAGTTCCTTTCTTCTCTCCTCCGTAAGCTCGGGGAAAACAAGCCTTATCGCTTTACCGTCGTTGGTGGGCGTGATGCCGATATTGGAAAGCTGAATGGCCTTTTCTATATTTTTGAGAATGGACGTATCCCAGGGCGCGATTACGAGGCACCTGCCTTCCTGAACGGAAACGCTGGCCGTCTGGGTTACGGGCGTTGCCACGCCGTAGTAGTCCACGGTCACCTTATCGAGAACGTGGGGGTTCGCGCGGCCCGCACGCACCGCCGAGTATTCTTCTTTGAGTACGCTGATTGTTTTGGAAAGCTTGTCGTCCAGCACAAGGAGCAATTCTTCCGCCTGCTCTATCATTTTACACCTCTTTAATTATTGTCTATAATAGTCCCCAGCTTTTCGCCGCACACGGCCTTGATAAGCGAGTCCTGCTCGTCAAGCCCGAACGCAAGCACGGGGATATTGTTTTCCATACACATAGTCGCGGCCGTGGCGTCCATAGCCTTGATACCGCTCTTTATTATATCGATATACTTAATGTGGTCGTACTTGCACGCGGCGGGGTTGAGCTTGGGGTCGCTGTCGTAAATGCCGTCAATGTTTTTCGCCATCATTAAAACGTCTGCCTGAATTTCGCAGGCGCGCTGCGCCGCCGCCGTGTCCGTGGAGCAGTACGGATTGCCCGTGCCGCAGGCCATAATGACAATCCTGCCCTTCTCGAAATGGTGCAAAGCCTTTCTCAGAATATACGGCTCCGCAACCGAAGTCATAATAAGCGCGGTCTGAACTCGGGTGGGAATACCGCGCTGTTCGAGCGCGTCCATCATAGCAAGCGAGTTCATAACAGTAGCCAGCATACCCATATGGTCTGCGGTGGTGCGGTCCATCTGCTTGCCCTGCCTGCCGCGCCAGAAATTGCCCCCGCCTATGACGAGCGCGATTTCAACGCCCATTGCGTGAATTTTAGCAATCTGCCCGACGACGCGCGAAATCACGTTTTCATCCAGACCGTGGCCCTGCTCGCCCGCAAGCGCCTCGCCCGAAAGTTTAATCAAAATTCTTTTATACTTAGGTTTGGTGTTCATAAGGCCTCCCTATCCCGTCAATTATAACAAATAAGATTTTAAAAATCAACCCTAAAACAAATAATAACCCCGCAAAGTTTGAAAAACTTTGCGGGGTTAACGTAATTATTCAAATTACTTTTTCATAGATTCGATTTGCTTTGCAACTTCGTCCTGTAAATTCTCGCTCTTCTTCTCGATACCTTCGCCCATCTCGAAACGTACAAACCTTGCGACGGTGAACTTCTTGCCGATAACGTCCTTGACTTTAAGGCTGTCGTCCTTTACGAACGCCTGATCCAAAAGACAGTTGTCCTGATAGTATTTACCAAGCTTGCCCGCAACGATTTTTTCGAGAATGCTTTCGGGCTTGTTTGCGTTCTTCGGGTCGCTCTGCATCTGGACGAGCATAATCTTCTTCTCTTTCGCGATAACTTCCGCGGGAACTTCCGCCTCGGTCACATACGAAGGCTTAGCCGCCGCGATTTGAAGCGCAACGTCGTGAAGAGTGTCTTCCGCCCCTGCGGTGAACCCTGCCGCGTCGACCATAACGCCGACCTTGCCGCCCATATGGATATAGGTTTCGATTTTGCCGTTCGTTTCGTAAATCTCGAACCTGCGAATGGAAATCTTCTCTCCGATAACCGCGGTCTGGTTGGTGATGTAATCCTTAACCGTACCGTTGCCGAGCTTGCAGGCGTTGAGCGCCTCAACGTCCGCGGGCTTATTCTTCGCAACAACCTCGGCAACGCTATCCACAATCTCGTGGAACTTGTCGCCGCGGGAAACGAAGTCGCTCTCGCAATTTATTTCGAGCAGAACGCCCACCCCGCACTCGGGACAAACATAAGCGCCTACCGCGCCTTCCGCCGCAATCCTGCCTTCCTTCTTGACAGCTTTTGCAATGCCGCGCTCTCTCAAAAGCTCGGCCGCCTTTTCCATATCGCCGTCGGCGTCCGTAAGCGCCTTCTTGCACTCTAACATACCCGCGCCGCTCTTCTCGCGCAGCGTCATAACGTCTTTTGCCGTGAATGCCATAATAATCTCCTTATATTATATTTTCAAGCGGGTAATTATTCCGCAGTCTGCTCGGCGGCAACTTCTTCCGCCGCGACAACTTCTTCTATGCTCTCGGGCTCGCCCTCTTCCGCGGGAGCTTCGAGAACGGGCGTTTCGCCCTGATTAGCCTCGATAACCGCGTTTGCGATTACTGACGAAATAAGCTTAACCGCACGGATAGCGTCGTCGTTACCGGGTATAACGCAGTCGATAACGTCGGGGTCGCAGTTGGTGTCGGTGATTGCGACGATGGGAATGTTGAGCTTTCTCGCTTCCTTAACCGCGATTTCTTCGTTGTGGGGGTCGACGATAAACATAACTCCGGGGAGCTTGTTCATATCCCTGATACCGTTGAGGTTGGTTTGAAGTTTGCCCATCTCCTCTTTGAGTTTGGCGACTTCCTTTTTGGGAAGAAGGTCGAACTCGCCGTTCTCTTCCATTTTTTCAAGCTTAATCATTCTGTCGATACGCGAACGGATTGTCTTGAAGTTGGTAAGCGTGCCGCCCAGCCAGCGCGAATTAACGTAGTACATACCGCAACGCTCCGCCTCTTCCTTAACGGCGTCCTGAGCCTGCTTTTTCGTGCCTACGAAAAGAACGGTCTTGTTGTCCTTAACCGCGTCCACAACGTATTTGTACGCCTCTTCGACAAGTCCTACGGTAATCTGCAAGTCGATAATATGAATATCGTTGCGCGCCGCATAGATGTACTTGCCCATTTTGGGGTTCCATTTCCTTGTCTGGTGCCCGAAGTGTACGCCCGCTTCGAGCAGCTGCTTCATTGTTATAACCGCCATTTTAAATTCCTCCGTTTACCTCCCCGAAAGCGCGGCTTTTACGGCGTTTATTGCGGCATTGAAAGATTTTACCGCCACGGAACGCCCGCCCCTCGGGTGCGAATTTTTTTATAGCCTTAGTATTTTAGCAAATATTTACCGCCTTGTAAAGCGGTTTTTATATCTATCTTATAAAAATATTCAAAGCCGCCGCGCAAAATTTGCGCGGCGGCAAGCTCTATTCGGCGGACTTGTCCGCCCTCACTTCTCCGATAAATTTTTCCAGCTCCGTCACGCCGTTCTCCCACGGCGCTTCGGGCGCGTTTCCCACGCCCTCGTAAGCAAGCTTTATTTTATAACAAAGCCGCAGATATTCTGCATAGAGCGAGAGATTACCCCCCCCCCACGTGTCAGCCGTTTTTCCACACAGGTGAGCCGCTTGTGTATTTCCGCCCAGCAGGAAAAAAGCAGGTTCTGCCGCCTCCGCCTTTCCTCTTCGGAAATGTCGGCGTCTTTTTCCAGCCTTTCAATCAAAGTAGCAATCATATCTACATTTTATGCCAAAATTTTTGGCGCGTCAAGTATTTTTCCAAAATTTTTGGACAAATATAATATATGAAGAAAATAAGATTTGCGGAAAACCTGAGAATACTCAGACAGAGCAGAAATATGACGCAGACGGAACTTGCGGGTTTACTCGGCGTGGACAGGCGCACGGTAAGCGCGTGGGAAAAAGAGGTGTGCGAACCCAGCTTTACTATGCTTGCGAAAATTTGCGAGATATTCGACGAAACGTTCGACGGCATAATGACCTGAAATAAAAAGAGGCTTTGTTTGTCAAAGCCCCTTTTTTAATTAAAAGTTTTATCCCTTCCGACCAGTTCGTCCAGAGGAATACCGTAAAAGTCGGCAAGTTTAAATAAAGTAGGCAATCGCGGTATACTTTTACTGTTTTCCCAACTGCTTGAAGTGTTTTTCGATATACCCGTTAATTTCGATAATTTGTAGATGGACAACCCCCTCGACACGCGGTGTTGTTTCAATGCCTGACGATAATTCATTTGTTACCTCCGAAAGCATTGTACGATATTTTTTCCCGAAAGTCTTTGACTACAAATTTTTCTGTATGTTAAATTTACACAAAAAAGGCGGCCGCAACGCGGCCGCGCTTTTATTTACGTTCAGTTTTCCTCGTCGGCGTAGACCTCTTCTGCCTCGGTTTCCTGCTGATAGAAATCGAAAATCTCCTGCAAAAGGGCTTCGTCCTCTATCGGTTCGAGCGTTTCTTCCGCCTCGTTCAGGCGGAAAATAACAACCTCGTCCTCGGCTATTTCCTCGTTGGGCTCCGCGGCCAGCAAAAGCGTATATTTCTCGCCCTTATACTCGGTCACGTCCAGAAGTCTGAAATTGATAACCTTGCCGTCGTCGTCGATAAGTTCGATAAGTTCGCCGTCGTCAAGCTCTTCGTTAAGCTCTTCGCTCATTGTTTTACTCCTTATTTTTTAATTTTGCAAGAAAGCCGTCAAGGATATTTGCGGCGGCAAGCGCGTCGACGAAGTTTTTGCGCTTTTCCCTGCGCATACCTTCCGAAATAAGCGTTTCGTGCGCCATTCTGGTGGTAAACCGTTCGTCCTCGCAAACGACGGGCACGGCGCAGACTTTGACAAGCTCGTCGATAAACCTTCTCGTCTTTTCGGTCTGAACGGCCTCCGTTCCGTCGAAATTGACGGGCAGGCCGCAGACGATAACCGTAGCGCCCTTTTCGCGCGCGATTCGCGCAAGCGCGGCAACGTCCTCTTTAAAGCCCTTGCGGAAATAAGTCTGCGACGGCAACGCGTACGTGTTAAACGGGTCGGATATAGCCACGCCTATGCGTTTATCCCCTATATCGAATGCAACGTATCTTTCCATACCGTACAATTATAACACACAATTTATATAATTACAAGTTTAAAAACAATATTGCCGCGTATAAAACGCGGCAATATTTGGGTAATTTGTAACCCTAGTCCGCCGAATACGACGGATTAGTCGTTCTGGCAGTTTCCCGCCTGTTCCAACTGTTCGAGCTTAGTGTCGATATACTGCTCTGCCTTTTTCATAATGTCTTCCTGATTTTTCTTGACAAGATTCAAAAGCTTGCAGTTATTCGCGACAATAAGCGCGCCGCCCGCCATACCGAGGGCGACACCCAAAATAAACTTTTCCACTTTTTTCTCCTTTGGTAGCGAGGCGTGAAAACCTCTTGTAAACAGTATGGGAAAGAATGCGGAAGTTTATGATTGTAAAAATTTGTATTTAATTATTCCCTGCCCCAACGCATAAACGGTTTGTCGCCCTCGTAATCGTTGGCGTAATCCACCGTTCCGTTGCCGCGCAGCCAGCCTATTGTTTGCACGCGGTCGCCGCGCTCGTCCAGAACGTCGTCCCCGTCCAGACGGAACCCCGTTCTCTGTCCGTACTTCATTATGTAGCCGTAACCGTCGATTTCGTATTTATCATTGCCGGAGCCGTAAATAACGGTCTTAGCCGCGCGGGCAGTGCTTGTGTTTGCGTTCGTCACAGACGCGCCGCCCTTGGACGGGCTGACAATGGAGATAACAAGCGCTACGAAAAACAGAATAACTAACATATATATCGCCGCGCCGCCGAGCAGAATAGCCGTAACGCGGTCGGAGAATATGTAAGCGACAAGCCCCTTTTGTCCCGCGTTCTGCATTTTGATTGCGCGCGCGCTCAGCTTTTCGTCCGCGGAGATATGCTCCATAAAACCTTCGTCGAAGACATAATCGCCCGCGCTGATTTTCTGCGCGTTATCGGTTACGGCATAGCGTTTGAAACAGCGCGACCTGTGCTTTACGATAATATAATAAAACACGAACGCCGCCCAGCACAGAGCCGCTACCAGCGCGAACGCAACGGCCATATACATTTCCAGATTACCGTGCGCGGTGAGGAAGGTCAGGCCCGAAACGCAGCCGACCACCAGTAAAAAGTAAACGAAAAGCGGGCCGCGCATATAACCCGTAAGCTTTTTATAGAGATATACCGCCTTGCCGTTTTTCTCGTAAAAATAGGAGTTGACTTTGAGATAATCCTTTAAAACCGCGTTGTAATACTTCGCATTAGCCGACAAATACTCCGAATTTTCGTATTCTTCCCTGTGCGACAGGAAATACTGATACGCCTTGTTTTGCTCTTTTGCGGAACGCGCGCCGAATACGAAAAAGCAAACCACGGACGCCGCGAAAACGAGCATAAACAACAGCTGAGCGACCAGACGCCCGACACCGTAACCGTCCATAATATTTATGAACTCGAACGGGCCGCTGAAATAGGCGAAGTCGCCGCCTCCGCCGGCGGGGAAACACAGCCATATAAAGCAAAACAGACAGGCCGCCGCGCCGAAACCGAGTTGCAATAAGGTGTATACGTTGCACTTCATTTGTTTGAGCGCGTCGTATTGCTTTTCTTTTTCCATAATTGATACTCTCCTTTTTTTTAGTTTATCCACATATTACAGTGCAATAAATCGATTATATTATACCCCCCCCCCCCGACGTATTTGTCAAGCAAATCCGACCGAAAATTACAAAAATTTTCCACAGAGTTATTGAATGTGCGGACGGTCTGTGATATAATGTTTTGCGCGGAGTTTAATCTTTGCGCAAGGGAACGATAATTTATGGTAAGGAGAAAAAAATATGGCTCATAACGTGATAGCGGAGGCGAAACGCTGCCTTAACTGCAAGAACCCGCTTTGCAGAAAGGGCTGCCCGATAAACACGCCGATACCGCTTATGATTTCGTCGTTTTTAAACGGCGACATAAAAGAGGCGGGGAAAATGCTGTTTGAAAACAACCCTCTATCCGCGGTGTGCTCTGTGGTCTGCAACCACGGCGACCAGTGTCAGGGACACTGTATCCGCGGCCTTAAAGGCGAGCCCGTGGAAGTTTCCACAATAGAAAACTTCATATCCTCACACTACCTCGACAATCCCGAGTTCGACAAGGCGCCGCCTAACGGCATTAAAGTGGCCGTCGTAGGGGCGGGCCCCGCAGGCATTACGATAGCCGTAAAAATGGCGCAACTGGGCTACGACGTGACTATGTTCGAGTCCAAGTCGGAAATAGGCGGCGTACTGAGATACGGCATACCGGAGTTCCGCCTGCCCAAAACGGTGATAGACAAGTACGATACGCTTTTGCGGAAGCTGGGCGTTAAAATAAAATTCAACGTTACGATAGGCAAGGCGTTCGGTGTGGAGGAGCTGTTCCGCGACGGGTTCAAGGCCATATCGATAGGCACGGGCGTTACCTGGCCGATTGCGCTTAACATAAAGGGCGAAACGCTGGGGCACGTGCATTACGGCGTGCACTATCTCGAACGGCCCGAAGTGTACAGGCTGGGCGACAGCGTGATAGTTATCGGCGCGGGCAACGTGGCTATGGACGCGGCGCGCACCGCGCTGAGACGGGGCGTGAAAGACGTTAAGATTGTAGTGCGCAGCGACAGATACACCGCAAGCAAAGAGGAAAAGGAATATGCGGAAATAGAGGGCGCGCAGTTTATATTCAACAAGGCGCCCGTTGAAATAACCGACGAGGGCGTGGTGTTTGCGGACACCGTCTGCGACGAGAACCACCGCATAATCTCCGTTTCTGACAAGCCCGAGCTTATGCGCGCGGACTCCGTGCTCATATGCGTTTCGCAACGGCCTTCCAATCTGATACTGACCCAGACCGAGGGACTGGAAATCAACGAGCGCGGGCTGGCCAGAATAAACGAGGACGGCTCCACCTCCCGCCCCGGCCTCTTCGCCTCGGGCGACGTAGTGCGCGGCGCGAAAACCGTGGTCGAGGCGGCGGAAACTTCCAAGCGCGTCGCCTTCGCAATGGATAATTATCTGAAAAACCTGAAACAATAAACGAAAGCCCCGCGCGTTTTCCGAACGCGCGGGGCCTGATTTTTAATATTAATATTTCTCTCTGCGGACGTAGCTCGTATGAAGAAGTTCGTGCGCCTTATGGCTGTTGGGTTCGCCGAAAAATTCTTTATACAGCAACTCTACCGCGGGGTTGTCGTGCGAGCAACGCAACGTCTTCGCGCCGTCGTAATCGTACAGCGCCTTTGCGCGCACCGCCTTCAAATCGATTGAGTTTCTCACTTCGTCGTGCACGTAGGGCTGGCCGCCGCCGTTTATGCACCCGCCTGGGCAGGCCATAACCTCGACGAACGTGTAGTCCTTTTCGCCGCTTTTAACCGCCTCTATAACCTTGCGCGCGTTGCCGAGGCCGCTGGCGACAGCGACCTTGACCGTCTTTCCGCCGACGGTGTACTCCGCCTCTTTAACTCCGTCCGTGCCGCGCACTTCCCTGAATTCTAGCGGCGCGCCGCTCCCGCCAAGCTTATACGCCGCGGTTCTCAGCGCCGCCTCCATAACTCCGCCGGTTGCGCCGAATATCGCGCCCGCGCCGCTTGCGTCTTCAAACGGCGTGTCGAAACTTCCTTCGGCGATATTGACGAAGTCGATACCCGCCTCCTTAATCATCTTCGCAAGCTCGCGCGTGGTGAGCGCCGCGTCCGTGTAATGGCCGAGCTCGTCGCGCGAAACCTCGAACTTCTTCGCCGTACAGGGTATTACCGAAACCACGTACAGCTTAGAGGGGTCTATGCCGTTCTTCTCGCAGTAATAGGTTTTAAGCAACGCCGAAAACATCTCCTGCGGGGATTTGCAGGTGGAAATGTTGGGTAAAATTTCGGGATAGTAATGCTCCGCGAACTTGACCCAGCCCGGACAGCAGCTTGTAAACATAGGTATATCCCCGCCCTTTTCCAGTCTGGAAAGAAGTTCGTTCGCCTCTTCCATAATGGTCAGGTCGGCGGTAACGTCCATATTGAAACACTTGACGTCGCCCAGCTGTTTTATCGCCGCGACCATCTTGCCCTCGACGTTGGTGCCGACGGGCAGGCCGAACGCCTCGCCCAGCGTCGCCCTGACTGACGGCGCGGTATAAAATACTACCTGCTTGTCGGGGTCGACGATTGCGCCCCAGACGTCGGCGACGGCGCTCTTCTCGTACAGCGCGCCGACGGGACAGGCCACTACGCACTGGCCGCAGTTTACGCAGGGCGTGAACGCGAGCGACACGTCGTACGGCGAGCCTATCATCTTTGCATAACCCCTGTTCTTGGGCCCGATAGCGCCTATCGTCTGCTGCGTGCAGGCCGCAACGCAACGCGTGCACATAACGCACTTGCTGTTGTCCCTTACGACCGAGGCCGACAAATCGTCTATGGGTTTAAGGTCGTGGTCCGTTCCGAAACGGTCCTCCTCGGCGTTGTACTCCAAAGCGAGTTTCTGCAATTCGCAGTTCATAGACCGCACGCAGCTTAAACACTTTTTCTTGTGAGTGGAGAGTATGAGCTCCAAAGTGGTCTTTCTCGATTTCCTGACCCCGGGAGTATTGGTCTTGACCTCCATACCCTCGGACACGGGATATGTGCAGGCCGTGACAAGCCCTCTGGCGCCCGTCGCCTCGACAAGGCACATACGGCAGGAGCCGACGCACTGCACGTCCTTCAAATAACAGAGGGTGGGTATTCTGACGTTTGCCGCCTTTGCCGCCTGCAACACCGTGGAACCTTCGGGCACGGACACCGCTATTCCGTTTATCTTTAAATTAACCATACCGCTCACCTCACTTTTTCTCGATTGCGTTGAATTTGCAGTGCTCTATGCACTGGCCGCATTTAATGCACTTCGCCAGATCTATGCTGTGCGCGCTTTTGACCGCGCCCGAAATAGCGTTTGCGGGACAGTTGCGTTTGCACAGCGTACAGCCGCGGCATTTGTCGGGGTTGATGTAGTAGTTCAGAAGCGACTTGCACACGCCCGCGGGACACTTCTTCGCGTAAACGTGCTTGATATATTCGTCGCCGAAATGTTTCATAGTGGAGAGTATGGGATTGGGTGCCGACTGGCCGAGCGCGCACAGCGACGAGCTTTTCATATGCTCCGCAAGCTCGGTTATCTTATCCAGATCCTCGGGCTCGCCCTTGCCCTCGGTTATCTTTTTGAGTATGTCCAGAAGGCGTTTTGTGCCGATACGGCAGGGCGCGCACTTGCCGCAGCTTTCGTCGGCAGTGAATTCCAGATAGAACTTGGCTATGTCGACCATACAGGTATCCTCGTCCATAACGATAAGTCCGCCCGAACCCATCATAGACCCGATAGCCGTGAGGTTGTCGAAATCCATTCCCACGCTTAAATGCGTAGCGGGAATACAGCCGCCCGACGGCCCGCCCGTCTGCGCCGCCTTGAACCGCTTTCCGTCCGGAAGACCGCCGCCTATATCGTAGACGATTGTTTTGAGCGGCGTGCCCATAGGCACTTCCACAAGTCCTACGTTATGTATCTTTCCGCCGAGCGCAAACACCTTTGTCCCCGCGCTCTTTTCCGTGCCGATAGACGAGAACCATTTCGCGCCGTTTAGGATTATCGGAGAAATGCTGGCCCAGGTTTCAACGTTGTTTAAAACGGTGGGTTTTTTGAATATGCCGCACTGCGCGGAGAACGGCGGGCGGGGACGGGGCTCGCCCCTCTTGCCCTCAATACTCGCCATAAGCGCGGTTTCCTCGCCGCAGACAAACGCGCCCGCGCCCAGCCGAACCTGTATATCGAAAGAAAACCCGCTGCCGAGTATGTTGTCGCCCAGAAGCCCGAGCTTGCGCGCCTGCGCTATCGCTATGTTGAGCCTTTCGACGGCAATGGGATACTCCGCGCGGACGTAGATAAAACCTTCCTGCGCGCCCACCGCATAGCCCGCTATCGTCATAGCTTCCAGCACGGTGTGCGGGTCGCCTTCGAGAATGGAGCGGTCCATAAACGCGCCGGGGTCGCCCTCGTCCGCGTTACAGCAAACGTATTTTTTATCGCCCTGCGCGTCCTTGGTGAACTGCCATTTCAGTCCCGTGGGGAAACCCGCGCCGCCCCTGCCGCGCAGGCCCGAGGCCTTGATTTCCGCAATAACTTCGTCGGGCGACATTTCGCCGAGCACCTTGGAAAGCGCGGTATAGTCGCCCGCCGCGATTGCCTCTTCTATGCTTTCGGCCGCGATAACGCCACAGTTCCTCAGCGCAATGCGCATCTGATGTTTATAGAACGGTATCTCCGCAAACGGTATTACGCTGCCGTCCTTATGCACGGTGTCCGCATATAACAGCTCCTTCACAATCTCCCCGCCCTTGACGAGGTGCCGCTCTGCAACGGTCTTTGCGTGCTCGGGCGTCATCTGGGAATAGAACGCGCCCTCGGGATAAACAATCATAATCGGGCCGAGCGCGCACAGCCCGAAACAACCCGTCTTGACGATAAGAACGTCGTCGATACCAAGCTCCTTAAAGCTCTGTTCCAGCTGCTCTATAACTTTGAGCGAGCGCGAGGACGTACAGCCCGTTCCGCCGCAAACAAGCACCTGTTTTCTGTAACCCGTATTTTCGGCAAGGCGTTCGGCCTGCTCGCGCACTATTCTTCTTACGTTGATTATATCCGCGCGTTCGGCGGCGATTTTTTTAAGTTCTTCGCAAGTCATATTCCTTCACCCCTCAGCCTTTGATGTATTTATCGAGAATACCCGCCACGTCGCCCGCGGAAAGCTTGCCGTAAACTTCGCCGTCGATAATCATTACGGGCGCAAGACCGCACGCGCCGACGCAACGGCAACTGTCTATGGAAAACTTCTTGTCGGGAGTGCATTCGCCGCAGGATATTCCCAGCTCTTTTTCGATTGCTTCCAGAACCTTATCGGAGCCCTTGACGTAGCACGCCGTGCCAAGACACACGCTTATGGCGTGCTTGCCCTTGGGCGCAAGCGAGAACTGCGAATAGAACGTAGCCACGCCGTAGACCTCCGCAAGCGGCACGTCCAGCCCCTCGGCGATAGCCGTCTGGACTTCCGACGGCAGATAGCCGTAAATGTTCTGCGCCTCGTGCAAAACGGGCATAAGCGCGCCGGGCTCGCCGCGGTGTGCTTGTATACAGCTTAAAAGCTTTTCGCGCTGCTCCTCCGTGCCTTCAAAAATAACCTTTGACATAAACATCTCCCCAAATTTAATCGATAAATATTTACCGATTAATTATATCATATATAAAGCGCAAAATAAAATGATTTTTTACGACAAAATTTTACATATTATATTAAGTGAACTTTTAACACAATCGCAAAATTTTTTTAACAAATTAACAAAACGAAAAGAAGCGCCCGCAAAGGCGCCCCTTTTAACGTTTATTCATTTTAAGCGGGACAAGCCGCCGCTTTTTACCGCGGCGAACGCCGCATATTATGAACCCAGACGAGAAAACTATCAGGCTTACGAGCCAGCCGAACGCCGCCTGCGCCCACAGCGGATAGCCCGCGTAAAGGCCGTGCTCTGCGAATATAAGGTGGATTATTCCCCAGACCGCAAGACAGGACAGCGCGGCGGGGCTGAGATATTTAAGCGAGAATATGAGCGGCTTTTCGGCAATTTTCAGCCTGCGCGAATACAGGTTTATCTCCCCCGCCAGCTTTATCTTTTTCGCGTACGCGCCGAGCAGGGCGCACTCCGCCACGCCGAGTATCAGTATATTAAAATAGTTCGCGAAATGGTCGGCAATGTCCAGCGCGGCCGCCGCGACGGGGCTTGCGAAGACCACGCAGACCGCCGCGCCCGCAAGGCAAATCACCGCGACGACCTTTTTCTTGTCGAGGTTGAACTTTTCCGAGAGCGGGGCGGCGGCCGCCTCCACCATAGACACGGACGACTGGGCCGCCATCATTCCGAGCGAGGCGTAAAAAAGTATTCCGACAACCGAGTTTGCGACCACGTTGCCCGCGCCGAAGACCTGAGTTATCGCGGCGGGGTAGACCATAAACGCGGTTACTATGCCCGACTGGGAAATTTCGCCCTGCAAACCGCAGCCGTAAAGCGTGGTAAACAGCACCACAGAAGAGAGCACGGAAATGAAGAAATCCGAGAACGCGATTATGAGGCTGTCGCCGAACACGTTAGTGCCCTCGGGAAGATAGGCGCCGTAAGCGGGCATTATTCCGACCAGCACCGACAGCGAGAAAAACACCTGACCTACGGCGTTCAGCCACAGCTCCGCATTGCCGAGCGCGGAGAGGTCGGGAACGAAAAGCGCGTACAGCGCCTCGCCGCTGTTGGAGTACAGAAGGCCCCTGCCCGCGAAAAAGGTCAGCAATACTACGGGGATAATCACGGTATATCTGGCCGTGCGCGAAAGCGAGCCCGCGCCGCCGCGCAGGAACGTAAACATTATGCACCAGGCCGCGATAATGCAGGCGAAAACGAGCGGCGAGAATTTGTCGCCGAGCACCTCCGTAAAAAAATAGCCGCTTGTTTCGGCGCGGGTCATAGACGTGGCAGACGAGCACAGCGGCGCTATCTTTATGAGCATTACGATAATCCAGCCGAGTATGCCAGCGTAGAGCAGAGCGACGATAAGCGAGTTGAAACAGGACGCCCAGCCGAGCGGCTCCGCACGTTTATTGAGTTTAGCCATACACTTGGGCGAACCTCCGCGGAACTTCCTGCCCAGCGCTATTTCCGCGTTGAGTACGGGTATGCCGATAAGCGCGAGCGCTATCATATATATTAAAAGAAACGTGCCGCCGCCGTACTTTGCGCAGAGCCCCGGAAAACGCAGAGAGTCGCCCAGCCCCACGGCCGCGCCCACGCTTGCGAGTATGAAACCGCCCCTTGTTTTAAATCTTTCCTGTGCCATACGTTCTAATATATTATTGAACCGCGTTAAAAATACGCCGCCGCGCACTTTGTGCGCGGCGGCTTTATCCGATTATTTTTTCTTGCCGTCGGGATACCTTGCGGAAATGCGGTGAACGGCCGAATATACCGCTGGGACGAGCACCAATGTGACCAGCGTGCCCAACAGCAGTCCGCCGATTACCACTATGCCGAGCGGCTGCATAAGCTCGCTGCCCTGCCCGACGCCTATCGCCATAGGTATGAGCGCGAGTATCGTCGTAAGCGTAGTCATAAGTATGGGCCTAAGCCTCACGCCGCAGGCGGCGATAACCGCGTTATAGTGCGGCATACCCGCGTTTTTAAGCTGTTTTATCTTTTCCAGCATAACAATGGCGTTGTTGACGACCACGCCCATAAGCATTATCAGCCCGATAAACGAAACCACGTTCAGGCTTGTGCCAGTTATCACAAGCGCGATAAACCCGCCCGTGAAACTGAACGGTATGCTCGCCATTATAATAAGCGGTTTGAGCGCGGAGCCGAACTGTATCGCCATTACCGCATACAACAGGAAGAACGAAACCGCCAGCGCGACCGCAAGCCCCGCAAACGCGTCGTTGAGATAGCTTGTTATGCCGCCGCTCTCGAACGAGCAGTCCTCGTACTCCTTCAAAACCTCCGCCGCGATTTTCTGCATCTGCTTGCCCGCCGCGCCCGTGTCCGTATCGGGAAGTGTTGCGGAAACGGAAACCATAACATTGCCGTTGGAGCGGCGTATGCAGGACTCGTTCAGCTCTTCCGTGACCGCGCCGCCCTTCAACACGTCTTTGAGCCTGACCTGCTTGCCCGCGGCCGCGTCGAACCCGATAATGAAATTTTCAAGGTCGCGCTTGCCCGTCACGGCGTTGTCCGCAAACCTTACGTCAAGGTTCAACTCCTCGCCGTCAATCGTAACCGTGCAGGCCGTGTACGAGGCAAGGCCTATGCGCAGGGTAAGCACGGCCGTGCGGTAGTCAATGCCGTACTGCGCTAGTTTTGCGCGGTCGAACTGCAACGTGTACTGCGGAACCTTTTCCGTAGCGCTGTCGGTTATATCCTCGAACCCGTTCTCAGCGAGCTTTGTTTTTAGTTTATCCGCGATTTCTGCCAGCCTTTCGCCGTCCGAACCTACGATTGTAACGGACATATTGTCCGCGCCCGACATAAGCGAGGCGACAACTCCGTCAATCTGCCTGACGGTCACATTGCCCTCTGTCTTATGCGTTTTGGCAAGCCCGCGTATCTCCTCGACCACCCTGTCGGTGCGGCGGTTTGTGGTGAGCTGTACGGTTATTATACCCGTATCGGTAAGCGCGAGAATACCGTTCTTGCCTATGCTCGCCGACACATAGTCCACGTTCTCCACGTTCTCGGCTATCACCTCGGAGAAACTTAAAACGTCCTCCTGAATAGCCTGTAAATCCTTGCCGCCGCCGTAGGACATACTGACCTCTATCTGCCCCTTGTCAATCGAAGGCAGGAACTCCGTGCCCGTAAGAAACAGCAGACCTATGCTCGCGCCGAAAACCGCGACTGCGGTCAGCACGGTGACGAGTTTCTTGTTTAATATCTTGGGCAAGGCGGCCGAGTAAAAGCGGGTCAGCGCGTCCATAACGTACGAGCGGCGGAACGAGAACTTCTTCTTTGCGACGACCGCTGGCATAGGATTTCTTGCGACAACCGCCGTCTGCGAGTGCTGTTTGAACTCCTCGTCCGAAGAGAGCATATCTATCGTAAGCTGTTCGTCGCCGAGAGGCTCGGTAGAAATCCTGCCGCCCTTCAAAAGCCGTTTCTTGCCCTCGAATAGCGCGTACAGCGCGGGAATTACCGTCAGCGCGACGATAAGCGAGAACGCGAGCGAGAATATAACCGCGAACGCAAGGTCGGTGAATATCTCCGCCGTCAGCCCGCCGACAAAGAGTATCGGAACGAATACGCACACCGTAGTTAAGGTGGAGCCGAAGAGCGCGCCGCCTACTTCCGACGTGCCGTCCACTGCCGCGGCGAACGCGGTCTTGCCCGCGTCGCGGTGTTTGGAAATGGCCTCTATCACAACTATGCTGTTGTCGACCAGCATACCTATGCCCACGGCAAGCCCGCCGAGCGAAACCATATTCAGCGTTATGCCCATAAGCGACAGGCATATCAGCGCGGCAAGCACGGAAAGCGGCATTGTTATCGCGATGACAAGCGAGGTGCGCACGGTCTTCAAAAACAGGAATATTATAAGAATTGCGAGCGCGCCGCCTATCAGCATACTTATAAGCACGTTGGAAACGCTGTCCGAAATGAACTGCGACTGGTCGTCAAGAAGTTTAATGTTTGCGGTATATCCCTGCGCGTATTCGCTTTTTACCGCCTGAACGACCGCCGAGGCATTGGCGCCGTTTGCCTTGTACACTTCTAAAACTATGCCCGAGTAAATTTTGCCGCCCGAGCAATAGTACGCGTAGGAGCTGTATGCCGCCGTCTTTTCGACTGTAGCTATGTCGCCGACCTTAGTCAAGTACACCCGCTCGCCCTCGGAATTGAGGGTTAGATTTGTAAAGTCCTGCGCGGCAATGAAATCCAGCAGCTCGTTGGAGAGATTGAAACCCGAAAATATCTTTATAAGCGCGAGCTGGGTTTCGCTGTAAGGCGGTTCGCCGAACTGCGGTTTTACGGCCTCCAACTGCCTTGTTATCTCCTCGAAAAGCCCCACGGTCGCCGCGGGCAGTTCTATCGGCATAGCGAGTATGTCCTCTGCCGATTTTACGTCGGAATTGTTGCGTATCTGCACGCTGCCGTCCTCTTCCGAAACGTTGCCGAGCGGTAAATCGAGCGCACCGTAAGAAAACGCCTCGACTATGAGCGGGCAGACGAGTTCCAGCCCGCCGAACGGCTTGACTGTATACGAGTACTGCGCCCCGCCCTTTATCTCGACCTTCTCCACTCCGTCTATCGCGGAAATCTTAGCCGCCAGTCCGCGCGCCTGCGCGTACGCCTCGTCCACGCCCTGCTCCGAGGTTACCGAAAGCATTGCAAGCGCCTCGGCGTTCAGATCCACGTCGTAAACGGACGTGGTTACGCCCGACGGAAGGTCGAGCGAGGCGAGCTTGTCGTTGATGTCGTTCTTTTTTTCCGCGGTGTCTATGCCGTAGTCGAACGACATAACGAGCGCGGAAAGGTTGTCGTAAGAATAGCTCTGCACGTCGTTAATACCGCTGACCGCGCCGAGCCCCTTTTCAAGCTTGACCGTCACGTCCTTTTCGACCGAGGCGGCGTTCGCACCGGGATATACCGCCTGCACGCACACCATAGGCACGTTGATGTCGGGGAGAAGGTTGACGTCCATATTGACCGTGGACCATACTCCGAACCCGAGCACAAAGGCAGAAATGAGCACTACCGCCACAGACTGCCTGATAATAAAAGAAAAGAAATTTTTCATAGCCTTAAAAATTACAGGCGGCATAAAGCCGCCCTTAAAATAAAGTTTTTTTAAAATTAAATCATACTCGAAAGCACGGCAAGATTTGCGGCGACGTCAATGTGCCGCACCGCAACGTGTTCGGGCGCCTTTATCATAACGGGCGCGAAGTTCAAAATAGCCTTTATACCGTTTTTAATAAGCAAATCCGCCGCCTCCTGCGCGCAAGCCGCGGGCACGCAGATAACCGCAAGCTCGGCGTTGAGCCTGCCCAGCACCTCTGCCGCGTCCGCAATATCGTAAACGGGCTTGCCCGCCACGGACGTACCTATCTTTTTGGGATTGCTGTCGAAAGCGGCGACTATTTCTATGCCGTAGTTTTTAAACCCGCCGTAGCCCGTAACCGCCTTACCCAGCGCGCCCACGCCGACTATGACCGCGTTCCTCGTTCCGTTGCAACACAAAAAATCTTCCAGTGCGGCGATAAGCTCTTCCGTGACGTAGCCGACGCGCGGCCGTCCCGTTGCGGAAGTGTACGCCAAATCCTTTCTGACAAGAACCTCGCCCATATCCAACGCCTCGGCAATAAGCCCCGACGAAACGTATCTGCGTTCCTTGGGCAGGCTTTTGAGATAATTGAGATATATGGGAAGTCTTTGCAGTGCGATTACCGGAATATCCTTGTTCATATCAGTCCTCTATCATTAATGCGGCGGCCCCGTACGCGCCAGCGGCCGAACCGAGCGTTGCCGTCTTTATTTTCACAGGCGCATAGTGCGCGGCGAAAAGCTCCCTGTCCATTATTCCCTGCAACGGCGCGGTCAGTCTTTCGCCCTGTCCCGAAACTCCGCCGCCCAGCATTATCACTTCGGGGCGGAATATGTTGGCTATATTGACAAGCCCGCACGCGAGGTATTTGATATACCAGTCCACGACCTCGCTTGCCGCTATGTCCGTTTCGGCGTAATCGAACGCCGTTTTACCCGTCGCCGTTTCGGAAGTACAGCTCTGCCACATCTCCGAACCCGCGTTCTCTTCCATCGCCCACTTTGTGCGTTTAATGAGCGCGGTTGCGGAAGAATACGCCTCGAAACAGCCGCGCCTGCCGCAGGAGCACCTGTTTCCGCCGCGCTCTATCACCATATGCCCTATCTCCGCGCCCGCGGACTTGTGACCTTCGAAAAGCTTGCCGCCTATGACTATGCCGCCGCCAACGCCCGTGCCGAGCGTGACAAGCACGCTGTCGCCGTAGTCCTTGCCCGCGCCGAACTTCGCCTCGCCCAGCGCCGCGGCGTTCGCGTCGTTGGTTATCTTTACGGGAAGTTTAATCTTGTCCGCCACCAGTTTCGCCATAGGGAAGTTTTTGAGTTTGAGATTGCCCGCAAGAACGACGGTGCCGTGCTCCGCGTCTATAACGCCCGCGCTGCCTATGCCCGCGCCCTTGATTTCCTGCCTGCCGCACTTCGCGATAAACCTGTTGCAAAGCGCGACGATGCCGTCCGCAATCTCCTCGCCGCTGCCGGTGGGAACGCTGTCCTCCGCATACAGCTTGCCCTCGCCGTCAATAAGCGCGCCCTTGATAGTTGTCCCTCCCACGTCGATACCTATATATAATGGCATTATTACCCTCCAATTGATATTTCCGTAACTATTATACTATCACTTTCGCGTTCTGTCAAGATTAAAAAAGACACGCATACCGCGTGTCTTTAAACTTTTATTTACTGCCCGTAGAGCCGAACCCGCCCGCCCCGCGCACGGTTGAAGAAAGCTCCTCCGCCTCCGTAAACTTCGCGGTTATATAGGGCGTTATTACAAGCTGGGCGACCCGCTCTCCCGCCGCGACGGTCTGCGCCGTCTGCGAATGGTTGTGCAGCGCGACCTTGACCTCGCCGCGGTAGTCGCAATCCACTACCCCGACCTTGTTGGCGGGCGCAAGCCCCTTCTTCGTCGCTAGCCCGCTGCGCGCATAGATAAGCCCCGCATAGCCTACGGGCAGTTCCAGCGCAATGCCCGTGGGGATTAAAACCGTTGCGTGCGGCTCGATAGTAATATCGCCGTCAAGACAGGCATAGAGGTCGGCCCCCGCCGCAAACTCGCTGCCGTACGCGGGCAAGACCGCCCTGTCGTTGAGTTTCTTTACCGAAACGTTCATATGTATATTCTCCGTTAAACTATGCTTTTCTCGTCCCAGAGCACCACCTCGTCGCTTTTGAGGGAGGGCTTGACGAGTATTATTCTCTGGTTGGCCGAGCCGCGGAAAAGAAGGTTCAGATCTTTGAGTTCCTCCACGAACCTGCCGTCCACCAACACGTCCAGACATTTCAAGAGGCGCATAACGACGTCGGGGTCGCCCTTTTTACCCGTCAACAGGTCTGCCTCGTAGTCATAGCCCGTAAAGCACCAGAACGATTTTTTAGGATATTTCTTTCTCAGCCGCTCCATAAACGGCGCGAGCACGGCCGCGTTTTCCGGCTCGAACGGGTCGCCGCCGAGCAGCGTGAAGCCCTTGATATAGTCCGGCGCGAGCGCCTTAACGATACTGTCCTCCGTTTCTTTCGTAAAGGGCTGGCCGTAGCAGAAATCCCAGGTTTCGGGATTGAAACAGTTCTTGCACCTGTTGCGGCAACCGCTTACATACAGCGACACCCTGACTCCGGGGCCGTTGGAAACGTCGAAAGGTTTGATTTTAGCGTAATTCAAAATTTATCCTCTTATAATTTATGCCCCGCCGCGCCTACGGCAGGGCAATATATTTCGTTTAAATCAAAGGTGCAGAACTCTCGCCTTGATTTCCTTGGTCTTGCCCACGTTCCAGAAATTTTCGCCGAGATAACCGCAGGTGCGGCGCGTAACGTTCATTTTACGCTGGTCCTTGTTGTGACATACGGGGCACTCCCACTCGTTGTCGTCGTTTATGATTATCTCGCCGTCGAACCCGCACACGTGGCAATAATCGCTCTTAGTGTTGAATTCGGCGTACTGGATATTGTCGTAAATATACTTTACAACGTCCTCGATCGCGGTGAGGTTGTGGCGCATATTGGGTATTTCCACGTACGAAATGGCCCCGCCCGAAGAAATCTTCTGGAACTGGCTCTCGAACGTGAATTTAGAGAACGCGTCTATCTCCTCGCGCACGTCGACGTGATAGCTGTTGGTATAATAGCCCTTGTCCGTAACGTCCTTGATAGTGCCGAAACGTTTCTGGTCGATTCTCGCAAAACGGTAGCAAAGCGACTCGGCAGGCGTACCGTAGAGCGCGAAACCGATATTGGTCTGTTTCTTCCATTTCTCGCAGTGGTCGCGGAGCGACTGCATAACTTTGAGCGCGAACTCCGTGCCCGCGGGGTCGGTATGCGAAACGCCCTTGACAAGTTTGGTGACCTCGTACAGGCCGATATAGCCGAGCGAAATGGACGAGTAGCCGCCGAAAAGATATTTATCGATAGTTTCGCCGGGGGCGAGGCGCGCTATCGCGCCGTACTGCCAGTGCACGGGCGACACGTCGCTGGTTATGCCTTTGAGCGCGTTGTGGCGGCACATAATCGCCTCGAAACACAGTTCGAGCCTTTCTTCGAGAATTTTCCAGAACTTGTTTTCGTCGCCCTTGGCGAGAATACCGCACTGGGGAAGGTTAATGGAAACGACGCCCTGATTGAACCTGCCCTCGAACTTGTAGTTACCGTTTTCGTCCTTCCAGGGGGACAGGAAAGAACGGCAGCCCATAGGCGAGAAAACGTTGCCCTCGTAATTCTCGCGCATTTTCTTTGCGGAAATATAGTCGGGATAGAGGCGCTTGGACGAGCACTTGACAGCAAGCTTGGTAAGATAATCGTACTTGCCGCCTTTAAGACAGTTGTTTTCGTCCAGAACGTAAATGAGCTTGGGGAACGCGGGGGTGACGTAAACGCCCTTTTCGTTCTTTATGCCCTCGTAACGCTGTTTCAAGATTTCTTCTATAATCATAGCGTTTTCTTCTATATACTCGTCTTTTTCGTCGAGATAGAGGAAAAGCGTGACAAACGGCGACTGTCCGTTCGTGGTCATAAGCGTGTTTATCTGATACTGTATGGTCTGCACGCCCGCTTTAAGCGATTCCTGAACGCGCATATCGACAAAGCTCTTCTTCGTCGCCGCGTCCAGAGTATCGCCGAACTGCTTGTCGCACTGGCGGATATACTTCTCCCTGGTGCGCCTGAGATACTTGCCGAGGTGCGCGATATTGACCGACTGTCCGCCGTACTGCGACGACGCGACGGACGCGATTATCTGCGTCATTATAGTGCAGGCCGTCTGAAACGATTTGGGGCTTTCGATCATTTTACCGTTCATAACCGTTCCGTTATCGAGCATATCGCTGATATTTATAAGACAGCAGTTGAATATGGGTTGAAGGAAATAATCGGCGTCGTGGAAGTGCAGAATGCCCTCGTCGTGCGCCTTTGCAATATGCTCGGGCAGGAGGATACGGCGGGTAAGGTCCTTGGAAACTTCGCCCGCGATAAGGTCGCGCTGGGTCGCCGCCGTGCGCGCGTTCTTGTTGGAGTTCTCTTCCATAACGTCCTTGTTGGAGTTTTTAATGAGCGTGAGAATGCTCTCGTCCGTGGTGTTGGCCTTACGGATAAGCGCGCGCTCGTAACGGTAGAGAATATACGATTTCATAAGCTGATACTTGTTGAACTCCATCAGCTTTTCCTCTACCATATCCTGAATATCCTCGACGAGTACGCGCCTTCTGTGGCGCGACGCAATGTCGTCCACTATCGCGGTAATCTGGGCGTCCGTCGCGCGGTCCTCGATATCAACCGCCTCGTTCGCTTTGCTTATCGCCCTTATGATTTTGCTTCTGTCGAAATCTACGGTAGAGCCGTCTCTTTTTATAACTTTCATATATATTCCTCCGATTGTCCCGTAAGTCCTCCCCCGAAGAGGGAGCAAGGTCAAGTATATTACAACAAAACCCCGTTGTCAAGCCCTGCACCACAATATCTAGTATGTTTTTTTTAAACATCGACACTAGATATAGTGGGTGTCATTAATTAACATAAAATTTTACATTACGGCCGAAAATGATAAATTTATGTACAAACCGTTTAAATTTGCGCACTTTTTCAGATAAATTTCGAAAGATACGATAAATCCAGTTTCCATTCCGCAACCCCGTTGCGGCGGCGGTGCGCGGCGTTCGCCTCGCCAAGCGCCTTGCGGTATTCCGCGTACGTACAGCCGTTGACCTTCATAAAATGCGCCGCCGCCCGCTCTTCACCGCCCATAAGCTGGGTGCGGCCGATATGTATGACCTCGTGGCACGCCCTGCAAACGGCGACCACGTCCGAAAGTTTCTGCACGGCGTTCTTCTCGTCGTACTCCCACCTCTCGTGCGCTTCGGGCGCGGCCGTACGCGCGCCGCATATCATACAATGCCCGCCAGCGCGGGAATACGCCTCGCGCCTTACTGCGTTCCACTGCGCGGGCGTCAATAAACTTCTCAGATTGCTATACCAACAGCTGTCGGGAACCAGCTCGATTTCAAGTTTCATTTTTAAGCCTGAACTCCAAGACAACGGGATTATGGTCGCTGTACGCGTACTCCGTGTCCACCGTTGAAACCGACACGACCTCCACATTATCCGAAACGATAAACCCGTCGACCGTCGTCGTATAGTTAACGCCCTTCGTATACGGCATTTCGGCGGCGCGGCAGGTAGCAGTGTCCGCGTCCGCCGCGAGCGTGAATGCTTGCGCAAGCTCCGCGGAACGGAGCACGGAATTTTTCACCCATTCGGGAACTTTCTGCTCGCTTTTAAAATGAGTGAGCGCCTCTTCGTCGCTGTCGAATTCGTCCGCGATAAGGCAGTGGTTGAAATCGCCGCCCGCAACTACGAAGTTGCCTTTCGCATACTCTTCCGCAAGCACGGCGTTGAGCATTTCAAGCTGACTTGCGCGCACTGTGCCGCCCTTGTCGTAGGCGGACATATGCAGGTTAATCATAACAAGTTGCGCCTCGCTGTGTTCGACGGGCACATAGTGCACGGAAAAGCACCTGTCCAGATCGAATAGCTTGTCTATGAAATTATCGGTTACGGGAAATGAGCGGCGCACCGCACTGCCGACCTTCAACGCGGACAGTGTTAGCAACCCCGCATTGGTCTTGCCTATCGGGTCGGAAAGCGGATAAAACAGCCGCGCCGTATGAAAGTTCTCCGCGTATACCGCGGAATAGCCGCCGAACGCTGAGATTGCGGCGGCCTTCATATCTATCTTGTAGCTTCTGTCCGCACTTTCGTCCACTTCCTGAAAAAAGTAGAAATCCGCCGCGGCCGCCTTTGCGACGGAGAGCTGGCCGTCCACGTTCTTCCGCACGTCCTCCCTGCTCGTTCCCTTGGCGTATTTACCCGTGACCTCCGTTCCGTCCTTCATAACGCCCGTATCCATAAAGAACGAGTACTCGGGCGAGTACGCGCCGAAACCGAGGTTGTAGGTCATTACCGTGAAAGTTTCGCCCGCCGCGGCGGAACGGGTTGCGCCGTCCGACACGCCGAGTTTCAGGTTGTCCTCTATCCTGTAATACTGGGCCGCAACGTACGCGACGTAACCGCCCGCAATCATTACAAACAGACAAATTACCGACGCGAGAGTGATTGCGGTTATTTTCAATATCTTTTTAGCGTTCATAATTTAAGTATACACCCGAACGGCGTAATTTACAAGGGTTTACAGCAACGGAAAATAGTTACTTGACGAAACCCGCAAAAACGTTTATTATATATGTATGGCAGAAATTAAAGGCAATATCGAAAAATGGAGAACGGGAGAGCGGGTAGGCGCGGCCGCGACGGCAGTCTGCGCGGCGACGGTAATATTTTTTATCGTCTGTTTTTCAATCGCGCGCGCGCTGGATTTGCACGCCCTGCAACTTACCGCGCTGATAGTATCTCCCGTGGTTCTGGCCGCGGCCGCCGCGGTGGCCGCGCTGTGCAATATCTTTTACGGCGGCGCACTGGACAGGGCGGTCAAGGACTATATAGTAGAAGTCAGCGTGGAACAGGCGGCGCTTTTCAGGCCCGAAAAAAACTCGCTTACCTTTCGAATTTCTTTCGAGGAGAACTCCGTCGTAATGCGGGTTAACGGATACAAGGACAAAATAGAGTTCGATTTTTCGCCGCTCGGGAAAATAGGCGCGGCAAGAAAACTGTCGCTTATCTCGGCGGCCGAGGAACGGCTTTGCGTAACGTTCTGCCGACTGTACGAGCGCGGGGCGGGCTATACTCGGGTCAGCTATTCCGAGAGCGGCGGCTCGCGCAAAAAGGACGGCAAGGAGTTTTACATAATAAAGGACGGCGCGCCCGACAGACGCGCGTACAAGACGTATCTGAAAACAACCGCGCGCAAATAGCGCGCGGCTGTTTTTTTATGACAGCGTTTTCCCGACGGCCGTCTTCCAGCCGCCAAGAAGTTTTTCGCGACGGGCCACGTCCATATCGGGGACGAAAAGCCGCCCCTCCTTCAACGTGCCGCGCACCTCGTTCAAATCTTTCCAGATACCCGCGGCAAGCCCCGCAAGATACGCCGCGCCCAGCGCCGTCGTTTCCACGCAACGCGGGCGGACGACTTCCCTCGACAGCACGTCCGACTGGAACTGCAACAGGAAGTTGTTTCTGCTCGCCCCGCCGTCAACGGCAAGTCGGGTTATCTTTATTCCCGAATCCTTTTCCATTGCCTGCACTATGTCGCACACCTGATATGCGATACTTTCGAGCGCCGCGCGCGCTATATGCCCGCGCGTTGTCCCGCGCGTAATTCCAGAAACCGTGCCGCGCGCGGCCGCGTCCCAGTACGGCGCGCCTAGGCCGGTGAACGCGGGCACAAGATACACCCCGCCGTTGTCCTCCACCGTCTGCGCAAGCGTTTCGCTTTCGTCCGCGGCGGAGATTATTTTCAGTCCGTCCCTCAGCCACTGTACGACCGCGCCGCCTACAAACACCGAGCCTTCGAGCACGTACGGCGGCCTGTCCGTGCAGGTCGCGCCGAGCGTGGTCACAAGCCCGTTCCTGCTCTTGACCGCCCGCGACCCCGTGTTCATAAGCAGGAAACAGCCCGTCCCGTAAGTATTTTTCAAGTCGCCCGCCTCCGTGCAGAGTTGTCCGAAAAGAGCGGACTGCTGATCGCCGACCGCGCCGCACACGGGCACGGGCGAACCGAACACCTTTTTATCGGTCAAACCGAAGTTCCAGCCGCTCGGCCGCACTTCGGCAAGCATACTCGCGGGAATACCGAAAAGTGCCAGAAGCTCCTCGTCCCATTTTAGGGTGTGGATATTGAAAAGCATAGTTCTGGCCGCGTTGGTGTAGTCGGTGGCGAATATCCTGCCCTTGGAAAGTTGCCACATAAGATAGGTGTCGACCGTGCCGAAGAGCAGGCCGCCCTGCTCCGCACGCTCCCGCGCGCCCGCAACGTTGTCGAGTATCCATTTTATTTTCGTCGCGCTGAAATACGCGTCGGGGATAAGCCCCGTCTTTTCGTAGATTGCGTCGGCGCAGGTTTTTTTGAGTTCGCCGCAATACTCCGCCGTTCTCCGGCACTGCCAGACGATTGCGTTATACACGGGCTTGCCCGTCTCTTTATCCCAGACGAGAGTGGTTTCGCGCTGATTGGTTATACCTATCGCCGCCACGTCCTCCGCCGAAATTTCCGCGCGCACAAGCGCCTCGGCCACCACAGCCATAACCGAACCCATAATGTCCTGCGGCGAATGCTCCACCCAACCCGACTTGGGATATATCTGCTTGAATTCCTGTTGCGCCATAGAAACTATGCGCGCGTTTTCGTCGAAAACGATTGCGCGCGAACTTGTCGTCCCCTGGTCTATCGAAAGTATAAATCTTGACATAAACCCATTATATCACGGCCGCCGCGAAATTTCAACGGTAAAATAAAAAGAGGGCCTCAGTTTCCCTCTTTTTCTTCTTCGTTGTACTGCTTATGGAATTTAGCGATTTCTTTGGTGTCCAGCGAAACTTTCTGATAAAGTCCCGTACATTCGTTAGCGCTTACGCACTGCTCGAAAAGGTCGTCGATAATGTTGTCAGTTCTACGTTTTGCCATACTAAGATTTTGGGCAATCCGCAAAAATTTTATACGGCTATGCCTTCCGCGAAAGCACAACCAACGTCTCGACGTTTGTACTGTTATTCAAAAAGATTTCCCGTACTTCTTTCCCGTCTTTATGCACGGGAAAGTTGAATTTCATTGATTTTAAGGGCATTTCGCTCTCCCCTTCGGGATAAATTTGAATTTCTTTGACCAAAGTCGAAATCAACTCTTTCTTTTCCTCATCACTGATTATATCATATAATTCGTTAAAATGCTCTAAAATTTTATAAATATTTTCCATCGTGATGAATTCCGCTTCCACAGACTTTTTTCTTGTTCTTGCGTCTTCGATATTTGCTTCTATTTCGGCAATCGTGTCGTACAATCCGTCAAGCCGTAAAGTCATATCGCGAATCTTTCTTTCGCGGTATGTTACATCTATGGGAAGCGAATCGATTTCACGTTCCAACCGCGCTTTATTTACTTCCACCTCTTTTAGTTTGGTTTCGTAGTTGTGTATTTCCGTATCGATTTTCGCGGTATCGACTTGCAATCCTATTTTCTTTTTTATCTCGGCGGCAAAGTGTTCGTCTTTCACCAACTCTTTAATAAACTCTATTACGAGCGGCTCAATGTCCGTCTTTTTGAGATTTGCGCTATAATCGCAAGACCGTCCCCGTTCCTGCTTATTCCGACTGCAAGCATAATACATAACCTCTTTATATGTGCCGTCCTTCTTAGTCCAGCAAACTCTGTTTGCGTACATACCGCTTCCGCACTTAGGACATTTGATAATTCCCGTAAGCAAGTGAGCACGCTCTTTGCCGTATTTTGATTCGGATTTAACTCCCGTTTCCTGTCTTTTCTCGTGCGCTTTTGTCCAAAGTTCTTCATCGACAATCCCTTCGTGCAAACCGTCTACCAAACAATAATCTTGCTTGTTTACAACTTTGTAATCGGCTTTTGTGCCTTTCACTTTTTCCCGCGCTCTTCTTCCGTAAGCGATCTTACCGCAATAAACGGGATTGTCCAAAAGTATCTTGATGAAATGCGCGCTGAATTCTTCAATATCGGTTTTCTTGCGCGGCGTCTTTTTAATACCCTGTAAGTTCAGATATTTTGCTATTCCCGTATAGCCCATATTCGTATGAACGAACTTATCGAAAATCGTCCGCACAATCTCCGCTTCATCTTCTTCTATGACCAATGTATCGTCTTTCAAGCTATACCCGTACGGAGCGGGACCGCCGTTCCACTTACCTTGCCGAGCTTTTTCTCTGCGCCCGTTCATTGTCTGTTCGAGAATGTTCTCGCGCTCTATCTCGGCAACCGCAGACAAAACGGAAATAAGCAATTTTCCGCTTGTCTGCGAAGAATCAATTCCTTCCTCAATACAAAGCAAATTCACTCCGTAGGATTGAATAAATTCCAACGAATTGAGAATATCGGCGGCATTTCTGCCGAAACGGGAAAGCTTATAAACCAAAACGTAATCCACGTCAAGCCCTTCTTGAATATCGGAGAGCATTTTCTTAAACGCCGGACGCCCTTCTATCGATTTCCCAGACTTGCCCGCATCTTCGTAGATGCCGACTATTTGCATTTCTTCCCGTTCGGCATATCTTTTCAAACTGTTTTTCTGTCCGTCAAGACTATACCCCTCTACTTGCATTTCGGTACTTACTCGCGGATATAAAATGCACTTTTTACCTTCTCGATTCATTTTTCTTCTCCGTATCGTTTGAAGCGACGTTTAATATTTTGTCGCCGTATTTTTTTATAAGTTGCGCCATTGTATCTTTACTGCCGTAATGAAAACTGCAACCTTTCGGAATTGTTTTTGCCAATGCAAGCACCGCTTCTTTTACGTCGTCTTTGGTTATTATATCCCGAAGCGCGGATATTTTCTTTAACTCTCGTAACGCTTCATCTCTGGATCTATACAACTTCGGATGCGATTCCATAATATCCATATTGAGCCGAACGTGCATCATGTCTAATATGGACTTTTCTATAATCAGGAGCGACAATTTCTACCGTTCCTTGCTTAGAATCTTTAAAGTTGATTAAGTTATTCCTTTTTCCCGTATCAAGCAATAAATCTGCCCATTTACTTAATCTTTCAGTATCCATAAAGCATCCTTAGTATTTTAAATTATTTCTATTATTTACTATAGCTTTTTAGCAAAACCTATATTACCTCAAAGTGTTTTAACGTTTCTTTGATTGCCTCGACCATTGCAGGCGTTGGATGCGCTCTTGGTCTTTTAAGTTCTTCTACGGCGTTAGGTGCGTCGTACATAGGTAAGCCTAAATCACGCTTGACTTCTGCAATGTATGCCGTGTGGACTTTGAAACCGTAAGTCTTTTCAATATGGTCTTGAATTTTCTTGTAGGTTACTTTCTCTTTCGGCTTGCGCTCTTCGGCACGCTTGGCAATCTCTTTCAAAGACACTTGCCCTTTCTCTTCGCCGAACTCAACTTTTACGTTGATATGTCCGTCGGGTTTTTTGTGGGAAAGAACAACCAACGTCTCGCACCACTTGGTCTGCGGAAACATATCGAAGGGCGTTACGCTTTCGATACGGTAATCCGAGGTCGGCTTGTCCGCCCTGACAAGTTCTCCGCCGCGCTCCGTCAGCGTTCCGCACAGAACTCCGAGGTCGCGCGCAAGCGTTGCGGGATTGCAGGAAACGAGGACGACCTTGTCCGCCTTGGAACGCGCTATCGCGTTGACCACGCCGCGCTGCATACCCTTTCTCGGCGGGTCGCACACGATAATTCTCCCGCGCCCCTCCGTGCGCGCGAAAACCTTGTCTATCTCGTCCTCGACCGCGCCGCAGATATTAGTCATTTTATCCTGTAAGCCGTTGGCCCGTTTAAGCTCGTCCGCGCAACGCGAGGCTTCTTTTACAATCTCGATGCCGTACGCCGCGCCGCACTTTTTCGCAAGCATAGCGGTAAGCATACCGCCGCCGCTGTACAAATCCACCGCAACCGCGCCACTCTCCGCCTGCTCCAAAACCGCGGCGTAAAGTTTGGCGCGCACGTCGTCGTTGACCTGCAAAAAGGTGTTTGCTCCCGCCCTGTACTTAACGCCGTGCTCCTCCGCCTCGAAAAAGCCGTCGCCGTGGCACAGCCGCCACTCTTCGCCGAATATCGCGTTCGTCGGCGCGGAATTTATATTGAGAAGAAGAGTAAATTCTTTGAAATACCCGCTCAACAGCTCCGCAAAAGGCGCCACGTCTAAGTTCTTTGCTGCGACAAGCGCGAAAATGAATTTCCCGCCTATTTCGCGGGCGACTATGTGCCTGAGCACGCCCGTGCGCGCAACCTCGTCATAGCCGCGCGCTCCGCTTTCCGCGAACTTACGGACGGCGGCAATCACGTTTTTCGCCCAGTCCGCCTGAATGGCGCAGTCGGATATTGGCACTATGCGGTGGGAGTGCCGCGCATAGAACCCGACGGCGGTATTCCCCTCCGCGTCCGCGCCGATTGGTAACACAAGCTTGTTGCGGTAGCCGTACTCGTTTGCGCAGGGCACGCAATCGTTCACCTCGACGCAAATCCCGCCTATCTTGCTCAGCGCGGTCGCAACCGAGTTGCGCTTGAATTCCAGCTGGCAGGCGTAGTTCATATGCTGTAAATCACAGCCGCCGCACTTGCCGAAGACGGGGCAGACGGGCGTTACGCGCTCGGGCGACGGTGTTAATATCTCCGTAAGCTTGCCGTAGGCCACCGCGCCCTTGACTTTTAGCGCCTTGAACCGCACCGATTCGCCCGGCAGACAAAACGGCACGAACACAGTCGCGCCGGCAGTTTTTATTATTCCCTCGCCGTCAGTTCCCAGCCCTTCGGCGATTGCTTCGTATTCTCCGTTTTTAATCAACATCATAGACCGTCGCAAATTCCTTCGCAAATCAACAGACAGCAGCACTCGCCGCCGCCTTCGACGCAGAGCTCGCCGCAAGTGCCCATATTGGCCTGACGGCGCAACTCCTTGTATTCGGCAGTTTTCCGAAACGCCTCCAACTGCTCGTACTCGGTTATGTACTTTTCGTTCTGCGGCTCGGCTTTCAGCGCGCGTTTGAGCATTTTGCGCTGCTGGTTATACCACATCTTGTTTTTGTAAACAAGGCTTTTGAGAAAGTACAGTCTGCCGCTCTTATGCTTAATCTTCGAAAGCGTTTTTTCCGCGTTCTCGAAATCGCCTTCCGCAATAAGCCGTTCCGCGCTTTCGAGCAGTTCCCCGTCGCTCAATCTCTCTTCCATAGTTATTTCCTTATTCTGTAAACAATCGCGTTCACAACTTTCTGCATTCTGAACACCATAAAGTCGTACGGAACGAAAATAAGCGTTCCGCCCAGAAAAATGAACCAGTAGATATATCTGTTTATAAATTCGTACAGGGCGTTGTCCGACATTTCGCCGCCTAGCACGCCGCCGAATACCAGAACGTACGCGACCCAGAGCGTGAAATCGAACCACACGGCCTTAACCGCCAGCGCAATCCACCTGTTTATATTGAACCTGACCTGCAAAGCGTTCATAAGCGGGTGCAGACCGATAAACATTATGAACGGAACCAGATCCCAGAACCGCGCCGCCGCGCCCAGAATAATGGCAAGGATAACCGTGCCCGCGTACGCCAAGGCCCCGCCGCGGTAAAACTGTTTGGAAAGCGGAACCATAAGCGCGACCATACCGAAGACATAGCCCGAGGCGAGCAGAATACCGCTCCAATACCCGAGCAAAAGAAAAATTACCGCAACCGCGCAGGAGATAGCGGACAGCGCTATTTCAAAGGAATGAGAATACTTGCGTTTAGACAATTATTCACCCGAAATCAGCGGCAACAGCTGTTGCAAAACATATTGATACACATATTTATGAAACAGCACTCTATACAGCTGGCGCAGAAATTCCCGCCCATCTGCTGGTCGGCCTCGGAATTCATCGTCTGGCCCTGATATACGGTCTGGCCCGCGTTGTTGGAGTTCTGCGCGTCGAAATTAATCTTTTCGTTGAGCTTTTTATACGCGTCCTTGTATTTTTCGTTTTCGGGCTCCAACTGGATAGCGATTTCAAGCTGTTTCTTGCTCTCGTTCATCCAGTTTTTGCGGTAAAACACGACCGATTGCAGATAGTGCCACCTGCCCCCGCGCTCGTTAAACCCGTCGAGCACGCGCTGCGCCTCCGACACGTTGTCCTGTTTCAACAGCTCCTCAACGCGCGCGAACCCGCTCTCGCCGTCGTCCGCCGCGGCGTTTTCCGAAAGCTCGCGCATAAGGTCGGAATATGCCGCCTCGATTTTGGTGAGCATCGCGGCCGCGTTATTGCCGATGTCGCCGTCCATAAACCGCTCTTCGAGATACTTCGCCCTGAGCGCGTCGTACGCGGCGTCAACGTCCGCCTTGGTCGCGCCCTCGGTCAGTCCGAAAAGTTCGAGATTTTTCTTGTTCATATAAACTCCTTTATTTGCGGCATTCGCACTTGATAAGCGCCCTTGTCTTTAACGGTATGCCGCGCAAAATGATATTATCCGTTAAATCGTGATTGAACCTGAAATTAATTTTGGAAAGCCTTTGCCGCATATCCGCAAACAGCGTGTCGAATATAAAAGTCAACTCGTCGTAATTGCGTTCCACCGCGTCCGCCTTGCACTTCTCCCCGAACGCCTTGTAAAACACGTTGTACGCGCCCTTCTTCACGTCCTTGTCGTAGTCGTCCAGCGCGTCGGCAAGATACACCCACTTGCCCAAACCGTAGAAAAGCGCCTGCGTTTCGGCCGTTGAATACTCGCCCAACGCATACACCGAAAGCCTTTGCATCATTTCCGCCGTCGGCTCTGCCGCCATATCGATTATACCGCAACCCGCCCTTTCCAGCTCCGCCTGTTTCTTCATTTGCTCTTCTATGATGTCGACGGCGGGCTTGTGCCGCTTGACCGCGCGCTTTAAGCCCCTTTTGTACAGGTGCCGCAAAACGCCCTTTTTCTCGCCGTCCGCCTTGTCGTCGCAAAGCTTGTAATACGCAAGCGCGGTATTGACGCAGCCCAGCAAAACGGTAGTATCGTCCTTGGCGGCGACGGGCCTGCGCTTTAACCAGTGTATAGCGCACCGCTGCCGTTTTATATCGACGTCTTCCTGTCTTATATTATGAATTAAAGCCGACAAAAACGCCATATCGTACGTCAGCGCCGAGCGCGCCCTCTGCCCGCACCCCGCGCCTATGCTTTTGCACAGCCCGCAATACAGGGCCTTGTACAGCGTTTCGTCCTTTTTGAAGAGGTATGGCGCGTCGGGTTGAATGTAACCAAACATAATTAACCTTGTCTTTAAATCTGATAAAAGCCTATTTTTTTGTAGACTTTGGAAAGCGTTTTATTCGCCGCGTACGCCGCGCGCTGCGCGTTGGTTTTAAGCACGTTTTCAAGGTATGCCTTGTCGTTTAAAAGTCTTGCCTGCTCGCGCTGGATAGGCCCGAGCTTATCCGCGACAGTTTCGCCCACGGCAAGTTTGAAATCGCCGTAGCCCTTGCCCGCGAACTCCGCCTCCGCCTCCGCGACAGTCTTATCCGCAAACACGGAGTATATGGACAAAAGATTGCTTACGCCGGGTTTTGTCTGCGGGTCGTAGCGTATATCGGCCTCGCTGTCGGTTACGGCGCGCTTGAACTTTCTTATTATCGTATCCCTGTCGTCGGAAAGGAACACGGAACCGTTGGCGTTTTCGGCCGATTTGGACATTTTCTTTTCGGGATTGAGCAAATCGTTAATCTTTGCGCTGACCTTCATCATAACGCCCTCGGGCACGGTGAACGTAGGCGAATAGGCGTTGTTGAACCGCTGGGCGATGTCGCGCGCGATTTCGAGGTGTTGCCGCTGGTCCGTTCCGATAGGAACTACCGCCGCCTGATACAGGAGTATGTCCGCGGCCATAAGAACGGGATAGTCCATAAGGCCCATATTGATATTATCGGCGTGTTTCGCGCTCTTATCCTTAAACTGCGTCATTCTTTCCATTTCGCCGACGTACGTAAAGGTGTTGAGCACCCAGCACAGCTCCGCGTGGGCGGACACGTGCGATTGAAGATACAGCACGCACTTTTCGGGGTCGACCCCGCACGCAATGTACAGCGCGAGCAGCGATAAAGTGCGCTGTCTTAGCTCCGCGGCGTTCTGCCTGACCGTAATCGCGTGCATATTCGCAATCGCGTAGAAACAGTTGTAATTGTTTTGCAGACTGACCCAGTTTTTTATCGCGCCCAGATAATTGCCTATCGTTAGATTGTTTGTGGGCTGAATTGCCGAATACAGAGTTTTCCTATCTTCCATTTCTTGCCTGTCTTGTAAAAACTTTCTCATTAAAATAATATCATATCGCGCTGTAAAAAGCAAAGATTTTTTTGACGATAAAAGTATAATCACCAAACTTAAAGGTTTTTAACACTTAATAAACACAATCCCGCGGCTCTACCGCTTGCGGTAGAGCCGCGGCGCGCGCGAGGGCGCCGCCCTCGCGCGCTGAAAATTTTGTTTGATTACATTAATTTCATATCCGTAAATATGTACGTTACGCAGTAATAGTTTTCCGTTAATCGTTTACCGCGTTTCATTAAAAGCAAATGCAATTCATAGTGTTTTTGCGCTTTTATCAACTCGAACGTTTTTATATACGCCCCCGCGGGACTTGTTTCTTCTTCCAGTATTTGCGCCCCGCTTAATATAACCGTTTCGCCGTTATCTGTTTGTATATAAATGCTTTCGCCCAACGTAGACACCGCCGTTATGTTGGTTTCGTCCAGCAAATCCACAATGCAATTTATGTGCGAGTGGTTTTCAAACTGTTTTTTTATCGTCAACCCGTCTTCTGCCAAAGACGATTTTTTTATGCTTTTCTCCCACAGCTCATATGCCTTTTTGCTTTCGGTTTGCGAATATTCGGAAACCTTTTTCTTTACTTTTTTATCCGCGTAACCCAGAGCCAGCAATCGCCTGTCCCTCACTTTATCAATCAGTTCTTCGGGTAAATTTGAAATTATTCGCAATCGGTTTATATACTGTGACACAAAGTCGTCCTCGATACTTTTCATATCCGGTTCAACTGCCGTTTTCGAATATCTTTTCAGAAATGAAAATGTATCCGGCACAAACAACACTGTCAGAGTTTGTCCGTCTTCCAGCGAAATCAATTGCGATTTGGGTATTTGCTCGGGCGCGGCTCCGCAGAATACTATTGGGATTTTACTTCCCGATTGGGGATTTAGCATACACCACAGTTCGTATAATTCAATTTTTTTCAGCCAGTCCTTTGTTAATTCTTTCATTCCGCCTCCCGCTTTCTCGCCTTTAACTTATCACCTATTTTCGGCGCATAGATAATTGCAAAATTTTCATTTCCGTTTTTAAGTATTTCATAATATAAGTTTTTGGCCAGCAAATTATCGAAAGCGTCCTGTGCATTTATAATCGGATAATTTCTGTCGGCGATAATGTCCGCCAGTTTTTCACAAAACACACTGTTGCAAAATTCTTCGTAAAAGTTCTTGACAGAATTATCGATTTTGTCGCACAAATCCGATAACCGACACTCGTCCGTTTTTTTGTTGGGCATTTTTTCAAATTTGTAATTCGGCTCCTTTTGCGGAACCGAATTTATTATTTGCGACAAAATACCGTCCACAAAATCGGAGTATTCATTTTTTGTTTCGTTGTTTTTTCTGTATCCGTTGACAACCAGATTTCCCAAAAAAATGCACTGCACCAACTCTTTATAATTTTCCTGTTTGATTTCTATTTTCATTTTTAATCTCCTTTTAATTTTTATTATGTTTTATGTCGTCCCAACATTGGGCGCCCTTATTGGGTATAAAAGAATTTTCAATTGTTTCCCTCAACATTTACACTTAATTCCCAATTCAGTGCCAGTCAGACTAAAAAAATTTATAGCATTATCGCACAGATAGAGATTTAACTTACCGTTATCGATTTTTTTAATTATATCATATATTTTGGTAAGTTGAATTGTTTATCTTACCGAATTAATGTCGGATTTTGACTATTTAAGGATTTTTATGTCTAAACCATTGAAAACAATTGAAATACATTCTACCGTTTTTTCAAAAAGATTATCTTTTTTAATTAAAGAGCTTCAAGTTAATCAAAAAGATTTTGCAGTTTATGTTGGGGTGAGTGAACCGGTTATTAGCCGAGCTGTCAAATACGGAATTATACCTAGCACAAAAATTTTAATTAAAATTGCAAATGCTTTAAAAATACCACTTGCATATCTTTTAGGTTTATCAGATGAAACTGACATTTATTTATCTGAAACCCCCACTACTTTTCATACTCGTTTAGATTTCTTAAAATGCGAAAAGAATGTCACCTATGGTCAGGTTGCCCAAAAAATGACTTTTTCTAAAAATTATTTTTATGAGTGGCAGCGGTTAAAAACTTATCCGTCAATTCATTTTTTACAAGAAATTGCAAACTATTTCAGCGTGTCGCTAGATTTTTTAGTCGGCCGCACTGATGACCGTCAAAATTAATAAAGGTAAATTGAAATGGCTTTAATACCGAACGACACCGAAAAACGAATATCTGTGGAATTTCAAAAACGTGTAATCGAACTTATGGACGATGCCGAACTTAAAAAAAAGGATTTGGCCGTTAAGGCTAATGTCAGCATTTCCGTTCTATCTAGAATTTTAATCTATGGTATCATACCCAGTTTAGGGGTATTGATAAAATTAGCTGATACATTTAATGTTTCTTTGAAGTATTTGTTGGCTGAAAGTGAAGAAACGGATTTTGAAAAATCAGAAAAAAACGTTACGTTTCAAACCCGTTTACAAGAACTTATAAAGGAAAATAAAACCAAATATTCTGTTATTGCTCACAGTATGCCATTTACGAAAAACTATTTCTACGAATGGGAAAAATCCAATACAATACCTTCTTGGGAATATTTAAAAGCTATTGCTGATTACTTCAAAGTTTCTCCCGACTATTTACTTGGTCGCACCGATTACAAAAATTGACGCAAAAAAAGCCCCGCGCTGTCGCGCGGGGCCGTTATTTATTTACCTATAAAATCCATTACTTCTTCAAACAGTTTCTTTCTGTCCGCCGTGCGCGTGAACCGCGCGGGCTTATCCCTCAGCTCTTTGAGGCACTTGGGCACGGCCATTGCGGTCGCCGCGTGCAGACGCTTTATGCCCTTGAAACTGTCTTTCACGTCGTTGCCCGTGACGGCGTAAAGCACGTCCTGCGGGAACTTGTACGGATTGGCGGTTGCGACGATAACCATTTTGGTTTCGTCCTTTTTATTTTTCTCGAACCAGTCCACCGCGACCTTCATTGCACAGCCCGTGTGCGTGTCCATCGTATAGCCCGTGTCGACAAATACGTCGTACATAGCCTCCACGCAACCGTCCTCGTCCGCGAACCCGCCGTCGAACGTTTTCGCGATTTCCTGCCGCTCCTCTTCGGTTATGCTGTACACGCCCTCGCTTTTGAGGTCAGCCATACGCTTTGCGGTAAGCTTTGCGTTTCTGCCCGAAATTTCGAAAATAAGCCTTTCGAGATTGGACGAAACGAGAATATCCATAGACGGCGAAGTGGTTTTGATAAATTCGCGGCGGATATCGTACTCGCCCGTCTGCAAGAAGTCCGCAAGCACCTTATTGGAGTTTGACGCGCAATGCAGCCTGCGCACGGGCAGACCCATATTTTTGGCGTAATACGCCGCAAGAATATTGCCAAAGTTGCCCGTGGGCACGGTAAAATCTATCTCTTCGCCCGCCTGTATCTGGTTTGACGACAGCAAATCCAGATACGCGGAAAAATAATACGCTATCTGCGGCGCGAGCCTGCCGAAGTTAATCGAGTTCGCCGAAGACAAAACAACGTTCTTTTCGGCGAGCGCGGCCACCCGCTCCTCACTGGAAAAAATCTCTTTGACGGCGGTCTGGCAGTCGTCGAAATTGCCCTTGACCGCGACTACGTTCACATTTTTCCCTTCCTGCGTGCACATCTGCAACTTCTGCATTTTCGACACGCCCTCGCTGGGATAAAACACGCAGATTTTAACGCCGTCCGCGTCCTTGAACCCTTCGAGCGCGGCCTTGCCCGTATCGCCCGAGGTTGCTACAAGCACGAGAATTTCCTGTTTAATGCCGCACAAATCGCACCCCTTTCTAAGAAGATAGGGCAACACGGTCAGCGCCATATCCTTGAACGCGCAAGTGGGGCCGTGAAAAAGTTCGAGTATGTAAACGCCGTCGTCCAGCCTGACGAGCGGCGCGGGGTCGTCGCCTTCAAACTTCGCGTACGCCGCCTCGCAAGCGGCCAAAAGCTCCTTTTTATCGTACTCGTCGAAAAACTTCGAAAGGATAAACGCCGCGCGCTCGGGATAGCTCATACCGAGCATCTGCTCCATATCCTGTCCCGAAACGCAAGGGAACTTTTCGGGCACGAAAAGCCCGCCGTTTTTGGCAAGCCCCTGTACGACCGCTTTCGCGCCCGTTACTTTTTCTCCGCCTCTGGTGCTGATAAATTTCATTATATAATCTCCGTTGATAAATTTACTTCACGGAAATTATTTCCGTAAACTTATGCGTATTTTGCGATAAAGTCGGGCAGTTCTTCCTTAGCGCAACTACAAGTTATAGTAACCGTAATTCCGTTCTCTGCCGAAATTTTTTCGAGCATATAGAAAATGCCCGCAAGCTCTTTAAGCTCCTTGCCCGTAATTCTGGCAATTCCGTCTATGTAAATATATTCGTGGTCGCTGTTGCAAGCGGCAACGCCCTTTACGAACCCGCAAAGCGCCTCTTCGCCCGCGACTGCCCAGTCCTTAACGTCAATGAACCGCACTTCGCGTTTCAAGTCGTACATATACCTTTTAGTATCGGTAATAAAAACGCTGAGGCCCTTCGCGCTCTCCGCCTGAGAGTTCGCCGCGTCTATAAGCTGTTTTGTCTTGCCTGCGCCCTTTGGTCCGTATACCAGTTTAATCATTGAAATACCTCCTGAATGATGTGTAATATATTCTATCAAGAAAACGAAGGAATTTCAATACCTTTTTGAAAATTTGTCAAAATAAATTTTTACTCGCACTCTTTCGCGAACTCTGCGATTTTTTCCAGCCCTTCGAGCATATCCTTTTCGGACAGCGCGTACGAAAGCCTTACCGCGTCGTCGTCGCCGAAACAGACGCCGGGCGTAAGCGCGACTTTTTTATGCGTAAGCAACAGGTCTGCCACGTCCATACTGCCGCGTATGCGCACGCCCTCGTAATACTTGCCGTAGAGATTGTCGCAAAGCAGCATTACGTAGAACGCGCCGTCGGGCTTGACGTAATCGAGCCCGAGCGCCTTCATTTCTTCCAGTTTTTGCAGCATCAGCTCGCGCCGCTTGCCGAACGCCTTAACCATATCGCGCACGGGTTTCTCGTCCCCCGTGAGCGCCGCGACGGACGCGTACTGGGTCATTGTGTTTACGTTCGAGGTAGAGTGGCTCTGGAACGACGAAATGGCTTTCGCGACGTGCTCGGGACAGGCGAGATAGCCCAGCCTCCAACCCGTCATAGCATAGGACTTGGAAACGCCGTTAATTACAATCGTCCTCTCCTTCATTGCGGGCGAGCAGCTTGCGATAGAGAAATGCGTTTCGCCGCCGTAAATAAGCTTTTCGTAAATCTCGTCCGACAGCACGGTCAAGTCGTATCTCTCGCACACTTCCGCAATCTTGCGTATCTCGTCCTCGGTATACACCGCGCCCGTGGGGTTGCAGGGGCTGTTGAAGATAAGCATTTTTGTATGCGGCGTAATCATATTCTCGATCTGCGCCGCCGTGACCTTGTAGCCGTGTCGCGCCTTTGCCATTACGTACACGGGCACGCCGCCGCAGCTTTTAACCACTTCGGGATATGTAAGCCAATAGGGCTTGGGTATAAGCACCTCGTCGCCGGGATTGATTGTTGCAAACACCGCGTTGAATATCGAGTGTTTCGCGCCGTTCGAAATTATTATCTGCGAGGGGTCGTATTCTAGATTATTGTCAAGTTTCAGCTTTTTTACAACAGCTTTTTTCAATTTGGGCAATCCCGCCGCCGCAACGTACTTGGTATAGCCCGCGTCCAGCGCGTCCTTCGCGGCCTGCACAATGTGCGCGGGCGTGTTGAAGTCGGGTTCGCCCACGCCGAAGTTTATAACCCTTTCGCCCGCCGCTTTCAGCTCGTTCGCTTTTGCGGATATGGCAAGAGTCATAGACGGCGCTATCGCCTTTATTCTTTCAGATACGTTAATCATATGTAATCCTCGCTTAAATGTGTCGTTATAACACAGATTATTATACACGTGCGCGCGCGTATTTGCAAATATTTGAACGGAAATTTTAGCTTTACAAGGCCCGAAACGGGTCGGTTTTCGGGTTTTTTATCAAATACTTATAAAAAGCGGACGAATAAAAAAGTTTGTCAAAACGCTTGACAAATGCTTTTTGATATAATATAAACTATACATATCGTATGTGTTGCCGCATATTACATAATATATAGTGCAACCAAAAACAACGATACGGAGGTTTTATGAAAACTATGAATAAACGCGCGGCAATCGCCGGTCTTGGCGCCGCTTGCGTACTTTCGCTTTCGATTGGCGCGTGTATGCTGGCTGTCAGACCCGCACAGTCTGCCGCACTTGCAGAGGACGCTGTTGCGCCCAACGTTAAAACTTATTTTTACGACAACCTCGTTGACGCTGAAAATAAGGAGTACACGCTCGCGAAAAAGTTCTATAAAGCATTTGAAGAACTCGATAAAAACGGAGATTTCAAGGACGGCAGAGTTGACTACGCGCTTGACAAAATCCTGACTTCGGACGAAATCAAGGGCTGGGTAGAAAACGGCGAACTTACCATTCCCAAAGCTTTCGGCGCGGCGCGCGACGCTTTCCGCACCGACCACCCCGAAATCTTCTACATCGATTTCTACAAGCTGACAATCAGCGCGGGCCGCAGCGGCGGCGTTTACAGCGCGTACATCGATTCTGGACGCGAGGCCAACGCCTATATGGATAAGAGCATCAATACCGAGGCGAAGGTAAACACGGCCATCAACGCGCTCAACGCCAAAATCGACGAGATTGCGGCCAAAGCGAACGAAGAGGCAGAAAAGGACACTTACAGCACCGCAAAGGAAGTTGTTAAGGCCAGATACGTAAACAAGTATCTTGCGGAGTATATCGAGTACGACTACGTTGCATACGACAACAAGGACAACGAAAACGCGGACGTATCTTCCCAGATAAACACGCCTTACGGCGGACTTGTGCTCGGTAAATCGGTCTGCGGCGGATATTCGACCAGCTTTAAGGTGGTAATGGATAAACTGGGTATCCCCTGCCTTACCGTAAACGGAACGAGCAACCAGAAAGACGAAACGGGCAAGAATTCCAGCGGCAGCGTTTACCATATGTGGAACTACGTATGGCTTGCAAATCCCCCCGCGGTCCAAGGCGAACCCGCCGCGTATTCGGCGCGCGCCAACGGCGGCGAATGGTATTCGGTTGACGTTACCTGGAACAGCCCGGCTACCAATAAAAACAAGTATATGCTTATGAGCAAGGACGCAGACGCGCTTATTCACGTAAACGACGGCGTAATCTCTTCTTCTGGCTACGAGCTTGTTTATCCCGAGCTTTCGGGCCACAACTACGGCAGCACGGGCGAAACCGACGGCTTGCAGTTCTCGATAATCTACGAATCTTCCGGCAACAAGGACGAATACGACAACGACATAGTCCAGAACTGGGAAACGATAAGCTACAACGGCAAGGGCGCGAAAAGGCTTATAGAGGAAGACAATCTCCACATAGTGTTCCGCAACGCGTTTATGGACAAAAAAACCGGCGAAATGAAATGGACCAGCTGGTGCGATCTGGACGGTTACAGACAGTACGTTGCCGAGGCAACGGGCAGCGACGGCCTTGTTGTAGACAGCGGCAACGAAACCAAACAGTACGGCAACCCCAGCTACCTCTACTCGCAGTACGCGGTGTTCGAAGTAGGTCCCGATATGAAGTACGACCCCGTATACGGCAGTCCCAACGCACAGACGAATGTTAATACTTTCTTCTCGGACGACTGCAAGATAGAAGAAAACATCGAGGCCATATCCGATTTGAAGGTAAACGAATCCTTCGGAACTTATACTCCCCCTCCCCACGCGATGTCGTCTACCCCGTCGTTCCAGGCGGAGCAGACCATAAGCGACAGTATGCGCGACCCGAAGATTAAAGACAAGGTCATAATGAGCGAAAAGTACGCTTACAACATCTCCGTCACCTATAACGAAGATATGCATATACTCGACGAGAGCAAACCCATCGGCATTACGTTCGTAAACGGTTTCAAAAACATTTACGAATACGCGAAGCTTCTTCCTCTCGACGACAAAGGAACTTTGGTTGAGCTTGTCAAGTCCTCGCCCGACAGCGGCTACGACACGCTGAAATTCAAGTTTATACCCAGCCTTATGTACGAGCATAACCGTTGCGGTTACAGCTTCACGTTTACGAACGTAGGCTCTGCGAAACTTGTGGCCAAGAAAGTGGACGGACAGCTTACTACGGTAACCTCAGACAAGTTGCCCAACTCGGTTTACTACAACTTCTCCAGAATTTCCGGCGCCTGCCCCGCACGTTTCAACTATGACGGAAGGCTTTGGATCGAATGCTGCGCACAGCCTACTTTAATTGACAACTCCGACCTGTCCGTAAACGGATTTAAGGACGAGGAAGGCAACAGCACCTTCTCCGAGCACGAGAGGAGCCAGATGATGCTCGTAGTAGAGAACGTGAACGAAGAAACCGAAAATTCTATGCTTGACGCCATCGATTCCAACAAGGATATGGTTAGCAGCGACGACATTCACGCAAGCCAGACCTACGACATCAGGTTGCAGATTTGTAACAAGTATCCCACCATTTCCGACGGCAGCTACATTAAAATGGCGCTCGGTTTCCCCGAAGGCTACGGCCCCGATATGGCAGGCGTAACGTTTAAACTCTTCCACCGTAAACACATTCAGGGCGACGAGTACATCATAGAGGAAATTCCCTGCGTTGTCACCCAGTTCGGTATAGTTGCTACGGTTACCAGTTTCTCGCCGTATATGGTTGCGGTCGTGGACGCGGACAAAGCGACCACGAAGAACGTGTTTGCAAGCATAAACGGTGCGGGCGGCAAGCTCAATGCTCAGGACGGACAGATTCAGGCGCTTGAAAAAGCCGGCGACAAATACACCTACACCATTAAACCCGACGAAGGTTATATGATTTATTCCGTAACCCTTAACAACAAACAGATTAAGGACCAAGTTACGGCGGACGGAAAGCTTACCTTAAACTACGAAGATCTTGACGCAAATAACGAGCTTGAAATCAAGTACATCGCGATAGAGGCGGCACAGCGTTTCGTAGACAAGGAAATCGCGGAACCCGTAAAGGTTATGATTTCTACGGAAGGCGAAAGCAACAAGGTTGAAGGCACGGGCGGCGTTCAGGATCTGGTTATCCCCGAAATTCCCGACCCTACCCCCACTCCTAACCCCGGCAATACCGACAAACCCGTAAACACCACGGCGATTATAATAAGCGTGGTCGCGGTTGTCGTAGCGCTCGGCGCGGGCGTTGCGGTTGTGATGGTTCTCAAACGCAAAAAGCAATAACGGATAATTAAAAAGCCCCGCACGGGTAATCCCGTGCGGGGCTTATTTTTATTTGTCCTTGTGTTTGTCGCAGAGCGTACAGCCGCCGCAACCGCAGTCGCAACCGCAACCGCCCTTGTGCTTTATCTTTCTGTATATTATAACGCCTATCGCCGCGGCGACTGCAACGCAAACCGTTACCAATACGGCTATGTCGACACCGTTCATATTTCACTTCCTCCTTCTATGGAACGCCTTAAAAACGTCGAATTTGCCCGTGTTTCTCAAAACTATTAGCGCCGTTACCGCCGCGCTTGCCGCAAGCCAGATAAACAGCGTCCACCACCATTCGCCGACCGTGTATACCGCGGAAGAAATTACCGCGCTTGCCGCAAGCCAGAACAAAAGCGTCCACTTGAATTTACCTTTCGCAAGCTCCGCGCGCGCCGTGGCACAGGCCGCGAAACAGGGGATTGTGGTCATATTGAACGCGATGAACGCCAATATCCCCGCGCCCGTTATTCCCGTTGCGGAAACCATTGCCGTAACGTCCGCCGCGCCGTCTATCGCGCCGATTACTTCGTTTACGTCTATTCCGCCGATATTGCCGCCCAGCGCCGCCACACAGCCCGCCAGCGTGCCGAAAGTCGCAATCACGTTTTCCTTGGCTATGAGGCCCGTTATCGCCGCGACCGCAAACACCCAGCCGAATTCGCCGAGCTGCGCGCCGAAACCCAGCGGAGTGAACACGGGCTGTATAAGCATACCCAGCGAGGCGAGAATGGACTCGTTCATTTTATCGTCCGCAAGATAGTGCCAGCCCCAGTCCAGATGAGAAAACAGCCAGACGATTACAGTGGACGCGAATATTACGGTAAAAGCTTTTTTAATGAAGTGTTTCGCTTTGTCCCAGAGGTGCAAAAGCAAATTTCTGAACCCCGGCATATGGTAAGCGGGCAGCTCCATTATAAACGGAGGGGTTTCGCCGCGCATCGAGGTGTTGCGCATTAAGAGCACGCACACGACCGCGGCGCACACACCGAGAACGTACATTCCGAAAGTAATCGCCTCGACGTTGTTCATACCGGCAAGCGCGCACAGCGCGCCGCCGCAGGCGGTAAGTATAGGCAGCTTCGCGCCGCAGGAAAAGAACGGTATTACCCTTATTGTCGCGGTGCGCTCCCTGTCGTCGGCAAGCGTTCTCGTATTAATCGTAGCGGGTATCGAGCAGCCGAAACCCATTACCATAGGCAAAAATGCCCTGCCCGAAAGCCCGAAACGACGAAACAGCCTGTCTAGAACGAACGCGATACGCGCCATATAGCCCGTGTCTTCGAGTATGGAGAAAAGCAGAAACAGCGTGAGTATCTGCGGCAGGAACCCGAGGACGGCGAAGATACCGCCGAGAATTCCGTCGCCGACAAGGCCCGTTGACCATTCCGCGGCTCCGCCGCGCTCCATAAGCGTAAGCACGCCGTCGGTAATGTGGTTTAAAAACACGTTCAGAAAGTTTGTCAGCATCACGCCGGGCGAAAACACCGCGCCGTCGTAGATTACCGACAACAGCTCCACGCCGAAGTTGTTATAGACGATTGCACCGTCCTCTTCCGCCGCAAGGCCCAAATCCACCAGCGACGGCATCCAGCCCATACTGTCCGTAAAACCGTTTAGATACAGCAGGTTTTCCGAGAACGTGAGGTGGAAAATGAGGAACATAACCAACGCGAATATGGGTATCGCCCACACCCTGTGCGTTAAAACGCGGTCAATCCTGTAAGATTTTGTAAGCGCGCCGTCGTCGGACTTTTTTATCTTTGCGCCGCAAAGATTTCCGCATATGTACTTATAGCGTTCGTCCGCGATAACCGCCTCCAAGTCCTCGCCCGCGGCCGCGCGTTCAAGCGCCTCCCGCGCGCCCTTGCGCGCAAGCTCCAACTCGTCGCGTTCGAGTAGCTTCAACGCGTGGAACAGCGGGGATTTGACATCTTCCTCGGCGTAATACGCGCACGCGGTCTGTATTTGTCTTTCCAGAACTGCCTGCAACACGGTGCTGCCCTTGCGCTCCTTGCCCATTGCCACGGCCCTGTCCATAAGCCGTTTTATGCCCTTGCCCCTCAGCGCGGAGATTTCGACCACGGGCACGCCAAGCGCGTTTTCAAGCGTTGCGGCGTCTATTTTATCGCCCGCCTTCTCGACCTCGTCCATCATATTCAGCGCGATTATAACCGGCACGTCCGTTTCCAAAAGCTGGGTGGTCAGATACAGATTGCGTTCGAGATTGGTCGCGTCAACTATATTGATAATGCCGTCTGGCTGCTCGCCCACTATGTAGTTTCGGGAGATAACCTCTTCTGGCGTGTACGGCGAAAGCGAATATATACCGGGCAGGTCGATTATCTTCACGTTTTCCGCCCCGCCCCTGTAAACGCCCTCCCGCTTGTCGACGGTAACGCCCGGCCAGTTGCCTACGTGCGCCGTAGAACCCGTAAGCGCGTTAAACAGCGTTGTCTTGCCGCTGTTGGGATTGCCCGCAAGCGCAAAAGTTTTCATAATACTTCCACCTCCACGCACGCCGCCTCCGTTTTACGCAGCGTTAACTCATAACCGCGTAAAGTAATTTCGATAGGGTCGCCGAACGGCGCTTTCTTGCGCATAATCAGCTCCGCGCCGGGCGTTACGCCCATATCGAAAAGCCTGCGCCGCACACGCCCCTCGCCCGTCACCTTGCTTATTTTACCGCGCTCTCCCGCGGTAAACTCGCTCAACAGTTTTATCATACAGCCTCCTTGCGGGTTTTATTCGTATTGCAATTAAAAATAAACTGTGGTTAATTTTTAATTGCAAAAAAATTCGGCGCGCCAAAACTTGCCGACGATAGCCCGCTTTCTTCGTTCACTGTATATTATAGGCAGGCAAAATCTGTTTGTCAACAAAAAATACACCGTGGTTTATTTTTTATTTAAAAAATTTATGCGCGCAGGGAGTGCGCGCAAGGAGTTTGATTTACTTTTTATACACGCAAGCGGTGCGCGCACGGAATTTCTTTACCGCCCTTTCAAAAAATCCTCGAAAGCTTTTACCGTGGTTTCGGATAAGACATGCTCCATTTCGCAGGCGTCCTTTTCCGCCGCGGCCGCGTCCACGCCCAGCGCGAGCAGAAACGACGTAATGGTTCTGTGTCTGGAATAGACGCGTTCCGCATAGCTCTGTCCCGCGGCAGTGAGGTAGATGTGCATACCGTCGCACTCCACGTAGCCTTCGGCCTGCAATATTTTAACCGCCTTCTGCACGGCAGGCTGGGAAACGCCCGTCCTGCGCGCCACGTCCACCCTGTGGACGAACTCGTTCTCGCGCGACAGAAGGAGTATGTTTTCGAGATAATCCTCTATTGACTGACTGTTTTTCATAGGTAAATCATAGCATAAATCAGCGTATTTGTCAATACCGCTTTATTGCTCGCCCGCAAGCTGGTTTTCGCGTTCGGCAACCGCCAGCGCTTCCGTCATTTCCTCTATGTCGCCGAGCATAAACGAATCCAGCGAATACAGCGAAAGGCCGATACGGTGGTCGGTAACCCTGCCCTGCGGGAAGTTGTAGGTGCGTATTCGCTCGCTTCGGTCGCCGCGGCCGACAAGGCTTTTTCTGTGCTCGTCGTAAGCGGACTGGTTTTGCGAACTGTAATAGTCGTACAGTCTGGAACGCAGAACTTTAAAGGCCTTGTCCTTGTTTTTAAGCTGACTGCGCTCGTCCTGACAGGTTACGACTATGCCCGTGGGGAAATGCGTAATTCTTATCGCGGTTTCGGTTTTGTTGACCTTCTGCCCGCCCGCGCCCGACGAACGGTAAACGTCCACGCGTATATCCTCGTCCTTTATCTCAACGTCCACGTCCTCCGCCTCGGGCAGTATCGCCACCGTAGCCGTGGAGGTGTGAACGCGGCCCTGAGATTCCGTTTCGGGCACGCGCTGAACGCGGTGCACGCCGCTTTCGAATTTAAGCTGTTTGTACGCGCCCTTGCCGTTTATGTTGAGAACTATCTCTTTCAGCCCGCCCAGCTCGGTTTCGTTTACGTCAACTATCTCGACTTTGAGGCGGTGATGCTCGCAATAATTGAGATACATACGGTAAAGCTCGTACGCGAAAAGCGCCGCCTCCTCGCCGCCCGCGCTGCCGCGGATTTCCATTATACAGTTTCTGTCGTCGTTCTTGTCCTTTGGTAAAAGCGCGAGTTTAAGCTCGTTTTTCAGCTCTTCGCTGCGTATGCCCAGCTCCTCCGCCTCGGCAAGCATAAGCTCTTTCATATCCTTGTCCGTTTCGGTTTTTGCCGCACCTGCCGCGTCTTCAAGCTGTTTTATTACCGCGGTATACTCCTCGTATTTTTGGGAAATTTCGGTAATTTCCGACTGGTCTTTCGCAAGCTTTGTCCATTCCGCCGTATCGGAAATTACTGCGGGGTCGGAAAGCTTTTCCGACAGCTCGCAGTAACGTCTGTAAATTTCTTCGAGTTTGAATAAAAATTTTTCTTTCATACAGTCTTAAAAAGCGATTTTAAGAAATCTGTCCGTGCCGTTGAAATCCTTAATAACCATCGCGTAATCGCGCTTTTCAAACAGCTTTAAAATATCTTCGGCCTGACCTTCGCCGCATTCGAGCAGGAGCACGCCCTCGCGCGCGATATAGCTCCTTATGCTCTTTGCTATCCGCCTGTAAAAATCAAGTCCGTCCGCGCCGCCGTCAAGCGCAATCCGCGGCTCGTACTCGCGCACTTCTTTCTGGAGGGCGGGGATATCGCCGCTCTTGATATAAGGCGGGTTGCAGACTATCAGGTTGAACCTGCCGCGCACCGACTGAAACATATCGCTCTGGATAAAATCCACGTTCACGCCGTTGAGTCTGGCGTTTTCGCCCGCAAGCATAACGGCCGCGTCCGAAAGGTCGGCGCCCGTAACGGATATGCGCTTGCCCCTGCAATTCTTGGCTATCGAAACCGCGATACAGCCCGAACCCGTGCAAAGGTCGAGCACCTTGTCGCCCTCTTCGAGCGATTTGACCGCAAGCTCCGCCAGCATTTCGGTTTCGGGGCGGGGGATGAGCGCGCGCTCGTCAACCTTGATTTTACAGTTGTAGAAGTCGGTGTCGCCGATTATATACCAAAGCGGCCTGCCTTCCAGTCTCTTTATAACGATTTCTTTAATGCGCTTGCTCTCGGACGGCATAATCATACGCTCGCCGTCAAGCTCGCTGCGCTTGATACCGAGAACGAGCGAGTAAATCCACTCCGCGTCGCTTTCGTCAATGCCGCGTTCCGCGAACTTGGCCTTGGTCGCCGCAAGCTGTTTGGACATAAGCCCGCTTGTGACGAACTCGGTTTCGGGCACGGTCGCGTCCGCGTCCATTTCAAGCACCTTGTTGAACGCCGCGATTGCGACTTCTATCATATCGTCGGTCGGCTCCCTCGTCGTAAGCACCTTCTGCACAAGCTTGCCGGGGGCCTTGAAAATATTTACGAACGCGTTGTCGAACCTGGCGAGAAACTTTAAAATTTCGTACGAAACGCCCGCGATTACGGGCAATAGAACGAACTCTATGCCGATGTTTAAAAGGAACCTGAGTATCCTGTTGTCAACGTACAGAACGTAGGTGTAGAACGCCCAGTTTACCGCAGATATTACGACTATGTTGATAAACAGGACGATAAACAGAAACGAAGTGCCGCACCTGTCGTGTATGCGAGAGCATTTCTTCACGTTTTCGGGCGTAAGCTCCACGCCGTGCTCGAACGCGTTAATCGTCTTATGCTCCGCGCCGTGATACATATACAGTCTGCGTATATCCTTTAAAAAGAGGATAAGCGCCAGATACGCGATAAATATCAACAGTTTAAACACGCCCAGTAAGAGGTAATACGCCCAGTGCGTTTCGTTTATGACGGGCGCGACGCGGCCTATAAGCCCCGTTAAAAATCTGGGCAGAAACACGAATATACCTATCGCGAGCAGTACGCCGATGACCGCGGAAATTATCGCGACCACGTCCATAAGGTTGACCTTGAACTTTTCGGCGAGCCATTTCTGCAATCTTCCGGGTTCTTCCTCGTCCCCCTCGCCGTAAACCGAGGCAGACCTTAACAGAGTTTTCGTGCCGCGAATAAGCGACGCGAAGAGATTGACCGTGCCGCGTACGAGAGGGATTTTCGCCGCCCTTCTCATATGCTTGCCGCGTTTAAGTCTTTTCGCCTCGACCTGAACCTCGCCGGCAGGGTCGCGCACGGCCGTGGCCATACTCGATTTTCCCATCATCATCACGCCTTCAAGAACGGCCTGACCGCCTATATACGTGCATTTTTTCTTTTCTTTTTTAGCCATAATACAAACTTCTCTTTATATATTATGTGCGCGCCGACGTTGCGGCGCATTAAAATCGCTTAAAATAAATATAGCTCCAATTTCGATTGGAGCCACATTATCAGATATTGTATCTTTTTTTAAACTTGTCTACACGGCCGCCTGTATCAACAAGCTTCTGTTTACCGGTAAAAAAGGGATGGCACTTATTGCAGATGTCCACCTTTAAAGTATCTACCTTTTTGGTTGTGCCGGTTTTGAACGTCGCTCCGCAAGCGCATACAACCGTAACTTCGTGATAATCGGGATGTATCTCGGGCTTCATATCTCTTCACCTCGCTTATATTCTTCTGATGCTTAATTATTATATACAATTAAACTTGCTAAGTCAATTGATTTTCCGCCGCAAATGAAATTTTTTAATATCTCCCCCTCGGCGGGAGGGGGAGAAAAAATACCCGTTATACGTTTTTGACCGTGTAGCACGCGGAAGGCAACCATTTCTTCGCGGAGAAATCCCTGCCCTTTACGACTACCCTGTCCTTGTACACACTGACGTAGTAGCCCTGCGACCCCGCGACTTCCACTTCCTTGTCCGTTGTCGACCAGAGGTATGCGACGGAGGCCGTGTTAAACACGTTGGGCATCTTGTCGGACGCGAAGTACGCGTTGCGGTAAGAATTCATAAGCCAGTGGCTGTGGCCGTTGAAAAACAGAACCTGCGGATACTTCGCGAGAATGGACTTCAACTTTTCGTCGGGGCGGATACCGTTCCAGTTATGTCCTTTTAGGCTGCCCGCAATCGTATCGTACGTGGACTGGTGGCTGTAAAGGAACACGGGACGGGACGGGTTTTTCGTCGTAATCTCTTCCAGCCGCGTTTCCAACCACTGCAACTGGTCCGCGTGCAACGAAGACTCCACGCCGCCCGAAACGTGCTGCTCCTGACTGCCGAGCGCGAGGTGGTGTATACCCTCCACTTCCTTCTCGTAATAAACCTTGGTTTCGCCCCTGTCCGCCTGACCCGAATACCTTAAAAAGTCGTCTATCTTCTCGTCGTAGGGTTCGGTAACGGCGTACAGGTCGTGATTGCCGAGCGTATAGAACGCCTCGGGCGCGCCCGTTTCCTTAATAATCTTGTCGGCCAGCGCCCACTCCTCCGAGCGACCCTCGTTGGCTATGTCGCCGACGATAACCGTCATCGCGCTGTCGGGATTGTTGTCCGTAATATCCAGGCACGCGTTCCTGAAATTGTCGTTGTACACCGTTTTTCCGTTGTGCGCTCCGCCGAAAAGCGTGGAGATATGTATGTCGCTTATTACGTTGAACGTATACAAAAGCTTGCCCTTTTCCGAGGCCTGTAAGTTTAAAGGAATATCGAGATAGTCCTCGCTCACGCCCTTGAAGTTCTTGCCGTACACCCTGAGGCTCTTCGCGCCTTCGGGCACGTACAGTTTATCGGGCAGGTTATATTTAAGCGGATTGGAGCTTACCCTCTGCTCGGCGAACGGCGCGTATCCGTACAGCTCGCCCTCGGCGTCCGCCCAGTACGCTACCGCCTCCGACACGCAGGCGTTTTTATCGAATTCGAGCGTGACTTCCCCGCCCGCAAATCCGCTTTCGGCGTCGTCCGCCTTAAACGAACCCTTGCTCGGCGCAACCGCCGCGGCCGTCGTTCCGTCCTTCACGGTTATCTCTTTCTCTTCTATTATGCTCGACGTGGAGTCGTTGGAAAACAGTACGAGCTTGTAATCGCCCGCGGGCAGGGTCCTGTACTCGTTCCTATTGTACTCGCCCGTTCTTTGCAGTATATAGCTCTGTCCGACGAGGTGGGTGTTTTTTTGCAGGTAATACCAGCAAATGGACTGCGTGTCCTGCGGCTGCTCGTCCGCCTTATACAACCCGACCCAGGCGCCGTCGCCGCCGTAACAGGTCACAACGATTTCTTCGTCCGTATAGTACTCGTTCTTATCGGTAAAGATACCGTGCTCGACTACGGAGAACTCGGTCTGCTCTTTGACCTCGGCCACGCCCTCGCCGCCGAAAAGCACGGCCCTGTATTCGCCGTTGGAAAGCTCCGTCATAACGTCAATGACCTTGCGCCTGCCCGAATACATTCCGTCCTTGTTTACGCCGTAGCTTATAACCGCCTCCGACTCTTCGAGCGCGCCGCCGCGCGGAAATACTCCCACCCAGCTGTCCTCGCCGCCGCCCGCGGTTATGTACACGTCCTCGTCCGCGCAGTAAACGCTTTTGTCGGTGCGAAGATAGGTCGCAACCGCCTTAATCGGGTCCTTGCCGCCGTCGTCGGGGCCGTCGGGGATTACAGGCTCGTCGGGCTTGCAACCCGCGAACGCGCACGCGCCGAACGCCAGCGCCGCCGCTATGCATACGGGGCCTTTTATGCTTTTCATATCAAATTCCTCCCTTTTTTCTACGGAAAACCGTTTTTTCAAATTATACTACAAAACTCGCGTATTGTCAACGTCGGAAACGGGATTTAAACAATACGGTGAATTTTAGTTGCCAAAACAAGTAATTAGGCGTATAATGTCTTAGGTATGGATAACTGGGTGCTTAAAGGCGTACGCAACCTTATAAACGAGTCGGGGGAAACGAAAGAGATTTCGCCCACTCAGGTAAAGGTAAAAGTTACGCATCTTCTCATTTCCAATTTCGACGCGTTGGTGTTCAACGGCGACATCGCCGTGGACTACCCCAAGACCATAGGCAGGTTCGCCGTTGGTCTTGTTACCGAGGTCGGAGAAAAATGCTACGGCATTAAAAAGGGCGAACGGGTCTATCTGGAATCGGCCAAGTCCTGCGGCGCGTGCTATAACTGCAAGAGCGGCAAGCGCGACAGGTGCGACGATATTCAGATTGCGGGCAGGGACTACGACGGGTTTTTAAGGGATTTCGTCGTGTGCGAATACTCCGAGGTTTCGCCGCTCCCCGACGCGGTCGATAACTTGCAGGCGCTCTGCATAGAAATGGTGGGAATTGCCGAAAATATTTACGATAAACTTAATCTGTCCGCGGGTCAGAGGGTTGCCGTAATCGGTTCGGACGTTCTCGGCAACATCATCGCGCAGGTTCTGCAATATCATAAGGTCATTCCCATAGTAATAGACAATTCGCCGGGCAATCTCGAAAAGGCCAAAAAGTGCGGTATCTACTACGCTTTCCCCGCCGACGACGACATTATCGGCAACGTTATGGACGCAACAAGCGGCGACTTGTGCGACGCGGCTATCTACTCCGCAAGCTCCCGCCTGCCCATCTCTCTGCCTTCCAGACTGGTCGGAAAAAAGAAATCGCTCATTCTCAGCGGGTTCACCTCTCTGCACAGCGCAGTCGACGCGCGCGACATCCTTGAAAAGGATTTAACCGTGTTCGGCGTGACAAGCGCGGCGAATTATACCGATTCCGTAATAAATATGTTGCTCCACGGCGCGGTTAACATCGATTTGTTTGACAAAGAGATCATTAACCAGTTCGACCCCGTGTCCGTACTCACGGAACGGTGCGAAAACGCCGCTACGGCAAACAAGGGAAAACTGACCGTATTGAAGATGATTTTCTGACGCGCATTCGAGAGGATACCTTGCGCAATTTTCCCAAATTCATATTTTCACTGAATTTTCTTTACATTCTGTTAATTGCGGCTGAAACGGTCGCAATTATTTTTTTATGCCTGTATCTGCCCGCGTTTATGCCCGCGGCCGCGGTGTTTGTCGGCGCCTGGCTGATAACCGTTACCGCCGTAATCGCCGCCGCCTGCCGCGGCGGCTCGCCCGAGCTAAACTGCGCGCTCATACTCTTCATAACCGCGCTGCCCGTTGCGGGCGCGTTTATTTACGCGCTGTCCAAGCTTAACAGGCGCGAATACGGCACGCTTACCGTAACGGACGTACAGCCCGGTCGGGGACTGGAAGGCGCGGCCTACGACTGTTGCGGGGTATGCTGCGCGGGCTACGACCGCGCCGAGTACTTCCGCGACGGCGGCGAGTATTTTACGCGGCTTTTCAAGTGCATAGAGGCAGCGCGCGAGCGCGTGTATCTGGAATACTTCATTGTCTGCCGCGGCAAGGTGTTTAACCGACTTCTGACCGCGCTGAGAACTGCCAAAGACAACGGCGCGGAAATTAAAGTAATAATCGACGGGATAGGCTCCGCGTTCAAGGCGCGCCGCCGCGACATAAAAAAGCTTAAAGCGCTGGGCGCGGAAGTGAAAATCTTCCACAGGCTTATTCCGCTGGTCTATACTAGGCTAAACAACCGCGACCACAGGAAAATAGCCGTGATAGACGGGAAAGCCGCGTTCACGGGCGGCATAAACATAGCCGACGAGTACGCAAACATAAACAGCCCATACGGGTTCTGGAAGGACACGGGCGCGGCGGTTTACGGCAATGCCGCGAAAGTGTTTGAGGGTATGTTTCTTTCGGTATGGAACGGCGGGCATAAAATGCAGCTGGAAGAGGGCGGAAAATACAGCTGTCTGCCCTACTACGACAGCCCGCCCGCGCGCGCGGGGTTCTGCGAAAACGCCTACGCCACGGCGATTAACTCTGCCGAACGGCGCGTGCATATCTTCACGCCGTATTTCTGCGCGAGCGACAAGCTGTCCGCCGCGCTGGCGTTCGCCGCACTGAGGGGCGTGGACGTGAGAATTATAATACCGCACGTGCCCGACAAGAAATACGCGTTGGAGCTGTCCAAGGCCGCCGCTCTGCCGCTGGCGGCGCGCGGCGTCAAGTTCTACGAGTACACGCCGGGGTTTATGCACGCCAAAAGTATGGTTTGCGACGATTCCCTGTTTATAGGCAGTTACAACCTCGACTTCCGCTCTATGCGGCTCAACTACGAGTGCGGGGTGCTGTTTCACGGCGATATGTGCGAGCGCGCGGAACGCGATTTCTGGGACTGCCTGAGGCTTTCCGCGCCGCTGGTGGACGGCAAGGTCACGAATTTTCGGAAAATTTACCGTTTCGTCCTAAAACTGTTCGCCCCGTTTATGTAGTATTGACAAAGCCGCGCGCGCGCGCTATAATATTACGCGAGGTGAAATATGAAAATTGTTATCGCATCCGATATACACGGTTCCGAAAAATACTGCAAACAGCTTACGGCCGCATTCCGCCGCGAGGGCGCGGACAAGCTTGCGCTGTTGGGCGATATTCTCTACCACGGGCCGCGCAATCCCCTGCCCGAGGACTATGCGCCGCAATCCGTCCTCGCCGAGCTGACGGCGTTAAAGGACAGGATAATTTGCGTGCGCGGCAACTGCGACGCGGAAATAGACGTCGCGCTTTTGCCCTTCCCCGTATCCGACTACGCCTCGGTCACGACCGACGGCGTAAACATCTACTTCTCGCACGGCCACCGCGCCGTGCCGCCGCTGGGCGAAAACGACGTGTATGTGACGGGCCACACCCACGTTCCGTTAAACAGCGGCGACGAGGTGTTCCGGCATCTAAATCCGGGTTCCGTTTCTCTGCCGAAAGAGGACAGCAGGCGCGGATACATACTTTTCGATGGCGGTAAGTTCCTGTTTAAGTCGCTCGACGGGGAAGTCTATGACGTTTACGCTCCCCGCAAACGCGCGGACGTTCCCGCGGCGAACGGGACGGTAATAAGGCGGCCTTCCGCGCCGCTGCGCAGAAAGCTTGTAAAAAAGCGCAAGTAAACGTTAAATAAACGAAAAAAACCCGACTTGCTGAAAAGCAAGTCGGGTTCGATTTTTCTATTAACCCAGACCGCAGGCGTGACCTTTGAAGAGAACCCAGAGAAGGTCGATAAGCCACATAAACGCGGCGCCGGGGATTATGGTGAGGATACCGAAGATTATCCAGAGGATATTCTTTCTCGCAACACCGTTTACCACGCGGCAAATCGAATAGAATATTTCGACTAAGGGGATACACAACAACAGCTTGATGATAAGGGGCAAGCCGTTTACCGATTTGATAAGACTTTTCATAAAAACTCCTTTATATTTCTATATGTATATTATATCACCCCTGTATAATATGTCAATAATATTTTAGAAAAAAAGCTAAAAAGCGCACGCGTTCCGTGACGGAAACCGTGCGCTTTGTATTTAAATGAAAATTAAACCAGTTCGATAATGGCTTCCTCTGCGCCGTCGCCGCGACGGGAGCCGAGCAGGTAAATGCGGGTATATCCGCCGCCCTGACCGAGTTCCTCCGCACGCTGGGCGTACTTGGGAGCAATCTCGTTGAAAAGCTTTTCCATTAAGGGATGTTTGATATCGGCCGTTCTCTTCTTGAAATCGGATTTCTTTTCGTTGAACGCCTTGACTTCCTGCAAGTCGCGCAGCTTAGCCATAATATTGCGGCGCGCCGCAAGCTTTCTGGGGCTGTCCTTAACCGTTTTATTGGTCACTTCCTTGCCTTTCTTATCCTTGGTCACAACCGACGTTTCAACGTTATCGTCGTAAACCTTTATCGCCTTGGTGATTATCTTTTCAACATAGGGTTTAAGCGCTTTCGCTCTGGCTTCGGTAGTGGTAATCTTGCCGTACCACAGAAGTTCCGAGGCCTGATTACGAAGCATTGCGTCTCTTTGCTCTGCCGTTCTTCCTAATTTACCGGGCATAATGTTATTCCTCCTTGTTCGAAAGTGTAAGTCCGTAGGATTGAAGCTTCAAAATAACCTCGTCCAAAGACTTCCTGCCGAGGTTCCTGACCTTTAACATTTCGTCTTCCGTCTTTCTCGTCAAATCTTCTACGGTGTGTATGTTCGCCCGCTTCAGGCAGTTGTAGGAACGCACGGATAAATCCATCTCCTCAATCGCCATAGCGAGTATCTTCTGTTGCTTGTCGTCCTCGTTTTTAACGAGAATATCCATTTCCTTGATGCTCTCGGAAAGGTCTACAAACAGCGAAATATGGTCCTGCATAATCTTCGCCGCAAGCGAAACTATCTCTTTTGCGCTGAACGCACCGTTTGTCCACACTTCAAGCGTAAGTTTATCGTAGTCGGTGTTCTGTCCCACGCGTGTGTTTTCCACCGAATAATTAACTTTCTTTACGGGCGTGTAAATGGAATCGATAGGGATATAGTCGATAAGCTCCGTTCTGGTGTGGTCGGCTCCCTTGTAGCCTCTGCCGCGCCCGATGGTTATCTCCATATCGATCTTGCCGCCCTCGTCAATGGTGCAAATGTGCTGGTCGCCGTTGATGATTTCGATTTCGGCGTCCTCGGTAATGTCGCTCGCTTTAACCTCGCAGGGACCCACTTTATAGAGGTGCACTACCTTTACATAGTCCTTATCGGTTACCTTTGTCTTGATGGCGAGAGTTTTGAGGTTAAGGATAATTTCCGTAACGTCTTCCTTCACGCCCGCGACAGCCGAAAATTCGTGTTTGACTGTTCCGTCGAGAAATCTTATGCCCTGCGCCGCCGCTCCGGGGAGCGCGGATAACAGTATTCTTCTAAGGCAGTTGCCTATTGTAAGACCGAAGCCCTTTTCAAGCGGTTCGACTACGACCCTGGCGTAAGCCTGGTCTTCGCTTTCCTCAACTTCGATTTTGGGCATATCCATTTCTATCATTTTGCTACCTCCTGGTC
>CAJTUI010000006.1 GCA_910579705.1 uncultured Christensenella sp.
CACTTAACCTCGTCTATTGCGGCGTATCTGTTCGGCCCTCCCTCGCTGTAATCTTTGTGACGGTGATAGGATATATAGAGTTGTTCGCCCGAAGTAACGAACGAATGATGCCCTGCGCCCGAGATACTCTCGCTACCCGTCGTCGATGAGCAGAGAAGAAGCCCGCCCTCGTCCTCTCTCAGCTTTCTGAAATCGCCAAGCGGACTGTCCGAAACCGCCATACCTACCTGATAATCGCTCGTCGAGTAGTCGTTAACGGAGAACGTGAAGTAATAAAGCCCCTTGCCGTTTCCGTCCTCGTGATAGAGCATACTCGCACCCTCGTTACATACCTCACCGTATTCGTACGTTACGTTATCGTCGGAACCGTCGCGCCAATCCTTTATTGTATAAAATCTGTCGGCGGTTATATACTTTGCCGTTTCCCACTTGGGTTTAAGCCAGTTTTCCATTTCGACGCCGATGTTTATATTCCACGCCGCATTATGCTCGAGCTTGAAATACATATATTTTTTATGATAGCTCTTGCCCGTTGCCTCGTCCACCGTAGGCACGGGGTCAACATAGGGATGCGGGTCTATCGTCTGGAAATACCTTGCCTTCGGCTTTTCGTTGTAAATCCCGCCTGCGCCGACTTCATTTTTATAGAGAAGCTTACTCAACTCGTCGGGGGCGAACAGACAGTAGTCGGCGTAAAAATGTCTGAAAGCCGCTTCGTAATATACGCCGTCTTTTTCGATGAAAGCGTATTCTCCGCTTTTTGCTTGGTCCTCGGTGATTTCTTTATTATTGTTCCTGTTGAGATTATGAACGTTTTCAGTGCCGCAACTTCCTGCGTTTCCAAAATTAATGAGATTGAACGGTCCCTCAGGCGAAGCCGACGTAGCCGCGTACATACAGTATGCTGTCAGACCTCCGTCCACGTCGCCGCCCGTTTCCGTAATTGCGCCTTTTTCGTATTCTTTGTACGGAACGCTGCTGAAAAACAGATAGTAAAGCTTAGTATCATCATCGTATATGACCTCGGGCGCCCAACGGTACTCACCCGAACCGAGAACGGCGTTCAGCGTTTCGTCCGTGGTTTTAAGCACTACGGTTACGGGTTCCCATACGGCAAGGTCTCTTGAACGCATAGTCTGTAAATTGCTCGTACCGTACATATAGTAATATCCGCTGCGGGCAGTATCGTCCAAAATCTGCGGGTCGGCATATCCCTGTTTCAGGCTATTGCTGTAAAACAGCGAATTGTTGTACACAATTTCACCGTTTTTGTCCTTGTTTTCGCCCTTGTAAGCAGACAACTCGTACTCGTCAATAATATCGGTTCTACAAGCCGTTAAACCGCAGGGCGCAACCATAGCCAAAGCAAGAACTGCCGCAGCAAGGCATTTGACTGAATTTTTCATCATTTTCTCCTTGATTTTTATTTTTCGGTTATTTCACAGCCTGCCTCAACGAGCGCATCTGTGAATACTTTATAATTTTCGGTAGTCGGGTGAACACCGTCTCCGAGCATAGCCGTTGTTACCTTTGAACAAGTGTCTACACACGTTATCCAATCGTACTTTGCGCACCACTCCGCCATGTATACGTTGGTTTCCGAAACATTTTGCGCATACGAAGTATCCGAGCGTTGTGTGATGTTAAACCAGTAAATATTGCTCGAAGGATATTTTGAATGCATAAGCATAAATAAGCGCGTAAGACTGTCTTGTGTATCCGAAGTCAAATCGTGCACGTCATAGAAATTATTTGTTCCTACGTGCATTACTATGTTCTTCGGCGCAGTCCCTATAACGGTTGAATACGCTGCCTCCCAATGATAGGAAGTCGTCGAGCTGATACCTGCGTGCAAGACATCTTTGCCCTGCGCAAAGCTGCGCATATATTCGCCGATAAAGTGATTATCCATAAAGCTGTCGCCTATGAAAAGCGTTGTATTTGCGGTTACTTCCTTACATAGTTCAGCGCGCTGCGCCACGTCGAAACGGCTCAAATCGTATAATCCCGACGAGTCCTCGGCGAATTTCAGAAACTCTATTTCCACCTTGAAAACCACGTTGAAATGCTCGCTCTTTGCGCGGACGTTTACTTCTTTATTCTCGCGTTTTATAGGCGTCACCGTGTTGCCCTCGATTTTTATACTCGACGTATCGTACGTATAGGTCAGGCTCTCCGCCTTTTCCGGCTTACTGAATACGGGCTGAATTTCCGCAAACGTGCAGCTTCTGTCCTGCGTCATAAACACCTTTAAGTCGTCTATGCTCAGCGTTCCGTAATCGGGCGTATTGTTCTCTTCGGGTTTATCCGTACAACCCGCCGCAAACGCACAAATCGTTAGTGCCGTTACCGCCGCCGCCAAAACCGCTTTGAATTTAAGTTTCATAACTTATCCTCCGAAAATTCGTTATTTTTATTTTGTCCCGTATAAGACTTATTTTTAACCGCGCTCACTACGCAGTAGACCGCCGTGCGAACGAGCAACAAGCCTGCGAAAATAAATATCATATACGGGTGTATTACCCTTGCCGCAACAAACCAGCCGCATATAAAAGTTACCAGCGCCGCAACGAAAGCCGAAAACCACACGAACGAGCACACCGTCTTATAACAGCCCGCAAAGCTCTTTTCCCAGCCGTCCTTTACCGCCTTGCCTGCAAGCCACATAACCGCGCCGAGCAATATGGGAATAATCACAAGCATAGGCAGCTGTGAAACCGCGCTTACGAAATACGATGTAAACGTATAACCTGCCGTATCGTAATAAGTATCCTTTATGAAGCCGTGTATATCGTTTACTTTTCCGTCGGCACATTTCACAAAATAACCGCCGAACACGACGGGAACTCCGTTGTCCGTTTTAAACGAGCCTGCGCACATATCGTCGAAAACGTAAAAATAATATGCTTTACCGCTTGCGATATAGTTTGCGTAATAATAATCCCGCAACACCGGCGCCTTAGCTCCGGAATAAACCGAGGTCGCTTTTGTATAATAATTTTTTACGTACAGGTAATAAACCTGCCTGCCGTAATCGTCCGCCGCACCGTCGAGCGCGTCAAGCTCTTTTTTCAACGTTTCGTCGGAATTTAAAAACTGTTTGTATGATTTTAATTCCTCTTCGCTGAGTTCAAGCTCGCGGTCGGTATAACGCGTTACCAATCTGTAACCCTGCTTTTCCGTATCCGATAACTTTATCCACTCCCCGTAAGCTATCTCGCTCTCGCCCTTTATTGCTACCTGCTCAAATTCTATAAGCGTATCCGAAGGTCGGGTGTCGACAATCAGGTTATAACCGTTTTTCTTATACGCCACGTCTTCTTCATTAGAATAAGTGTTGATAACCTTTCCGCTTGTACACTTATGGTTTATAACCGTAACATCAACGCCGTTATCAAACGCCGCTTGAATAAATTCCTTATAGCTCCCCGCATTGTTGTAATGGGTTGCAAACGGCGCCACGTCCGCGCCGTAATACCCGAACAAGAAGAATACGAACGACAGCAACAGACCTATAAATACGGTTGCAAAGCTGCGCTTTGCAGCTTCCGACGCTATCTTATCCGAGAAAAAACTCAACCCGAAAAATTTAATGCGATTTTTCATTTCTACCTGCCGTTCCCGCCATTCACGTCCGGCACCCCTCCCACCGCCTGTCGGCGGCGGAAGTTCGCCTTGTTATAAGGAGGGAAAATGAATGATTTTCTTAATTACCGTATTTTCTTTCCATTATGGATAACTCCGTCTCATCGTCGAAAAGATGTATCCTCTTTTCATCGAAAAATATCTTTACAGTATCGCCCTGACGGTAATCGTTGCGGTCGTTTACGCAAATTATACTGTCGGGACTTTCGGGCGTTATCTTTACAAACATCTGCGTAGTGTTGCCGAGAATTTCCTTTATGGACAGCTTTGCGCTTATCCCTTTTTCGTCGAAAGTTACGTTCTCGCCGCGTATCCCGAGCGTTACGCCGTGTTCGTTACCGTCGAGATATTCGGGCTTTATCGTGCGCATATTTGCGAGATTATAACTCTGCATTTCGCCGTTCGGATATTTCACGTCAAGATTTTTGCCGTTCTTTTTTATCGTAACGTCGAAGAAATTCATCTGCGGAGTACCGATAAATCCCGCAACGAATTTATTTTCGGGAAAGTCGAAAAGATTGGTGGGATTGTCTATCTGCTGTATCACGCCCAGCTTCATTACGACTATTCTCGTACCCATAGTCATTGCTTCTATCTGGTCGTGCGTAACATAAATAAACGTCGTCTTTAATTCATTATGAAGCTTGACTATTTCGCTTCTCATAGTCGTTCTGAGCTTTGCGTCGAGATTTGAAAGCGGTTCATCCAAAAGCATAACCTTCGGCTCGCGCACGATAGCGCGCCCCAGCGCAATTCTCTGTCTTTGTCCGCCCGACATTGCTTTGGGCTTTATATCCAACAGCTCGGTTACGCCGAGTACTTCCGACGCCCATTTAACCTTCTTTTCTATTTCTTCTTTCGGAATGTGGCGGTATTCATACACCTGCACCGGCGTATTCGTATAGTACTCCAAATCCCTTTCGAGCTTTTTCTTTCTTTCTGTAAGCGCAAGCTTTATGTCGCTTTCTCTTATGTCGCCGAGATTTACCGAAGCCTTATTTGCAAGCTCTTTTGCAAGATTTCCCGCTTCTTCGGCCTTTTCGTTCTTTCCGGCATATCTGAGTCTGATTTCATTAATTACCGCCTTCTGTGCTGCGAGAACTTCGTTTACTAAGTCGGCTATCGCCTTTTCACGCTCCGAGAAGCTTAGCAATATTTCTTTGGCTTGTTCCCCGCTCTTACCGTCGAGCGCGGCGTTCTTCTCTTTTAAAAGTTTTTCATATTCCGCTTTTATCTCGCACAGCCTGTATTTGAACACGAGCTCGACGTCGTTCTCCTCGGCATAACGGATATCTATATGTACGGTTTTAAGACTGTTTTTAAGCTCGCGTATCTTCTTTTTATCTATTGCGAGCACCGGGTTGCCGTTTTCATCGTTTTTCGGCGTTGCAACTTTACGCATTTTTAAACCGAAGCCTATATTTTCACCCGCAGTCATATGCGGATAAAGCGCGTAATTCTGGAATACCATTGCAATATCCCTGTCCTTCGGTTCAACGTCGTTAACGAGTCTGTCGCCTATGTACAAATCGCCCGCAGTTATTTCCTCCAAACCGGCAATCATTCGTAAAGTTGTGGATTTACCGCAACCCGAAGGTCCTACGAATACGATAAACTCGCCGTCTTCGATTTCCATATTGAAATCCCTGACCGCAAGAAAATCACCCTTGCGCTTCTTTGCGCCGTCGTCCTTCTTTTTGCGTTTCTTTTCCTTTTCTTTGCTCTGATATACCTTATAGATATGTCTTAAAGATAAACCTGCCATCATTTTCTCCTTTTATCTTTAAACCTTACGGTTTTTATCTCAATATAATTTCCGTCGGAAATACTTCGCGTACAATTTTCACGTCGCCTTTTTCAACCTTTTCAAGAAGTATATGCCCGCAACGATTTGCTATGCTTTGAAGATCTCCCCCTACGCTGTTAACGCTCCTCGAATAGGGCAGATATTTCGATATGCCGTCCACGCCGAAAATCTCGCCTTTAAAACCGCCGTCCGCGTCAAAGGCTTTAAGCATAACCGTTGCTATTTCGTCGTTAAAACAGAAAATAAAGTCGTTTGCGTTGTTCGCTATTTGCTTTTTAATCGACTCTGCGCTCGCCTCTCTGTCTTCATAGTCGAACTCATAACTGTCGCAGTGAATACCCGCATTTTCCAAAACTTTAATAAAACCGTTTCTTCTGCCGTTGTTCAGGTCGGACAGTGCGCCGTTTATATAACAGGGATTTTTAGCGCCGTAAGAAACGGCTTCCTGTGCAACGAGCTTTCCGCAACGGTTATCATCGGAATACACTGCGCTTATCCGCTCGTCGCGTGGACGGGAACCGCATAGAAGAACGGGAATTTTATAAGTTTCGCAATAATCCGCCGTCTCTTCGTCAAGGTCAATAAACGTAAGAATTCCGCACGCACCGCTCTGCATACAGCGGACAACCTCTTCAACCGACAGGTCGCCTTCCTTTTTAACTATTATCAACGGATGATAATTCTTTTTCGTAAGATAATCAAACACAAAATCCATACTGATAGAGAAAAACGGATTGCTGAGCGACGAAATAACTACGGCAATAATATTCGATTTTTTCGTACGCATAAAGCTTGCGACTTTATTTGGCTGATAACCCATTTCGTCGGCAATCTTTTTGACCGCCGCCTTTGTAGACGCGCCGATATCCGAGCAGTTCCTTAAAGCGCGGCTTACCGTGTTGACCGAGATGCCCATACGCTCCGCTATGTCGCTCAAAGTAGTTACTCTTACATTCTGCATTTTATCCGCTCCGTTTAATTTTTTTAATCCGATAAATGTTTTTTGTTGTTAGCAGGTAATGCTAACAACAACGAAAAGGCGCCTTTTCGTGCCAATTCGGGCTATATTTTCATTGTCAAAAGCATTATAACATACATTATCGTTAATGTAAATACATTTTCATAAAATTATTTAAAATAACTTTTTTTTGAATAATTTTTGTTGTTTATTAACGTTTTTACAAGTTTTACAGTTATTTTTGCGTTAATATTTTACGCAAGCCAAAATCTTTTACTTTATCGTTAATATAAAATGATACGGATTTTCATTTTAACAAATAAACCTGCATACTTCGCGCCCACCGCAATCGGCTAAGGACAAAAAAATAACGGCAGTATAAACTGCCGTTTAAATTTATTACGTTTATTTCCATGCAACCGTAAGCTGCTTTTTATTCTTTGCACAGTCGGCAAGGAATAAATTTATAAGTGTTTGATAAGGTATACCCGTACTCTGCGATAGTCCTTTAAAATATTCGATAGTATCATTATCAAGATTTATTGTTATTTGCTTTTTTAACTTCTTAACGTAAGGATTTGGTCTTGATTTTGAAAAATCATATTCATTCATCATTTTAATCACCTCTCTTTTCATAATATTTTGCTTCGTTTTTAGTAGCTTTTCTCGCAGATATAATTCTTATTACCATATCGGCAGCTCTATAACAATGACAGACGACAAGTAAGTTTGCTTGCGTACTGAATCCGAGAATAATAAATCGCTCTTCCTCTGCGGAATGTTCAGGGTCGTCGATTATCAATGCTTGTTCGTCATAAAATACGGTTTTTGCCTCGTCAAACGAAATTTTATGCTTATTTTTATTTATTTCGTTTTTGTTTGCATCCCATTCAAAACTTATTTCTTCCATAATTATATTATAATTATATTATATGTATTTGTCAAGACTTTTATACAAATTAAATCTATTTACTGTTCAAACTTATTTATATTTTGTCGGACGCGACATTTTCCTCTGCTGCTGAATACCAACTTATATTTTCTCGTAAATTTGATACAATGTGCTAAAAATAGTACACGGATTATATAAAAGAGCCAAGCTGATGCTTGACTCTTTTTGATATGATTAGTTATTAAATTCACAGAAAATCAGGTCGCTTTGACGTTAATTATTTATTCGTCCATTATTTTCCCTTGCGGTGGCAAGCATAAGCTTTATTCTGTTTTCCTGATTTACTTTCGTTGCGGACGGGTCGTAGTCCACTGCGACGATGTTTTCGTCGGCATACAGGTTTTTAAGCGTGCGTATCGCGCCCTTGCCGGCGATATGGTTTGGCAGACACCCGAACGGCTGGGCGCATACGATATTCGGCACGCCAGACTCCGCAAGCGCGGCCATCTCGGCGGGTATCAGCCAACCCTCGCCCATCTTCACGCCCTGATTAAGCACCTTGTCCGCGCAATGGCGCAAATGCTCGAAATCGTGAACGGGCTCGAAACTGCCCTCCTTTTCAAACTGCCTTATGATTTTTTTCTGTTTGCGGTAAAGGTATTTATAAAAGAGCTTGTAAGCGAAAGCCGTGCGCGCGTTATGCCCGTAAAACTTTTCGTCGTTGACCACGTTTATAATGCAGTACAGTACGAAATCCATAAGCGCGGGGACGACGGGTTCGCAGTTTTCCGAAAGCAAAAAACCTTCTAGATTGTTGTTTCCGAGGTGCGCGTACTTTACGTAAATTTCCCCGACTATCCCGACTTTGACTTTCTTTTCGGGCGCGCGCTCCACCGCGGCGAAAGTTTGTATAATCCTCTTGTTAAGGCTCTTATATTTCTTGTAGCCGCCCCGCCTGAACGCGTCCACCACAAACTCGACGGCCTTGTCGCGCGCCGCGTCGGCGGCGCCTTTTTTCGTTTCGTAAGGCTTTGTCTGGTTATAGCACCACATTATGCTGTCGCCGTAAAAGATACTGTACGCAAGCTTTAAAAGAAGTTTGAACGTCATAGGGAACGATGCGTTTTTATCGAACCCCGAAAAGTTGAGCGACAGCACGGGGATTTTCGGGAACTCTGCCGCGATAGCCTTCCTGACAAGCGGAAGATAGTTCGAGGCGCGGCACCCGCCGCCCGTCTGGGTTATAAGCAGCGCGGTATGCTCCAAATCGTAAGCGCCGCTTTTAAGCGCGTCGATATACTGTCCCACAACGCACAGACAGGGAAAACAGGTGTCGTTGTGCACGTGTTTCAATCCCTCGTCTATAACCGCGCGCGAGGAATTTGTGAGAACTTCTACGTTATACCCCTCCATCTTCAAAAGCTCCTGTATTATCAGGAAATGCCAGGGCAACATATTCGGTATAAGTATCTTATGGGTGGCTTTCATAGACTTGTCCCATACGGGATAGCCGTCTGTGTAATCTTTGATATTTTCGGACATAGTTTACCGCCGATTATTTTTTTAAGCTTTCGTTTATGGCCGCAAGCATACTGCGCAGCCTTATCTTTACGACGCCGAGATTGTTTATTTCGTCTATTTTAATCTGAGTATACAGCTTGCCGTTCTTTTCGAGAATAGCGCGCACCTCGTCGGAAGTTATTGCATCCAGTCCGCAACCGAACGAGACAAGCTGCACGAGGTTAACGTTTTTATTCTTTGCCGCGAAGTCCGCCGCGCGGTATAGCCTTGCGTGATACGTCCACTGGTTCAACACGTTTACTTTAACTTCGGCCCCGCGCTCGTAAACGCTGTCCTCGGAAAGCACCGCAAGCCCGAGCGAGGTCAAAAGCTTGTTTATGCCGTGGTTTATTTCGTTATCGAGGTGGTAAGGCCTGCCCGCAAGGACGATTACCTGTTTCCCCTCATTCTCGGCCGCGCGCAAAATTTCGTCGGCCTTTCGCCTTACGTCGGCACGGTAGCTTTCGAAAACGGCAAAACCTTCGTCAAGCGCTTTTGAAACTTCGCGCTTTTTCACTCCGTATTTCGAGAGTGCGCCGTACAGCTTTTTAACCGTGTTGGCGCGCATATTCAAATCGATATACGGCATAATAAAATTCTTATCGTCCAGCCGTTCGTTATTGGCTTTAAGCAGCTCGGGATAATACGCGACCACGGGACAGTTATAGTGGTTAGTGGAGCAATGTTCGTCCAAATTATAGCTTTCACAGGGCAGGAATATGAAATCCACGCCCTTATCGAGCAGGCTCTCGATATGCCCGTGCATAAGCTTGGCGGGATAACACGCCGTATCGGAAGCGACCGTGTGCTGGCCCTTAAAATACAGCCCGCGCGATGACTGCTCCGACAACACGACTTCGAAACCGAGTTTTTCGAAAAAGCCCGCCCAGATTGGCAACTGCTCGTACATTCCGAGTTGTAGCGGCAAACCCACTCTGCCGCGCATACCCTTTTCGCCGCGCACGCAATCTAAAAGCCGCTTCTGTTTATAAGAGTAAATATCCAACTCTTCCGAGGCGGGTTTCAGCCCCGCGCCACGTTCGCACTTGTTGCCCGATATGTACTTTCTGCCGTCGCCGAAAGAGATTACGTTGATGTTGCAGTTCGAGGTGCAACCGCGGCAGTTTGATGATTTGGACGCGTACGAAAACTTATCCAGCTCCTCTCCGTCTATGACCGTGCTCGCGCCGCCCGAGTTTTCCATAGCGTACAGCGCCGCGCCGAACGCGCCCATAAGCCCCGCAATCCCGGGCCGTATTACGTTTTTACCCGTTTCCTTTTCGAACGCGCGCAAAACTGCGTCGTTTAAAAACGTTCCGCCCTGAACGACTATGTTGTCGCCCAGCTCGTCAGGACCTTTCGCCCTGATTACCTTGTAAACCGCGTTTTTGACTATCGACGACGAAAGCCCCGCGGAAATATCATCCACGCCCGCGCCCTCTTTCTGGGCCTGCTTGACGGCGCTGTTCATAAACACCGTACAGCGCGAACCCAGCTCTACGGGGCGCTTTGCGTACAGTCCCTGTTGCGAAAACTTGTCAATCTCCATCCCCATCGCCCGCGCAAAGGTCTGAATGAATGAACCGCAACCCGAAGAGCAGGCCTCGTTGAGCATAATGGAATCTATTGCGCCGTTCTTTATCTTAAAGCATTTTATGTCCTGTCCGCCGATGTCGATAATGAAATCGACCTTGGGATTGAAGTGCATAGCGGCCTTGAAATGCGCTACCGTTTCCACAATGCCGAAGTCGGCTTTTATCGCGCTCTTTATAAGGTCCTCGCCGTAGCCGGTCACGGCGCTCCCCGCTATTTTTATTCTGCCGCCGCCGAGCTTATAAATCTCTTTCAGTTTTGAAATTATAACGTCGAGCGGCTGGCCGTTATTAGACTGGTAGTGCGAATAAAGTATGCGGCAGTCGGGCGTAATCAACATAAGCTTTGTCGTTGTCGAGCCCGAGTCGATACCGAGATAACAGTCGCCCGAATAGGTCGCGATTTCCGCGAACTTCAAATCCGTAGCGCGGTGACGCTTTACGAAATCGGCGTATTCCTGTTTGCTTTCGAAAAGAGGCTCGCCTACTGCTATATCGTCGCTCTCCTTAACGGCGCGTATCTTGTTTATTATTTCTTCTATGTCCACAGGCTCGCCGGTCGAACCCAGCGCCGCGCCTATCGCCATAAAACAGGGCGCGTCTTCGGGAAACAGAGCGTTTTCCCGCGTAAGAGAAAGAGTTCTGACAAATGCGTTCCCTAGCGACTTTAAAAAGTGCAACGGCCCGCCGAGAAACAGCACCTTGCCTTTTATGCGCCTGCCCTGAGCAAGACCCGAAACGGTCTGGTCTACGACGGCCTGAAAAATAGACGCGGCTATGTCTTCCTTTCTCGCGCCCTGATTAATAAGCGGCTGTACGTCCGACTTTGCAAACACGCCGCAGCGCGAAGCTATAGGGTATATCTTTTCTGCCTTTAAAGCGTACTCGTCCATTTCCGTAACGCTTATGTTTAAAAGCGTTGCCATCTGGTCGATAAACGCGCCTGTCCCGCCCGCGCAGCTCCCGTTCATACGCTGCTCGGTTCCGCCGGTAATAAATATGATTTTCGCGTCTTCCCCGCCCAGTTCAACCGCCGCGTCCGCGTCGGGATAGAACTTTCGGATAGCGATAAAGGCAGCCTGAACTTCCTGAATGAAGTTCAGCCCGCTTCGCTGGGATAGGCCCAGTCCCGCACTGCCCGTAATACTTACAAGATACCCGCCGCCGAACTTTTCACTCACGATGCAAAGCTCTTTTAAAACGGTTTCCTTTACTCGGGCGAAGTGCCGCACATATGATTTGTAAATTATTTCACCGCCGTCTATAACTACGACCTTAACCGTCGTAGAACCGACGTCGATTCCCAAAAGTTTTGTCATTTGTTTTTCCGGCATAATATTGTTTGTACACATTATAACACATCAAACGCGGATTTTCAAATTTATAATGAAAAAAATTTATCAAACCACAATAAATATTTTTTTATATGTTCTTCATATATTTGTTTTTCGTAGCCAGTCCGCCGCGGATATGCCGCTCCGACAGGTTCTTATTGAGTACGCCGCGCACTTCCACGTATAAATTTTTATCAATACTCCTCAACCGTTCGGTTACGTCTTTATGTACGGTAGATTTAGAAATACCGAAATGTATCGCCGCGGCGCGCACGGTCAAATTGTTTTCAATTATATACTCCGCCTCTTTGATTACTCTATCGGTTATATAATCCCACATTAAAAAAATCCCCTTTTTCGACAAAAACTATTATAATTTATGTCGAAAAAAGGAATTATATTACACAACGGTTTTTAAATAAGCCTTATATCTCTTTCTTTCTCGTACAGCTCCGTTTTATTTAAGTCAAAGCCGATTTTTTCGTTCGTTCCCGAAAAACCTTTCTCTACGGCAACCGTCACTGTTTGCCCGCCCAAATCCAACACCGCAAACGTTTCCTCGCCGTAATCGAGCACCCGCACAACCTCGGCAGGTATTCCGTCGACGGAAATCTTAACGTCGTACACGGAAATTTTCATTTCCAGCTTTCGCTTATAAATATCCCTGCCGCATACGCCGAGCACGGTGTCAGCCGTATCCTGCGTGCAACTTAAAACGCTGCCCGCAATATCCAGCCCGTATCCGCGACCGTGCTCGTCTTTAAATTTAACAAAACTACATTCCAGACTGTTAACACAATTTAACGCGTCGACACCCCTCTCCCCGTCCGTAAAAGTAAGCTGTTTCAGATCTATCGAAACGCCTTTTACGTTTTCTGGCCTAGCCCCGTCGTCGAGAGTAAACAGAACCCTGTCCGCAACGCGCAGGTGCGACAGTCTTTTCCCGTTGATTTGCTCTTCCTTGAAAATTTCGGCTTTGATATCTCCGTTCAAGGCCACGGCGCTTACGGGCACGGTAACCGAATACTTTCCGTCCTCTAACCGTATTGCAGGCGGCAGAACCGTCTTCCAACCAAGCATTTTCAAAACACCCGCTTTTACTTCGCCGTCGACAACGACCGCCTCGGGTATCCTGTGCATAATGCTTTTTTCTGTAACCTTATCGAAAACTATCATATTCGACAAATCGAGCGAAACTTCTATTACGCTGCCGTATTCGTAATCGGCGCCCGCGTCCGCTTTTAAAATAATTCTGGTCGGCGACTCTCCCGCGCCGTCCCTTAGGTTTAAATCGAAGTCGGCGTATAAAAGGCTTTCCACGCCGAGCTCCTCGACGTTGGTTACCCGACATTTCGCCCTGTACGCATACTTTTCCGCGTTTGCGGAAATATGCTCCGCCCTCAACCCGAGAATAAGCTCTTGCACGCCGTCAAGATATTTACGCTCCGCCTTGTTGAAAATTTCCGACGGCACGCTGAACTTCGCGTCCGTTCCGTCAAGCGCAACCTCGGCCTTATTCCCGCACAGCTTTATTCTGCAATCCAGAAAATTCATCTGCGGCGTGCCGATAAAACCTGCCACAAACTTGTTTTCGGGATAGCGATACAGATTGCGCGGGCTGTCTATCTGCTGGACGAAACCGTCCTTCATAACGACAATGCGCGTGCCCATAGTCATAGCCTCGACCTGATCGTGCGTGACGTAAATAAAAGTGGTTTTAAGCTTTGCGTGCAGCTTTGAAATTTCACTGCGCATAGCCGTTCTCAGCTTTGCGTCCAGATTGGAAAGCGGCTCGTCCAGCAAAAACACCTTTGGTTCGCGAACTATGGCCCGCCCAAGCGCGACGCGCTGTCGCTGTCCGCCCGACATCTCCCTCGGCTTTCTGTCGAGATATTCCGTTATCCCGAGAATTTCCGCCGCCTCCTTAACCTTGCGGTCGATTTCTTCTTTCGGGGTTTTTCTCAGTTTAAGCCCGAACGCCATATTCTTGTACACGGTCATATGCGGATACAGAGCATAGTTCTGAAAAACCATTGCTATGTCCCTGTCCTTGGGCTCCACGTTATTTATCACCGAGCCGCCTATTTTAAGCTCTCCCGCAGTTATATCCTCCAACCCCGCAATCATTCTCAGAGTCGTGGATTTACCGCACCCCGACGGTCCGACGAATACTATAAACTCCTTATCCTCTATATCCATATTGAAATCGTTTACCGCTTTCGCACCGTTGGGGTAAACCTTATAGATATGACTAAGCTTTAAACCTGCCATCGCTTTCTCCTTATCAACCCGCCGTGTCAAAACAGCAGTTTAAAATTAATTTCGTCGCTCATTGCAATTTCGTATTCTTTTTTAAGCTCCGGTCCGCAGGAATTACTTCCCGTTCCGCGCATACCGCAGTCTATACAGACGTAAACTTTGCCGTCCCTTTCCAGCTCTGTACAATGCTCTTTTTTCAAAAGCTCCCGCGTGGGAAACGGCAGAACAGAAAAGCTGAATTTTTTATCGGCCGTAATCTTTACAAGCCCCTTTATGTCCAGAAACGTCGTGTCGCAGTGACTGCCAGTTTCCTGCGGCATAATATACGGGAAATAATTATCTTCCGAATTCGAATAGTATTCGCCGTAATCCGAAGATAAACGTTTGTCGCAATATGCCTCGTTCGGTCCGAAACCGTGATAGAGGAAATCAGAATATTTTTTATCCACCGCAAACTCGAAGCCAATCCTCGGCAACGAAGTCAGGTGCGCGGCCGCCTTGTAAGATAATTTAACGTCCAGCGAACCGCCGCAGGACTTTACCGACAAAGAAAATTCCAGCGGGGCCGCAATACAGTTTACGTACATCTTACCCGACAGTTTCGCGCAGTCGCCTTCCGAATGATAATCCAACACGACGGGACGGCACTTATCCAACCCGTGCTTCGTCCACAGAAATTTCGCCGCGCCTCTCGCGTCGTTATCGGTGTACGCGCGTAAAACGTTGAGTTTCAAAGGGCTTTCAAAGAGCGGCAGTCCGCCGCTTAACGCGCTAATCTCCGCCGTGTCCGTGTCGACCGAAAACCCGACCCGCCTGCCGTACGGCGCTAAATCCGCTTTCAGCGGCGAATACGGTTTATCGCAAAGTTTGCCGCCGTAAACCGCCTTCATTTCCAGCGCGGCGGATTTCAACCGCCTGTCGGGGGTCACCAGCCCGTCCACACAAAAATTGCCGTCGTGCTCGCTCTCGCCGAAGTCGCCGCCGTACAGCCAACCCTTTTCCGTATAAATAGCGTGGTCGCACCACTCCCATACGAACGCGCCAGCAACCCGCGGCTCGTTATATATAATTCTCCAATAATCGGCCAGATCGCCGCAACTGTTGCCCATAGCGTGCGAATACTCGCATATGACGAGCGGCCGCCTCTCCCGCCCGTCGGTAAGATACTGCTTTTCTATCCAATCGTACGGCGGATACATAACGCTTACCGTATCGACAAGCCCCGAATAGTAATATTCTTCGCCCGCGTGTTGCAAGCCCTCGTAATGCACGGGCCTGCCGCCGTGCGCTTTTACATATTCCGCGCCCTTGATAAAAGCCTTTCCGAAACTACTTTCGTTACCGAGCGACCACATAATGACGCAAGGCCTGTTTTTATCCCTTTCGACCAGCGTCCTGTGCCTGTCGAAAATACCCTCCGACCAAAACATATCGTCCGCAAAACCGCGCCATAACTGTTCTTCGTAATCCCCGTGCACGCTTGCCGCGCCGTGCGTTTCCAGGTCGGCCTCGTTGAGAACGTACAGCCCCAGAACGTCGCAAAGCTGATAAAACTGCGGTATGTCGGGGTAATGCGAAGTTCTGACGGCATTGCAATTGAGCGATTTGATAAGCCGCAAATCCTCCGCCGTGTCTTCCACGCTCACCGTAGCGGCCGTGTACGGACTGAACTCGTGGCGGTTCACTCCTTTGAGCTTTACAGCTTTTCCGTTAATCCTGAAAATCCCGTCCACCGTTTCCGACTTGACGAAACCAACTTGCTCATAAATAACTTCGCCTGCCGCAATTATTTCAAGCGCGTACAAGACGGGCTGTTCCGCCGTCCACCCGGTCGCGTTATCTATCCGCAAAGTCACGGTTTCGCCGTCGCGGCACTCCGCCCGTGTTCCCGCAAAATTTAAAACCGCGTCCGCGCCGCCGAGGTTTTGAAAAACCATAACCCCGCGCCCGTTCTCGGGATATGCCGTAATTTTATAATCTTTTAAATGCTTTTCGGGCCTTTTAAGAACGTACACGCTACGGAAAATTCCCGAAAAGCGGAACTTGTCCTGACATTCTAGATAGCTGGACGCGCACCATTTCAAAACAAAAACGTCTACTACGTTGACTCCGTCGAAGACAAGTTCCGTTATATCGAACTCGCTCGTCGAATGGGAAATCTGGGAATAGCCCTTGTAATTGCCGTTCACATAGAGGTAAAAAGCGCTGTCCACGCCCTCGAAGTTGAGATAATACTTCTCGCCGTCCCTTTTATCCAACCCGAAAATTCTGCGGTAATGCCAACAGGGCGTATCTCTCGGCACGCGCGGCGGGTCGAAGGGAAACGGATACCTTGAATTTATGTATTGAATTTTATCGTATCCGTGCATCTGCACGCAGGACGGAACGGGTATCGTCCCCGTTAGCTTTTCTCCGACTTCGAACTCGGACGAAAGCGAAGTACTTCCTATCTGCCACTCGCCGTCCAGCGGAATAAATTCCGAGCTGCTTTCTCTCGAAACAATCCCGAATTCGTATTTCGGTTCGTCACTTTCCGCAAACGGAATAAAATATGCGCGCGGCTCTTCCACGCCTACGCGTTCAAGCAAATTAAATTCTTTCATATCGTATATATATCATACTCAGCCCAGAAACGCAACCACCTCGTCGCGGGTGGGTATGGACTGTTGCGCGCCTGTTTTCGTGCACGCGAGCGCGGCGCATATCGAGGCATATTTCAAAGCCGATTTCACGCCGTCGCCGTCCTTAATCTTACAGGCGAACGCGCCGACGAACGTATCGCCCGCAGCCGTTGTGTCGGTTGCCCGAACTTCTAACGCGGGGACGGAATAAACCTCTTCCCCCTCGCAACAAATCGCGCCGCGACTGCCGAGAGTGACTATCACGGCCTTTATCCCCTTGTAACCGAGCGCGGCGCGCGCTCTTTTAGCGTCCTCGCTCAACGCGGGATAAACGCCCGTTATTATCTCGCACTCGCTTTCGTTAAAGATAAGATAATCGGTATAATCCAGCGTTTCCGCGCCGAGCTTTACGGCGGGCGCGGGATTGAAAACCGTTATCATTCCCTTTTGTTTCGCCGCCCTGAGCCCGTAGGCCACCGCGTTGAAATTATTTTCAAGCTGTGCAATAAAAACGTCTCCGCAATCGGCCGCAAGCAGGGCCTCGTCTATCTGCGCGGAAGTTATTTCGAGATTGACTCCGCCATCCAGAATAATTCTGTTTTCGCCGTTCTCTACTATTATGAACGCAGCTCCGCTCCTGCCCGCCGCGGTTTTTAAATAGCTTGTATCCACGCCGTAACTTTTGAGCGCGTCCGCAAGTTCCCTGCCGAGCCCGTCGCCGCCGACTTTGCCGATGAAATAAGTGTCAGCCTTTTGCTTTGCGCAGGCGACCGCCTGATTTGCGCCCTTGCCGCCAGCGTTAGTGAAAAACGCTCCGCCCGATACCGTTTCGCCGCCGCGCGGCATTTTCGGCGTGTTTATCACGAAATCACAGTTCACACTGCCGAGTACGAATATTTTGTTCATACCTGCTCCTTACTTTATACCCGACGAAGTAACGCCCCTTACGAACGCCTTCTGCGCAAACGTGATAATGAGAACCATAGGTATCGAAAACATAACCGAGGCCGCCATAACGTGCGTCCAGTCCGCGGAACCCGTGGACGAGAAAAACATCTGCATACCGAGAGAAAGCGTGAATATGTCGGGATTGGACTGAAAATAGATGCTGGGGCCGACGTAGTCGCACCAGCTGTTTATGAACGCGTAAACAAACAGCGTTGCAAGACAGGGCTTTATCTGCGGCAACAATATTCTGAAAAGCGTGGTAAACGAGCCCGCGCCGTCTATCTTAGCCGCCTCGTCCAGTTCGACGGGAATGTCGTCCAGAAACTGTTTAATCATAAACACGTTGAAAGCCGAACCGCCTATCCACGGGATTATCAGCGGCAGGCGCGTGCCCAGCCAGCCCAGTTTTTCAAACAGCGCGTACGAGGGTATCATTGTAACGACCCACGGTATCATCATCGTCGAGAGAAGTACGACGAAGAAAATATTGGAATATTTGTTTTTGAACCGCGAGAAACCGTACGCTATGAGTATGGACGCGAAAATGCCTATGGCCATCTGGCTGACAACCATTATCATAGTGTTTAAAAGCAGCTTGCCCATATTGATTTCTTTCCACGCCGCGGTGAAGTTGGAAAACTGCAACACTCCCGAATACAGTTTCGGGGGATATTCGAAAATGGAATTGCTGGACTCCATAAGCGACATCAGAATCATATAGATGAACGGCAGTGCAAAGAATACGGCTATTTTAAGCGCGATTACAAAAAACAGAACGTTTGTGACAACCTTTTTAGGATTTTTCTTTAACATTTTTTACCCTTCTTTCGCGCTTTCCCGAATTTTTCGGTTTATCGCCCTTAGTGGAAAGCTTGACGTATATAATCCCGAACACAAGCGTAAACGCAAATACCAGCCAGCCCTGCGCGCACGCGTAACCCAGCGTCTTTTTACCGAGCGTTTTAAACGCGTTGGAAACAATTAATAGCGACATTGTTGTCGTAGAGTTGCCGGGGCCCCCTTCGGTCAGCAGTTTCACCTCCGCATACGCCTGCAACGAGGATATGAGCGAGGTTAAAATTACGAATATAAGCGCTTTTGATATGCAGGGTATGATTATGTGGATAAGCCGCTGGACGGAGTTTGCGCCGTCCAGAGAAGCCGCCTCCAACAAGTCTTTGGGCACGCCCTGTATCGCCGCGAGCACTATCAGCATGGTAGGCCCAAGGCCGCTCCATATTCCTACGAATATGACCGTGCCCATAGCGCTTACGCCGTTGCCGAAAAAGTTTACCGGCGCAATCCCGAGATAGCTTAAAAAATAGTTTATTATATTGAACTCGCCGCCCGTGAAGATAAGTTTCCATAGTAGCGCCACGCTTACGACGGGGATAACCGCGGGAAGATAAATCATTACGCGGAAAACTTTCCTGCCGATAATCTTTTTATCGAGCAACAGCGCGATTAAAAGTGAAAATATCACCAGAAGCGCGACCTTTATCACCGAATATATCAGCGTGTTTAAAATTGCGCGCTGAAAGTCCTTGTCCTCGGTAAAAATCAAAAAATAGTTTTTCAGCCCGACGAAGTTCAGCGGCTCGGAATTGACCGTGACCATCTTCGCGTCGGTAAAGCTGTAAATGAGCGACATTCCCATAGGTATTATCGTAAACGCGGTAAAACCTATCAACCAGGGACTGATATACGCGAAAAACCGCAATATCTTTTTCCGCTCGAAGCCTGACTTAGCCATACAAACTCCTTATAATTCGCGCTTGACGTCGCTTGCGATACCGTCCAGAACCTGTTGCAACGTCCCGCCCTTGGGGTTTGCGAGATAGTCCGACATATGCTTGCCTATGATATTCTCGAAACTGAGCTGGGACATCTCCGTGTTGTAGACGATAGGGTGCGTGTATTTGTTTGCTACGTTCAAAAAGTACTGATTTATTTCCGCAAGCTGGGAGTCCTCGGGATTGGTAAACACGGGGCTGTTTGCCACCGCCTTGTTGCCGGGGATATTAAATCCCTTCGCCGCCATATAACGGTTGCCGTGAGTCATATAGTAATTGAGGAACTCCACCGCGTCGTCGGGCAAAGTCGTATTCTTGTACACCGCGAGCGAAATCATACCGCTGCACGCGGCGTAAGTATCGTTCTCGGTCAAGGCAGAGCCGTCCGCCTTTGCGGGAACGGGCGAGGGGCAATACCCCAGCTCGAACCCGACGCTGTTCCAGTTGTACGTGGAATACGCCCAGTTGCCGAAAAATACAAAACTTACGTTGCCGTTTGCAAACGCCTCTCCGCTACCAACGCCCGTAGGCCCTATTATCGGCGCGCTGGCCTTTTCGCCTATCTGTAAATCGCAGAAAAACTTAAACGCTTTATATACGTCGGGGTCATTAGAATTAAAATTCTTGTTATCCTCCGCCCACACGGAAGAGCCCGTCATCTGCACCCACTCCATAAGGTGCTTGTACGGAACCCTGTCGAGCATTGTGCCGTATCTGGCCGTTTTGCGGAGCTTGTACGACATATCGTAAAACTCGTCCCAGGTCATAGGCACGGTGTCGGACGGGTATTGCATATACCCCTCGTCGCCCTCGGACAGGTTGTTTTCGGCGTTGTAGCCGTCTATATGCGACTTGTTATACCAAAGCATAAAATCGGGCGACCAGTCCTTGATAAGCGCGTAATAATCGCCCTTGCCTATAACTTCGCCGTCGTAGCGATACGCGTCGTTGATGTCCCACAGCTCCACCTCGCCGTCGGGATTGGACGGAGATTTCACGTCCAGCGCGCCGCTTTCGATATAGGACGAAAGATTCATTATCTTACTGCTCGCAAGATGCGACGGCAGTTCGCCCGATTCGGTGAAGAATATGTCGGGAGCGGTGTTTTTGGACGAGAAAAGCACGTTGAGATTATCGTAATAGTCGCCTGTGCTGACCTGCACGTTGACCTTCTTTCCCGTTTCCTCGGTGAAGTCCTTGGCTATCTTTTCATAGCACGCAAGCTCCGCGTTGTCGCCCCATACGTAAAATATGACGCCGTCTTTTTTGCCGCCTCCGCCGCAGGCCGAAACCGTGAGCGCAAGCGCGGGAATAACCAAGAGTGACATAAGCCTGGAAAGTTTTTTATTTGACATAGCTAATCTCCTTTACGAGAGTTTTTTCAAGTTTGTTGCAGGTATACTCGACGGTGTTGCACAGCCGTATAAGAAAATGCAAGCCGTGTTCTACGCATTCGAACCGCGTTTTACCGTCCCCGTCAACGGTGACCCTGCCCGCGGGCGATATTTTAAACAAGTCGTCCTCGCCCAGCGCCGCATACCACAGCGCAAGCAAGTCCCAGGATTCGCGCGGGCCGTTCTGGAAAAGCTTGTAGGCTAGCGCGACGGGATTGTCCTCGCCGCCGCGGCGAAGAAGTTCCCCGCCCGTCTTAATCTGACAGCCCACGTTAAAGTCGCTGAACACAATTTCAACGGGGCATTTGTTTACGAAGTTTACGGCGGAGGCTATGTCCGTTACGATATTGTACTCCGCCTCGCTGCCGAAAACTTCACCCTCTTCCGCAAACAAACCGCCCATAACGACGAATTTGTCTATCTTGCGTTTCACAAGCTCCGCGCCGCTTAAAGCGGAATATCCGTCGGGTGCGGAATCGAGCAGATCCGACACGTTATTGAGCTGGCCTATACAAAGGAAAGTTACCGAACCGTCGGGTTCGGCGGCAAGCTTTTTTCTTATAAAGCCGACCGCCTCCTGCGCGGGATAAAGGGTGCCGCTCTCCTTTATGTAAAAATCGTTTTTGAAACGCTTTGCGATTTCGGGCTGAAAGATACTTATGTTTTCGTCGCAGAAATTTTTTCTGTGCGTCGCGCCTATCTCTATATCGGAATTGCCGTAAAAGGTGTTAATCGCCGATATACAAGCGGGCCCGTATCTTCCCGACGTTGTGAAGGTTATCCCCACCACGTCGATAAGCCGTTCGTTTTTTAAAACGTTTGCAATGGCAAGCGCGCCCGCGTCGTCGCAGTCGCCGCCGATGTCGGTGTCAATAAATATTTTCTTTGTCATCATTTCCCGCCTTCGATATTAAACACGCCTACGTCAATCTGGTTATGCGACGAGTGCCTGAACTGCATCGGAGATATATTCATTTTCTTTTTGAAAAACGCATTGAAATGAATAGAGCTGCTGAAACCGCATCTCAGCGCAATATCCTTAGTCTGCATATCGGTAGTAAGCAGCATCTGTTTGGCCGCGTACAGTTTACACTCCATCAGATACTGGTATAACGAGGTCTTGGTTTCTTTCTGAAAAATATGCCTGAACCTGTCGTAGCTGTATCCGAACGACGCCGCAATCTGCGCGAAATCAATCGTCTGGTTATAATTTTCCTTGATATAATTCTTAATTCTTCCGACAAGCTCCTTTTCATAGGATTTTTTGTTTTCCTGAGAAACCTGCCGCAGAAAGTTATTGATAATTACGTTGAAGTATAAGTTTACTATGCGCTGGTAATACAGCTTTTTCTCCTGTTCCTCTTCCTGCATTCTGTTAAACAAATCGGTAAGAACTTCCGTCTGTTTCGCGTCGGGCTTGAAATAAGTGAATTTTTTGAGAAGATTGAGATTTACGGTTTCAAACAGTATGATAAACAGCCGCGAAAACCCGACCGTCTTCTCGTCGTGCTTGACGAACGGGCTAACAAGGGTAGCCGTCGGCCCGTCGTATAACAATACGTCGTTATCCGCGGTAATCACGCCCTTGCCCTCCATATAAAACACAAACTCGTAACAGTTATGGCTGTGTTCCATAATGAAGTCGCCCTTATGATGCTCGTAATATACGAACGATTTTACCTTACATAAACCCATATTAAATCCTTAAACGTTATCGTTTGCGGTAGAAACCACGGCCTCGTTTATCTTCCTTATTTTTATCCTGTAAAGCTTATCGGCGGAAACCGAAATTTCGGGGTTTATATACGCCTCTTCCTCCACGACAAACCCGTCGTTACCGAAATGGCCTATCTCCGCCTTCAAAGTTATATCCGCGTTGTTTACGGTGAACTTGCAATCCTTTGTGGAATACAAATAAACGTAACCCTCGCGCTCTATCGCAAACGCCACTCCGCCGTTTTCGGTCCTGTACGTAAGACTTATATTGGAGGTGTTTACAGTCTGCGTGCGGCGTTCTAGCGGAATTTCCGTAAGCACGTTGAACGCCGCGAAATCACAGCTTTCCACAAGCGGCAGAACGCTGTCCATAGCCGCAATGCCGCGGATAATGCTCCTCGTCTGCGCCGTGTGCGGCTTATCCGTGAAATCGGGGTTATACACGCCCTGATCCATCTGGTAGGAAGAATTTCCGTTTATCTGCACGAAATACACGGGCGTTGCCAGATCGTAAAACATATAACTTCCGCCCGCCTGATACGCCGTAAGAAACATTGACGGACAGGACGAATAGTTGCCCATATTTTCCGCTATGTGCGGATAGTTGCCGTTCACCGAGTAAGCGCGGACAATATCGTTGATTGCGACGGGCGAGGTAACGTACGGGTCGTCCCCGATAATGTCTATGCCTTCCAGTTCCAAAACGTCCAGCGGTGAAAAGCCCTTGCCCTGCCACTGCGGGAACTCGCCCACGTTATAGCTCGTCGTCATATTACAGCGTGTGTAAATCTTATAATCCGAACTTTTAACGGCCTTTCCCGCGTTGTCGAGCGCGTCCAGAGTCATCTGCCAGATTTTTTTCGGGTCTGCGGGCGCGCCGTCCTCCTTGATTGAGTCCTGCTCCAATTTCCAGCGCAACAGCCCGTCCGACTCGTTATGCACCTGTATCCCGATAAGCGGATTTTTTTCGCCGTTTTGTCTGTTCCACTCCGAAACGTGCGCCATAAGCTTTTCGAGAACGAGCTTTTCCCTCTGCATAAGGTTTTCGTTGTTGAGTACGAGATGAAACACGTTGCCGTACATATGCGTATAAAATTTACTGCTTTCGAATACGGGATAGGTTTCGCTGTCGGAGCAAATATAATCGGGTACCGTGAAGGAATGAGAATATCCGCACATATTGGTGGAAAACCATAAAAATTCGCATTTCAACCCGTACTTGTTGGTGAAACCGAGCAGTTTGTCCACGAGCGCGAAATCGTAATTATCCTTGGTTTTCTCTATCTGTTTCCATTCGAGCGCAAGTTCCAGAGTATTTATCCCCAGCTCTTTCGCCTTGGAAAAATATTGCTCTATTTCTTCGTCCGTGAGCGGGGGAACGGCGTTCGGGAACGACTGCGAACGGTTGTAAAGCCCGTCAATCCTGACCTGCGCGCCTCTTATCGCGTACGGTTTCCCGTCCACTTCCAGATACGTCCTGCCGTTTTCGAGAGTGCGCACGCGCGAAACATATTCGCTTTTTTCTGGCTTTTCGGGCTCCTCCCCGCCTGTTACGGGCGGTTTGGCCGCGGGCGCGCAACCCGCTATAACCGAAACGCCCGACAAAACCGCGGCGACGGAAAAGAGTATTCTTGCCATCAGTGTTTTGAATTTCATACTATCCTCTGATACTGTCAAGCGGGGTCAGATAGTTACCCGCTTTGAGTTCCGCCGCGGACGGGAGCTCGGAAATACTGCTTATCCTCACGCGGTAAATCTTTCCCGCCTCGATTGAGAGCCGTGTGTTGTTGGCAAGCGTTACGTTGCCCTCGTTTACCCATTCGCCGTCCTTGCCGAAATAGCCGTGCTGGCCGACCGTTATCGAGCAGTTATCTATATCGAGCGTCGAGTTATGCGTGGAATACACGTACAGATAGTTGCTGTCGTACACCGCGAAACCCAGCGAATTTAAAGGGTTGGAATAGGAAAGCAGCAGTCCGTTGTTGAAATAAATCTTTTGAATCCTCTCGCCCTCGGGCTTGGAATTGAGAAGATTATTGAGCCCGAGCGTGGCGAAACAGCTGCGCGGCGCGTTGGCAACGGGCACAAACGCTTTCTGCAACGCCGTATATATAGTTTTCGTATCTTGCGCGCGGGTATTCTTCTGAACGAATTTTTCCGCCAGAGTTGCGCCGTCCTTGTTATATCTCTTGTACAGCGCGCCGTTTGGCGACTCGGGATAGTACACGGGGTTGCTGAGCTGGTAGGAAACGTAGCCCGCTCCGCCCATTCCGAAAGTTGCAAGCGCCTGCTTGTGATTGATGTCCGACGCCCAGTTTTCCGCGTTCATAACGACCATATCTTCGTACTCGTCCGTAAACGACTTGAACGCGTTTTTCGTCGAAGAAATTTCGTGCAGGTAAGTCGGGCACACCACGTCTATATACTCCGACTCCTCTATGTTTCTGACGTAGTTGACAACGGCGTTCTGCTCGCAGAACTCAACGCGCGTTATCGCCTTGTACTTAGAGTACTTTACGCCCTTTGCAACGCAATCGAGATAGGTGCGCGCCATACCCCAGGCCTCGTCCTGAGTGAACGCGGAGCCGTCCGCCTTCTTCACCTTATAGCCGTCTATTCTCCATCTTGCGAAACGGTCAACGCCCTGCCCTATCTGCACCATAATAACGGGGTCGTAACCGTCGTTTTCGCGGTTCCACTCGTATACGTAATTCATCATCTCGTATATCGCGCGGCTCTCCCTCGTCAAAAGCGCCTCGTTAGACCAGTCCATAAACCTGAGTCTGCCGTAATTGGCGTAATCCAGCATATCCAGAAGTACCGGATAGGTCTGCGTGTCCCTCGATACGTACGACGGCACGTTCGCCGAATGGAATTCGCCGTCCGTAAAACTGCCATACCACTCCAAATTCAACTTCAAATCGTATTTCTTGGCGAAATCCAGATAATTTTTCAGATCTCCGAACTCGTAATTTCCGTACGTAGGCTCGACCTGACTCCACATAACCGAAATTTCCAGCGTGTTCATACCCGTTTCCTTGGCTATGGCGAAGTAATCTTCCGTTTCCTCGGACTCCATAAAATCCGCATTCGCCAGAAGGTCTGTCCTCAACAGCCCCGAAAGCATAATCGCGGGAGTTTGGCTCCTATCCAGAAGCACGGCCTTGCCCGCGTCCGATTTGCCTATCGTATACGGCGCCTCGTACTCGGTCTGGTTAACCATCTCGCCCGAACCGTTATCCACGGGCCTGTTACAGCCCGCGCAAAGCGTTGCGGCAATCATTGACGCGGCTAAAAATACGGGAATAATCTTTTTCATATCCTATCAACCCCCTATATTGTCCCAGGTAGTGGACTGTATTTTACCCGCGGAATTATACTCAATTCTGTAAAGCATATTCGGCGTAAGCCTGACCGTCCCGTTCTGTACGGAAACGGCGTTGCCGTTAAAAACTCCGTCCGCGTACACGCCCGACTTAACGGCGGAAATAGTTCCGTTTGAAAGACTGAGTGTTGCGTCCGCAGTAACGTACACGTCAAGGTGCCCGCCCATATCCAACGCGAACCCGAGCGCGCCCGCCGAAGTGGAAAACGCGACTGTTACGTTGGTTGAGCTTATCGTCTGCGCAATCTCCTGCTCCGCGTAATCAGACGCGACGTTGAAACAAATGAAGTCGTCGTTGTCGAGATTGTAAACTTCGAAGTCGACCGCTTTCAGCCCCGCAATCAGGCTTTGCACCTGCGGATAATGATTTTTGTAGGTAAACGCGCCGTACGTATCGTCGGCATATTTTATAATTCCCTGATCTATATCCGCCGCGTCGTTGGCAACATAGAACGGCGGAGTAAGCAAATCGTATATGGAATACCCGCCGTGCTGCGACACCGCCGCGAGTATAAGCGACGCGGTGTTTGCGTAATTGCCGTCGTTTTCCGCAACGTGCCCGAAGTTGTTCGGGATTTTTTCGGCGTACATAGAGGTTATGCCCTTCACGTTTTTAACGCCTGACATATAGCAGTCGTCGCCGATAATGTCTATACCTTCCAGCGCCTGCATTCTCGTCGCGAACGTGGGCGCGTCCTTAACCTCCGCGCCGTCGTAGACTCCGTTGCCCGAAGAGTTCTGGTTGTCGCCCTTGGTCGACGCTGCGAGGTTCACGCGCGTATACACCTGATAATTGGATTTCTTTACTGCCTTGCCCAGAGCGTTAAGGCTGTTGCAGACCTTTGTATACCCCTCTTCCGCGGTCATTGTCTGCCCCGTCTCCCGCGAAAGCACGTTGTACTTGCCTATGCGGTAGCGCACGAAAATGTCGGGCTCGTTGAGTATCTGTATGCCTATAACTGGCTTTTTCGCGCCGTGCGTGCTGTCGTACTCGTAAATGTACTCCATCATTTTTTCGACGGCGTTGGTTTCCCTTGCGATAAGGTTTTCGTTATCGAAATCGAGATACCACATTATGCCGTAGAAGTTCCAGAACTCGCCCGTCCTCAACGCGTCGAATTTGGGATACGTTCTTCCGTCCCTCAAAATGTAGTCGGGAACGGTGTAAGAATGAGTGTCGCCGCACATATTCGTCCCATACCACAAGAATTCCATTTTAAGGTTGTACTTGTTTGCAAAGGTCATCATTTTATAGAGATAAGTATAGTCGAAAACGTCCTGCGCGATTTCCATTTTCGCCCATTCAACGGGTATCTGTACGCAGGTCACGCCAAGCTTCGCCGCCTCCGCAAACAACAGCTCTATCTTGCCGTAATCCAGCTTGTCGCAGTTCATAAGCGCGTCAACCCTTATCTGCGTGCCGACAAACAGAAAATCCTGCCCGCCGACTTTAATATGGTTTCCGAAATCGTTGGAAACGATTTCGGAAACCTTTACGGCAGAACCGTCGTACACAGGGTCCTGCTTGTCGGGGTCGTCCAGTACGGGGGGCTTGATTTCCTCGGGAGGCAACACGGGCCCCGGCCCGGGCGGCGGCGCGGGAGTTTGCGCGCACGCCGCGAAAGGCACGGTCGCCGTCATTAACAGCACGGCCAAAGCCGTTACAATGCTTTTACTTAATTTTTTCATCATTCGTTCCCGTCCTTTTTCTTACGGAATATTACGTTCTTCTTCCACAGTACGAGCAATACCACGCCCGTTACTACTACCACGCCCGCAACGCAACCTACGATTATCCAGACGAGAGAGCCGCCCGCTTTCTCTACGGTTATCGTCTTTTCAGCCGTCTGCTTGTTGCCGTATTCGTCCTCGGCGGTGACGGTTATCACGTACTCGCCTTCTGTTTCCGCTACGAACGCGTATCCGTCCGCCGCGGAGAGCTTGACCACCGTTCCGTCGGGCTTTTTAACGGTCACCGACACGTCGCAGGCGCTGTCGTCGGTAATCTTGATTTCGGGCTCGATTTTGCTTTGCAGCTCGTACTTCTCTTCCGCGCCTATCGTTATAACGGGCTTTTCGGTATCGGGCACGTTGATTATAATTATCTGCTCGCCTTTGTTGGGCACGCTCTGTCCGTCGAGCGCGAGATAGGTAACCGTGTATATACCCGACTTTTCGAATTTGAAAGTATCGCCCGCCTTTACCTCTGCCGTCGTGCCGTCGGGCTTTTTAACGGTAATCGTTTTCGTTACCGCGTTTTCGCTGTAAACCGCGGAGATAATCGTAACGCTTTCGCCCTTGGCGTAAGTTTCTTTGTATTCGCCGCTAAGTTCTACCGTTACAGGCTCTACCGATTCCTTGCATTCTATTTCGAACTGTTTCTCGACCCTGTTTCCGTTCAGGCCGACGGTGGAAACGGTAATCGTATACACCCCGAGCGTATCGAAATCGCATACGGCGCTCCTGCCGTCGAAAGCGACTTCGGAAGTAGTTCCGTCGGGAGCGGTCAAAGTCAGTTTTAATTCCGTCGTTCCTCTTATATCTCTTGAATACGCGTCAACCGTAAGCGACTCGCCCTTTTTAATCATCTGCGGTATATCGCTCTGAACGCTCAGATATGCGTCGTTCCATTCTACGGGAGCCGCCAGCGACTGGCCGTTGAACTCGGACAGAGTAAATTCATAGTACAAATCCGAGTCGGCGTTGAGGTTGGACGCTTCCAGCGCGACCCTGAAATTGGTCGAAGGGCACGCGTTAAGCCAGGTTTCGACAGCCTGCCAAACGTCCACTTTCTGCATACCGCCCAGTCTTTCGCCCACAAAAGTTTCTTCCATATTGAAACCCATATGGAACTGACCGTCCACGTCCCCGCTCGTACGGGTAATCCAACCAGCGTCGGTATGGTCCGCGAAACTGCCCGCCGTGATCAGATACACGTTGCAGGGCCTGTCCCCGCCCGACTGGTTGAGCCATACGCGATACATAGCGTAATATGAGGGGTCGTCCGCGTTCACGATTATTAAACTTACGAAAGTGCAGCCGTTAACCGTGCCAGCCGAGTTGGTATCTTTTACGATATATTTAACGTCAAGTCCTTCTTTCAGGTCGTATACGCCGTTGAGATAAAACCGCTTATAGTTATCCCTTGTGCGCAATCTCACGCCTTCCGCAGTATAATCGGCCAACATTCTGTTGGTCTGGGGCTCTACAAACTCGGCCTTTTCAACTGCATTGAGCGTAAGCTTGACCGTAACAGGCTCGGAAACGGTCACGCCGCCCGAGTTAGTTATTTCGTAAACTACCTTGTAATCTGCCGAAACGAACTGAGAATCGATAAAATAACTGAACTTGCCCGCACTGTTTTCTTCGAGCGTGGCGACAAGAGTGTCCTCCGTCTCTTCGCCCGTTTTTACTTTATATAAGTTAAGCACGGTCGTAGCAACGCCCGTTTCGTCCGTGAACTCGGGCTTATCGAACGTTAAATACGAGAGATAATCGACTGCGGCGTCCGCCAATTCGGGTAAATTAGTGATGTGCGGCGGCTCGATGCTGTTGATAACGTTGAAAGTGTACTCTTTCTCGGCGGAATTGCCCGCGGCGTCGGTTGCAATCAACGTAACTTTAAGCTCGCCCTCCGTCTGGGGAACGAACGTTTTTCCGTCGATAGCTTCCGCATCCCCGACCTTTACTTTATATGTGACCTCGCCCAGCAGGTCGTACGCGTTTACGGGCATCGTAAATTCCACGCCCTTTTCAAGCGTTGCGGGAGGCACGGTTTTATCAAATACGGGCTTGACCGTATCCGTGATGTTGCCGTCGGCGCTTGCAAGCGACTGTCCGTTTATTTCCTTTACCGTTATCTCGGTTGTGTTTGTAAAGCCGTTGTCGCCGTTTATAAGAAAGTACACTTCCTCTACGTCGTTCAACTTCGCGCAACCCGCGGACGTAAACTCTTCGGTTCCCAGTGGTTTGAGTTCGCCGAGCAGAGTCGAAGATACAAAATTCGTCTTATCGAGCTGAATGAAGAACTCCGACGACTCGGTTGCGTTGCCGTCCAAAGCTGCTTGCGCGCCGCAGTCGTTCCAGTCGTTACCATATAAATGGTAGGAATGCGCGCCGTTCAATGCGCCCCAGGAATCCGTCCATATCCTGAGCATAGCCAGCTGGCTGTTGTCGACTTTGTTATGCATATAAATATCCAGCGCGTAACCGTTCTGCGACTGTGATATTTTATTACCCTCTTCGTCAAAAAATTTAGCAGAAATTTTCAATGTTATTTTGTCGTTCGTCCTGAACGAAAAAGCGGCCCGCGAAACCTCGTCGTTGCCGGGGATACGCGCCTTGTACTTCCACGCCTCGCCGCCGCCGACGGTATCCGCGCCGGGAACGCCTAACATTATACCGTTTCCAGTAATTTCGGGCGCGCCCTCGCCTTCGACGTTCTTTATAATACCTGCGGCGTCTACGGTGCTTGCGGCAACCTGTCCGCCCTCATTCCCTGTTTCTGCGTTGACTGCGATAAACGAAGCCGTCGTGCTGGTAACCGTTACGGCCGACAAAGCGGCAATAAGCAAACTTTTGAATTTGTTCATCTTCTTCCCCATTTTTTATTTTTTATATAAAACAGTGTTTTATACTCAAATTATATATTTTTATTAATTGCAAAACAATAACTCCCAGTAAACATAGCCAGAATTGGTAATCGCTTTTTGACAGCCGCAACCAACCCTAAAAAACAAAAAAATGACCGAAACGGGCATATTTTTGACAACTATTTACAAAATATGGCCTTTTTCGGTCTGTTTCGGCCTGTTTTCAAGCCAACCACCCTGTCCGCATTATTAATTATTATCGATTTATGAAACCCGCGCATAGCCAAAATATATAATAATTTTTTGGTTTTGGGCTTTACGCCGAATTTGGGCATAAAAAAGAGACCGGCTGAGTAACCGGTCTCTTTGGGCAATAACTTTTACAGTTATTAAAACTATTAAGTTAAATCATTATTTTCAACTTTATGTCGTTTGACTTTGTTTGTCAGTTTCTTTAATGTTTTTGCAATATAATGCCGAAAATCTTTATCAACTGCTATAACTAAAATACAAGGAATAACCGCTATTCCTATCGAAATACACCCGTTTACAAATAATTCCTTCCAATCGCTTGAATACGATTGAAGGCTGAAATGTAACGCCACAAGAGCAACAGTAAATAGACTTATAAATGAATAATTTCTGATAAAATATTTTGTTGTACGTATTCTAAAAGCATATTTACATAAAACGTGAGGTTCAACTATATAACAAATGGTTAAATTAGTTATTATTGTAGCGACGATTACTCCGACTATTGCGAATTCGTCACCGAACAACCAAGAAAACAGAAAAACAAAACCTATCGATAATCCTACATTAAGCAATCCCTCAAACAGGGGTTTCCACCTATCGTTATAAAATGTTCCTGTGGCATCTCTGAATAGAAATGTCGCCTGCCTCATAAATTGGATAAAATAATTTAACGTAATAATAAATGAAACGGGTTTCATCAATACTAGGTCATCGACGTTTGAACAAAAACATAGTTCCACTAAATTGTCAATTACTGCGTAATACCCTAAAAAGAAGACAACGCCGATTATAAAGTTAAATGTATGAAAGAAATTGTAATATTTAACTACCGAATTAGAATCTTTTTCTACATATAAATGTCCGATTATTGACGTCAATGGGGAGAAAAACAACATTATGACACCTGTCATAGCGGTCATAATAGTGGTATAATTTGAATACTTACCTAAAATAACAACGCCGATAAATGCCGATATGATGATGCTGTCAGCAGTATTAACCAATACGCTTCCAATTTTATGCATAAACAGCGCTTTTATATTTTTTACTACTTCTTTTTTTGTTTCAACGTCAATGGATTGTTTATTTTTGATAATCTCGCTATGTTTCTTTCTTGCTATTATTTCGGTAATTATCCATTGCAACAATATAGCGATAATCTGACAAATCAGATATATTACAAATGAACGTTTAATAATCAAAACAATCATTTGCAAACCATATTGCAATAATAACCCCACAGACGAGATTGTTGTTGTGATATAATTATTTTTATAGGCGTTTATCAGAGAAGTTTTAGAACTGAATATATACGATATAATTACAGATACCAAAACAAGACCGAATGTTAAATATATATTTATGTCTAAGTCATTGTAATCCGCTGCCAGAAATCTCAAAAATGGCATAATAATGCAACCACATAGCAGAATTATTATACCTATAATTAAATACAGCTTATTGAATAAATGATACAAGGCCGAGATTTTATCTTTATTGTTCTCCACAATAGGCTTGTACATACAATAAGTTATTGCTACGCCAACTCCAAGTTCTGCAACAGATAAAAAGCCTATTATGCTTATAAATAGAGAGTTTAGTCCGTTTGCCTCATTTCCTACATACTCAATTAAGAATCTTCTGACAATTATACCTGATACGAGTAACAAGACTTTAAAAACTATAGAAACAATAACATTTAATAAAGCTTTTTTTTTGTCCATTATTCCTCTACTTTTACAAAAAATTAAAAAAATTTTTGAGCTTTTAAAATTTCTATCGTTCTATTTAAGCCGTTTTTTATATCATATTTTGCGGTCCAGCCAATACTTTTTAATTTACTGTTGTCAAGCCTTGCTTTCGATACTACGCTAAAACCCGTCCTTTCGGTTTCGTCGGGTAAATCATATATGACTTTTGTCCCTGCAATTTCAGCCAAAAGACTTGCAAGCTCTTTTAACTTAATATCTGACAACTCATCGGAAATATTGTACGCCTCGCCGCTCTTACCATCCAGCAAAATTTTTAGAATTCCTGATATCGCATCGACAACATAAATATAAGAAAAATATTGATTCCCTTCACTTTTTAATACAATATCTTTATGTTCAATACAATTACCAATAAACTGTGATAAAGCTTTTGAATCATTTGAAAGCATTGTAGGGCCGTAAGACCGTGTCAGTCTTACCACAACAGTATCAAGACTTTTTTGTTTCAAATATGCCTGACATAACGCTTCTCCGCATCGTTTACTTTCAGGATAACCGGCTCGCAAGGTATTACTATTTATATATCCGCAATAGCTTTCATCAAATTTTTCTACATCTCCGCGATTTTCTCCGTAAATTTCATTAGAAGATAAAAATAAAAATCTTTTAGTTTTATGTTCAACAGCAAACTTCAACAAATTGTTGGTACCGATAATATTTGTTGTTATTGTCCCTATCGGATCTGTTGAATAAGCAACAGGGTGTGTGTTACTTGCTGCGTGAATAATATAATCAACATTACAATTAGGTATATTTATGAAATTTTCTTCTTTAATAATGTCACAGGGAATAAATTTAAAATTATTTGAATCCCAGTAATCATCAAAACGACTTTGTGCTTTAACTTTATCACGCCCCAAAGCCAGAATATTACAATTTAACCCCGGCTTATTCATTAAAACATCAATAAGGAAACTACCGATTAAGCCTGTGCTCCCTGAAATTAATACTGTCTTATTATTTAATTCGTCCCAGTTATATTTTAAAGATAACACATAATTCAAATCTTCAAGATATAACTTGTTTTGCAACAATTTCATTTATTTCAACCAACTATCCTTGTCCGATTTCAAATATGATTTAAACATTTCCAAATCATCTTTCGTCGTAAGCTTAATATTTTTTTCAGAACCGATAGCAAAATAAAGTCTTTCTCCCAATTCAACCATCATTGTGTTTGTATAAGATGAACCGTATATACCTATCTTCTTTTCAAAAGCTTCCTGATATGCCCAATTTAATTTACCGTATTTATAAGCTTGCGGAGTAGACACTCTGCGAAGCGTTTCTCTTGGTATATATTTAGTTGTTGAAACTTCGTCATCTATAACAAATATTTGCTCGTTATAAGGTAAAGAAGTAACTGCGTTCCCATATTTTTTGCACTTTACAATAACATCCGTCAATACGCTGTCTTCAACCAAAGGGCGAATACCGTCGTGAATAATAACGACATCTTCGTCTTTACAAATATCTTTCAAGTTATAGACGCCATTTCGGATTGATTCTTGTCCTGTTTCACCGCCAGAAACGACCCATTTAAGTTTCATAATGTTAAATTGTTTAGCATAAGCACGTACGACATCATGCCAACCGTCTATGCATACAACCTCAATGGCATCAATTTGAGGATGTCTTTGAAAACTTTCCAGAGTATAAATTAAAACAGGCTTATCATAAACATTTATAAATTGCTTGGGAATATCCTGTCCCATTCTATTACCGGATCCACCAGCAATAATTATAGCATAATTCATATGAAATCTCCTTGTATAGGCGTTTGGAAGTTATCCAAGAATATTTTGATTGTTAATATATTTTTTTATTTTATTGTTGTATTTTTTTGTTATTTTAATAGCAAATTTACTATTACTCGTACGAAAACAAGACTTAAAAAATTCAGATAAACTAATACCGAAACCGAATTCTTTTATAAATCCGAAATTAAATAAATTTTTAAAATGTCTGAAAAAGGATCTCAGCTTTCTTCTCAATTTATTTTCACTACGTACATTATTACTATTCTGTGTAACTTCTATGTCGTTAGCGAGTAAAATCTTCTTATATAAAGTATCAGCACTTGTTCCGGAACTATAATCCTCTTTCCAACTTAATTTATTAAACGTGCCGAAATCAGCAATATCTGCCATATCGAAATCATTTTTTAAAATACTCGCCATATCAAAAATCCCGTATTCATAATATGGCAATTTATCTATCAGATTTCTGGCAATAATATTTTTATCATATATCGCATCCAGACAAAAATCTACTAATAAATATGCAACTAACCGATTATGTTTTGACCAATAATTTTCAAAAGCAATGGATAGACATTTGCATACTTCATTTCCGGCCCTTCCACCAATAAGAAAAGACGTCCATCTCCTATTGGCAATAGATTTGTCGTTTATATCTGCACCTTTCAAAGAATAAAACTCGCGCTCAAAAATCTCTTTCGGAATATCAGAAGTTAAATAAATCGTGCTGTCTAACCAAAGTCCGCCGCGTTGAAATAAAATATTCGCTCTGATTATATCCGAAAAATGCGTAACAGAAAAATATCCTGTTTTAAATTTTTCAGCTAAATTCTCAGATATATAAACCCACTCCGAATAATTATCTTTATCAAGAATTATAACATTTGCATCGCCGCAATTCTTTCTTATACTTTTGATACAGGCTTTTACAAGAGGAGGCGCGTTCTCTTCCCCTTGCCACCACAAAACCCATATATAGTTTTCCTCTGTATGGTTATTGCTCTCCATAATGTTTACTTCCAAAAAATCAATTATATTTTAATTTAAAAATCAAACGTAAAGTCAAGTAGAAATTGTGTATTGCCAACCAAAAAACAAGTCTTTTTAAAAACGGATAATGTTTAATAAGACCGTTTTTCTTTGAAATATTATAAAATTGCTTATATTCACCTTTAACAAAAAGCTGTTTCATCCGTTTTCTGTTATGTTTCGGTGATTTATTAAGCTTATGAAAAAAATCATATTTAAAATATAGAATTAAATCATTTAATCTATAATTATAAAAATAAATATTATAATTCGGATTTAGTATTAACCAAACTGCTATACTTACGTTAAAACAATCAATCATTATTTTTAAATCAGGTTTAAAACTATTAGTAATAGAAGTTGGATTTGAAAAATGATAGTGATAAATAACTGACGGAACATAAAACGCCGAAGATAAACTACTGTAAATTTTTAGCATAAAAATCATATCTTCACCGATTTTCACGTTTTCGTCAAAGAAAATATTGTTTGATATGAGAAAAGAACGTTTTATCAATTTTCCCCATACAGAACGAAGATTCACGTTCGAACTCTCTGTTATGGATTTTGCCAAAAAACAATTTTTAATTAGAGTTTCATTATCTTTTTTTTCAATATCTATAGGAGCAGATAAATCAGAAACGTCATTTTTTTTATCAATATCTTCTGTTATATAATTAAAAAATATTATATCCCTGTTTATATGCAAAAAAGGTTCTGCTATTTTATAGAAATCTTCACTTAAAAAATCATCAGAATCTAAAAATGTAACCCAATCGCCAGAACTGTTTGTAAGTCCGTTATTTCTGGCTACTCCTACCCCTCGGTTTGTCTGACGAATGAGTTTTATCCCGTTATATGACTTCTCATATTCTTTACATATATCATAACTGTCGTCTGTGGAACCATCATCAATTAAAATTAATTCAATATTATCAGTTAATTGCTTAACAATATTGTCTAAACATCTACGTAAATATAACGAAGCATTATATATCGGAACAATTATAGATATCGACATTAAACTATCCTCTGACTTAAATTTCACTGATGCGTAAAATAGAACTTTGCTCTGGCTTTTTATTAACTGTATTTTCTTTGTATTTAAAACGTACCGTAGAACTAATTACAATAGCAAACATATACATTGCGCCCCAGAACACACAGAAATCTATATCCGGAATTGCTATAAACATAGCTACAACCACTCCAACTAAAAACAAACCGGACGCAACCAAATTTAAATTATTTCTTTTTTTCAAGGAGAATATGATCATTGGTAACCAAGTCAGAAACCAAATAATACAACCTATAAATCCTAATTGTCCTAAAAGCGATAGGAGAAACTGTGAACCACGTACATTTTTGTATCCTGTACCAAATAAAAATGATGAATAAAAGCTATTTAGTGCGTTTTTATCCCATTCATTTCGCGTATGTCCGGAACCCGTTTGCATTTTATTGAATATCACTTCATCCAACAATACTTTAAGCTGTCCGGTAATTAAAAGGGTTATAACTGCGATAATACCTAAAGGAATAAGATATCTCAACGCTTTTTTATTTTTACATATAACTAAATAAATAGCGCCGCAAATTACAAACGAACCGTAAGCCGTAGATGAACGGGTTAATATAATTTCCGACAAAACAACAACAGAGAGTATTTTTTCATAATTATTGTTCTTGTTAATTGAAATTATATAATAAAATCCACCGACCAGAAAAGCGCCGCAATAACTCGGTTCCATAAAAGTCGAAAATACTCTCGGATAATAATCATACCAGTAATAAGCAGAATCAGTATCTTTTGTATAAAGCAATAACTCTATAAAACTATTTTTAGGTAAAATATTTACGGTTAAAAGAAATTGTACTAACCCCACAATAGATACAAACGTTATAGTACCTATGATAATTTTTCTTATATCTGTTGCCGATACAGATTTTCCTACGTTAAAGCAACAAAGAAAACAACCTACATAAATTAAAAGCTGTATAAATAAAAGCCAATAAACTGAGCTATTTATCGTATATAATTTACTGTTTTTTAAATAAGAAACAATAATCGCCAATATTAATAGCAAGACACACATTCTTGACGCACGCTCGAATTTGGTCTGTTGAGTCTTATAATTTACATTCGCAAAACTTCTATATCTTGTAAAACTCCAAACAATCATTAAAGATGATGTTATAAGCTGCGGACCAACCCCCGTTTCACTAATTACAATAACCGACGATGCTTGAAATACCATAGACAAAAATGTTAAAGCTATCATATTTTTAGTTTTTCCAAAGAAAAACGCAATAGCGATTATTATCAACCAAACAAGACCAAATAGCGTTATACTCATATTTCTTCTCTAATTTGCAAAATAGATTTCCATTAATTTTTTTTCTGCCACTTCAATGTTAAAATCTGAAAGAACAATTTTATTAAAAGACTGACTTCTCGGAATATTTTTATCGTATTCATTTAATATTACTTCAGCCCATTGCTCGTCACTTAATTCCAACGACAAATATCTGACATTATCTGTAACATTGGTTTCATAAGGTACTCTGTCACTTGCTATACAAGGCAGCCCGGCAGTTTGTGCTTCCAACAGCGCAATACCGAACCCCTCCCATTTGGACGGAAAAACAAATACGTCCATAGCTTGCAATAAACAGTTAACATCGGGTCTTTTATGAAGAATTGTAATTGAATCACCAAAATTAAGTTTATCAATAATTTTCTGCAAACCTTCCGGAATTACAGACGTTCCCGTCACGCATAATAAATGCGAGGAAGAACGATTTTCTTTTATTTGTTTAAACACGTTAAAAAGTTTTTCATAATTTTTCTGTTTGTTCATTGCCCCGACAGTACCAATTACAAGTTTATCGACTACATTCAATTCCTGTCTAACTTTGTTCCTTACAATTTCAGAATAATTAAATTTACTTAAATTAATGGCATTCGGTAAAACTAAAAAATTATCGGGACCAAAAAGCCATTCACCAGCCGATTGCGAACAGGCAACTGCATTTGTATACATCTTTGAAAAAATCGGCTTTAAGATTTTATTTATAATGGGATGACTAGTTTTAGTGTTATGACAATGCGCAATTCTCACTGGACACTTGCATTTATAAGGAGCCCTTAAATCAAGAGCCATTGTTGCCGAATTTCCATTCACGTGAACCACATCATAACCGACAACGATTTTTTTTAAAACTTTTACATATTTAAATGGTTTTTTCCTTGAAGGAAGTTGATAATACGAACTATTATTTTGTCTCAATTCTTCTCTTAGTTCTTCGCTTATCTTATTACTGGAAGCAAAATCAATAATAATTTTACTCTTATCAATAGCTCGATAGTAATTCATCGCAACCATTGTCAATCCGCCGTATGAAACAAAGGCGGTTGTTATTATAACTAAAACTTTTTTCATAAATGCCTTAATCAATTGTTAATTTATTTTTAATAAAATTTACTGTTTTTTCCGTCGCAAAACCAGATTCATATGACCCTAACATTTTTAAATGTTGTTCTGCATTTATATAAGCGTTTTCTAGCGAATCATCAAGAATTAATTTACATAATTCCGAATTGTCCTCTGCGTAAGGAAATCCGTACTCAGTAACCGTTACGTGAAAACCTCGATTGCTTATATATGAGCTTAAATCAGGAACGTAAAGGTAAATGGGTTTATGCATCAGAGCAAAATCCCAAATACAAGAAGAATAATCGGTAATTAAAAAATCTGCCAAACAAAGTAAATCCTGCATATTGGAATAATCTGTAACATCTATTATTCGGTTTTCAACAAAATCAAAATTTAAATTCGTTTTGGATAAATGATGCCCTCTATATAAAAATACAAATTGTCTATCATATTTTTTATTAAAAACAGACAAAATTCTTTCAGGGTCTATAGTTTCTCCTGTTTCTTCATAACGCCAAGTCGGTGCATATAAGATTACCGATTTGTTTTCTAAATTATAAATTTTTCTTAATTTGTCGGATATGTTATCGATATGTTTTTGATCAAAAAAACAATCATTTCTCGGTAACCCTATATTTAAGGTAAAACCGCTGTAATTAAAATCATCTTTTAATACTTTATCACTAAAAATTTTGCAGCTAGACAAAAAACAAGAAGTTTCTTTCGCTCCATAATTAAATGTCTTTTTAACATACTTATTATTTTTAACTTCACCTAACGCACATCTTTTATAAGCACCGCCACCGTGCCAGGTATTTATGTGTTCCTGACCTTTTCTTAAAGGTAGCCAAGAGTACGAGCCGATATTATTTATGCATATTTTAGATGTGCATTCATAGTAAACCCTTTTTATTGAATAGTATTTTACTAGTTTTATACCTTCTTGCGTCAAAAACTTATAATCCTTTTTATTTTTAAATGCCCATATTATCTGAAGTCTGGTTCCGAACTGTTTAACCAACTCTTTGGAAACATACATAGGGCTATCAGAATATTGCGTGCCTTTGTAACTAAAAAAGAGTAATCTATTGCTTTTGATAGGGAATATATAAAATATTCTAACAAACAGCCGCAAAAATAGCATTATTAAATATTTTAAAAGGCCTTTCACTTTTTAGCTCCATATTACCGAAACAAATCTTTAACAATCTTTTTAAACTCATTATTAAAGTTTAAATTATTACTTGTTGACGAATTATTTAAACTATTGCAAAACTCTTCATAATTAATAATTATGTTTGCCAAATCTTCGATTTCTTCGACCACGATAATATTTTTCTGCCTTTCCGCAACCGCTTTACAAAATTCAAGCTGATGATTATTGATATGCTCGTTAAACTTCTTCTGTCTCGGAACAACTACTGGTATCTTCCCGAATTGCAGTGGCATAATAAAACTTGCGGGGCCGCCGTGAGTAATCACTATTCTTGCGTCCCTTACATTTTTTTCCATCTGCTGATAAGGTATTAATTTATCGTGTTGGCAGAATTTAGGCTCGTAAGTGCTGTAACCTATCTGCATTTTAACTTCTTCCTGAATTACGCCTTGCTCAACCAATTTATCTATATATTCGATTAATCTGTTAAACGGCTGCTCGTGAGTACCGACTGTAACGAATATCATTTTTTTATCCTTTAAAAAATCGAGCCGAGGTTAACGGCTTTTTTATAAACTTTCTTTTGTTCTTCCCACTGTACGATAAACTTGTCCGTTTTTCTGTAAACCAACTTACCCGTAAGCGTCCCTTTATCTATCCTGTCAAAAACTTCGATATAAATAGTTTTAGCCTTATATTTTTTACCGACATAGAAAAACGGAACCGCAACCGCCGCACCCGAAGAAATTATCAAATCAGGTTTCTCTTCTTTAATAATTTTTTTCGCAAGTTTCCAGTTTTTTATTAAGTTTTTTATATTGCGGTTAGTGGGATAATGACAGTTATAAACTTTTTCACCTTCCAACAGGCTACGGGCGTCCTCCTTATCGAAAGTCACCCAAAATCTGTCTTCGTTCTCCCAGAACGGTTTCAATGCATAAAGATGCGCCAGATGTCCGCCGCTTGATCCGACAAGACAAACTTTTAACTTTTTTTCATTTTCCATAATATTAATCCCTGTAACACCTGAAATGTATAAAACGACAATTATTAATAATAATTATTATACTACACACCGAAATATAATGCAAGCACTATTATGATATTTACCCCGCGCTAATTGTAATAATTTTACATTACTGTCGTTTTTTTCGTCCCATTATTTATTATTGACTTTTGTCCGGCTAAAAATTAGTTCTTTACGAAAATAAAACCGCCCCCGACGGCGACTTTGCCGTCGGGGGCGGTGTCTTATTATTCTTCCGAAACTGCGCCGAGCACGGTTTCGATGCGCCGCAACACGGTTTCAAGCCCTTGCCTTGTCTGCGAAGACGTGACGATTATATCGCCCGAGCCGCACTTATACGTTGCGGCTATGTTCTGCACGCTGCGCCCTGCGGCGGCCTTAGAAAGCTTGTCGGCCTTGGTTGCGATAACGGTAAACGGAATTATGTTGTAATACAGATACTCAATCATCTGCCTGTCGTCGGCGGTAGGTTCGTGACGGATATCGCAAAGTGCGAAAACGTGCGCCGCGCACTGCTCGGCGAAAAAAGTTTCTATGAGCTTTGCCCACTTCGATTTTTCCTGCTTTGAAACGCTTGCATAACCGTATCCCGGTAAATCCGCAAGAATGAATGAGCCGCAATCAAAATAATTGACAAGCCGCGTACGCCCGGGGTCCTTGGAAACTCTGGCAAGCTTCTTGCGGTTTGTCAGCATATTTATAAAACTGGATTTACCCACGTTCGACTTTCCGCTAATCGCTATCACGGGTTTTGCCGTTTTGATAAACTGTTCTCTGCTCGCCGCGCTTGTTATAAACTGTGCGTTTGTAATCGTCAACATACTATCCTCTGTGTAAAAGCCGTCCGCGCTCAGATACCGTTAATCGCGTTTCTGAAAACGGCGTCAACGTCGCTTACGGCGATAAAGTTTATGCTCTCGCGAACGGATTTGGGGACTTCCTCCAAATCCTTTTTGTTATCTGCGGGAATTATAACGTCGCGTATCCCCGTGCGGTATGCCGCAAGCGCCTTTTCTTTAAGCCCGCCGATAGGCAGAACTTTGCCGCGGAGCGTTATTTCGCCCGTCATAGCAATACTCTTTTTGACGCTCTTTTTAGTAAACGCGGACAATATCGCCGTAGCCATAGTAATCCCCGCGCTGGGCCCGTCCTTCGGCGTTGCGCCCTCGGGCACGTGTATATGGATATCGGTCTTCTCGAAAACCGAGCTGTCTATGCCGTACGTTGCGCTGTTGGAGCGGATATAACTTATGGCCGCCCGCGCGCTCTCTTTCATAACGTCGCCGAGCTTGCCCGTAAGCATTATGTCGCCCTTGCCGTGCATAGCCGAAACTTCGATTGTCAGCGTAGTCCCTCCGACCGAAGTCCAGGCAAGCCCCGTGGCCGCGCCGACCTCGTCGTTCTTCAACGCTCCGCCGTCCCGCTCGTAACGCTTTGCGCCGAGATAATCCTGCAAGTTGCGCTCCGTCACGCTCACCTTTTTAATTTCTCCGTCCGCAAGCTTTACGGCGGCCTTGCGGCACACGGCGTCAATCCTGCGTTCCAGACTGCGCACGCCCGCCTCCATAGTATAACCGTCGATTATCGCGTCGACGGCACGGTCGCTAATCGCGATTTCTCCCGCTTTAAGCCCGTTGCTCTCCCGCTTTTTCGGTATGAGATACCGCTTTGCGATTTCCGCCTTCTCTTCGGGAGTATAACCCGTAAGCTCGATTATTTCCATTCTGTCCAAAAGCGGCGCTGGAATGGTTTCCAGACTGTTTGCCGTAGTTATGAAAAGCACCTTGCTCAAATCGTACGCGACTTCGAGATACCTGTCAAGAAACGTTGCGTTCTGGGCAGGGTCCAGAACTTCCAGAAGCGCGTCAGCGGGGTCGCCGCGCAGGTCTGACGAGATTTTGTCTATCTCGTCCAGAAGAAACACGGGATTAATCGAACCCGCTTTTTTCATTCCGTTTATAATCCTGCCGGGCATAGAGCCGACGTACGTTTTTCTGTGACCGCGTATCTCCGCCTCGTCCTTGACGCCGCCGAGGCTCATTCTTACGAACTTCCTGCCGAGAGCACGCGCGACCGAACTTGCAATCGAGGTTTTACCCACTCCGGGCGGTCCCACAAAACACAATATAGGCGCGTTCATACCGCCCGTGCGTTTGAGAACGGCGAGGTATTCCGTAATACGCTCCTTTATCTTTTCAAGCCCGTAATGCTCCTCTTCGAGCACCTTAACCGCATCCGCAAGCTTTTCGGTATCGTTAGTCTGTTCGTGCCAGGGTAAATCCAGCATCCAGTCCAAATAAACCCTAAGAACGTTATAGTCTGGCGAAGAAGTCTGCATACGCGACATACGCGACAGCTCTTTAAGCGCCTTTTCGCGCGCCTCGTCGGGCATACCCTTCGCCTTAATCTTTTCTTCCAGCTCGTCGAGTTCCTCGCCGTCGTCGCCGAGCTCGGAATGAATTGCTTTAAGCTGTTCCCTTAAAAAATACTCCTTCTGGTTCTTGTCTATGTTCTGCCTTACCGCGGCGTTGATTTTGCGTTCCAGCCGCATAATTTCAAGCTCGTCGTTGAGCAGTTTATCCACCTGTTTAAGCCTGTCGACAGTGCGCACGCATTCCAGAAGTTCCTGTTTCTGCGCGGTCTTGATTTGCAGGTGATGCGCCGCAAGATTTGCGAACTCCTCGGGGTCGGAGCACTTGTCGAGCGCGGCGGTGGCCTCCTTTGAAAGTTTCCCGTCGGTCGAGGTTATGTCTTTGAGTATTTCTTTGGAAGTGCGGAAATACGCCTCTTCCAGCGCGGGGTCGCCGCGGACCGGCACGATTTCTTCAACGGTGGCGATAAACGTGCCGTTCTCTTTGCGCACCTGTCTTGCCGTCGCGCGGAAAATCCCCTCCACCGTAAGGCGCAGGTTATTGCCCGGCAGGCGGGTTATCTGGCGGAGCTTGACGACCGTGCCGGCCGTATAGATATCTTCGTCCGTGATGTCGTCCTTTTCGGACTGTTTCTGGGCGCATACGAAGAGGCGCGAGCCGTTGTCGGTCGCGTACTTTACGGCGGTGAGCGAAATTACCCTGCCCACGTCGAAACTGAGCGTAGTATTAGGAAACACAACTCTGCCGCGCAGTGCAAGCAGAGGAAAATCCTGAAATTTAGGCATAATAGAAACCTCTTATCAAACAACGCGCCAAATGCGCTGTATGCACATTTGGCGCGTTGCGGTAATTTAAAATTATGATTTAAGCGCTTTCCTTGTAAATTATCTTGGGCTCCGCCTTGTCTGTGACGCACTCCTTGGTGACAATCACTTCCGCAACGTTGTCCTCGGAGGGCAGTTTGTACATTACCGAGGTCATAAACCCTTCTATAATCGTCCTAAGTCCCCTAGCGCCCGTCTTTAACCGTATCGCCGTGTTCGCGATTTCTCTGACCGCGCCGTCCTCTACGGTAAGCTTTACGCCGTCCATAGCGATAAGTTTCTGATACTGTTTTATAATAGCGTTTTTAGGCTGCGTGAGAATATTAACAAGCGCGTCCTCGTTCAACGGGTGAAGGCTGACGACTATAGGCACACGGCCGACAAACTCGGGAATAAGCCCGAAATTAGTCAGATCCTGCGGCTTTACTTCCGCAAGCATATCGTAAACGTTTTCATCCGAATCCTTGACCGTTCCGCCGAAGCCGAGCGAGGTGTTGTCCCTGCGCTTTTGTACGATTTTGTCAAGGCCAACGAACGCGCCGCCGCAAATAAACAGAATGTTTGTCGTATCTATTCTCAGACATTCCTGTTGCGGGTGCTTTCTTCCGCCCTGCGGCGGAACGTTTGCAACCGTGCTTTCGATTATCTTCAAAAGCGCCTGCTGCACGCCCTCGCCCGAAACGTCGCGGGTGATGGACACGTTTTCGCTTTTGCGGGCGATTTTATCTATTTCGTCGATATATATAATACCGCGCTGGGCCTTTTCTATGTCGTAGTCCGCGTTCTGGATAAGTTTCAAGAGAATGTTTTCCACGTCCTCGCCGACGTATCCCGCCTCGGTTAGCGTTGTCGCGTCGGAAGAGGCGAAAGGCACGTTTAAAATTCTTGCAAGCGTGCGGGCAAGCAAAGTTTTTCCGCAACCCGTGGGGCCGAGAAGAAGTATATTGCTCTTTTCTATCTCCACGTCGCAGTCGGGTTTTGCGCCCGCCATATTGTTGATGCGCTTGTAGTGGTTGTATACCGCGACGGACAAAACCTTTTTCGCCTCGTCCTGACCGACGATATATTTGTCGAGCTCCTGCTTTATCTCGGCGGGTTTTTTGAGGGGAACGGGTTCGAGGCCCGTTATCTCCAACTCCTTGACCATATCGCCGCATATGGTTACGCACTCGTCGCAGATACACGCATTATTCTGGCCGCTTATAAGGCGGTGAACTTTATCTTCGGATTTTCCGCAAAACGAACAAAATCTCTTTTCTTTCAATATTAAACCTCTTGACCGCCGAACGGGCGGGAATTGCTAAAATTTTAACTTATCTTTTATGGAATACTTTGTCTATAAGGCCGTATTCCTGCGCCTCGCTTGCGGACAGATAGTTGTCCCTGTCCGTGTCGCGCTCGATTTCCGAAAGCGGCTTTCCCGAGTTTTTCGCGAGTATCTCGTTCAACTTCTGTTTGGTGCGCAGAATATGCTCCGCCGCAATCTTTATATCGCTGGCCTGACCCTGCGCGCCGCCGAGGGGCTGGTGTATCATAATCTCGCTGTTGGGCAGGGCGAACCTTTTACCCTTTGCGCCGCTGGACAACAGGAACGCGCCCATCGACGCGGCCATACCTATACAGATAGTGGACACGTCGCACTTGATATAGTTCATAGTATCGTAAATCGCAAGACCCGCGCTCACCGAGCCGCCGGGGCTGTTGATGTACAGGGAAATGTCTTTCTGGGGATCCTTTGCTTCGAGGTAGATAAGCTGCGCAACGACCGTGTTTGCAACGGCGTCGTCAATCTCGCCGCTGAGGAAAATTATTCTGTCCTCCAAAAGGCGGCTGTAAATATCGTACGAACGCTCCCCGCGGGAAGTCTGCTCGACAATGTAAGGCACTAACGCACTGCGTTCCATATCAAACTCCTTTGATTACTCTGCTGATTTGGTTGTTTTCTTCGCCGCGGGCTTTTTTGCTGCGGGTTTCTTCTCTTCCTCGGTATAAAGCTCGTTATTGGCTTTGAGGAAATCAAACATCTTGGTAATTATAATGTCGCTGGAAATATACTCGACCTGTCTGGGATCGATTGTCTTCTTGTACTCTTCGAGCGTTTTGCCGACGGACTTCGCCTGCTCTTCGATTTTCGCGTCGAGCTCGCCGTCCGCAACCTCGAACTTCTCGGTCTTGATAATCTTGTCGATTACGAGCTGGCTCATAACTCTCGGCCTTGCCTGCGCGGCGAACTGGGAACGGAACTGCTCCATTGTAAGCTGCATATATTTGAGGTAATCTTCGAGTTTAAGGCCCTGATACATCAAGCGGTAGCTGAAATCCTGAACCATTCTGTCGATTTCGCTCTCGATCATAGCGTCGGGAATTTCCGCATTTGCCGTCTTGCAGATTTCGGTTATTATGCTGTTTTCCGTCTCGTCGCGGGATTTGTTTTCCGCGTTGCGTTCGAGGCGCTCGCGCGTTTTGGTTCTGTACGCGTCAACGGTGTCTACGCCGGCGTGGGCCTTGACGTATTCGTCGGTAAGTTCGGGATACTGCTTTTCGGTAATCTTGTTAAGATTGATGTTGAAAACCGCGTCCTTGCCGCGAAGATTGTCGGCCTGATAGTCGTCGGGGAACTTGACGTTTATGTCCCTGTTTTCACCCGTCTTCATACCAACGACGGCCTCCTCGAAACCGGGGATAAACGAGCCGCTGCCGAGAACGAGGTTATAGTCCTCCGCGGTACCGCCGGGGAACTTCTCTCCGTCAACGCTGCCCGAGAAGTCGATGTTTACGGTGTCGCCTATCTTGCAGGCTCTGTCCGTAACCTCCGCGTCGGTTGCGGCGCTTTCGAGAATTTTCTTCATTTCGGTTTCGACTTCGGCGTCGGATACATTATATTCAAACTTACGGATTTTTAAACCTGTATAACTGCCTATTGTTACGTCGGGCTTGACGGGCACGACGGCGGTAAGCACAACGCCCTTGCCCTCGGTCATATCCTCTACGTCGAGCGAAGGTTCGCCGACGGCGGTAAAGTTAGCCTTTTCCTTTTCGAGAATTTCGGGATAGTGATTGGAATAGAGCACGTTGAACGCCTCTTCGTACAGCACGCCCTTGCCGTAATAGTTTTCGAGAACGGGCTTGGGAACCTTGCCTTTTCTGAAACCGGGAACGGAATATTTACCCCTTACTTTGAGGTAGGACTTGCTTATTGCGTCCTGCCACTCCTGCTCGGTAAAAGTGATGGTAAGTTTAACCGTGCTTTTCTCTCCTGTAACCTGTGTATACTTCATTTTAAATCTCCTCGCAACGATTTATTTGTTATTTGATTTCCGCGAATGCGGCCGACAATTATTTTAGCATATAAATTATTTTTTGAAAAGCGTTTTGCGTTTACTTTTGGCAATTTTTACTATATAATAATAATTGATTTGATTACCACGGGAGGCGCAAAATTATGCCGCAGGACGCGTTTACGATAAGATACGTCGCCGACGAACTTAAAAAACTGCTTACAGGCGGTAAAATTTCGCGCATCGTACAGCCCGCCCGCGACGAGCTTACTTTTATTATATACACCGGAAACGGCAACGTTAAACTCGACGCGTGTCTTTCCGCGCGCGACACGCGGCTCAGCCTCTCGCAGGACGAAAGGCCAGTGCCCAAGGTCGCGCCCAATTTCTGTATGCTTTTGAGAAAGCATTTGCAGAACGCGGAAATTCTTGACGTGGTTCAGCCGGGGTTCGAGCGAATTATATATTTCGACCTGAAATGTGTATCTGACTTCTCCTCTTCGGTTATGCGCCTGTACTTCGAAATTATGGGCAAGTACTCCAACGCTGTTCTTTGCGAAAACGGAATTATAGTCGGCGCGCTTAAAACCACTTCCATAGGCGAAAATACGCGGCGCGTTCTTTTCGGCGGCGTGAGATACGTTTTACCCGAGCCGCAGGACAAGGTTTCGCCCTACGACGTCAGAGGGCTTGCAAAGGCTATGCTGAACGCGTGCGGCGACAGGGCGAAGTATATTTGCGAACGCGTTGCGGGCATATCCTACGCCACCGCGCTGGAAATGGTGGCAACCTTCGGCGAGGATATTTCGGCGGACGATATACGCGAGTACGTGTTTAATTCCGACGCGGCCGCTTGCGTGACGTACGACAACGGCAAGCCGAGCGATTTCAAAGTCCGCTCTAACCTTACAGAGAAAAAGAGCTACGCAAGTTTACTCGAAGCGCAGAGCGCGTACTACTCCTACGTTTACAATAAACGCCGCTTTACCGAGAAGAAAACCAAGCTTGAACACGCGGTAAGCGGGGCCGTCAAAAAAGCCGAAAAACGGCTGGGGGCTATCTGCGCCAAGCTCGACGAATGCCGCGACGCAGAAACGGTAAAACTCAAAGGCGAGCTCATTACCGCCAACATATACGCCGTGCAACGCGGTATGGGCGAGTTTTACGCCGTCAATTATTACGACCCCGAGTGCGGACAAATAAAGATCGAACTTGACAAGGCGCTTACCCCGTCGCAGAACGCGCAGAAGTATTACAAGCGGTATTCCAAGTTAAAACGCACGCTTGAAATGGCGACCGCACAGCGCGAAGAAACGGAGCAGAAAATCGACTACCTTAACAGCATTAAGGCGCACATATGCGCCGCCGAAACGCTTATCGACCTTGAAGAAACCGAAGAAGAGCTTACTTCGCTCGGCCTGCTGAAAGCGCAGGATACGCGCAGAAAAAAGGCGGCTGCAACGCCGTACAGAACGTTTATGTGCGACGGGTTTAAAATTATCGCGGGAAGAAACAATTTACAGAACGAAAGACTTACGAAAGGCCTTTCGCCCGAGGATATGTGGCTGCATACGCAGAAATACCACTCCTCCCACGTCGGGATTTTGTGCGGCGGCAAGCCCGTGCCCGACGGCGTTTTAATGGCCGCGGCGGAGATTTGCGCGTACTATTCGGACGCGAGGGCGGGCAGTAAAATACCCGTGGACTACACGCTGAAAAAGTTTGTTAAGAAACCGCCGAAAACGGTCGCGGGGTTTGTAATATACACCGACTATAACACCGTGCTGGCCGAGCCCGACCCGCACGCCGAGCTTGCGGAGGATAGCAATGAATAACGGCAACAAAACGTACGCATATATAGCGCTGGGACTTATGATTGCGGGCGCGGCGGCGCTTGCGCTGATATTCACACCTCTTGGTATTTACGCGCTGATTGCGGCCGTGCTTTTCGACATAGCCGCGCTGACGTTCCTCAACTTACAAAAAAAGAAAAACGCGTTCCGCGAACTTAAATTTATCATTATAGCCGCGTACGTGCTGCTGGGCGTAACCGTCGCGGTGTTTGCGGGCGGAATAATATGGTCGAGCATAAATAGTTGAAAAAAATATGGGGTAGCCAGAGCGGCTACCCTTTTTTATGTTTTTCGGGTTGACCGATACGCGCGGGTTTAATAAAATGCAAGTATAACATTATCGAGGTATGCAATCTCGCGACGGCCAAAACGCCGGACTGGGTTTTCAAGGCGTTGACCGCGGTATTGCTTGGGTGCGGGCTTTTCAGGCGCGCAAAAAAATAATTGTAAAAAAGCGGTATAAAAACCTTTGAAATTTGCAATTACTAAATTGCTATGGACAGAATTTGCGGCGCAGTATTGGACAAAATTTTTTCATTGAGCCCCGCGGGGCGTTACGTTATTATAGACGAGGACGAGTTCTACGAAGTGTTTCCGGACGGGAGCGACAAGTCTTACGACGAACTTGACAGGGTGCTGTCCTCTTTAAGGAGCGAGGGCTATATAGACCTTAAATATTCGCGCGGGGATATGTACTGCGTGGCGCCCCTCAAACGTTACGTCGAAGAGGAATACTATCCCTCCCCCGTTCCCGAGGAGAGCTTCCGCGAAGAGAAACGCGGGAGAAAAACCGACTTCGTGTTCCTGTCCGCTTTTGCGGGCAGCGCGCTGGGCAGCCTTATAATTTCGTTGATATTCGCGGTAATCTAAATGCTGTCCAGAAGTGAAAACGAGGTTATGTCCGCCGTGTACTGTCTTTGCGACGGCACGGACAGCTGCCTTATTTCGCCGCTGGATATTCTGTCAGTTCTTCCCGCCAAGAAAAAATACAGCCCCGAAAAAGTGGACGGTATTCTGCACGACCTTATGTGCGACGGGTATTTCGATTTGATTACTTCCGAAAGAAAGGGCGAGCGTATGTACGTTATCAACCTGAAAGAAAACGGGTTTGCGTACAAGCGCGCGGCCAAACAAAGGCGGCGCGACGTTGCGTTCAGGATCGTGCTGGCGTTTATAGGCGCCGCCGCGACGTTTATTTTCGGACTTATTTTAAAAGGACTTTTCGGCTGAACCAAACCGCCGCGGAAAACCCGCGGCGGTTTGAGTATTTTACGATAAAGCGCTGAAAATATTTGCTTTTTTTTAAACCGTTTGTTAAAATAATAGAGAATTGTTTTTACGAGGAATGATGTATGAAACACAAAAAGCTGTTCGTATCGCTTACCGCCGTCTTAACCGTCGCGGTTTTTCTCGCGATATTTTTAATGATTTGGTTTTTCGGCGACAGATATAAGGATTTCGACGAAAAATTTACGCAGGAGTTCGAGATACCCGGTCTTGAAGACGGCGCCGTTCCGCAGGGAATGACGACCTACACCGTCGCGACCAAAGTCACGGGCGACGACGGCAAGGAAGAAACCGTTCAGAAAAGATATTTCTTTGTCAGCGCGTATATGTCGGACGGCTCCCCTTCGCGCATTTACGTTATCGGCGCGGACAAGGCCGACGGCAAGACCGACGACATCAGCCACAATTATAAGACAGAGGGTTACGTTACGCTTAAAACTGCCGACGGTAAAGATTTTTACGGACATTGCGGCGGCATAGCCATAAACGGAAGTTACCTCTGGGTGACGGGCGAGAGCAAGGTAAACGTTGCCAAGGCGAGCAAGGATTACTCCGACGCAAAGAAAAACGTTGCGCAGGAAATTGTTGAAAAAGCAAAGCGCGTTAAATTGAACGACACCGAAGGCGAATACGATTTTTCGGTTAAGTTCACCACTTCGTTCAACGCAAACTGCCGCGCCTCCTTCTGCTATTACTTCGACGACCCGAGATACAGCGGTTTAAGCTATGACAGGCTTTACGTAGGCGAGTTTTACCGCAGCGGAAACTACAAGACCGACGAAAAACACCACGTTACCACGCCTAACGGCTATCAAAACAAGGCGTTTATGTACGAGTACAACGTAAGTTCGGCCAACGATTTCGGCCTCACGTTGATTTCCGGCGAAGGCATAACCGACGAAACCGCAGTGCCCAAAATCCAGAAGATTTTCTCCTTGCCCGAGCAAGTGCAGGGTATGGCCTGGTCGGGTAGGTCGGGATACGGCGCGACCGGCAGCGACGAAAAGAACCCCGCGGGCACTATGGTGCTGTCGCAGAGCTACGGACTTGCCAATTCCAAAATAACCTGCTACGACGGTAAAACGTTGCTTGCGAGCGCAAACAGAGCGACCTACTCCTCCATTGCCGGCGAAAGTTTCGAGTACGACGGAGTTAAAAGAGTAATCGGCGGTAAAGAGCAGCCCTATACGGACAAAACCCTTTACGTTTACTATGTGGACAGAAACAACGAAGAAATGGTGTTAAACGACTATTCCATTCCGTCTATGTCCGAAGGACTTTGCGCAGTAACCGAAACGACAAGCGGCAACGTCGCGTCCAAACGCGTTTACGTGCTCTTCGAATCGGGAAGTAAGAAATACAGACCTTTCGTACGCGAAAAGCTTACCCACGTATACAGCTTTATACCCAGAGAAAAACAGAACTGATAAATAATAAACGGTTTCCGCAAAATGCGGAAATCGTATTTTTTTGCTTATTAAAGCCTTTCCGCCGTCCGCGGGGAGGCTTTATTTGAACGAGCGCAAAATAACAAGCAACGCCTCTTTCTGCTCGTCCGTAAGCGCGGCGATACGGCGGTTAAGCTCCCCGTCCGTTTCCCCCTCCTCTTCGAAAGCAAAGAACTGCGCCAGCGTAATGCCGAAGGCGCCGCAAAGCGCCCTCAGCGTAGAGAGCTTTGGCTCCGCGTTGCGCATATATAAATTATTCAAAGTCGACTGCGTGAGCATCGCCTCCAAAGCAAGATTGTTTACAGACCAACCCCGCTCCTTGCGCAATTCGTCAATCCTTTCCAGAATAGTCATTTCAGTTTCACTCCGTATGAATTTATTTTATAACGGAATTGAGTTAATTATTTAACCATTTTTAGTTGACAAATTAACTCATTTGAGTTATAATGTCGAAAAACGGAGAAAAACGTTGAAACGTATACTTATGGGCGCGTTCGAGTTTCTTATTTACTTGGCCGTGATTTCGGCGTACGCCTGCCTTTTGCTGGGCGAGGGCATAAAGAAAATGTTCCGCGGAAAAACGCGGAAATAGAGAAAGGTTTTAACTGTCTTGTTAAAATAAATTTTTTACAGGAGGTAGAGAATATGAAAAAGAATGTTGCCGCATTCGTGCTTGCGCTTATCGGGGCGATAACGGGCTTTATCGGGGGAATACTCTGGACGGCTTTCGCCGACGCCTGCGTTTCTATAAGCGGCGAGGGCGCGTTGTGGATGGTCGGGTTTATCGTTCTCGGTCTGGGCGGTTCGCTCATAGGGCTTATCGGCGCGATACAGGCGTTCGGTTTTAAAAAAGGCGGGCTGCCGCTCATAGCCCTTGCGCTCGTACTGCAAATCGGGCAGCTTATACTCGCTTGCGTAGCGGCCGAATCGTTTGCGTTCGTACTCAATTTCTGGACGCTGATTGCGATAGTCCTCTTTGCGATAGCCCTGTTCTTCGCGCGCAGGAAGAACTGATACGCCCGCAACAAAAAAAGGTTCCTTGAAAAAGGAACCTTTTTTTATTTGCTTTTATTTACAGAACGCGACGCAGGCCTTGTAAAGCGAGTATACGTCCGCCTTGGAAATGAGTTCGTAAGGGGCGTGCATAGAGAGCACGGGAACGCCTACGTCCACGGTGTCTATGCCGAGGTTGGAGATAAATTTCGCGACCGTGCCGCCGCCGCCGATATCCACCGCGCCGAGCTCGCCCGTCTGCCAGATAACGCCGTTATCCTCGAATATATCGCGTATAAAGCCCATATACTCGGCCGAGGCGTCGTTCGTGGAAGACTTGCCGCGCGCGCCCGTGTACTTGGACACCGCCGCGCCGCAGGATATGAACGTTGTGTTGCGCTTTTCGAACGCGGAACCAAACATAGGGTCGTAACCCGCCGTAACGTCCGCGGAAATACATTTCGAGTTATATCTTACTTCTATCGGGTTAGCCTTGAACGACGCCGCTATGGTTTCGATTACGTCGGAGATGACCTTGCTCTGCATACCCGTGGTACCGTCGCTGCCGACCTCCTCCTTATCCGCAAACACCGCGAGAACGGTATGCGGGGAGTCGCAGTCGAAAACCGCGCGCATTTCGGGATAGGCGCATACCTTGTCGTCGTGCCCGTACGCGGAGATAAGCGCGCCGTCGAACCCGACGTCCCTCGCCCTTCCCGCGGGAACGAAACAGAGCTCCGAGCACTGGAAATCTATTTCGGTTATGCCGTACTTTTTGTTGAGCAGTTTCAATACAGCCGCCTTTACGCTCTCCTTCTCCTCCTCGTCGTCTACGGAGGGAAGTCCGCCGATTACGGCGTTAAGACTTTCGCCGTCTATGGCCTTGCCCAAAGTTTTCTGGCTCTGCTCCTGCGCGAGGTGGGGCAATAAATCGGTGATATAGAAAATGGGGTCGTTGTCGTCCTCGCCGACGCAGATTTCTTTCTTCTCGCCGCCGCGGAGCATTACAACGCCGTGCAGAGCGAGCGGCAAAGCCGTCCACTGATATTTCTTTATGCCGCCGTAATAGTGCGTTTTGAAATAGCAAAGCCCCGCCTCCTCGTACATCGGGTTGGGTTTCAAATCCAGTCTGGGCGAGTCGACGTGCGCGACCATTATGCGGATACCGTCCTTGGCGACGTCCTCCGTGCCCACCCTGATAAGGAATATGTTTTTGCCCCTGTTGAGGAAATAGCGCTTGTCGCCGGCTTTGAGTTTCTCGTTGAAACTGAACGGCTTGAAGCCGTTCTCTTCGGCAAGCCTGCACGCCTCCGCCGAGGCGCCGCGTTCGGTCTTGGATTTGTCGAGAAAAGCTTTGTAGCCTTCGGCGAACTCGTAAATTTTTTCAAGCTCTTTTCCGTCGGCCTCCTTATAAACGTTTTTACGCGTGTATTTAAGTTCCATATGTGTCTCCTTTTCTGCTTGTTTATTACAGTTATTGATTATAATATCATACGCCGAAAAAGTCAAGGCGTAAAAATAAAATTAAAATAGTTACAAAAATATTGAAATACCGCCCGCAAGTAATTTACTAATTATTAATAATAGTGTATAATAGTGCGGATATGAAAAACGGAAAGTCGGCGGCAAAAAAAATAGCCACTCTCGCCGTGTTCACGGCGCTGAGCCTAATTATGTTCATAATCGAAAACCAGTTTCCGCCTATGTTTATCCCCGGCGCGAAAATGGGGCTTGCAAACATCTTTTCGTTCGCCGCGCTCATTATGTACTCGCCATTGGAGGCGTTTGCCATAGTCGCGATACGCACGGGGCTTGGCGCGGTTTACGCGGGCAACGTTTCCGCGCTTTTATACAGCTTTACGGGCGGCGTGGTTTCTATGGCCGTATCGTCGCTTTTGATGTACACGGTCTATCCGCGCATTTCGGTTATGTCCGTCAGCGTTTGCGCGGCGGTCGCGCACAACATCACGCAGAACGTGGTGTTCGTAATTATCTCCGGCACGGCGCTTATGTTCGGCTATATGCCCTACCTCGTACTTCTCGGCATACTCTCGGGCGCAATCGTAGGCGGCGTGATTATGCTAATGTTCAAGAAAGTGCCGAAAAGCGTTTTCGAACGCGCTCTTTCCAAAAAACCGCGCGCGGCGGAAAAACAGGTTTCTCCTTCCGAAGACGGAAGTGAAATATAAACGTATAAAAAATTTTTTAAGGAGTGAAACAAGTTGAAAGCAGTAAAAGGAAAATACTACTTCGGCGGAGTGCACCCGCACGATATGAAAAATATCGCCAAAGACGCCGCCCTCGAAGTTCTGCCCGACGCGGAAGCCGTGGCAATTTCCACCTCGCAATCGCTCGGTAAACCCGCACTGCCCGTAGTGGAAGTCGGCGCGGAAGTGAAAGCGGGACAGGTTATTGCAAAGGCTGACGGACTTATTTCTTCCGACGTGTTCGCAAGCATAAGCGGAACCGTTACGGAGATTAAGGAAGTCGTCGGCGCAAACGGCGCGGAAAAGTATATTTTCATTAAAGCCAACGGCAAGAACGAAACAAGCTTTCTGCCCCCTCTTTCCGACCCTTCGGCCGAAGAGATTAAGGACAGAATAAAAGACGCAGGCATCGTCGGACTGGGCGGGGCGGGGTTCCCCACCGCCGTCAAGGTCGCGCCGAAAACGCCCGTAGAGGCGCTTATCGTAAACGGCGCCGAATGCGAGCCCTATCTTACCTGCGATTACAGACTTATGCTTGAAAAGGCCGAGGAGATTGCAAAGGGCGCAAGATACATCGCAAAGGCGCTGGGCGTTACCAAAATCATTATCGGCATAGAGGCCAACAAGCCCGACTGTATCGCGGAGTTCGAAAAGTTCGACGACATTCAGCCCGTTATACTTAAAAAACAATATCCTATGGGCGGCGAGAAACAGCTTATATACGTCACCACGGGCAGAAAAGTAGGCATCGGAAAACTTCCCGCGGACGTGGGCGTCGTCGTGCAGAACGTTGCGACCTGTTACGCCGTGTACGAGGCCGTGGAAAACGGTAAACCGCTGTATGAAAGGGTGCTTACCGTTTCGGGCAAGGCCGTCTCTCAGCCCAAAAACCTTTGGGTCAAGGTCGGCACTCCCGTCAAGGCGATAGTCGACTATTGCGGCGGCGAAAGCGTTACGCCCAAGAAAGTAGTTCAGGGCGGGCCTATGACCGGCGTTGCGATTGCAAGCTACGACGAGTACACGCACAAGACCACTTCCGGCATACTTTTGATGTCCGCCGAAGAGGCCGCCGCTGACGAGCCCACCCCCTGCCTTAACTGCGGCAAGTGCGCTGACGTGTGCCCTATGCACCTTATGCCTATGAACACGGCGTTCTATGCGTCGGCAGGCGATTTCGACGCGGCCGCAAAGTACGGACAGACCGCGGCCTGCATAGAGTGCGGCGCGTGCGAGTATATCTGTCCCGCGAAACGCCCGCTTATACAGGCTATCAGAAAGACGAAGGCTGCCCTTCGTAACAAGAAATAGGAGAGCAAGAAAAAATGGATAATTCAATCGTAATTTCAACCCCTCCTCACGTCAAATCCAAACGCACCACCCGCGGAATAATGATAGACGTGGCAATCGCGCTTTTACCCTGCGCAATCGCCGGCTGCGTGTTCTTCGGTTGGAGAGCGCTGATTGTAATCCTGACGGGCGTGCTGTCCTGCGTTGCGACCGAGTTCGTTTATTACTTCATAGCGAATAAGGGCTTTTCCAACAAGTGCAGGGACGCAAAACAGGTTTGCGTGAGATGGCTTAAACAGTTCGATTTCACTTCGGTTGTGACGGGCCTCATACTGGCCCTCATACTCCCGTCCTCGACGAAATGGTATATGGTTCTGATAGGCGGAATATTCTCGATTGCGGTCGTTAAAATGTTTTTCGGCGGCACGGGCAAGAACCTCGTCAACCCCGCAGCCGCAGGCCGCGTGTTTATGTTCCTGAGCTTTTCGATAGTAACCTCCTGCGCGATTGCAAGCCAGTTCGGACCCATAGTCGACAGCTCCGTGGTTATCTCGGGCGCGACAAACCTCGGCGGGCTTTTACCTTCGAAGAGCGACCCCGTAAGCAACCTCGCTCTGCTGGATTTGTTCCTCGGTACCGGCGTTGCCGGCTGTATCGGCGAAACCTGCAAACTTGCGATACTCGTCGGATATATTTACCTCGCGGTAAGAAAAGTAATCAAGTGGTATCAGCCCCTCCTCTTCATTGCGGTGTTCGGGCTCGTCGCCTGGCTGATGGGCGGTTTCTTCTATGACAAATACACGCTCGACATCAATCTGTTCTTACCGAATATCTTATCGGGCGGCGTGCTCTTCGGCGCGGTGTTTATGTTTACGGACTACGTAACCTCGCCCAAAGGCACATACGGACAGCTGGTTTACTACGTAGCGGGCGCAATCCTTCTCGCGGTGCTCAGATACCTCACCAAGATAGAAGTAGCGTCGTTCGTAATTCTGCTTATGAACCTGTTCGTTCCCTTGATTGACAAATACGTTATCGGCAGGCCCTTCGGCTATAAGAAAGTGAAAAAACAGAAGGAGGACAAATAAATGACTGCTAAACAATTTTTCAAGTCCACCTCTTTCAAATGCATTGCAACCCTTCTCGGCGTGCTGCTCGTATGCGGAATTTTCCTCACGATTATGAACGGACTTCTGGAAGTCACCGAAGAGGAAAAGTTCCAGCGCGTGCTCAGCAGTATTTACGGCAAGAACGTCACCACCTCCGAGCAGAATATTTCCGATAAAAACACGGATCTGAAAGCGGCGAAGATAAACAACGTTTACCTTGTCGAAGACGACGGGAACTATATTCTCAACGTTACGGGTAAAAACGCTTATCAGGGCAACGTAATCTGCTGGGTTGTCGTAAAGCCCTCCGCGGATAAAAAGTCCGTAGGCGGTATCGGCAACGTGAAGGTTCCCTCCACCGGCAACGACAGCCAGTCGTTCCTGAACAAAATCAGCTCGTCTATGTTCGACCGTTTCGCACAGGACTATAAGGACGGCATTATTTACAGCTATGGCTTTGACGACAGCGACCAGGAAGGCGAAATGTATGTTAAAACCGACGCTTCCTATACGATGCGCGGCGTCTGCAACGCGGTAAACGGTTCCATACAGTTTATGAACGCGTTTTTGAGCGGCGGCGACATCGAGGAAGAAGACCCTTATAAGGAGTACGCTTACCACGGCCTTATCAATATGGAAAGCACGAGCTGGGTCAAAAACGGCAGCGAAATAACTTACAGCATAGTTACCACGGGCAACGCCCCCGCCGCCTCGTTCGAAATCACGGTGACCGTTGACGAAAGCAAGACGGTAAAAGCGTTCGAAATCACGAAACACGGCTCGACCGACGGCACGGCTTACGGCGGACTGACAATCGAGCAGTACAACGAGATAGTAGACGCGAACGTAGCCAAGTTTATAGGAAAAGACGCAGACTACTTCGCGGGTATTCTCGGCGAGGACGAAAAAGCGGCCACGAACGCGGGCTTTGCGGATAACGAGCTTACTTCGGGCGCAACCAAGAGCACGGTGCTCTGCCTTGCCGCCGCCGCGTTTGCAACGTCCAACTATGAATTGATAATCAACACGCTCGAATATACAAGCAGAATCGATATGGAAAATACGGGCTGGACGGTTGCCGACGGCGAAATCACTTTTACGATTAAAACGCTGAAAAACGCGCCCGCAGACCCGTTCGAAATAACGGTAACGGTCGGCGCGGACAAAACGATAACGGCGTTAGAAATTACGAAACACGGCTCGACCGACGGCACGGCTTACGGCGGACTGACAATCGATGAATATAACGCGATTGTAGACGCTAACGCCGCGAAACTTATCGGAAAAGGCCTCGATTACTTCAAAGCCGTTCTCGACGACGAGGGCACGAACGCGGGCTTTGCGGATAACGAGCTTTCTTCGGGCGCAACCAAGAGCACGGTGCTCTGCCTCTCGGCGGCAGCGTTTGCGGTTGCCAACTACGATTACTGCTTAACCCACGTCGGCGGAGGTGAATCAAATGAATAAGTATAAGAAAATAACCCTTGACGGACTTATCTTTCAGAACCCCACGTTTATGCTGGTGCTCGGAACCTGCCCCACCCTCGGCCTTATTAACTCTGCGTTCTCCGCAATGGGTATGGGTCTTACGGTTGTGGTTATCCTCACGCTCAGCAACCTGTTGATTTCTCTTTTGAGAAAGGTTATACCAAACGAAGTGCGTATACCCTGCTATATCGTAATCATAGCTACGCTGGTTACGTTTGCGAGAATGTTTTTACAGAAATTCCTGCCCGATTTGTACGACAGCCTCGGCGGATTCCTCGCCCTGATAGTCGTCAACTGCATTATCCTCGGCAGAGCGGAGGCGTTTGCCAACAAGCACAACGTACTCGAATCCGCGCTGGACGGTGTATCGCAGGGGCTCGGTTTCACCGCGGCGCTTACTCTTATGGGCGTTATCTGCGAATTCCTCGGTAAAGGCTCGCTCTTCGGTTATGAAATTATGTCTTTCAAAATCGCTATGCTTGCAACCCCTGCGGGCGCGTTCCTTGTCTACGGCCTGTGCATTGCGGTGTTCGTATACGTTATCGACGGTTTCGAGAGAGCAAGGCGCGTAAAAGCAAACAAGCTTGCGCGCGAAAATATGTTGACGGAGGTTGCGTAATTTATGGCTACTTTTATTGCGATAGTTCTTGCCGCCGTGCTTACAAACAACTTTATCACGGTTAAGACCTACGGCGTGTGCCCCTTCCTCGGCGTTTCGAAAAATACGTCCTCGGCAACGGGTATGGGAATTGCGGTTACGCTGGTTATGGTGCTTGCAACGCTTGTCACTTATCCCATCTACACGTACGTGATGGTTCCGCTCAAAATAGAATTTCTGGAAATTATCTTCTTTATTTTCATAATCGCCTCGCTCGTTCAGATGCTTGAAAAGATTATTCAGAAGGTTTCGCCCTCGCTCTACGGCGCAATGGGCATATACCTCCCTCTTATCACTACGAACTGCGCGGTTCTCGGCGTGACCGAACTTGTTATCGGAGATATGTCCAAGTTCCTTGCGGGCGCAAGTATGAACATCGGCTGGGCGGCGTTGTATGCGCTGTTTGCGGGCCTCGGTTTCACGCTTGTTATGATTATAATGAGCGGTATGCGCGAAAAACTCAACTACTACAAAACGCCCAAAGCGATTGCGGGCTTCCCCATAGCGATGGTAACGGCGTGCTTTATATGTATGGCGTTCACCGTGTTCAGCTATATATCCTAAGGAGGTAGAAAAATGCAATTACTTGAAATTACGTCTCAGACCTGGATAACGGTCGGAATAGTAGCGGGTATTTTCGCGGGCTCCGCGCTCATAATCGGCGCGCTTATCCTCCTCGTAGGAAAAGTGTTCAAAGTCAACGTCGACGAAAAGATAACGAAAATCCTCGACAACCTCGCGGGTGCGAACTGCGGCGGTTGCGGCTGTTCGGGTTGCAGCGGCTTTGCGGCCAAACTTGCAAACGGCGGCGCGGAGCTTTCCGCCTGCCACGTCACTTCCCCCGAAAAGAAAGCGGAAATAGCCAAACTCCTCGGTATCGAGCTTACGGACGAAGAACGCACCGTCGCGGTTGTACACTGCCTCGGCGGTATCGAGAACTGCGCCGATAAATTCGAATACAAGGGCAACCCCACCTGCGCGGCCAACGCGAACCTTTTAGGCGGAAACAAGGCCTGCTCCTACGCCTGCCTCGGTTGCGGCGACTGCAAAGCCGTGTGCCCCGAAAACGCAATCAGCGTGGAAGGCAGACTTTCCAAAGTCGACCCCGACAGGTGCATTTCCTGCGGCGCGTGCATAACCGCCTGCCCCAAGGACATTATCGACCGTATTCCCGCAACCGCGCCCGTATACGTTGCCTGCTCCTCCAAGTGCAGGGGCAAGGACGTTATGAACGCTTGTAAAGTAGGCTGTATAGCCTGCGGAATATGCGCAAAATCCTGTCCTCACGGCGCGATAACTATGCAGGACAATCTGCCCGTTATCGATTATACGAAGTGCACAGGCTGCCTCACCTGCGTTGAAAAGTGTCCCAGACACATAATTATCAGCCGCAAGGTGATTGCGGAAGAAACGCCCGAAAAAACGGCCTGAACGAATTAAAAAGTCCCCCGCGCAAATATTGCGCGGGGGATTTGTTTTGTGGGAAGTTTGGGTGCGGGGCGGCGTGCAGTATCGGGCGCCGCGCAACAAATAAACTGCCCCGCGAGCGTTATTGCGCTCGCGGGGCAGTTATTCATACGTTCACGTTGGGGTCGTCCGTACTATAATTGTACGGCACTATTCTCAGGCCGTGCGGCGAGCAATATATTATGCCGCTGTTGTCCTTTATCGCGGGCGAGTAAATGCAGTCATAACTGCGGCAGTCCGCCGCCGTGACTTTTACCGAACCGCTCTTTTTGATTTCAAGAACGTTATACCCGACGTCCGCGGTAATTTTTACGGTAAGCACGCCGTCCTTGTCGGTCACCTCCGTCTTCACGTCGTCGCTAAGCTGTTTGTACTCGTCCTTTTCGAAATTGTATTCGAATACGGCAACGCCCTTGGAGTAAACCCTTATGCCGCTTAGCGGACTATTGTCGCGGGTGACGAATACGGCTATAAACAGCGCGACGACAAGCACGGCGATTAAGCCGTAAACAACCACGTCGAATATCTTAAAGCCTTTATCCGCTTTTACCTGTTCTATTTTTTTAAGCGACATCAATCCACCAAAACAATTTTTCCGTCTTCGAGTTTATTGACAAGCTTGAAGTTGTCGGCTTTTATAGTCAACTCTTCTGCGGGAATATTGGAAACTATTTCGTACTTGCCGCCGTTATCGCAGGTGAAAACCACTCTTATCCCCTCGGGCGCAAGCGTTTCGTTGATAAACTGCACGGCCTTCTCTTTCCCCATAGCCATTATAGCGGTCGTATACGCGTCGTTTGCGGCGGCGTCGGGGCCGAGAACGGTCGCCGACATTACACCCGTCTGAACGGGCTTTCCCGTCATAGGATTGATAATATGGCAGTAACGCACGCCGTCAACGGTGTAGTACTGCACATTGTCGCCGCTGGTTGAAAGCGACGTGTCTTTAACGTTGGTGTTCACGTACTGCCTTGCCGAACCCTGCGTATAGCGCGGGTTTGTAAGGCCTAAGATATAATTGTCGCTGTCGGCGCCGCTGAACTTCTTAAACGTGATACTGCTGTCGCCGAACGTGAAATATCCGTACGGCATACTATGCTTGTCCATAAGTTTGCTTACAACGTCCACCGCGTATCCCTTACCGATACCGCCCAAATCGATTTTAAGCGAATATGTAACGCCGTTTACGCTTACGGTATAATCGGGCTTGGTTGCAAAGTATTTCCCGTCTGCGGTTTCAAGAGCGAGGGCGCCGAAAGTCTTTGAAAGCCTGGTATATTTATCTATTTCCTCGTCGGACGGCATTTTTTCCGCGCTGTCGGGATATTCGGACGCGCCGCCGAAACCGTAAGCAATTACGTTATAGTATACGGCGGGATTGTAATACCCCTCCGTTTGCTCGTAAAGCCGCTTTGCAAGCGAAAGCACGTTGTACGCGGTTTCGTCTATCTCCACCCTCGCACCCGCGTCCGCCGCGTTAAAACGGCCGATACAGGAGTTTTCCAGCGTGGAGCTTAAAGACCTGTCGATACCGTTCAGAACGTCGCGCGTTTCGCCGTAGAGCTTATAACAATCCTTTTCTCTTTCGGCGACTACCGAAGACGGAATGGCGTAAGCCGCGTCCGCCGCCATTGCGAAAAAGTACGGCGAAGTATACTCGTCTTCGGGATTTTTGAAATTACACCCCGCCGCAAACACGCAGGCCGCGGCGGCGGCCGTTAAAACCAATTTAGCTGTTTTGTTCATAAATTCATTATATAAGCTTCCGTAAAAAAAAGCAATAAAAAAGCCCGCCCGAGGGCGGACTTGATTATTTAAATTTTACTTACGCAATTTTGGAAAGAGCGTTCTGAACTGCTTTCAGAACTCTAACACTGCCCTGAGTAGCGTCGGTGATGACGAGAGCGGAATCAGAAAGCTTATTTTCGGTAGCATCTTCAACACCCTTAATAGAACCGGTCGCAGCCTTGATTTCGGCAACGGTCTTGCCTTCGTATGCTTTAAGAAGAGCGTTAAGGTTGTTGTTCCAGTTGTCAACCTTCGCCTGCGTCCAGTCGAGATTTTCGTTTACTGCCGAGCAAGAAACGTACTTGTCGCCAGTGATATTCTCAACCTTGGTGATTTTGTCGCCGTCAACGGTTACTTTAACAACAAAACCATATTCGTTGTTGTGGGAATTGTAGTGATACTCGCCCTCGTACGTAGTGCCGCTGGTCTTATCGCCGCAACCTGCGAATGCAACTGCAACTGCGCAGCAAGCAACAACTGCAACCAATAAAAATGCCTTAAAAAGTTTTTTCATTTTTGTCTCCTTTTTTTTGTTTCTTGGAACATTTTACCACACGCCCGCATAGGTGTCAATAGTTTATCGGTAGTTTTTTACTTATTTTTAACGGGAATTTTTTGTCGTTTAACAATAAGCGAACGGCGCGCCTTTTCGGCGCGCCGCCGACGCTTTTTTTATTCTGTTCTGAGTGCGACGACGGGGTCTTTCTTTGCCGCCGCCGACGCGGGAATCAGGCCCGAAATGAGCGTCAGAACCACGCTTACCGCAACCATTATAAGCGCCTGCCAGACCGGCAGCGAGGCTATCGTGAATATGCCCGCGATTGCGCCGACTATCAAATTTACTATAAGCGAAAGTATGTACGTAACCGCAATACCGACAATGCCCGCGGCAAGGCCGATTATAAACGTTTCCGCAATGAAGAGGCGTTTTATGTCCTTCTTCCGCGCGCCGACCGAGCGGAGTATGCCTATTTCTTTTATACGTTCCACAACGGACACGTACGTGATTATTCCTACCATTACCGTAGACACGACCAGCGACAACGCCGTGAACGCAATCAGCGCGATGGTAATCATCTGTATCATAGTGTTTATCATCATTATGATAAGCCCTACGGTATCGGTGTATTTGACTATATCCGCCTCCGAAAGTTTCTGGCCGTTGTACTCCTCTCCCGCCCTGCACATATCGTTCCAGTGGTCGAGATAGTCGGTTATCAAATCTTTTGTTTCGAAGTTTACGGGATAGATATTGAAAAGAACGGGGAGTCTGCTTCCGCCCAGCATAGCCGCCGTAATTCCGTCGGACGAGCCAGAGGATACGGGCATAGTCATCATACCCATCATCAAACCCTGCGACGTCGGCTCGATAAGTCCCGTGTTGGGTATCGGAGAAATACCGGGTATCCGTATGGTGTCGCTCTTTTTAAATTTTCCGTCTTCTATGTACGTGTACTCGAAGTTATAGGGAATATATCTGACGCTGCCCGTTTCGCGGCTGTCAATATACTCGACAATCTCGCTGTCCGCGGAGGTTTCCAGCATATGCTCCGTCAAAGCGTTGGTATAATACAGTCCCGATTTAAGACAGCCGTAAGATATGTTGCTCTTTTTCTGTAAAACGGCTTTTACTTTAAGCTCTACGGCGTCCTCGTCGGTAAACTTATCCGTGCGCTCGTGATTGTATTTATACGCCGCTTTGTCCGTTATGTCGTCTATATACTGCGGTATCTCTTTTATAAGCTCCGCAATCTCCGCGGTGAGCTTGGGAATATCGGGGTCGGACGGATTCGCCTCTATCTTGTCCTGCAACAGGTTGTATTTTTCCTCTATCGTCTGAAACAGCGCGTATACTTCCGAACTTATGGTATAAAACGCGTCGCCTTCCTCTATCTTTGAAAATACCGTGTCGTTGGGATACCAGGTGAATTTCTTCGCGTCCTCGCCGACGAAATACGAGAAGTCTTTACCTTCGATAAAGTCCTCAATAAGCGTTTCGTCGTAATTGTCGCCGCCCATATCGTTGTCTTTCAGCGCTTTGTAAGCGTAGTTTAAAAACTGCTCCTGCGTGAAATAGCCGAACTGTCCAAGAGTTATGTCCGTAACCGCGTTATTTTCAAGCACCATTATAAGGCTGTCTTTGCTCTCGAAAATGTCTTTAAGCTCGCTTTCGGTCAACTTTTCCGTCTTGCCGTCGGAAGTGGCAAGCACGTCGTACTGGGACAATATGTACTTGTAGTTATCGGGGATTTCGCTGAACGTGCCCGCCTGAGAAATCATAGACGCATAGTTTGCGTAGTCCTTTTCACGCTGTAATATGGACGTATACATTCTGCGTATGCCGGTTATCGAGTAATAACCGCTAGTATCCGCGTCCGCGCTGATTTCGCCGTCTGTGATTTTGAAATCGGTGTAGATGTTGTTGGCTATGTTGAACTCGTAACCGTACTGCAACGCGTTGTAATACGACGGGTCCATTTTGCTTACGTAATCGACGTAATTTTCGGTGATGTTGTTTGTCGTAAGCGACTTGCCCATACCCATAAGCGTATCGAGAAGGGAGTCTACGTAGACCTTGTCTTCAAGCCTGGTAACGTCCATAGGCGTTTCGGCGGCGAAGTTCATAAGCGCCTCGAAGTCCAGCGCGGTTTCGCTTACCTGCAACGGATTGCCCGAAAGCATATCGTCCTGCATACTGTCGATATAGCCGTGTACTCCCGAGGATATGGCAAGCACCATAGATACGCCTATAATGCCTATACTGCCCGCTACCGCGACCATTGTCGTTCGCTTTATCTTCGAGAGCAGGTTTTTAAGCGACAGCATAAACGCCATTCCGAACGACATCGAAGAGCGCTTTTTTCTGCCCTTGTTTATCTTTACTTCCTCGGCCGAGGCTGACTGTTCCTCTTCCACGCCGTCGTACGGACTGCTGTCGTCCGTGACCTGACCGTCGAGAAGGCGTATTATTCTCGTCGAATACTGCTCGGCAAGCTCGGGGTTGTGCGTGACCATAATAACCAGACGGTCCTTCGAAATCTCTTTCAGAAGTTCCATTATCTGTACGCTGGTCTTGGAGTCAAGCGCGCCCGTAGGTTCGTCCGCAAGTACTATTTCGGGGTCGTTTATAAGCGCGCGGGCTATCGCAACCCTTTGCGCCTGTCCGCCGGAAAGCTGGTTCGGGCGGTTGTTTATACGGTCTTTAAGCCCTACCTTTTCAAGCGCCTCCATTGCGCGCCTGCGGCGCTCTTCCTTGTCTATGCCCGAAATGGTAAGCGCAAGCTCCACGTTCTGCAAAATGGTCTGGTGGGGTATGAGGTGATAGCTCTGGAATATGAAACCTATGGAATGGTTTCTGTACGTATCCCAGTCGCCGTCCTTGAACTTTTTGGTGCTTACGCCGTTTATTATCAGGTCGCCCGAGGTGTACTTGTCAAGTCCGCCGATAATGTTGAGCAGCGTAGTCTTCCCGCAACCCGACGCGCCGAGTATGGATACGAATTCGCTTTTGCGGAAATTAAGGCTTATCCCTTTAAGCGCGTGCAACGCGCCGCCCGCAACCGCGTAGTCTTTAGTAATATCTTTGAGTTGTAACATATAAGACCCTCTGTATTTATTCGTAATAAGTTTATCAATTAAACAAAAATCAAGTCAACAATAAAGGGGTTGACGGCCGCAAAATTCACATAAATTTCGGTAAATTTCACTTGTCTTTCTTATCCGTATCGGGCGCGGACTCTTCGCAAATTTCGGCGTGCAAAGCCGCGTCCTGCTCGCGCCTGTAATTATCGAGGTTCTGCGTGAGAGTGTCGGTTGACTTGAACGGGAAAATGAAGTTTGCTTTCCTTTCGCCAAGCCGCTCTATTTTATCCTTGATACTCTCTTTGAGTTTCTCGAAGGATACGACAATGTCGTGCTTTTTAGCAAACGCCGTTATCTTGGCCGTGAGGTTAATCGAGTGGCCTAAGTCGACGAAGAATACGCCGAAAAACATTCCTACGATAAACGCAAACGGTATGTGCTGTACGAACCAGACAACCGCGTCGATTACGAACGGGTCGATTACGAAATAATAAAAAGCGCAGACAAGCGTCCATAAAAACGAAAACAGCGGACAGATTATGCCTTGAACGTTGCCGAGGCGGTCGGAGTAATCCCACAGCTTGATTTTCATTCCCTTTATGAAAATCAGGCCCGCTATGTATTCTATGAGCGTCATCAAAACGCTCATAAGCGCGATAATAATCACGCTGTCCAAAGCATAATTGCCCGTTTCTATCGGCAGAAGGGTGACAGCGAATAACCCCGTCACACCGAAACCGTACAAAGGAAGATACGGGCCCGTGAGAAAGCCGGGGTTTATCCATTTCTTTGCCGAAAAGAACCGCCTGAACAATACTTCTATGCACCAGCCCGAAACGCTTCCGATAAAAAACAGAAACGCCGCGACGAGCAGTCCGTCGACAAAACTCATATTATCTCTTCCCCGCTTTAAGCCTTGCAAGAGAACGTTCTTCCCCGAGTATGCGCATTATCGTGCACAAATCGGGGGAGTTGGGCATACCCGTTACGGCTATGCGCAATATTTCCGCTATGTCCGAAACGTTGCCGCCGAATTTCTCGGGCGCGGACTTGTACTCGCTCATCTCGCTTGCAAAACCGACCGCAGGCGCAAGCGCCTTGACCTTAGAAAACCAGACCGAGTTGTCGTCTTCGGGGTCGTACGCCGCGATAAATCCGTCCAGCACGGCGTTGACGATTTCCTTTCCGTAACGGTAATTGTATTCGGGACGGAACGTATCGTCGAAGAAATAATCGATAAGCGCAACGCCCTGCTCCGCCCGCTCTATATCCTTCCTGCGCTTTTTCCCGCCGACGCCCATAATAAGTTCCAGCACTTTTATAATATACTCCGCGTCCGAAAAATGCGCCTTGTCCTGCGGCGTGCCGAACTCGGTCACCCAGCCGTTTAAGAACTCGTAACACTCGCGTGCGGAAAGCTTGGATATTTCGGTTTTGGAAACGTCGTTCAGCTTATCCAGATCGAAAAGCGCGCCGCTGCGGCTCATTTTCTCTATCCTGAACTTGAACGAGCGCCAGTCCGCGTCGGGATTTTTAAGCGACCATTCCTCGAAGTCGGAGTTCAGCAGAGTCATAAGATATTTCACCACCGCGAGGGGGAAGTATCCCGCCTTTCTGTAATAGTCGAGCGAAAGTTCGGGGTCCTTGCGCTTGGAAAGCTTGCGCTTGGTTTCGCCGTCCATTTTCATAAGCGAGGACGTGTGCGCGTAACGCGGCGGTTTAAAACCTAGCACCTTGTGCAGTTCCAGATGCACGGGCAGACTGGACAGCCACTCCTCGCCGCGTATAACGAGCGTGGTGCGCATAAAATGGTCGTCAACGGCGTGCGCGAAATGATAAGTGGGTATTCCGTCCGACTTTAAAATCACCACGTCCTGATCGTTTTCCGTTACCGTGACTTCGCCCTTTATCGCGTCGCGGAACGCAATCTTGTTTTCTATACTGCCCTCTGATTTAAGACGGATTACGTAAGGCTTGCCCGCCTTTAAGTTATCGTAAATTTCGGTCTCGGACAGGTTGCGGCACTTTGCGTAAGCGCCGTAATAGCCCGTCGTCTTTTTTCCCGCCGTCTGTTCCTCGCGTACGGCGTTCAACTGCTCTTCCGTACAGAAACAGGGATACGCCCTGCCCTGCTCTATGAGCCGCTTTACGAACGCGCGGTAAATTTTCGCGCGTTGGCGCTGGTAATAGGGGCCGTATACGTTAAGCGGCGAGGCTATTTCCGCGCCCTCGTCAAAGTCTATTCCGAAATATTTAAGCGAGCGGATAACGCTTTCGACCGCGCCGTCCACTTTGCGTTTTTCGTCAGTGTCCTCTATCCTAAGATAGAAAACGCCGCCCGTTGTGTGGGCGCTGCGCTCGTCAGCAAGCGCGGAGTACAGGTTACCCAGATGTATAAAACCCGTGGGCGAGGGCGCAAGCCGCGTGACTTCGGCTTTGGGCGCGCGCTCGCGCTCGGGATATATTCTTTCGTATTCTTCGGGGGGCAACAGGTCGCCGTCGGGAATGAGCGCGGCGGCAAGTTTTATCGTATCCATATATAAAATTCTCCTTGATTTAAGGTATTATTTTTTGCGTTTATAAAGTTTTCTCAGCGTGAACCACAGAATTATCAGTATTTCGAAACTGCCCGCGACTATATACATAAAGTACATCTTGTCGAAGTCGGCGGTGAACTCGTTTACAAACACCTGAAATATCACCGCGGACGTCCAGACAAGGAGCGAGCTGGCGACTATGTTTGTAATCCAGTTGCCCCACTTTACGGAAAAGACCATAAGAACGACGGAGCACGCAAACGGCAGACAGATATATACGAGATATGCGTACTGCGCGGTCTGCGGAATGAAAAACACTATCATAAAAATAACCGTTGCGACAAAGCAGGCAAGACCCACGGAAAGCAGGGTTATGAGCACGCGCTTTTTGCCTATATGCATTTTCGGCTTTACTTTCTTCGCCGCCGAATCCGTTAAAATATCGTCGACGGTTATATTATAAATTTCCGCAAGCTTGATAAGCACGCGTATGTCGGGTATGGCCTCTCCGCGCTCCCATTTGGATACGGCTTTGTCTGAATAATTAAGTTTTTCCGCAAGTTGCAGCTGGGTCAGGCGGGCCTGCGTTCTCAGCTCCACAAGGTTCTTTGCGATTGTTTCTTTCAACTCGTCCATAACTGAATTCTACCATATCAAGATTGATTTATCAAGCAAAAAATACAACTCTACTGTGAGTAGAGTGTAAAATTTTTGTAGTAGAGTGCGGTTTTTACATAGTTTAGGCGGTTTTTTAATGTGTAGATAATATTTGCTTTGAAAAAGGTTGTATTTTAACCCGATTGGTTGATAATATATTAAAGCAAATAAGGAGAATTATTATGTTTGATATTTACGTTGATTCGGCGGGCAACCTGACCGAAGATATGATAAAGGAAACGGGCGTAAAAGTTATCCCGTTTACCTATACCTCGTCGGGTGTAGAAAAATCCTGTTTCGAGGAAGGCGTGCCTTTCGCGCAAACCGCAAAACAGTTTTATGAGGATATGGTGCAGGGCGCGGACATCAAAACTTCGCTTATAGGCGAAGTGAAGTTCATAGAAACAATCACCCCCTCTATGCAGCAGGGCAGGGACGTTTTGCTTATAACAATAACGTCTACGTTGAGCGGCACGCACGCGCAGGCGCTCAAAGCGCAGAAGGCGCTTAAAGAGGCTTTCCCCGACAGAAAGATGTACGTTGTGGACAGCGCCAACGCCTCGCTCGGGGAAGGGCTTTTCGCCGTCGAGGCCGCGAAAATGCGCGACGGCGGCAGCAGTATAGACGAGTGCTATAACTGGATAGAAGAAAACAAATATAAAATGAATTCGTTCGTTACGATAAACGAACTCAAATATCTCAGAAAGAGCGGACGCGTTTCAACCATAACCGCGGTTGCCGGCGCGATACTTAATATCAAACCTATGCTCAAAGCGGACGCGAACGACCCCGCCACCCTTGCCGTCTATTCCAAGGAACGCGGCAGAAAGCGCTCCATCGACGCGCTTGTGAGGGAGTTCACAGACAGGGTAATCGACCCCGCGAACCAGACCATTGCGATTACGCACTGCGACTGCGCGGCAGAGGCCGAAGAACTTGCCGAAAGGCTGAAAGCGCTCGGCGCGGAAAATATCGCGATAGAGTTCTACGACCTGTGCACGGGTTCCCACGTCGGCCCCGGAACGATAGCGCTGTTCTTCTTCGGAAAAGACAGGCGCGAAACTTCCGAAACCGCGTCGGAACCCAGAAAATTAAGCAAAGTATTCAGACCGAGAGGTTAATAAAAAAGGCGGAGCCGAAAAGCTCCGCTTTTTTTATTAATGTCTTTTGTCGTACTCGAACGCCGCCGCTTTCTCCTTCAACAGATAGTCGAGAAAGCCCGCGCAACCGTCCTCGATGTCCGCAAACGCCTTTTCGAAGTCGCGCGTATACCAAGGGTCTGCAACGTCGCGGGGATTTGACGTGAACGAGCAAAGCTTTGCAATCTTCTCGCCGAACTTGCCGCCCGTAAGGCGCAACACGTCGAAGAGGTTTCCGCCGTCCATTACGAGAATATAGTCGTTATTAATCACGTCTTTAAGCGAAAGCTGTTTCGAAACGTGGTTGCCCGATATGCCGTGCTTTGTAAGCGTCTTTTTTGCGGCAGGGTAAATGCCGTTGCCTTCCTCGTATTCGGAGGTGCCGAAAGAAGTTATGCGAAAGCTTGACGCAAGCCCCCGCTCTTCGACCATATTTTTAAATATCAGCTCGGCCATAGGCGAACGGCATATGTTGCCGAGACATACGAAAGCTACGTTTATCATCAGTCACCGATTTTAAGTTTACTCCAATGTATGCCCTGCGGAACGTAAGTTTCGAGATAATTTATTATCTCGTCCGCGGACGTGAAATACGTGTAAAGCTCGTTACATTTGAAATTGATAAATTTACGCTCGCCGACGGTCTGCATAAACTTCTCCAAATCATCGTAATAGCCTTCGATATTGAATATAGCTATCGCCTTGTCGTGTCTTCCGAGCTGTTTTAAAGTGAGCACCTCGAAGAACTCTTCGAAAGTCCCCACTCCGCCGGGGGCGATTATAAACGCCTCCGCCTCGTCTTCCATAACGAACTTGCGCTCCGACATAGTGCGGGTATAGGTAATTTTATCGCACTTGTCGAAAATCGCCTCTATCCCTTCTTCCCTGAAAAATTCGGGAATGACGCCGTGTACGAAACCGCCGCCGCGCTTGAAACCGCGCGCGGCGGCGCCCATAAGCCCCGTTGCGCCCGCGCCGAAAACAAGCGAGTGGCCGCGTTTGGCCAACTGCTCGCTCAAATTTTCGACAGTCTTTATATAAATATCGTCTATATGCGCGCTTGCCGCGCCGAAAATACAAACCTTCATAATTGCCTCTTAAAAAATGCTACTCTATTATTATACTGCATTTTTCGGAAAATGTCAATACGTCGGTTAATTTCGGCGAAAACGCGTACGCCGCGCCTTATTTTTTCGCTCTCTTTTTAGGAACGGGCGTCAGCTCTTCGAGTATTGCAACGGCCTCCGCCACAAGCGGGCCGTTTTCCATATCGAGTATGTAATGCTCTTTCGCGCCGTTATATGGGCAACCGCATTCCGCGCCAGATAAAATACCGTCCAGAGCGGCAAGCTTTTTTACGTAGACCGTGTTGTCGCATACCAGAAGTACGGGCTTGTCGTTTACGTAAACCATATACTCTCCGAACATCTTTTTATAGCGCACGTCGTAACCGCCGCCAACGCTTTCGCATACGAACTGTATGTAGTCCTGTGTAGTTGCCATATGTATACTCCTTTAATTGTTTTCGAACCCGTCCAGCCACGCCGCAGTTTGCTCGCGCGAGCCGAATATTTTATACGGAACGGACGAGCGTTCCAGTTCAAAAAGCATTACGGGCCGAACCTTTTCTTCGAACTCGTTCACCCAACATTCAAATTCGCCGTCCACCCGTTCCTCGCAACCGTCCGCCATATCGGGACGGGTGCGGCCGCGGTAAAGCTCCGCGCGGGCGTAGACGCTTTCTAAGCACAGCTTTGCGGGATAGTCGAGAAAAATACAGAAATCCGCATATTCCAGACGGTGCGAAAACGTGCGCCGATAATTGCCGTCAATCACCCATTCGGATTTTTCAAGCTGTTTGTCCAGCAATTCGTCAAACTGCTCCTCAGAACGGTTGCGCCAGCCTTCGAGCCACCAAAGCCTGTCCAGATGCACCGCGGGCAATTTGAATTTTTCGCTGATTTTTACGGCAAGCGTGCTTTTACCCGCGCCGCCGTTGCCGATTATAAGAACCCTCTTGTAAGGGAATTTAAGTTGTTGCATATTAATTTAGAAACTCCGCAATGCCCGTATCGATATGGTATATCGCGCCGAGCACTTTCAGGTTCGGACAGCTTTCAGAAAGCGCCGCATGAATCTCGCTTACCCTTACGCCCACGTTAAGGCGGCTTGCCGCGCAATCGTCGCGCTCCTCCCTTATCGCCGACCTTATTTTATCGGTAATCATTTTTATGTAACCGCCCGCGCCGCCGTTAATACTAGCGTTGACAGCGCCGCAACAGGTATGACCCAGCACCACTACAAGCGGAACTTTTAGGTGCTCAACGGCGTATTCGATACTGCCCAGGGCCGCGTCGTCCACCACGTTACCCGCAACCCGTATGACGAATAATTCGCCTATCCCCGCCGAGAATATGCTTTCGGGAATTACGCGTGAATCCGAGCAGGCAACTATGACCGCGTACGGGTTCTGTCCGCTTTTGTACGTGCTCAGTCTTTTTTCGGGTGAAATATCCCCCTCGCTTTTGCGCGCGCCGATATATTTTTCGTTGCCCGCCTTTAATTTATTTAAGGCGTTTTCCCATTCGTTAAAATTATTTTGCATAGTAATCTCCTTAAAACAACCGCTGTTTTTGTGCTATTACAAGTAAATCGCGCTCACCCATCGTTTGCTCTTTATAGTCTTCCGTTAAAGAAATTATCTTCAAACCCGTTTCCGAAAAAATTGTGTTCAATTCGTATATATCCAACGCACCGTAATAAAACGGTTGATTAAACATTGTCCCGACCCTTTCGTCATTGCGCTTGCCGTGAGTAAATAAAAAATATGCCCCGTCTTTCATTAAACAAGAAATCTTGCGATAGACCTCCGCTTGCTCTGACTTTGCAATATGCCACAAGCTATCGAACGCGATTACGGCGTCATACCGAATATCTGACGAAAAATCCAGAACTTCACGATTTAAAAACACTGCGTTCGGCAATTTTAAGGCCTTGGCCTTCGCTATCATTTCCCGAGAGACGTCTATACCCGTAACAGTGAAATTATGTAACGAAAGATAGTGCGCAACAGGATAGCCCGTTCCGCAACCTATATCCAGAACGTGACCGTTCGGCGCAATAAGCTTTGCAAAATCGACCACACATTTGTTTATGGCGGTAGAGTTTCTGAACTTCTGCCAGTTGTCGCTTATTAAATCATAAGACTTAGCGTTATCGATTTTTTTGTCCATATTTCTATTCTATCAAACGGATTATATTTTTTCAAGCGTATATTTCGGTTTGCGGGCGACAAAACAAAATCAATTTTTAGGTGACGTTTTCGCGCAGCTTTGCTCGTAATAAAGTTCGGTGACGACAATATCGTCTACATAGTCCATAATCAAATAATTGTACTCATCAAAGTGACAACCGACCATCTTTCTTAAATACGCGCCGCTTTCTATCAAAATTTTAACTATTTCCCAATAGTTGGGCATTGTCCTTTCCAAATTACGCAACGTCTCGGACAATATTTTTTTATACTCGGACTTATAATCATTTTCGTTTTGTTTCCAGAACTCTTCAAAACTACACTGCCCTTTCTCAAGCGGCGGGCGTTCGTATGATTGTTTAATCAGTACGGTCTGATCGGCCAAAAACGAATAAAACCGTATATCCGTCAGGCCGTGAACGTCCTTATCCGAAAGCAGGCTGTTAGATTTAAAAAATCTGATTATTTTGTTTTTATCTGAGAACGGTAAGTTCAGCGCAATAATTTTCTCGAAAAGATTGTAATCGTCGAAAGTCAAAAGCGCCTTTAAATTTATTCCTATTCCGTAAGGCTGCGTGCTTTTGTCAACCAACGGCTGAAAAATACCTATGCAGACATACTCGAAATCGGTTGATAAAAACTTTTTGCAAAGCTCGTCGGGGAAAATTTCTGCCTTGTATTTATTGAGATTGTTATTACGGATAAGCGCGTTGCACCTCTTTATAAAATCCGACTTCGCGTCTGCCGTCAACTCTTCTTCCGAGGGCTGACGTGAAAGTATTTCCTTGTCCCGATCCGTTTCTTTACCGAATATTAAATAATCGGACGTAACGCCGAAAAATTGCGACAGGGCGGCTACCTCCTCCGTATTCGGTTGGCTTTCATTGGTTTCCCATTTGCTTATAACTTTATCGCTAAAATGAAAGTTTTCCGCAAGCCGACTCTGCGTCAAGCGAAATTTCTTTCTTAAACCACATATACGTTCACCTATTGTTTCCAAAATAATAATATCCTCCGTTTGAAATTGTTAACCGTATAATAGCATAAATCAACTTACAAATCAAGACTGTTCCGCAACAATGCAGGGTAACGTTTTATGGAGCGATAGAATAAGAAAACCCCATTTAACCTGATTTTTTCAAACGGCCTCCATAAATCGTGGAACGGCCGTTTTTTAATTAAAGACCCCGATAAAAAAACCTGAAACAAATCTCCGCAAAGAAGTTCGTTTCAGGTTTTTATATGGTGGAGCTAATCGGGTTCGAACCGATGACCTTCTGAATGCCATTCAGACGCGCTACCAACTGCGCCATAACCCCGTCTTTATTATGTTGTAATTTTTTCTATGGCATTGTACGCCGTCAAGGGCACCTTTCCGCCGTAATGCGATTTTGCGCTACGCGCAAAGCTTCGGCTTTGCCTCGCACAGACGCGCTACCAACTGCGCCATAACCCCGCTATTAAATTATTTAACCAACTTTAAAATATCGGACGGCTTTTCGAAAATATAATCCGCGCCGGCAGAGTCAAGCTCGTCAAGGGTTCCGTAGCCGTATAAAACGCCCGCGGAGGCAAGCCCGTTTTTCTTCGCACCCAATATATCGTGGTTTCTGTCGCCGACCATAACGACCTGCGTTTTATCGCCGATACCCGCGTTTTCAAGCGCATATGCGATAACGTCGGCCTTGTACATTCTTGTGCTGTCCAGCGTTGCGCCCGCTACGTAATCGAAATAACCGTGCAGCCCGAAACGGTGTAAAATTCTTTCAGCGAATATTTCGGGTTTCGAGGTCGCAACCAAAAGCTTTTTTCCTTTACGCTTCAACGCTTCGAGCAAAGCCGTAACTCCCTCGTAAACGGCGTTTTCGAATATACCACGTTCCGAAAAATATTCCCTGTAATACTCTACCGCAAGTTCGGCCTCTTTATCGCTGAAACCGTAAAATCCCTTAAACGAGTCGACAAGCGGCGGGCCTATAAAATCAATAAGCTCCCTTTTATCCGCAACCGATATTCCGAATCTGGAAAGAGAATAAACAATTGAATTCGTAATTCCTTCAAACGGGTCGGTAAGCGTTCCGTCCAAGTCAAACAAAAGGGTTTTATACATATCTAAATAAATCAGTCTTCTTTTTCGTTCTTATCGTTGCGCTTCTTCGAATTCAAATCCTGCGTGAGCGGTGTTTTGATATCGTGAAGTTGCGAATCGGACATATTTCCGTTTTTACGCTCTATTTTAATTTCCCACTGGATAAGGAAGGTAAGCGCCGCGCGCAATAAAATAATTGCGCCTAAAATCAAAAGCTCGTTCCATTCGCGGACGATTACCGTTCGTAAAAGCTCGCCGCCCATTTTGAATTCAAGCGACAGTGCAATGCCTTCGGCAAGTTTCAGTCTGGTATGCGGCTGACGCTTTATAAGGCCGATAACCGCGGAAACTATCGCATATATTAAAATTATGATTCCGATAAGCTCGACAAGCAATATCAGATAGTTGACGCCTATATCGAATATTTCGGAAATTTTTTTAAAAAACGTCATATGTATTAAAATTATAACCTAATTCGACAAACTTGTCAACTTGTATTATCTATTTATTTATTATGTGCTTTCGGAACGGTATTAAAGCGGATAGCGCGACTCTATATCGAAATCCAAGCCGTTTTTATCCGCGTGTTCCCAGCGCTGTATCATTTCAAGACATTCTATGTAAGCCACGCGTTCGCCGTAAGCAAACTCGTTACTCTTTTCAAGACAGCTCAGTTCTTCGAGATATTTCAAAAGTGTTTCGGTAATCTTAATAAGTATATCGTGTGCGGTATGCTTTTTCATTACAGAATTTCCTTGCTTAAAACTTCCTCATAAGTGACCAGTCCGAGAGATATACAACAATCGTATACCTTTTCCATATACTCTTCTTTAAACTCGTAAAATTTAGACCTTGAAACAGGCATCTGGCCTATCATCCATTTGTCCGTTTCTCCGTTCATCATACCCTTTATTATGAACTTGACCCAACAGTTCTTTTCTGCGCCGTAAACTTTTTCGACTGTACGACAAATAGTCTTAACTTCTTCGGTCAACTCGAAAACATATTTCCTGTTTCCTATGTAAACTTTGATAACACTTAACTCGTTTTTGTCGATTGACGGCTTTAAATACGGGTATCTTTTTACTATGTTGTCAATTTGGGGTTTAGTCATAATGCTTTATTCCTTTCTCCATTATGACATTATAAAGTAATAATTTCCGCTTTTATTCACAACTTTTTGCGGATTTTCCATTTTTTTCCAGTTTTTTAAACAAATTTTGCATTATTATGTCAAAAATGGGATTTAATATTTTTTACTATAATAACACGCCTGCACGGCTTTGTCAAGACAGAAATTTTAATAATTGCTTTTTTTAATTATTCTACTTGTTCTATCACTTTCACTTCATTGGTTTTCTTATCATAAAAATAATAATTTACGATACCCTCTTCGGTAGTTTCCTGATATTTAAAAACCATAGGTGTTCCGTTTGACCACGGCCATTCGGGGAATTGATACCAATCAGGTTCAACGCTGTCGAACTGAAACATTTCTTTTATTTTATTCTTGCACCAGCTTAATTTTTCCGTTTTCGTATACCCATTCGGAGCAGACGCAAAAATACTTTCCAAGAAAGACAGCTCCGACGGATACAGATAATCGGGTAACATTTCTTCAAGAAACCAAACTTCCTGTGCGTCCGCATTTAATGCATTTTCGGTTATATCTATTCCGCGCATAAGCAGAAATCTATTTATGATAAGAAACAAACTGTATCTGTGTTCGAGTCTGCTTATATCCAAAACGTCCAGAAGATTGTCGGGATTGATTGCGTCATCTTTATCATTAAATCTGATAATCGCTTCTTTTGTTTTTATTATCCCTCTTTTCCGTTTTTTGTCATTGATTAAAACATTTCTTATTTCTTCGTTATTTTTATACATCTCCCAAAAATCATTTGTAGAAATGTTGCCTTTAACGTAATCCACAAAAATATGTTTTACTTGTCTTTTAGTCATTTGCTTATCCTTTTAACATCGGCCTGCCTTCGAAGTTATGTATCACATAATGCTCGCTTTTATAATCAGCATCGTCTATATGCGGGACAAATTTTATATAACGGTAATACTCTGTTCCCTTTTCCAAGCTGTCGGGGAGAATCTGAATAACTACTTCGTCGTCAAATACGATTTCCAAGTCCTGATACGAAGATACCTTTACTTTTTTAACGACTTTATTTTTTAATAAATCGTTGACTAAATCCAAATTTTTCGCCAACAGGCTGTTCGTGTCGTTTATATACTCCTCTTCTTCAAGACGCACATAATCTTCTTCAGTTTTGGATATTCCGTCCGCTTTTAAAAATTCATCGGAATCCGTTAAAAGTATTTTATCCGCTTTACAAATTCTCAGCATACAACCAACGTGCAGTGTGGCTGTTACAGGCTCGCCGAAATTAAGTATAATTAATCCTAACTGCCTAAACATACCATTAAATTTTATGCCTGCAAGACTACCCAGATAATTGTTCATATTTTACCTTAAAATAGGTTCAGCAAAACGAAATATAAAAATCTATACCCAGCTTGTCCAGCAATTGAATCTGGCACGGCGTAAGACAAATATCCGTATTATCTCCCGCATAAACAACAAGTTCGATTTTTGTATCGTTAGTTTTTGCAAACGCTTTAATTACAGTTAAATCCGAAACCAATATTTCCAGATTTTCGGTTAAAAAAGCGCTTACGCTCTCTTCGTCTATATGCTCGCTATGATATACCCAACGATTGGTTTTTTGCGGAATAGCTTCCGATAATTTGTATACCACGTCGCCCTTTACATAAGTTTCGCCGCGTAGACCTATCGTATTTTTCAATACTTCTAAATCCAAATTGTCGCCGCTGATTGTAAACCTGAAAAACTTAGAAGTTCTCATAGCTAATTCCATTACAATTTTTCGACCTGAAATCTGTTAAAATCTTCAAGTTTTGTAATTCTTCGGTATCGAACGCTACGCAAGAAATATCGTTTATTTTTACTATTCCGACACCGTCCCTAATACCGTGTTCGTTTATTAATTTAACGGATAATGTTTCATCGTCTATTTTTTCAATATATCCGACCAACGCGCGACTATAATCATTTAACAATTCCAATTCACATAGCGCATTTTTCGATTTAATTTCCGAAAGAAAACCCGATAACACATTCACATTATCAAAGCAAATTTTATCGGCTCTTTTTGACGCTGTCTTGCTTAAATTTTTTAAGTAAATTGTATCGTAGTTAATTGCGATTATACTGTCTACCGAAGTGCAGTAAAAGCCGTCAAAATTACCTTCTTGCGAAATACTTTCGAAAATAAACATTTCACCGTCAAAACTCTTTATAATACCCACATAGAATTTATCCGATTCGCTTATGTTTTCATATATTTCGCACATTATTTCTTGTGCTTTCAAGAACTCCAATATTTTTTTCATAATTTATTCCCCCACCGTCAATATTCAACTAATTTTTCACAAATCTCGCAAAGCCCGTCCTTATTCAATGATAAAGGCTTAAAATGCTTTCTTATAAAATAACTGCCGAATGAGTTTGGGTTCCCGATATGTTCTGGCATTTCAGGCTTATAACCTTTTCTATGGCAACACCGGCATTCGTTTATCCATTTTTTAAAATGTGGAAAAGCTTTTATGTATTCTTCGCCTTCGTCTACTTTTCTCATTCATTCCAAACCTTTTAAATGATTTATTATAGTCTAACACAATGGTAGGTTACTGTCAAGTACGACCTTAAAATTGACCTTTGCGCAATATAAAATAGTCCGCCCTAATCGGGCAGACCATTATTCTTTTCGATTGTCTTTATAAACAATATTTTTAATTGTTTTTAACCATAACCGAAATTTCTTATGATACCGAGAAGTAAAAAATAAAGATAAACCTCCGCTCAGATTAAACAAAACAGCAAAAATATACAATTCGACTTCAACAACATTATTTATAAAAATATTGAGAATATAATAAATTGCAAATCCGACGCTTATAAGTGAAACAAGAGCCAGCCCCAACCCGAACCACAATAATAACCTTAAATATTTTGCTTCGTATTTATTAAATTCTTTATATAATAATTTTCGCTCGCTTTTTGTCAAATCCTCAAAATATTTTACCGAGCTATTTTCTTTAATTTCCACGTTTCAACTCCTGTTTATTCGTTTGTTCTATTTTAAAGAAAAATATCTGATTTAAAACTTTTATCACGTCGTTATAGGCTTTATACCCTGTTCCGCAATTTGTCTTATTCACCGTTACTTGCTTTTTTTCTTTATCGTAAACGCTGAATACTATTGTGTCTCTTAACGGGTAATAATCCGGCGTATTCATTATCGAAAACATATGGTCCGATTTCTCTTCTTCTACGAATATCACTGACAATCTGTCTTTTAAATCTTCTTCTAGTTCGCAGTCATAATGCATTATTTTTAAATTTTTACTGTTATATAATCCTTCACTACCATCATTTTTTAAAGTCCCAGCTATTATGATTATTAATAATATTGATATTATACCTATACCTAATGAACCAAAAACCATATATAAACTAAACGATATAAGATTATAATATACCAATACAACTGCTGCAAAAATTCCACCAAAAAGCAAAATGCCTCCAAATAGTAATACGCATTTTATAACAATTTCTTTTTTTCTATTCGAATATAATGCAGATTTTTTCTTACTCAATTTTAAACTAATCCTTTATTATTTTAAACAACATAACAAATAAATTTGCTACTTCTGCTGAAATAAGTGTTTGTCCTATCATTTTTAAGCCAAATTGCTTTGTGAAATAGCTTAAAAATTTTTTAGGAACGAACCAGCCCGAATTAATACGAATTAATTTTCCTGCTGTTAAATTTGCAAAATAATTCATAGTTCCGTTCAAAAAAGTATCTCCGACTATTTTTCTTACAGAACCTACGATATTTTCTGTACTTATCTCTTTATCGCCGTAAATATAGTCTAACACTTCAAGCGTAGTAGAATAAACGGCTGCTGAAATATAACTTGCAGATTTTATTCCCGCACCTTTTGTCAAACCTAAAATAAAACCAGCCGTAGCGCCAGCAGCAAAGCCTGCTATCATTCCTTTAATTAGTTCTTTTACACTAAAATCGCCTTCACTATTAACAGCATAATCAATTAATCCGCCTATTGCTCCGACAATAGCTCCAAACACTGTAGTTAAAAATGTAAACCAAAAATGTCCCGTTGGGTCAACATACATTACAGGATTGTTATTACAATAAGCGTATAGGTTAAGGCCGTTTATCGTTTCGGGGTCGGCATAATCAAGGCTGTCAATATTGATAAACCTGCCAATCTGCGGGTCATAGTATCGCGATTTAAGGAAATACAGGCCCGTTTCTTCGTCGTAATAGTATCCGCGGTATCTGAACGGGTTGCGTTTTGCAAGCGTTTCATCTCCCGTCCATTTATGGTTCCCCCAAGCGTCGTAACAATATTCTACCACAACCGCCCTGCTACTGTCAAGTATGGCCGTTATATTGCCCTGCGCGTCCTTACGGTATACGTATTGCTCGTTTTACTTGAACCCCAAAAGTCCCGTTATGTCGTAGAAATACTCCATTACCGAACCTTCCGCTATCAGTCGGTCGTTGCTGTCGTATACGTAATTTATATCATTTTTCGCTGTTCTTCGGCCCTGCGCGTCATACCTGAACTTGTTTGTCCCGTATTCTACCAGTTTCCTGCCGCGCTCCCATTTAAGTGCGTTACCGCGATATGTAAGCGGATTCCCCACTTTGTCGTACGTGATACTTTCCCCGCCGCAATTTTCCAGCCTGTCCTTTTCATACGTATACGCCTCTACGCTACCCGTGCCCGTCGTATGACTTTCCAAAGTAAATGCACACTCTTCTTTGGACACTATATTTCCGTTGTTATCGTACGCATAGAACCAACTTTTATTGAAGTCCTTGTTGTCCTCGCGTATCAGTCTGCCCAAAGCGTCGTAGCCGTATCTTGCACGCATTTCTCTTTTTCTGTCTATCTGACTGATATTTCCGTTTTCGTCATAATGATACCGAATGAACGAGCCGTTATGCGTTATGCTAAGCGGCATTGCCGTTGCGTGGTCGTTTACTTTTACATAACTTACGCTTTCACGGTCTATCGTTACACTGCCTATTTTGACTGTTTTTCCTTTATATCGTCCGTCCGTATCTATACCGAAGTCTAAGTTATACCCGCCTGTATTCATTAACTTCACATAGTCCGCCGCTTTGCCTGCATATACAAATCTGTCCGTTCTTGTTACTTCGCCGCTGAAATAAGTATAAAAATAACCCGCAGAATATCCGCGGGTTACTTTTAAAAAGTTAAACCTTACAATAATTATAGAATTCTGAAACGATATAATTTGCCCACCTAGTTGCCGTAACTTCTAAACTACGAGCTGTTTTCTCTTTTTCCTCATAGAAATACCATTGAAAATAATGAGTAAGTTCGTGAGCAATAGTAAGAAAAACATTATACTCGTCTAATTGTGAATTTATTTTTACAGCCACTCTAATTTCTGGATAATGCCTTTTTTTATATTCATCGTTTGCATAAAAAATACCATAATATTTATGTCCGTCAACTGCCTTGAAATACGAGCAATCAATAAATTTAATGTTAATTCTAATTGGAAACCAGTAACATTTTACAAGCCAATAACAAAATTTTCTACAGGCAAATTTTTCTTGAATAGTTATTCCATTTGTAAAATGCAATCTAATCCCTTTTACTGCACTATCATTATAAGATTGTTTTTCATTCTTCGAAATCCACATTAAAATATCTAAAATTCCTATATAATATTAAAAAATTTAACCAAAAAATCATTTTCAAGTACTTTCTATGATCTCTACCGGGAGTATGATGTTTAAGAGGTGGAATTCTTCTACGGCCTCCCCTTTCTTCCCAATTATCTTTTTTCCTTGCTTTGTTTTTTCTTTCTCTACCTGTCTTTTTCTGTCCAGGGCGCTTATTGGGATCAGAATTACCCTTATTCTTTGCCTGCACATAATTAAGTACAAAGCTATCGGCTAAACCAGAAGTAGCTATCGTCAGATTATCAAATATACCTGACTTTTCGATAATACCAATTTTATTAGTATTAAATTCGAAATCAAAATATAAATCCCCGACCCAGTTACTAATATTATTAATTGTTTTCTCTATAGGGTGGAATACTATTTCAACTGCTGCACCTATGCCAAGCACTCCCAATGTGCTTAATGCTATTGTTGCTCCTATGGAAATCAAAAATGTTCCGTACGGGTCAACATACATTACCGGATTATTCAAGCAATATGCGTACAGATTTAAGCCGTTCAGCAACTCAGGAGCAATATAACATACGCTGTCAATATTGATAAACCTGCCAATCTTCGGGTCATAGTATCGCGATTTAAGGAAATACAGGCCTGTTTCCTCGTCGTAATAGTATCCGCGGTATCTGAACGGGTTCCGCTTTGCAAGCGTTTCATCTCCCGTCCATTTATGGTTTCCCCAAGCATCGTAATAGTATTCTACCACAACCGCTCCGCTACTGTCAAGTATGGCCGTTATATTGCCCTGCGCGTCCTTACGGTATACATATTGCTCGTTTCCGTACTTGAACCCCATAAGTCCCGTTATGTCGTAGAAATACTCCATTACCGAGCCTTCCGCTATCAGTCGGTCGTTACTGTCGTATACGTAATTTATTCCGTTCTTCGCTGTCCTGCGGCCCTGTGCGTCATACCTGAACTTGTTTGTCCCGTATTCTACCAGTTTTCTGCCGCGCTCCCATTTAAGCGCGTTTCCGCGATATGTAAGCGGATTCCCCACTTTGTCGTACGTAATACTTTCACCGCCGTAATTTTCCAGCCTGTCCTTTTCATACGTATACGCCTCTACGCTACCCGTGCCCGACGTATGACTTTCCAAAGTAAACGCACACTCTTCCTTGGACACTATATTTCCGTTGTTATCGTATGCATAGAACCAACTTTTATTGAAGTCCTTGTTGTCCTCGCGTATCAGTCTGCCCAAAGTGTCGTAACCGTATCTCGCGTACATTACTCTGTCCTTGTCTATCTGACTGATATTTCCGTTTTCGTCGTAAGTATACTGAATGAACGAGTCGTTATGCGCTATACTCAACGGCATTACCGTTGCGTGGTCGTTTACTTTAACATAACTTACGCTTTCACTGTCTATTTGTTTGCTACCTATTCTTACGGTTTTACCTATATACCTTCCGCCCGTGTCATACCCGAACCTGAGATTATAATCGCCTGTTTTCATTGCAACTACATTGAAAGTTGAACTACTTGTATAGCTATAAGCATCTTCCCTTGTTACTTCGCCGCTGTACTGCACCTTTGATAGTAACCCTCTGTCGTTATACGTATACTTTTCCTTGTTCATTACTTCCGGTTTCATTTCCGTATAACTCAACCTGTTTCCGAAATCATCGTACTCGTATACGTAATTGGTATTTGTCAGCTTGTCTGTTACTCCGGCAAGGTTACCGCTATTATCGTAATATCTCTGTAATATCAGCTTTCCGTTATAGTACGCCTCTTCGCTTTGGCCGTATGCGTCCGCAAGCGCCATAAACGCTTCGCCGTTTGCGTTGGTTACTATTACTTCGTCTCCGAATCCTTTGCCCATTCTTATGTTTTCGTAATATCTATAACTTTCATAATCTTTTCCGTCCAGCTTTATTTTTAACGGTCTGTGCTTTGCGTCGTACTCGAACTCTATTAAATTGCCTTTGCTACTATCCAGCTTACTTATATTTTCGCCTTTATACGCTATCCAGTTCGCATTCTCGCTGCCCGAGGCCGTTCCGTAAAGCTTTTCGACTTTATGTTCGCCATTATATACATAGTTATAAATATTGTTGTTCGGCGCCTTTACCGTTTCAATAAGATTGGTGCCTTTTTTATAACTTGTCTGCACATAGTTCTCGCCCGTAGGGTCGTACTCCTTCACAAGCTGTCTGTTTGCATTGAATTCCTTTTCGGTAAAATATATTTCACCCGCGTCGGTATACGTCTTTACCTTATTCACGCAACCGTGCTCGTCATAGCCGTATTCTTCCGTCTTTACGTAATCCGTCTGCTCCGCAGTTTCTCCCGCCTTGGATATGACCGTCGTCGTCTTTTTTGCAAGCAACCCCGTCGTTTCGTCGTAGGTATAGTCCGTTATATATTTGTTTACATACGACTGTTCTTTCGACATAAACGTTTCCGTCGTTCTTTCCTGCAACATTTTCATTTCGCGGTCATATTCGTAATCCGTTATAGTGCTTTTTATTACGTCTGCCGTAATAAACTCGTTACTGCGCACTACCTTAATTGGATAGTTATAATCGTTGAAAAGCGTTGTGTTCATTATCTTCTTATCGTTTTTTTCCAAACAATTATTCGAGCAACCCAGAGACGCGTTTATGTTATTATAAGTAAACAGCGGACAGTCGTATTTTGTTTTCAAACAAAGCCGTTCCGACTCTTTTAACTGTTCGTACGTGAACTTGTTAAGCATATCCGCGCCCAGTTCGGTTACTACCTGTTTCAACTTATCAGGATATTCATAGAACTCCGCTTTTGATACTTTGTGGTTGAATATTTGATAGTATTCTTTCTTCTTTGCGCTGTCGCCGAATACATATTTTTCGCAATTGCCGTTTCTGTCAAAAACGTTGGTTATACGGCTTTCGTTATCGTATTCGAAATAAACGCCCGTCTGTATTTTTTCCGACGCACCTACAGCCGAGCCCGGCACGGAAGTATAGTTTGTTATTTCTTCTATACGCGACTCGAAATCCGATAACCTTTCGTACTTTATCTGCGTATGCGTGTTGTCCGTACTGATTATGTCGGAAATCGCGCAGGTTTTTGATCCGTCAAACGCCACCTCTTCGTACTTAAACGTTACCGTTTTATATGCGTAGCCGTCTATCCGGTCGTTATAATATTTTACCGTTTCAAGTTTTCCCTCTTTATACGCGTACTCCGTTCTGCCAAGCGCATACTTGATTTTACCGAGATAGCCGTCCGTATTATACTCCAACAGTATTACGTTATTATTTTTGTCAGCAATTCCGTCCAACCTGCCCAACGCGTCATACCTCATTTCGGTAAAATGGTTGTATACGTCGATTGCGATAACGAACCGCCCGCTTTCGTTGTAGCCCTTATAAAGCCTTGCGGATTTTAACCAGTGCACAGGCAATGTATCGGGATTGTTTTCGGCTTTCAGTTGGCGGTAACGCGGGTTGTTTTCGATTGTTTCGTCCGTCGAATAAAGATACATAAATCCCTGCACGATAGCGTTGGTAATTACGACGGGTTTATCGTCGAATAATAAATTTCCGTTTTTGTCATACTTCAATCTCACAAAATCTTTTTCTTCGATTCTGACATACTCTCCGTCACTTTCATAATAGTACAGGTTTGTAAACGCGTGTTTCTCGCCCGCCGCATCGGTAAATACCGGAGTTTCAAGGGGGCCGTTAAATTGTTTACTGAATTCGAGACGCTCGTATAAATTGAGCCTGAAATTGCGGCCGTAATCGTTGTTACCTATGGCGGGAGCAAATACGTGCGATATGCCTACGTTAAGCAACGTTGCGTCAGGAGCTATATCGTTGAAAACAAAAGTGCCGTTACCGCTTAAAACGTCTACCGAAACTGCGGAGTTGCCCGCAAGCTCGAACTCCTTTTTTTCCGACTCTGTGGCTGATGCCGCCGAAGAGCAATATAACAACTCGAACTCGACAGGTTTTCCGAAGTTCACAAACGAATCAACGTATTCCAGTTCTATTTTCAGGTTCTCGCCCGCGCCCGCACCTGAAAGTGCCTCCGCCGACAGACTTCCGATATACAGATAGTTTTGTCTTTCCCCCTTGGGCAGAGCGTGCTCTATACCGTTAATCTTTATGCGTTTAAATTTATCGTAGTAATCGTCTACACGGTTAAGTTTTAATCGCAACCCCGCTTCTTCCCTGTTTCCGAGAGCTATTTTTGATAACGGGATAGATATTAATGTTTTAATTTCTCTGTTGTCGGTCTTGTCCACCTGTAAGTATTTTACGGCGCTTAAATCTTCCATCCAACCAGACCATACGCCGCTGTTTTTATTTCTGGTATAGTTCTGTATTTTTATATAGTCGCTGTTTATTCTCTGACCGATAATATTTATAGGGTGTTCAACGGACAAGTTCCCGCTCTTTATTACAACCTTGGTATCCGTCGGCAGAAGAGCGCCGGCCGGCTCCACCGTAAAACTTTTGACTTCGCTTTCTGCGCCGTATACGTGAATGCCGTTAAGTACAAGACCCGAAGAATCGAATTTTTCGCCCGCAAAATAACCGGTTTTATTCGCGGGCTTTTTAATACTTAGCGAAGTAATCGCGCCGTACTCAAAAGTAAACCAACTTTCTACCGCCGAAAAGACTTCGTGCGGGCTGTTGTCTATATATGCGTCGCTTTCCTTATCCAAAAACTCAACCGGATTTTCTATAAAAAATCTGAAATTTACCGTGCCCGTTTTATCGTAAATCTTCTTTAAAGATATATGATAAACTTCGTCTAAGACACTTACCGGAAACAATCTTTCGTTGGAGTTCGCCGCGCAGACGTAAGCCGTTACACTGGATTCGTGCGTTTTACCGGGCATATGCAAAATACAATCGTCAAGCATATCCATTGTTTTATTCTTATCTTTCAACAGCTGTTCGATGTCCACTTCAACGTCGAAATCACCGGATATACGCACGTTCAGAGGAACTCCGCCGTAAAATACGGGCGAGCCGTTTATCCTCGGTATTTTTATGTATTTGCTTTCAAAGTCTTCAATCGCAACGCCGTAGAAAGGGTCGGCGGGAACGAGTACGTCGTTTATATGAAGTTCCTTGCTATAACCGTAAGCTTCAACAGTTATGACATTATCTTTCTCGGCCGAAATATTGCCCGTAGAACTGACTTTGAAATTGTTTGTCCGCCATTTTACATTGTTTTCTGTTACGGCATAAACTTCCACGCACCTTTCGTCCAGAGCTTCCCCTTCCAGAAATACCGATTTGGTTGAAAGCAGTCTGACCTCTATCGAAGTCAGTTTATATGTCTTATAGCAACTTTCTATATTTATTGCCTCCGTAGACTGCAATTTGAACTTTGTATCTCCCGTCTTTTCGTAAATTTGGTATATAGGTAAATCAAAGTAAAATCTGTCGCCAAACATATTGAAAATCAATTCACCGTTTGCGGGGTCATAAATCTTGAAATTACTGAAAGGTATGTCAAAACCGAAACGTAAAATAGTATCGCCACTATCAAAAATCGTCTTATCGAACGAGGCGGTGAAACTTCCGCCCGCCCTCAGACTTTTGACGGGAGAACTTAAAACCTCTCCCGCATTATTATAATAAGTAAGATACTCAAACCCGCTTATATCAGGCTCTCTCACATCATATGCTGATATTTCCTCTGTCTTTGTTTGCTCTTCCGCGTTAAGTTCCGCGGCCATTACCTGCAACTTTTCGATAAATTCGTTAATTTTATTCTTGTTCATTTTTGTTCTCCTTTATTTCTATTTGAATTGATTTTTTTCGAAAGCTTTATAAGCTCTTCGATTTTTGCGGAAATTTCCTCCGCGTTGAAATCCAGTTTCTGTTCCGCCGCAAGCCTGTCCAGCTTAGTCAGAACGAACTGTTTCTTCTCCTCGCCCGTATAGTGCGCAAAGCTTTCCGCCACTTGCATTATCGGAGCGATTGCATCTGCCAGCACAGAACTTTCTCTGAGCTTTTTGTGTTTTTTAAAACTCAATATAACTTTGATAATCAATACCGTACAAGTTATAAACAAACTCAAAGCCGTTCCCGCCAGCGACAAAATTAATCGTGCCTGTTCCATCTCTGTCTCCTTTTTTATTTTTTAAACATATGTTTATACTTATTGTACCGCATATATATGACTAATTCAGTCATAATTAAAAAAATAAATATACTGATTTTTAAAATAAAAACGTACTTTTTTCACACATCGTGAAAAAGGTGGCGGCCGTTCGGCCGCCACCTTTTCCAAATAAAAAATTCCGTCCGCGGTGTTCCGCGGACGGGTTTGTTACTGTTCGTTAGGTTCGTATGTTCTCGGGGTTGAATACAAATCAAATTCCTGCTCGATATCGAATTCGGAATCGTCGTCAAACGCCGCGAGCTTTGAAATGGAAACTTCGTAAGCGGTCATTGCCACAAAGCTTTCGTCCTGTTGCTTTTTCTGGTATTCGCGGCTCTGGATTCTGCCCGAAAGCGCCACCCTGTCGCCCACCGACAGGTTGCGTACGAACCGCGCGTTCCTGCCCCAGGCTATTGCAGGTATATAGTCCGATTTGTTATAACTGCGGTTAACGGCTATAAGCAGGTCGGCTATTTCCCTGTTGAAAGGCGTCGTCCTGTAAACGGGCGGTTTACAGATATAGCCCGAAAGCACTATCGAGTTGGGATTTTTACCGGGCTGCGTTTCAAGCAGCTCCCTTACGAAAACCGTAAGCATAAGCCGCGATTTGCCGCCTTCGAGCTTGTTGTACGAGCGGAACTGTCCCAGTGCGCAGATATAACCGCCGGGTTTCATATCCTCGGTCATAATCCGCTCCGATACGGTAACGGGCAATACGTCCGACTGGCCCGAAAGGCGCATAACCTTAACGAAAAATTCGTAGAACCCCTCTCCGTACACCTCGTGCGAAAACACCGCTTCCGACACTATTTCGCCGTAAATGTAAACCTTGTTGTTTTTCTCCGTGTTGTAATTCATCTATGCCTCCTAAAAAAGTATTTCGGTATCGGGTATTTCATTCCGCTTACTTTGCGGGTTTCTGACAGCCTGCGCCGTCGATAGTGTAGTTTTCTTTATAAATGAGCTCGCCTATGGGCACAAAACTGTAACCCTTGTTTTTTAATGTTTCGAGTATTATAGGCACGGCCTCCGCCGTATGTAAACCGTTGTTGTGCATTAAAATTATCGAACCGTTTTTCACGCCGTTCACAACGCGCATAGCTATGTCCGCCGCCGATAAGTCTTTCCAGTCAAGGCTGTCGGTATCCCACTGTATCGTGTAATATCCGAGTTCGGACGCGGTCTTTATAAGCTCGTCGTCATAGTCGCCGTAAGGCGGACGAAACAGCTCCACGTCTTTACCCGTAACTTTTTTAATTGCCTCCGAAGACGAATTGAGTTCGAGTTTAATCTCTTCCGAATTCTGTTTCGACATATAGCTGTGCGTGGAAGAATGCGTTCCTATTTCGTGCCCCGCCTCGTCTATCTTTTTGACGTATTCGGGATACTTCTCCGCCCAGAACTCAACCATAAACCAGGTTGCGTGCACGTTGCTCACTTTGAGCGCGTTGAGTATCGAGTCCGTATAGTCCACGCCCCAGGCGCAGTCAAACGAAATGGACACCACTTTATCCTCGCGCTCCACGTTATAGATTGGCACAAGTCTGGGCGTATAGCCGTAGAATACGGCATAAGCGCCCGTGAAATAGGTTGAAACCGAAAGCGCAACGATTGCTACTGCCGCAAGGGCGGTGAATAACAGATTTTTTAATTTTAATACTTTAATCAAAGTTCTCTCCAAGGATAACATTTTAAGACTGTCGAATTTTACCCTCTTTTGTACGTTTTTATCGTAAGTTGGAGAAAGTGAAATTTACTTTCTTGATTATATTTACTGTCACAACCTTAAAATTATGATAAAAAAAGAGCGGCGGTTTTGAAAACCGCCGCTCTTTTTTATTTAAGCTTGCCCTTGTCCTTTCTGTTCTGTTTTACCGTCCGTTCGTAACCGTAGTCCGAAGGCTTATAATACACCCTGTCCCTTAACTTATCGGGCAGATACTGTTGCTCCACATATCCGCCAGCAAAGTCGTGCGGGTATTTGTAATTCCTGCTTTGCGCCTTTGTCTGCTTGTCCCCGAAAGTGTTGTCTTTCAGATACGGCGGAACGCCGTCGTCGTCCCTGACCTCGCGCGCGTCCCGCTTGGCGGCATCCATAGCCGCGACGACCGAATTGCTTTTCGGCGCCTCGCAAACGTAAATAATTGCGTTGGAAAGCGGAATAAGCCCTTCGGGATAACCCGTTTTTTCAAGCACGTACATTGCCGACGACGCCACTACCAGCGCGTGCGGGTCGGCCATACCCACGTCCTCCGAGGAATGTATAACCAGTCGGCGCGCAACGACCATAGGGTCGCACCCGCCCTCTATAAGCCGCATCGCGTAATACAGCGCCGCGTTCGAATCGCTTCCGCGCAGGGATTTACAGAACGCCGAAAGATAGTCGTAATAAGCGTCACCGTTATACGACATAGCTTTGCGCTGTATGGACTGCTCCGCATCCGAGAGCGCAACCTTAACGCTGCCGTCCGCCTGCGGCGCAGTCGTCATAACCGCCAGTTCCAGCGCGTTGTACGCCGAGCGCAAATCCCCGCCGCACACGCGCGCGATATGTTCGAGCGCGTCCTCCTCGATTTCCGCAGAATACTCGCCCAGCCCCTTTCTCTTGTCCTTGACCGCCTTTGACAGCGCGCCCTTTATATCCTCTTCCGAAAGTCTTTTGAACTCGAAAACGCGGCAACGCGAAACTATCGCGGGCGTCATCGACGCGTACGGGTTTTCTGTAGTCGAGCCGATAAATATAATAGTCCCCTGCTCTATTGCGGGTAAAAGCGAGTCCGACTGGGTCTTATTGAAACGGTGGCACTCGTCGAGCATAAGATATGTACGTTTACCGTACATTTTGAGATTGTTCCGCGCGTCCTCTACGGCGCGTTTAACGTCCGCAACACCCGCCTGAACGGCGTTCAGTTTGATAAACTCGCCGTGGGTTGTCGCGGCGATAATATTTGCAAGCGTGGTCTTGCCCGTGCCCGGCGGGCCCCAGAAAATACAACTGCCCAGCCTGTCGGTCGCTATGGCGCGGCGCAAAAGCGAACCTTCCGAAACTATATGTTTCTGGCCAATAAATTCGTTGAGGTTGTTTGCGCGCATACGCTCGGCAAGCGGTTTCGCGCCCTCTTCGTTGCCGTTCAAATCGAATAAATCCATAACTATTTCAATAACTCTTTTATCTTTTTAACGTTCGTTTTTCCGAGCGCATAGCCCTCTTCGTAAGCGCGGTCCAAATCGTTCATTTTATACTGGCTTATGCCCTTCATTTCGGGTTCCAGCCATAAATCGCATATCCCGCCGTCGCGGCCGCGCAACAGCTCTGTGGTATGTGCGTCCATAACGTCAAACATTCTCAGTATCATAGACAGAATATTGTCGAGTTTCTCTACCGGCTCGTAAGAATTTTTTAAAACGTCCACCGCGACAACCACGTCCGCGTTCATTTCTTTTACGACCGCCACGGGAACGCGGCACAGACAGCCCCCGTCCACGAGCAGTTTATCCCTGTACTTTACGGGCCTGAAAACCGCGGGTATGGAGCTGGACGCCTGTATCGCAAGCGCCGCGTCGCCCTCCCCGAAAACGTGTAATTTCCCCGACAAAAGGTCGGTTGAAACGCACTTGAACGGAATCGGAAAATCCTCTATATTCTTTATTTTAAGGTGCTGAACCAACAGGTCGCGTATTTTCTTACTGCGCAAAATAGACATCTGCGATATGGGTTTCGGGCTTATGTCTATGATGTCGCGCTTTTTGAGCCTTAGTACGATTGAGCGCATTTCTTCCGTAGTCATACCGCTTGCGTAACAACCGCCAACGACCGCGCCCATAGAGCAACCCGCTATATAATCGGGTTTAATGCCTTCCTCTTCCAGCGCCTGTATAAACCCGACGTGCGCAACGCCGCGCGCCCCGCCGCTGCCGAGCGCAAGCCCGAGAGTTTTACTCATATTCGGTTCACCTCCGAAATAATTTTAATATTGAAATGAAACTGACCCGCGTACTCAAAATTTCAATTCCCTGTCTTGCCCTGACGCTCCTCGCCGCCGCGATAATCATTTTCCCAGAAAGATACGTAAGCTGTTGTTTCCGCGGCTTTGCTATGTGGGCGGAATGCGTTCTGCCCTCGCTTTTCCCGTTTATGGTTATTACGCTTATAATGATTAAATCTGGCTTTGCGCACAAGGCCGCGCTACCGCTGAAAAAAGTGACGGGCGCGTTCGGCTTGCCGCCCGCCGCGGCCGTTTGCCTGTTAATAAGCGTATGCTCTGGCTATCCCGCAGGCTCCAAATCCGTCGCCGAGTTCTACGAAAGCGGCTGTCTTACCGCGAACGACTGCAAAAAGCTTTCTGCGCTATGCTCCACCTCCGGCCCGCTGTTTATTATAGGCAGCGTGGGCGTGAAAATGTTCGGCGACAAAACGGCGGGCTGGAAAATTATGGCCGCGCACGTCCTGTCCGTGCTTGTAGTCGGATTATTGATTTCGCTTTTTTCCAAAAAGGGCCGCAAAAGCGACTACCGCCGCGCGCCCGTCGACAATAACGTACTGTACAATTCCTTTTACGGCGCAGTCATATCCGTTGCGGTTGCGGGCGGATTCATTGCTTTTTTCTGCGTCGCCGCGCAAATCGCCGCCGACTTCAATCTGTTATTGCCGCTTGAAAAACTGCTCTGTCTTGTGACCGACCCCGCGTCCGCCTCCGCGTTCTGCACGGGCGTTATAGAAATTACCGCGGGTTGCCGCGCCCTCGGCGAGGCTGGCGGAAAGCTTATGCTCCCGCTTGCGGGATTTCTGATTACATTCGGCGGAGTGTCCATCGTAATGCAACAGCTCGCTTACCTGACCAAGGCCAAAGTAAACGCCGCGTACTTTACGGGCGTAAAGCTGTTGCAGGCGACCGTGTGTCTGCTTGCCCTGCTGCCGTTCTGTCAATAACAGCCCAGAAGTTTGAACGAATTGGCCGCGGCCTTTACCTCGTCCAGCGCGCTTTTAATTTCCGCACGACTGTAATCGCCGTCTATCTCGATAAAGAACGCGTACTCGTCGGGCGCGTTTTTTACGGGGCGCGATTGCAGTTTCGTCATATTTATGCCGTTATCCGAAAGCTTTTGCAACAGCCGCAACAGCGCGCCGGATTTATTCGGACAGGTGAGGGAAAAGAAAATTCTTCTGGAACGGGCGTTATTTTCTATCCCGCCCCGCCGTATAAGCAGAAAATGCGTATAGTTGTTGTCCTCGTCCGCGATATTGCACTTAGAAAGGACAAGCCTGTCGTCCTTAACGTGCGAACCGACAACGCCCGCGTCCTCGGGCGTTTTTATCATTTCCAGACTTGCCGCCGTCGACCGCGCGGGTATGAGTTCGGCCGCGGGAAAATGCTCGAAAAGGTATTTCGCGCACTGGTCCAGCGCCTGACTGTGCGAATAAATGCGCTTTATTTTGCTCTTGTCCGCGCCGCGCAAAACTGCAAGCCTGTGGTCAATGCCTATAACTCGCTCCGCGACCGCGCACACGTTTTCGGTCGACTGCAACAAGTCGAGGTTCTGCAACACCCCGCCGTTGAGAGTGTTTTCGATTGGCATTACCACAGCGTCCGTTTCGCCCGATATGAGCGAGGCCATAACGAGCGGGAAACTGCGGTAAGCGCAAAGCCGCGCGTCCGCGCAGAATTTTTCCGCCGCGATATGGCTGTAACTGCCCTCGGGGCCGAGATAGCCGATTTTTTGCATACCCGCCTCCTTATACTCTTTCGGCGATGTCTAAAATAAGCCGCTCGGTATCGCGCCAGCCAAGACAGGGGTCGGTTATCGATTTACCGTATACCTTATCCTCGCACTGGTTGCCCTCTTCGATAAAGCTTTCGATCATAAATCCTTTGACGTTGCGCTTGAAATCTTTGTCGTAGAGCCTGTTTTGCATAACTTCATCGCAGATGCGTATCTGCTGTCTGAACTTTTTATTGCTGTTGGAATGGTTCGCGTCTATTATTATAGCGGGATTTTTAAGGCCCGAATGCGCGTAGCCTTCCACGACCTGCATAACCGTTTCGTAGTGGAAATTGGGTATGTCGTTGCCGTAGCCGTCCACCGCGCCGCGCAGGATAGCGTGCGCGAGTTCGTTACCGTCAGTTTTTACCTGCCAGCCGTTGAGCTTAAACACCTGACCGCACTGCGCGGCGTAAATGGAGTTGAGCATTACCTGAACTGACCCGCTCATCGGGTTTTTGATACCAACGGGCACCTCAATCCCGCCCGCGACAAGGCGGTGGAGCTGGTTCTCGCTGGAACGCGCGCCCACGGCGATATAGGTAAGCAAATCGTCTACGTAGTGAATGTTTTCGGGATAGAGCATTTCGTCCGCGGCGGAAAGCCCGCTTATCTGCATAGCCTTGATATTCAGATCGCGTATCGCGAAAATGCCCTTTAAAATGTCTTCCGACTTGGTCGGGTCGGGCTGGGAAAACATACCCTTGTAGCCCACGCCGCGCGTACGCGGTTTGTTGGTGTAAATCCTAGGAACGAGCACAAGCTTATCCTCGACCTTGCGGCTGAGCTTGCCGAGCCTTTCAACATAGTCTAAAACAGGCGCGGCCTCGTGCGCGGAGCAGGGGCCGACAATTATTATGAGTTTGTCGCTTAATCCTTTTATAACGTCTGAAACAAGCCTGTCGCGCTCCGCCTTTACTCCCCTGAGGTTTTGGGGCAGGGGCATTTCGGCGAGTATTTCTTCGGGGTCGGGAATCTTAATCTGTCTTTCAAACATATCATTTTTCTTTCGCGTTGAGTATTTTTAAAACGTCTGCCGATATTTGTTCGGGAACGTACTGCGAAAAGTCCTTTTTGAATTTATATAAATTTTTAACGAGAGTAGAGCTTATATGAAGACTCTCCTGCCCCGCTGGGAAGTAAATAGGTATTAAATCGGGTTTGAGCTTTTTGGTCGAGAAATTGTTGCGGTTTTCGTACTCGAAATCGACGGTGTTTCTTATCCCGCGCACATAGAACGGCGTATTTTCTCGTTCGAGAAGGTCTGCCGCAGTTCCTTCAAACGAAATAATTCTGACGGCGGGATTGCTGCCGTAAAGCTTGCCGAGAAGATACAGCCGCTCCTCCACCGAAAAAAGCGGGGCCTTGTCGTGGTTGACCATAACCGCGACGACGGTTTCGTCGAAAATTTTAAGGCAGTTTTCTATAACCTGCGTATGCCCCGTCGTAGGCGGGTCGAACGTGCCCGCAAAAACGCATTTTTTCATTTTAACACTTCCTGAAAAACGTGAGGTGAATTTTTCCGTATCTGCGCCTGTCCGCAACTTCAAGACCGACAATCTCGTCCGTGAACGGTCTGTCGCGCTCGTACACGGCAATGCCCCCGTCCGATAAATTATTGCCGTTTGCAATAATTTTAAGCGCCTCTACGCCCGCGTCCGACGCATACGGCGGGTCGATAAATATCAAATCCGCCTGTCCGCACGTAGATAAACAGGCGCGGAAATCCTTGTTGTAAACGGTATAGTTGCGTTCGGAAAGCCTTGACAAATTCTTTCTCAACACCGCTATGCTGTCCTTTGAAATATCGTTGAACGCGACGTGTTCCGCGCCGCGCGAGATGCACTCGATACCGAGATTGCCGCTGCCGCAAAACAGGTCAAGAACCCGCGCGCCGCCGATTTCCGCCGCAAGGATATTGAAAAGACTTTCCTTTACCCTGTCCGCAGTTGGGCGTATTTCCGCGCCGCCGAAACGGGCGAGAACCATACCCCTGTATTTACCCGAAATAACTCTCATCTGCGCCGCTTGTCCTTCGCCGCCTGCATTTCGGCGGCTTTGCGCTGGCGGATTTCTTCGCGCTTTGCGCCGTATACGTACGCGGCCGCGTGAACGCCGATGGGAACGACTATCCATATAAAGTTCAGCCATTGCGAGAGTTCTCCGACGGCCTGTCCTATCACTATGAACGGAAACGCCGCCCAGCCGAACGCGTATTTAAGCAAAAACTCTGTCACTATATTAGGCGCGACGCACTGTACGAACTGTAACAGTATAAACGGTATCACGCTTGCAAACCCGATTGCAAAGCCTTTCCATACCGCGTATTCGCCCGCCTTTACGCGTTGGGGCGCGTCCCCGTCGTGCAATTCGCTTATCTTCTCGCTCTGAACCGCGCGCCTGAACGCGGTCAGGCCGTTCTGTCTGCCGAAGATAACGTATGCGGCAATCAACAACAGCTCTCCGAAGACTAGCGCGACGACGCGCATAACCGCCTCCGAATAGTCGGCAAAGAGTATTACCGACGCGCTTATTATCAGCTGTAACATAAACGGAAACGCCGCGCCCGTTATTATGTCCTTGATTTCGGCAAGTATTATTTTTTTGTTTATCTCAGCGTTTTTGCGCATATCCGATTATCCCCTTGTCGCAAATAAACATATCCAGAGGCACGTCCCAGCCGTCCTCTTTGAAATCACATATCTGGAACCCGTAGCCGAGCCCGACTTTAAGCGTTGCCGCTTTTTCGAAATACCTGTCGTAAAAGCCCTTGCCGTAGCCGATACGGAACCCTTTCGCATTGACTGCGATAAGCGGAGTTATCGTTACCTGCACGCTGCCTTTAAAGGCCAGTCCCGTCGGCTCCTCTATCCCGAACGCGCCTTTAACGGTTTGTCCGTACGGTGCGGGGACGATTTTATCGCCCTCCACGCGCGGAAGATACACGCTTTTGCCCGCATTTAAAAGCGCTGAAATTATGCGGCTTGTGTCCGCCTCTCCCGAAAACGAGTTGTATACGAAAAAGCTGTCGTAGCCCGAAAGCGCGCCCATAACGTTTTCGAGTATCGCAAGATCGGCCGCGCGACGCTCATCGCCCCGAAATTCCGCCCTTTCCTTTAAAAGTCTTTTACGGATTTTATCTTTCATAAATTCTTTCAGAACGCCGCGTAACGTTTGTAAGCACCTCGTAAGAAATAGTGCCGCACCTCTTCGCGTACTCGTCGGCGTTGTCCATAACGCAAATCATATCGCCGCCTGCCTGCGCGACAAACGCGTCCATACACAGCGTTTTTTCACCGAGCGGCACTCCGCGCGCGAACCCGTCGGCATAGCCGCACCTGTAACAGTACAGCGCGCCGTAGCTCCTGTCGGCCTTGTTATAGCCCACGCCGCCGCCTATAAACGGCGTTACCTGCGTGCGCCGCGCGTATACTTTGAGCGCGGGAGCGAACCCTTCCGAAGAAAAGCCGTACGGTGCATAGCCGTAAAGAAGTATACCGCATCTCACTCCGTCCAGAAGGAATTTTCCGCCGCGAAGAAGTCCGCCGCTTGCGGAGATATGCGCGGTCGCGTTCGGGTTGATTTGTTTTACCGCCCGCGCGCACTCTTCGAATATAGTAAGTTGGCGCAAACTTGCGGCCCCGTCGTGCGGGGCGTATAAGTGCGAATACACGCCCTCTATACTCTCGGGCGGTATTGTCTTCAAAAGCTTATAAAGCGAATCGGGATTGCAGCCGTGCCTGTTCATTCCCGTATTTACTTTGATATGACAGGGCGCCCCGCCGGCAAGCGTCGCCGCGGCGGGGCCGTTCACCGTAAGCGTAAGCCCGTATGCCTTCGCCCGAGCAACGTCAAGTGTATCGAGCGGCGGCGTGAATACGAGCACGGGTTTCGAAACGCCCGCGATTCGGAGTGCAATCCCCTCCTCGATTATCGCCACGCAAAAGCCGTAAACTTCCGCCTCGATATACCTTGCAACTTCTTCCGCGCCGTGGCCGTAAGCGTCGGCCTTGACAACGGCGAAAACTTTCGCGCCGTTTGAAAGCGTGTTTATCCTTTGCGCGTTTTGCCTGATATTTCTCAGGTTGATAACCGACAAAGTTCTTTGCATACCGTAATTATATGCTTGAAAAGCAAAAGTTGTCTTTACTCCCCGACCCGCACTTTGCGCTTGCGCACCACGGGCGCAACCGTTTTTGCGAGTATCGCCGCGAGCACGGACAAAGCCGCGTCCTTGGGCATATATACAAGATTTCCGAAAATAAACAGGTTGGTAAGATTTTCAACGCCGAGAAGGCGTGCCGCGATTATACAGTACGGAACGCCGATAACGTAGTCGGCCGCGAACGCGGCAAGCGCCGCGACTATGTATCGCCAAAGCGGGGGATTATTTTTTCCGACTATCAGGCCGCCTACTCCCGCCGCGGCGATAAAGCCGATTATGTAACCGAAAGACGGTTTTAAAACGTACGCTATTCCGCCGCCCGCGGTAAATACGGGCAAGCCGACAAGGCCCGAAAAACAGTATACGGACATAGCGATAACGCCCTTTTTCCAGCCGAGCAACAGCCCCGCCAGCACCGACACCGCGGTCTGGAACGTAAGCGGGACGAGCGGAAAAGGTATCTGTATGTATGTTGCGGCGACCATAAGGACGATAAACATTGCGCATTCGGCAATATCCGCCGCGAGAAATTTAGCTTTGCGTTTCATAACGTTATTATATAATAAGGCGGTCGGCCGTGTCAATTACTTGACAAACGCTTGCGCCGATTATATTATAAATTAACGCGATTAACCGCTAAGGAGAAACTATGAAAAAGATTTTAACCGCGCTTGTAACGATAATGACCGCCCTTGCCTTTTCGGGCTGTGCCGACGCGCCAATAGCAGACGGCGGCAACACCGAAATCGGGCAGGGCTATTCTATATGTTACGCTTTCACCGCCTCTTCCGACGTTACGGAAATAAACGATAAGACGGTAATGAAAGATTATATGGACGCGCTCGGCGGCGACGGGTTGCTTGAATTCGACGGATACGACGGCGATTTCGGGTTTTACATAACTTCCGTTTACGGAATAACTTCGAGAGTGGTCGCCTCCACCCCCAACTCATATACGGGCTACGACTGGGCGGTATACACCACGCTGACAGAGCTGGACGGCGCGCCCTATACCTCGGACGACGCGTTTATATACGGCGGGGTCACGCTGTACAAAAGCAGTTACGGTGTTTCGGGCCTGCCCTGCGTGGAAGGACATACGTACGCGCTTGTCTACGAACTGTCGTCAATGAGCTGGTAAACGGTGAACGGTAAAAAACGCTTGCCGCCCTCGGCGGAAATTGCATATATTGCGGTTATGTGCGCGCTCTTAATCGGCGGCCAGTACGTATTCTCGTTCGTTGCGGGCGTGGAAATCGTCACCCTGCTTTTAATGTGCTTTTCGTTCGTGTTCGGTGCAAGGTGCGGAACGGTTTGCGCGGTTGCGTTCTCGCTGCTGCGTTGCGCGGTGTTCGGGTTCTACCCAACCGCCGTAATCCTGTATCTCGTCTACTACCCTCTTCTGTCCGCCGCGGCGGCAGGGCTGGGCAGGCTGGAAAACGAGTATAAAAGCCCGCGCGCGCCGTTTATCGCGGCGGTAAACATACTGCTTTTAACGCTTGCGGCGGCGTGCGTATTGTGCTTTGCGCTGGACTTAATCAAAGTGTCGCGCGTGTATAAGGTCACTGTAAACGTTTTGCTGTGGTTACTGTTTTCGATTTGCGCCGCGCTGTGCGCCGCGTTTGACTTTGCCTACATATCGGGTAAAAAGAAGGGCGGAAACCCCGAAATTTTAAAAACGGTAACCGCCGCGGGCGTTGCGGCCGTGTGCACCGTTATGTTTACTCTTCTGGACGATATAATTACGCCGCTATTCTGGGGCTACTCCGAAAGAACCGCGCTTGCGTACTTCTACGCCTCGTTCACGGCGATGTTGCCGCAGACGGTTTGCGCGGCCGTAAGCGTTGCAACGCTGTTTCTTCCGCTGACCGCGGCAATGAAACGCGCGAAAAGAATATAAAATTCAGGCGGGGCGCGTCAATCGCGCTCCGCCTCTTTTTCTTGTTTGGGTTTAAGTTTTTTAAAATACAGCACGGTGAGCACCACCGCGACTATTATCGCGACGAAATCCGATACGGGCGCGGCCCAGAGCACACCGTCTATACCGTAAAACATCGGCAATATACAGGCCAGCGGCACGAAACATACAATGTCGCGCACGACCGATGCGATTACCGCGAGCACGGGCCTGCCAGCCGCCTGAAAGAAAATGGACGACATTTTTATTGTCAGGGTAAAGGTTATAAACATCAGAAAGATTCTGAAAAGCTTGACTGCAAAGTCCCAGTACATCTCCGTGTCTATACCCTGCGCGGGGTCGGGCTCGCCGAATATTCCCGCGACGGCGCGGGGCGCGGCCTCGAAAAGAATTGTCGCGGTTATGCTTACGGTGAGCGTGCAGATAAGTATGTAAAGATAAATCTTTTTGACCCTGTCCGTATTGTCCGCGCCAACGTTATAGCCGATAATCGGCTGACAGCCCAAAACTATGCCGACGACAATGCTTATAACGACCGTAAACACCTTACTCTCCACTGCGATAAGCGCGATGGGTATATCCTTACCGTAGGGCGACATTGCGCCGTATTTGGAAAGCATAACGTTGCACAGCACGGATATTACGACTATCGTCATCTGGGTAATGAACGAGGACACGCCCAGTTTTAAAGCGTGAACGAAAACCTTGAAGTCGGGTATCAGACTTTTAAGAGAAAGCTTGAACGTTTTGGTGAAAAACGTGAAGTACACGGCGCAAATGACAAGCGAAACCGTCTGACCCGCGACCGTGGCCCACGCCGCGCCCGCCATTCCGAGTTTTAAAACGATTATAAACAACGCGTCCAGAACTATGTTTGTCGCCGCGCCCGCAAGCATAGAGGCCATTGCCCAGGCGGGACTTCCGTCCGAACGCATAACTCCGTTCATCATATTCATAGCCATATACACGGGAAAAAAGCCGAGGATTATTACAAAGTATTCCGAGGCAAGGCCTATGCTGTTTTCAGATGCGCCGAAAAGCGTTAACACGGGAATTTTGAGCGGGTAAAACAGGGCCATCAACAACAGGCCCGAAATTATTGTGAGCGTAAGCCCGCTGCCTATCGCCTTGTGCGCTTTCTCCGCGTCGTTACGGCCCTGACAGATATTGAGATACGCGGCGCAACCGTCGCCGAAACACCAGGCGAACGCCTGAGAAATTACAAACAGCGGAAACACGACGCCCGTCGCGGCGTTGCCTAAAACGCTAAGCTCGCTGTTGCCGATAAATATCTGGTCTACTATATTGTACAATGCGCTGACAAGCAACGATAAAACGCAGGGCACGGAAAATTTGAGCATAAGTTTGGGTATATTGCCCGTGCCCAGATATTTGTTTTCTTCTTCCATTCTTCACCTGCCGAAACGTACGAAATCCACAGCCTTGGATATTGCAAAGCTGAAAGTATAAAAGCCCAATACAAAAAAGAAACCGAACCCCGCGGCGAAGGGCGTGCAATGGGTCAGAACGTGCAGAAAAGTTATTTCGTTTTTCATAAGCTCGGTTTCTATCCACACGTACGCCATAGGCGGCATAACCAAGAGCACAACGGAAAATACGAACGGTATCCCCACCTCCGACACAAGCGGAATATCCGAAAAAATATTACAAAACACAAGCCCCGACATAAGCAGAAAAAACACGCCTATAATCGGCGGCAGCTGAGGTATCCACAGATAGTGCGCGACAATCGCCAAGACAGAGACCGCCACTATGCCCAGCGCCACTATTATAAACGGTATTTCACGCGCAAAATTGAATTTTCCGCGCTTTTCTTCGTTTTTCTCGACCGTGACTTTACCGCCGAACGCCTTGTTTAAACAGACAAACAAATTCTTCGGCAGATTTTTGGGGTATACAAATTCTTTGCCGTCTATCGTAAAGACGAGATGCAACATATCGTATTGTTTCGAGATTGTCAGCGAAACCGCGCTGCGGAGAAACGGATATATCTGGCCGTATACCTTCAGTATAACGTATTCCCCGGTAACGTCTATTGCGCACTCTATGAGCTTGTTGGAGTCCGCACGGTCGATTTCCTCTTTAAATTTACGGTTAAAGTGTCTGTCAGCCGCGTCCCTGCCGCGGATAAAATTATGCCTGAAACCCCAGCGCACGAATTTACCCCACGCGCCGAAATACGAAACAAGCAATATCGCCGAGCAAGCCGCAACTATTATTAACGAAGGCAGCATTGAAAGCGCGACCTTGCCCGCGTCCGCCTCGGTCGACATTCTGTAAATAAAACTTACCGAAAACCAAAGTATCAGCAAAGCGGCAAGCGCGACCAAAAACAAGCCCTGAAACGAAATGCGCGCACGGCGTTTCATATCGGGCGATAAATCTATCCAGCTCCTGCCGTCGCTCCAAGAAAACACCGTTTCACCGAAGTCGTCTTTATAGCCCGCATATGACGGCAAACCGCGCAAAAATTCGCGGTCAGGCATATCGAGGTATTCCATAAAGCCCCGGCGTCCGTATTCCGTTGAGCGCTCCGTATGACCGGCTTTTATTTTTTTCTTTCTCTTTTTCTGACTGCCCATAAGACAAAAAATTAACGGCGGAAACGCACTCCGCCGTTTAAAAGTTTAATCACTCCCATTCTATCGTTGCGGGAGGTTTGGATGTAATGTCGTAAACAATGCGGTTTATATGTTTGACTTCGTTGACAATTCTGTTGGAAACCTTTTCCAGAACGTCGTAGGGAATTCTGGAAAAGTCAGCGGTCATAAAATCGTTAGTTGATACGCCGCGCAGAGCCAGCGTATAATCGTAAGTTCTTCCGTCGCCCATCACGCCGACCGAACGCATATTCGTAAGCACGGCAAAATACTGGTTTATATCGCGGTCAAGACCGGCGTTTGCTATTTCCTCGCGGAATATCGCGTCCGCCTCCTGTAATACGGCGACCTTGTCGGGGGTGATATCCCCGATTATTCTTATAGCCAGTCCCGGTCCGGGGAAGGGCTGACGCCAAACGAGTTTTTCGTCCAAACCGAGCGCAATGCCGAGTTTACGAACCTCGTCTTTAAACAGCATTCTCAGCGGCTCGATTATTTCCTTAAAATCAACGTAATCGGGCAGACCGCCAACGTTATGGTGAGATTTTATTACCGCGGCGTCGCCGAAGCCCGACTCGATAACGTCGGGATAAATCGTTCCCTGTACAAGGAAATCGACTTTGCCTATTTTTTTCGCCTCTTCCTCGAACACGCGGATAAATTCTTCGCCTATAATCTTGCGCTTCGCCTCCGGCTCCGTAACGTCTTTAAGTTTAGTTAAAAAACGCTTGCCGGCGTTTACGCGCACAAAATTCACTCCGCTGTCCGCAAACGCCTCTTCGACTTCGTCACCCTCGTTTTTGCGCATAAGACCGTGGTCGACAAAAATGCAGGTAAGCTGTCCGCCGATTGCCTTTGCAAGCAGCTTGCACGCAACCGAGCTGTCGACGCCGCCCGACAACGCAAGCAACGCCTTGCCGCCGCCAACCTTTTCGCGTATTTCACGTATGGCCGTCTGGGCGTATTCTTCCATAGTCCAGTCGCCGCTGCAACCGCACACGTTATAGAGGAAATTACCCAGCATACCGAACCCCTCTTCCGTATGATTGACCTCGGGGTGGAACTGTACGCCGTAGAATTTTTTCTCGGCGTGTTCAATCGCAGCATAAGGGCATTTATCGCTGTGCCCCACTGCGCGGAACCCTTCCGGCAGGGTTGCGATATGGTCGTTATGGCTCATCCAGACGACAGACTTTTTCTTTAAATGCCTGAAAAGCGGAGATTTTGTATCGAACACGCAATCCGTCCTGCCGAACTCGGCGGCCGCCGTCTCGTTTGCCTCTTCGATTTTACCGCCGAGGCCGTAGACCAAAAACTGCGCGCCGTAGCAAATACCGAGAATGGGCACGCCCAGCTCGAAAATTTCTTTATCCATTCTCGGGGAATTTTCGAGATAGACCGAATTAGGCCCGCCCGTGAATATAATGCCCTTCGGGTCCATACTGCGGATTTCTTCGATAGGCGTCTTGTAAGACTTTACTTCGCAGTAAATTTTGTGCTCGCGCACTCTTCTTGCTATTAGCTGATTGTACTGTCCGCCGAAATCCAGCACCAAAATCTTCTGATGTGTCATAAAATCCTCTTTATTATATTTGTAAAATCAAGACCGCCAAAAAAATTTAAGCGGTCTTTTAAAATTAATTCTTGGGTGAATAGTTGGGCGCTTCCTTGGTGATGGAAATGTCGTGCGGGTGCGATTCCGCAAGCGACGCCGCGGTCATTTTAACAAACTTCGCGTCCTTTCTCAGTTTCTCTACGGTTGCGCAACCCGTATATCCCATACCCGCGCGGAGGCCGCCCATAAGCTGGAATATTATATCGGAAAGCACGCCGCGGTAGGGAACCCTGCCTTCAACGCCTTCGGGAACGAACTTTTTCGCGTCCGCCTGAAAATATCTGTCCTTACTGCCCTTAGCCATTGCGGGAAGAGAGCCCATTCCGCGGTAGGACTTGAAGCTTCTGCCCTGATAAATTTCAAGCTCGCCGGGCGACTCCGCCGTGCCCGCAAACAGCGAACCTATCATAACCGCGCTTGCGCCCGCGCCAAGTGCCTTGACTATATCGCCGGAGTACTTAATGCCGCCGTCCGCGATAATGCGCTTGCCGAGCTTGTCCGCCTGCTCCGCGCAGTCCATAACCGCCGTGAGCTGGGGCATACCAATACCCGCGACGATTCTGGTAGTACAGATAGAGCCGGGGCCGATACCTACTTTAACTACGTCCGCGCCCGCCTCGATAAGGTCGCGCGTGGCGTCCGCCGTGACGACGTTGCCCGCGACGAGCGGCAGGTCGGGATATGCTTTTTTAACTTTGGCAACCGCCTCTACAATGCCCTTGGAATGGCCGTGAGCGGAGTCAAGAACCACGAGGTCTACCTTTGCCTGTACGAGGGCGGCAACCCTGTCCAGCACGTCCGCCGAACCGCCGATAGCGGCCGCGGCCAGAAGCCTGCCCTTCTTGTCCCTTGCGCTGTTGGGATACTGAATGGATTTTTCTATATCTTTAATGGTGATAAGACCTTTGAGATAGCCGTTTTTATCTACTATGGGAAGTTTCTCTATTCTATGCTTGCCCAAAATTTTCTGGGCCTCGTCCAAAGAAGTGCCTTCGGGCGCGGTGACAAGCCTGTCCTTTGTCATAACGTTCGCGATAGGCTGGTCGAAATTAGTTTCGAACCTCAAATCGCGGTTGGTGAGAATACCGACAAGCTTTCCGCCCTCGGTAATGGGAACGCCGCTTATCTTGTATTTTGCCATAAGTTCGCACGCGGCTTTGACGGGCGCGTCGGGCGTGAGATGGAACGGGTCCGTAATGACGCCGTGCTCGCTCCTCTTGACCTTATCTACCTGCAACGCCTGTTCCTCGATAGACATATTCTTGTGTATAACGCCGATACCGCCTTCTCTCGCCATTGCGATAGCAAGCTTGCTTTCCGTAACGGTGTCCATCGCCGCGCTTATAAGGGGGATGTTGAGATTAATCCCTTCGCAAAGCGTAGTGCGCAAATCCACCGTTGAAGGCAATACGTCGGACGCGGCCGGCACAAGCAACACGTCGTCGAAAGTGAGTGCTTCTTTGACAATTTTACTCATAGTCTGCTCCTTTGATTTTTTCGTGAAGTTAAGTTTTATACGTAGTTTTTAAGTAAATTAATTAAGTTTCTGACCTGAACGGTCTGCTCGTACTCCGAAAGCGCGCCAATCACGCTCTTTGCGGCGATACCGTCCCGTCTTTCGGCAATCTCTATCGCAAGTTTGGTGAACGCCGCAGGCCCGCCCTGCTTTGCCGATGTCAGCGATGACTGAAAATCCCCGCCCCGATACTGCGCCGCGGCAAGACTGCCGCAAATATACGCCTTATAGCTCTGTCTGTATTTGCCGAGTTCGTCATTGCCGAAAGCCTTGTCCTTGCTCTCGCACAACTCGCCGAACTGCGCGTGCGAAGATAGCGCGCCGCAATATTTAATCACGTGCCCGTCTTTGCCGGAAAGTATCCCGTCCTCGGCGCAACGCGCCAGATCGTATACGTTGTCAGTACGCTTATAACGTAAATCCGCGCAGGTAACTGCAAACGAATAATTGCCGGTTTTTTCGCAGGCGGTCGCCATAGTCTGGGGCGAGCACAAAATCCAGAGCGAAAACACCGCCAGAGCGGTCACGGCTATTGCTGCTATTGTTATAAGCGCGGTTCTTAAAATAACTTTATTCATTTTAATTTTTTCAAAAGTATATTAGAGTTATTTTATCATACGCGAAAATAAAATGCAACTGTTTGAATAAATTCTTCTCAGCGTAACCGCAAAAAAATAAAACTTAACTATTTATGCGCGTTTTATTCTTAACGCGGGTTTTATGAAATATATTGAAGTATGAGAAAATTTGTATTACTGTCTGTTTTTATCTGCCTTGTATGCTTTATTTCGGGTTGCGCAAAGACCGTGAACTATCTCGATTACGTTTCCGAAAAGCGCACCGACATTTACCTCTACTCCGACGACGGAGTGGAAATCAAAGTCTATATCTCCGAAAAGGAAACGCCCTACACCTCCGACGGTATCAAGGGAGAAATGACCAAGCTGACCGAAATCTTCGTAACCCTGCCGAGAAACTACGAGGAAGTGACCGTGAGCGCGGGAAACGCCAACGGCGATATGAACTACCGCGCCGTGGAAAACTGCTACTACCTGTCCTCTTCGGACGCGGGAATAAGCGGCGAAAGCGTGGAAATTACGCTGACTCTGGGCGGCGAAAGCAATACCTACAACGCCGTGAACGTGCTCTATAAAGGCGTTATGGATTGCGACGGCGCGTTGAAATGCGTGCTTGACCACAGCCCCGAGCTCTTCTCCTCTCTGACCGAAAACGGCGTGTTCTGCGGCGAGATTTACGTGAGGCTGATATACGACGAAGGGTGCTACTACTACGTTGGCATATGCGACAGAAACAAAAAAATCACCGCGCACCTCGTTGACGGAGTACGCGGAAAAATAATCGCGGTCAAAGAAATTCAGGGCTGAAGGATCAATGCCGACGGCGGGTTGCATATAGCAACCCGCCGTATATTTTGTCAGACGAAAAATTCAGTTATTATACCGTTCTGCACAAACAGGTATTCGTCCTTTATCCGCACAACTTCGTCGCCGACTGCAAGACTTTCGCCCAGCTTTTCAATCTGCGCGGAATACCTTTGCGTAAAGTCGAAGCCGAAAAGTTTTTCGTACTCCTTCAAATCTATTCCGTCGGCCGTGCGCAACCGCAACATAATGTACTCTTCCTCTATATCCCGCCCTTCGATTTTCACGCTGTCTATAACCGCGAAGTTGTCGGAAAGGATGCATTTGAAATATTCGTCGAGATCGAACGTATTGGTAAACCGCACGTCGGCTATACAGGACGAGGCCGAAACCCCGAAACCTATGTATTCGCCGCGCCGCCAGTAGTTCATATTATGTCGGCTGCGCTTGCCGTCTTTGCAGAAATTGGACACCTCGTATCTTTCGAACCCGAGCTCCCGCAACTTTTTCAGCCCCGCCGCATAAAGCGCCGCAACCTCGTCACCGTCGGGAAGTTCGCCGTTTAAATAATCTGTATATATGGGCGTTCCGTCCTCGGGCGTGAGCGCGTACATAGAGATATGGCTCGCGCCGTGCTCGGCCGCCGTGCGGATAGTGCGTTCCACGTCCTCCGCGGTCTGTTCTTTGAGGCCTATCATAACGTCGGCATTGAAATTTTCCGCCTTTAAAAGCGCGGCGCAGTCAATAAAATCTTGCAGAGTGTGTATTCTGCCGAGGTTTGAAAGCTGGCCGTCAACGGCGGTCTGCAATCCGACCGAAAAGCGGTTTACGCCACATTTTTTATACGCGTTAATCTTCTCCGCGTTGACCGTGCCGGGGTTGATTTCTATGGTAATTTCCGCGTTGTCCGCGATTTTGAAGTTCTTTTTCGCGGCTGCGACAAGCATTGCGATATACCGCTCGTCGATAACCGACGGCGTTCCGCCGCCTATGTACAGCGTGTCGAAAACGTAATTTTCAAGCTCGGCTTTGCGCTTTGACATTTCCCTGTACACGCACGCCATATAGCTTTCCGCATAACAGAGCTTGTCGGGAAAAGAAGTAAAATCGCAATACGTGCATTTGCTTTTGCAAAAAGGGATATGTACGTAAATTCCGGCCATATCACACCTCCCAGCGGTATTTTTTCATATCGACGGTATACTCGTCCTCGAACTCGACGCCCTCGCTTAAAAGCAGGGTTTTCTGCACGTCCCTGCCGCCGAACGCGAACCCGTCGCAAATCCCGCCGTTTTTAAACACGACGCGGTGACAGGGCACCACGCCGGGCTTGGGGTTGTTGTGCAACGCCCAGCCGACCTGTCTTGACGCGCGCGGCGCGCCGATAAGTCTGGCCACGTCGCCGTAAGTCGAAACCTTGCCTTCGGGTATGCGCATAACCGCCTCGTAAACCCTGTTAAAGAAATCGGACATAATCTTATCACCGCCTGCGCCAAAGCGCGCAATCAAATCAATCTTTGTTTGTTTTCAGGATTTGCATAAACACTTCGGACGGCACTTCCACACTGCCTATCGAGCGCATACGCTTTTTACCCTCTTTCTGCTTTTCAAGCAGTTTTTTCTTACGCGTTATATCGCCGCCGTAACACTTGGCAAGCACGTCTTTTCGCACCGCCTTGACCGTTTCGCGCGCGATTATCTTGCCGCCGATTGCCGCCTGAACGGGCACTTCGAAAAGCTGGCGGGGAATAGCCTCTTTAAGGTTCTCGCAAAGCGTTCTGCCGCGCGCATAGGCAGAGTCCTCGTGCACTATCATAGAAAGCGCGTCGCACGGCTCGCCGTTTAAAAGTATGTCGAGTTTGACAAGCTTGCTCTGCACGTAGCCTTTAAGCTCGTAATCGAAACTTGCATAGCCGCGCGTGCGCGACTTTATGCTGTCGAAGAAGTCGAAAATGATTTCGTTAAGCGGCAAGTCGTATTCCAGCCGTACGCGGCTTTTGTCAAGGTAAGTCATTTGCAGGAAAGCGCCCCTCTTCTCGCGGCACAAATCCATTATCTGGCCGAGATAGTCGGGAGGCGAGTATATGTCCGCCTTCACAACGGGTTCTTCCATATGCTCTATTTCGGACTGCGGGGGCAGGTGCGACGGGTTGTCCACAAACAGTATTTCGCCGTCGGTCTTTACTACTTTGTAGCTTACCGAGGGCGCGGTGGTTATTATTTCGAGGCCGAACTCGCGCTCGATACGCTCCTGTATGATTTCCATATGCAGAAGTCCCAGAAAGCCGCAACGGAAACCGAAACCGAGCGCGACCGAATTGTCGGGCTCGAAAATGAGCGAAGCGTCGTTCAACTGCAATTTCAAAATGGCCTCTTTGAGGTCGTTGAACCGACTTCCGTCAAGCGGGTAAATGCCGCAGAAAACTACGCTTTGCACCTTTTTATAGCCGGGCAACGGCTCTGCGGCGGGGCGCTCCGCATTTATCAGAGTGTCGCCCACTGCCACGTCGAGTATGGATTTTATCGACGCCGCGACGTAACCTACCTCGCCAGCGCAAAGCCCGTCCTTGGGGACAAGGTTGGGGCTGAAAACGCCCACTTCCACAACGTCGTAAACTTTGTCGGAACGGAATGTTTTTATCTTGTCGCCCACGCTGATTTTACCGTCCTTAACTCGGACGAATAACATTACGCCCTTGTAGTTGTCGTAATAGCTGTCGAAAATCAGCGCTTTGAGCGGCGCGTCGTCCTGTCCGTCGGGCGCGGGGAAATAATTAACCACGCTTTCCAGAACGTCCTCTATGCCTATACCCTCCTTGGCGGAAACCAGTGGCGCGTACGACGCGTCAAGACCTATAACGTCCTCAACTTCCTGCTTTGCCTCGTCCGGGCGCGCGGAAGGCAAGTCGATTTTATTTATAACGGGCAATATTTCCAGATTGTTTTCAAGCGCGAGATATACGTTTGCAAGCGTCTGCGCCTCCACGCCCTGAGATGCGTCGACGATTAGTATCGCGCCCTCGCACGCGGCGAGAGAACGCGAAACTTCGTAAGTGAAGTCCACGTGCCCCGGCGTATCTATGAGGTTGAGAACGTATTCCTGACCGTCCTTGGCCGTGTAAAACATTCGCACGGGCGTAAGCTTTATGGTAATACCGCGCTCGCGCTCTATGTCCATAGAGTCCAAAAGCTGGTTTTCCATATCGCGCGAAGACACCTGCCCCGTCTTTTCCATAAGCCTGTCGGCAAGCGTGCTTTTACCGTGGTCTATATGCGCTATAATACAGAAATTGCGTATGTTGGATTTATTGCTCATAGATAATATTATAATAAACCGCCGCGGTATTTGCAAGAAATTCCGCGGACTAATTTCAATCGCATACCGATTTTAAATCCTTCTTTAAATGCGGCTTGCGTTGCATAATCCTCATACTTTAAAACAGTTTCAATTAGATTATCAAAAATTTGTCTTTGCTCTTGGTTAAGAAGTTTATCAAGTTGTTCAACATATTTGTCAAATTTTAATTTAAGTTCAATCCCCTCTTCATTAATCGTCATATTGCGACAATATGAAAAAACTTCATTTATATAATCTGGTTTCATAATCCCCTCCTAACAAAAATATTAGTTCATATTTTATGAACTGTCAAGTAAATATCCAAATAATTCATAAAATATGAACTATGGAAGTGTTTGGCAAGCGAGTTAAACAGGAATTGCATTTGCAGGGGAAAAAGCAAAAAGACCTATGCGAGTATTTGCAAGTCAATAAATCAACGTTATCGGAGTGGTTAAATAACCATAACGAACCGCCTATGCAAATTATTGCTGATATTGCCCGTTTTCTTGATGTTTCCACCGATTATCTCTTTGGTTTGGAAAATTGAAATTGATTGTTGCCTATTGACATTTAACTTAACCGTGTTATAATTTTTATACAAATATACAAGGGGGCAACGGTATGAAAAAGAAATATATCACGTTAATTGCGATAGTTTCGGCGTTATGCGTTATAGCCTTGGTTCTGGGGCTGTATTTCGGCGGGGTATTGACCAAGCCCGAAAAAATTAAAATCTGCGACGCTTACCCGCAGTTTGAAAACGAGCCCGTATGTATCGAAGTCGATTTCCGCAACCCCGACACGGAGAATTATACTATCAGCGACAAACGGCAGGTAAAGGAAATTTACGATACCGTTTACAATATGGAATTTGTCCGTTCAAAAGGCACATTGCCGCCCGGCTTTAACACAGTAGTTACGTTTGTGTACGAAGACAACGGCAAGGTTTCCGTTTCCGCAACCGTAACTTACCGCGGCGAAACGTACTATGCAGGGGAATACCTGAAATTAATGGATAAAATAAGCCGTACATAAAAAAAGCGCCCCGTTTCATAGAGAAACGGGGCGCTCTTTTTTAATCGGTTGCAAGCCGTTCGAAAAGGTCGACGTTGTTTAAAATAGTGCCCGCGCCGATGACTGCGGCAAGCTGGCTTTCCTGCGGCAGGTTGACGGGGATTTTGAGCTTATGTTCTATATACTCCGCAAGTCCGTCCATTTTAAACAATCCGCCCGAAAGATAAATCCCGCCGCGCATTATTCCCGAAGACACTTCCGCTGGCAACTTTGACATTACAAGCGATACGTATTCCAGAATTTTATCTATATAGGTCGTAATAATATCGTAAATCTGCGAGGAGTTTACCGAAACGGACACGGGCGCTCCGCTTGAAACCTCCCTGCCGTCCGCAAGCGTCATTTTATTGTCGTCCTTCAAAAGACTGCCGACAGTGTTTTTTATGCGCTCGGCCGTGAGCGCGCCTATCTTGAAATTTTTGTTTTCGGCGAACTCGTCGATTAAGTGCACGTCTATATTCCCGCCGCCGAGATTTACGTTTATCCCCGAAATAAGCCCGTCCTGCGACACCGCGGCTATGTTGGTTATGCCGTAACCTATATCCAGATTAAACATAGGCGTGCTCTCGTTTATCGCTATGTTATGGCCGAGCACCGCCGCGAACGGCGTAATGGTAAAGTAAACGCAGCTTATACCGCACTCGTCTGCAATGCGCCTGTACTTCTCTTTGAGCGCGGGCGAACTGCCGCAGGGCAATATAAACATAACCTCCGCGCGCCGTGCGAGGCGTTTCGTTACCTCCACCTTTTCAAGGAAATAGCCCAAAAGACAGGCCGCGAGATTGACGTGGACAATATCGCCCTCGAAAACGGGATTGATAATATGCGTGTTAATCGCCGCCCTGCCCGACAGCGCGCGGGCCTTGTCGCCCAGCGCCTTAACGTTCATTCGTTTCTCTCCGCCGTCGATACACTGCTCCACGGCGATACAGGTAGCCTCCATAAGCACAACGCCGCTACCCGGCATATATATCTTAGTCACACTCGACCCGAAGTCGATTGCAAGTCTTGTCATCTCCTAACGTACCTCTTCAAGCATTTTTTTCACAAGCGTGACGGGCAGCCCCACAACGTTGGTATAACTGCCGTAATACTCCTTCACAAGCCCGCCGTCCTGAATGCCGTAACTCCCCGCCTTGTCCAACGGCGAACCGCTATCCACATAAATTTTAATAAACTCGTCGGAAAGGTCGTTGAACCGCACCTCCGTCCTGTCATACTCGATAAGTTTCTTGTACTTGTTCCGAACGCAAACCGCCGTAATAACGTAATGCGTCTTGCCAGACAGCCGTTTAAGCGTTTTGAACGCGTCCTCCCTGTCTTTCGGCTTTCCGAGAATATCGCCCTCGAAAATAACCACAGTGTCGCAACCGATAACGGTTTTGTCGCGGTGGGTTTTAAACACCTCGTCGCACTTATGCTCCGCGACCGAGCAGACCATCTGTTCGGGGAAAAGCGAAATATTAACTTTTTCTTCCGAAGTGGCGGGAATTACCTCGAACGACGGTAAGACCAGCGCCAACAGCTCTTTTCTGCGCGGTGACGCGCTTGCGAGTATATATTCCATAAATTAATTAAGCCTGATAACAAACTCGCGCAAATCGCAAGATTTGCGCGAAACGCTGTTTACAGTATTTCCAAAGTCTTGTGGAAAGCTTTCTTGAACTCGCCGCCGGCGGCCATTGCGCCGCGAATTTCAAGCGTTGCGTCGCCGTCCACTTCCGTTTTCATTATTACCGAATCGCCGAGAATGTCGCAGTTTATCGATTTGACCGTGCCGGACATCGACCTGTCAAGACACTCCGCAATCCTCAGCATTACGCCGAGCCGCTTGACAATCTCTATGTCGTCTTCGTTCAAAAGGTCCTTGAACCTGGCCCAGTCGTAAGGGTTGATGTCCTCTTTCTTGTGGCAACAGGCCGTGAACGCGGCAAGCACCAGATCCCTGTGCGACACGCCGTAGAGCGTGGAATTTAAAATCATATAACAGCTGTGGCGCTGGTGGTTGTAGTATTTAATGCGCATACCGCAATCGTGCAGAGTTGCCGCAACCTTCAACACTTTAAGATACTGCCTAGGAAACTTATGCAACACCCTCAACTGCTTGAAAAGCTGTATGCTTAAATTAACGACGTGTTTGACGTGATTTTCGTCGCAACCGTAATACTTGACAAGCGTGGTAAGCGAGTAAGTAAGAACGTCGGAAATGGGTTTTTCCTCGGTCATAGGCAGGGCCTGATTAAACATAATGCCCTCTCTCAGTCCCGCGCCCGACATAATGAAACGGTCGAAATTAAAATACGATACGAACGATTTGATAATCGCAAGCGCCGCGGGAAGGATATCCGCGCGTTCGGCCGAAAGCCCCTTTATCTTCTTCTTTTTATCGAGGTCGAGCACCTTTATCATATTGTACACGGGCATAAAATCTTCCGCCATCATAGTGAAGTTATGCACTGTGTCAAGCGGGTATTTGTGCACCATTTTGCTTATCTTGAAAAGGTTCCTGAACGAGCCGCCGACGCCTATCATCTGCACGTCGGGGTCCACGTCCGCAATCCAGTCCACCTGTTTAAGCTGCTCGGTAAAGAACTCCTCTATCTTGCGCGAAACCTCTTCGGGCTTTAAATCGCCGTCAGCAAACAGCCCCGTAAGCGTAACCGCGCCGAAAGGCAGGGTGACGTAGTTCAAAATATTTCTTCTGTTGTAATAAACGATTTTGGTCGCGCCGCCGCCGATTTCGAGGATTATGCCCTTGGGCACGTCCATAGTGTTTATAACGCCGCGGTAGACGTAAACCGCCTCTTCCTCGGCCGTGAGAACGCGTATTTTAATGCCGCAACTGGCCTGAATTTCGTCCAGAAAACTGCGCTGGTTTTTCGCGCGGCGCACTGCCGCGGTTGCAACCGCAATAATGCGCGTCACGCCGCTTGCGTCGCACAGTTTACGAAACATTTTAAGCGTTTTAATCGTTTCGGACACGCGCTGAGGTTTTAAAAAGCCGTCCCGCTCCATATCCTGTCCGAGCCGTACGCTTTCTTTAAGCTCGTCCACTACCATAAAATAGTTTTCTTCGAAAATGTTAACTATTACGAGCCTTGCCGAATTCGAGCCCAAATCAATGATGCCTATTTTTTCCAATATTCTACTCCTCAAAAGGCGGAGTTCCTCCGCCCTCTTTTCTGCGTAAATTTTCGTTGTTCAATATGTGGAAATTATAACATACGTATTGTTTTTTGTATAGATTTTTTAAAAATTTTTGTGCAATTTGCACATATAAATTTACGCATAATCACGGTGTAACTGTAATATTTCAGTCGATCAGATGCGGAGCTATCTGTTTTAACGGAATTTTAACAAAATCACGGTTTTGATAGTCGCGGTGCGGAACGGTCAGAGTTTCGTCGTTTATGCGCTTATCTCCGAAAAATACTATGTCTATATCCAGCGTTCTGTCATCCCAACGCCTGTCGCGCACCCTGCCGCACTCCGCCTCTATCGCGTGAATTTCGTCCAGAAGCGCGTGCGGGGTCAAAAAGGTTGAAATCTTGACCGCGCCGTTTAAAAACGTGTTTTGCGCAACCCCGCCGTACGGGGCAGTTTCCAGATAGTCCGAAACCTTTATCACCTTTATCCCCCGCCTTTTGCCGAGAAGTTTTACCGCCCTGTCGAGGGTCTGTTTCCTGTCGCCGAGGCTGGAACCTATCGAGAGATACGCAAGCTCGCGCTCGGCGCAGACAGTTACCGCCACCGTTCCGAATTTAAGCTTTATAGGCGCCTCGGGCTTGTTTACGGTAAGCTTGACAAGGTTTACCGTTTCGAACTTTTCCATAATCGAGAACGCGCACTCGTACGCGAGCTTTTCGATAAGGTTAAACACTTTGCCCTGCGCTATCTCGGATATGAGCGTGCAGACCGCCGAATAGTTTACGGTATCTTCCAGTCTGTCGGATTTCGCGGCGGAATAAAAATTTGTGTGCAAGTCCGCGTCAAATACAAATTTCTGCGGCGTGCTTTTCTCGAAACCGTGAACGCCGTGACAGGCCGATATTTCAAGGCCGCGTATCTTAATTACGTCCATACTCTTCCTCTATCGCGAGCGCGTTCTCCTTTACGTCGTGCACGCGCACGAAGAGAACGCCCTGTCTTACAGCAAGGCGGGTGCTTTCCAGCGTGGGTTGAAGTCTGTCCTCGGGCTTGCCGCCAAACATAGATTTACGGCTTGTCCCGAGCAACAGCGGATAACCCAGAGCCGAAAGACGGCCGTAACCGTTCAAAAGCTCTATATTCTGCTCGCGCGTTTTCGCAAAGCCGATACCGCCGTCCAGACAGATTTTATCCTTATCGATACCCGCGGAAAGCGCGTTTTGTACGGCCGAGCGCAAAAAGCTTTCTATCGGCGGCCAGATGTCGCCCTCCAAAACCGCGGCGGCGTTGTGCATAATGCAAACGGCGGCGTTGTACGCCGCTATCGTTTTCGCCATATCCTCGTCCCGCGCAAGCCCCCACACGTCGTTAATCATATCCGCGCCCGCCTGCAACGCGGCCTCCGCCGTTTTGGCGAAGTATGTATCCACCGAAACGGGCACGTCGAAATTGCTCTTAATCAGCTCCAACGGACGGATAAGCCGCGAAATTTCGCAGTCTGCCGAAACCTCGGTATAGTTCGGGCGGGTGGACTGCGGGCCGAGGTCTATGACCGCCGCGCCGTCGGCTATCGCCTTTTCGACGGTCTTTAAAACGGTGTACTCGGTGTTGCGGCTCTCAGCCCAGAAACTGTCGGGCGTGAGATTGACAATCGCCATAACGTATGTGCGGCGTTCGAATTTCTTATTTCCTATAATCATTTTATCAGCGCCAGAACCTCGCGTTTTTTATCTTCGGGAAATTCCCCCGCAACGCTGTAAGACAGCGTTTTACTGCCCGCCTTTTTAACGCCGCGGCAGGTCATACAGGTGTGCTCCGCCTCGCAAACGACCATTACGCCCTTGGGCGCAAGACAGCGCATAATCTCCTCGGCTATCTGGCTTGTAAGCCGCTCCTGCAATTGCAGTCTTTTGGAAAACACCTCGACCGTGCGCGCGAGCTTGGAAAGCCCTACAACCTTGCCGTCGGGAATGTAAGCGATTGCGATATTACCGAAAAAGGGCATTAAATGATGCTCGCACGTGGACGAAAAATATATGTCCTTTTCAAGCACCAAGTCGCCGCAATCGGATTTAAAGGTCTTTGAAAGATGCTTGGACGCGTCCTTGCCTTCGCCCGAAACAAACTCCGCAAACGCGTCCGCAACGCGGCGCGGCGTTTCCCGCAAGCCCTCGCGGTCTATATCTTCGCCAAGCGCCTGTAAAAGCTGTTCGACAGCCTTTATTGCTTTTTCTCTATCCAATCTCTTGCCTCCTTTAAAATCGTGAACGAACCGCATACGACCACCGTTTCGCCCTCCGCTCCGTCCAGCGCGGCCGAAACGCTGTCGGCGGCGCGCACGCACTTGAAATATCTTTCGCAGGCCGCTTTCGTTTCGGCAAGCGTGCGGGCGCGCGGCCCCGTGCAAGCAACCGCCGTAACGCTGTCCGCAAGCCCCGCGATATTTGCGAGAATACCGTCTATATCCTTATCGGAAAGACAGCCGAATATAATCGTTTTCGTTTCCGCCGTATCAGTCAAAAAACTTTTAAGCGGCCCGAACGCGGCGGGGTTGTGAGCACCGTCCAGCACGTATTCGCGGCCGCAGGCGCGAAACCTTTCCAGCCTGCCGCGCGGCGAGGCGTTTTTTATGCCCTCGTATACGGCGGTACCGTCTATGCCGAGAATGGCCGCGCCCTCTATCGCCGTCGCGGCGTTGTAGGGTTGAAGACAGCCCTCGGCCGTTAATTCATACTTTTTACCGCGGTATGAAAACTCCTTACCGCCGTTGTATTCCACCCCGTCGGCGAAAATGGCGCCCGCGGCGCCGAAGTATTGCCTTGCCTGCGGCGGCTGGTGCGCGTTTACGACAACGGGACGGCCCTTTGCGATTATGCCCGCCTTGTGCCTGCAAATCTCCTCTATGCTGTTTCCGAGATAGGACGTGTGCTCCAATGACACGGAAGTTATAACGGAAAGTACCTTGTCATTTACCGCGTTCGTCGCGTCGCCGAGGCCGCCCATACCGCATTCCAGCACGGCGTACTCGCAACCTTCTTCGGCGAACGCGAGGATTATTCCCGCGGTCTGCACCTCGAAACCGGTCGCATCCAGCCCTTCCGCGGCTTTCAGAGCGGCGGCGAAATACTTTTCGACTGTTTCGGGCGGGATAATTACGTTATCGAGCATAAACTGGTCGTAAAAGTCGTAGACCTCGGGCGAGGTGAAAGTGCCCGTCTTTTTCCCCGCCGCAACGAGTATGCTTGTAAAAAACTGTGCGGTTGAGCCCTTGCCGTTTGTGCCGGCAATGTGTATGATTTTAAGTTTTTCGTCGGGACTTCCAAGCCTGTCGAGTATGGCGCGCGTGACCGCCGTGCCGGCGTGGATTCCCTTGGCGGCGTAACTTTTCACGGTCGCCGCGGCGTTATAATTATTATCCATTTCAAACGCAAACATTATATCATACGATATAATCTTTATCAAGAATATTGAAAATAAATTTGTACAAACTTATTGTATGGCTCTGATATTTTTACGTACGGCGATTATATTTTTAATTCTGCTTACCGTTATGCGCCTTATGGGCAAAAGTCAGGTGGGGGAAATGCAACCTTTCGAGTTCGTCATATCCCTGCTCATCGCCGAGCTTGCCTGTATTCCTATGGCGGATACTTCCATACCGTTGCTATACGGCATTATTGCTATCGTAACAATCTTTATACTGCACCAGATTGTGTGGCTTCTGGATTTGTGGTTCAAGCCTATGAAAACGGTTATATGCGGAAAACCGTCCATTGTCATAAACAAGGACGGTATAGACGAATGCCAGCTGAAAAAAAACAATCTGGACGTGAGCGATCTTATAGAGAGTATGCGCGTTGCGGGCTATTTCAGCCTTGACGACGTGTATTACGGACTGTACGAGGCCAACGGCAGTTTTTCCGCGCTGGAAAACCCCGACAGGTCCACCTCTTCCCTGTCGGTTATGCTTATCGACGGCGGAAAGGCCGACGAGAAAAACCTCGAGCTTTGCGGCATTGAAAAAGACAAGCTTGACGCGTTCCTGAAAAAGCAGAACGCAAAACTCAAACAGGTGCTTGTTATGACCGTAAACGGCGACGGCCGCGTCTATTTCCAGAAACGCGGCGAAAAATATAAAATTTTACAGTTAGAGGTCAACGGGAAATGGTAAAGTCTATAATTTACACCCTGACCGCGCTTGTGCTTTGTATCGCGCTGTTTATAGGCGTGGACTTATACATCGGACGGCAGTTCGACGAATTCCACAGCGCGCTGGAAACGCTTTACAAGAAGATAGAGGACGACGCCGCAAACCGCGAGGACGGGTATTCCGTGCGGAGTATGTGGAACGAGAAAAAGAGCAAACTGCACGTATTTATCCCGCACAACGATATTTCGTATATCGACTACTGGCTGAACGAGGCCTGCGGCCTTATCTACTGCGAAGAATACGAACTGGCGCTGGGGAAAATAGAGGTTTTAAGGGAGATAACAAAGAACCTGCCCGGCGGCTATGCTTTGAAACTTGAAAACATTTTCTGAGTTTTCACATACGCGCCACAACCCCGTTAATTTACTTGTAACAACTACTCGTACTCGTCGTAACTGCGTCTGTCAGGCGGGAAAGGCGGCGGATACGGCGGCGGGAAATTGTTCGGAGGACAAACGTTGGGCGGACAGTTGTTGGGCGGCCGCTTGGGAGGGCAGTTTTCGGGAGGGCACTTCGGGGGTTTGGGCTGAGGGCATTTCTCCTCCATTTTTACAAGCACGGTGTCCTCGCCTATCTTAACCACGTTTTTAATGGGGATAAACAGGTCCTGTTTGGTGAACCTGAAACCCTTGCAACCCGTGACGGTTAAACCTATGAGGCGGTTTTCGGGATATGAAAAAGTTACGTCGCAGACCTTGCCGAGATTTTTACCGTCCGTTATGGATATAACGTCCTTTTGTTTGAGTTGAGAAAAAGTAAATTCCATAAAATCACTTAATGCGCCGAAAAACGGCAGAATAGTTTGTAATAATATATGCGGCAGGCAATAAAATTATTGCCTGCCGCATATATTTGACATCTGATTTTTAAATTTCTATTCTTATGGTGATTATTTTGATTATCGTCATAAGAGGATTGTTTTCGAAAAGCCAGTCGAGCTTGAAGATACTGCCCGAAATATGCTGCTGGAAATTCGTGACGGTTGTGCCGCCTATCAGATAGACTATCTGGAACGCTATCATTACAAACAATGCAAGCACGCAAAGGAAAAGCCCCACGCCCACTATCCTGTTAATCACTTTGATAACTATGTTGTCTATTTCGAATATCATTGCGATAAGTTTAACAATCGTGTATTTGAGTATCAGCACGGCAATAAACAGTACGATATAGTAAACTATGATTTCGATATGAATTGCGATAAGAATATCGCAAACCGTTCCTTTACCTTCCAGCGACGCGACGAATTTCAATAAAAGTTCTTCAACGAAACTTATCTTTAAAATAAATCCGCCCAGACAGTAACATACAAGTATCGTTATTAAGAAACCGAAAAAGCCTTTCGTAAAAAAGCGCAAGCCTCTTCCGAACCCGACCAGCAAACCGAGTAATGCAAAAAATACTATAAGCCCTATGGCTATCCAATCCGCAATAATCATCTGCCGTCCTCCTTGTCGAAATTTATTATATTATATCACGGTTTTAAAAAAAAGTAAATAAATTAAGTACAAAAGTTTGATTGCCTTTAAAAGCCAAAATTATACTTCTTTATAAAACTTTTTTGAAAATCCCGCAAAATTAACCCCGTTTCACAAAAATGCCCGTACGCGGAAAAGGCGGCGAGTATTAACTCTCTCCGCCGTTGCCGTCCGCTGCGATTGCCTATGTATTAAACAAGCTTATCAAGCTCCGCCATAAGCTCGTGCATATGGTTACGCTCGTTCTCGATCTGCACCGTGAACTGGTTGAAGAACTCAATGTCGTTGTCGTTGGGGGTGGTGTGGTTTAAAAGCGCGTAAACCAAAGCCGCCTGCGAACGGGTGCGCTTTTGCTCTAAGGTGGCAATCTTCTTTCTGCTGGCGTTGATGGCCTTCTTCAATTTAGATTTCTGTAACATATGAACTCCTTTTATATTCGCATTTATTCAATAAAGTAAAAATACTTGAATTGCCTTATAACATCTGGATACACGCCATAGTCAGCGCGTAGTCCTTTTTAACCTTTTTAAACAGCGGCTCTATATCGTCGCCGTAGTCCTGCCTGCCGCGCAAAGCCTCCGTTAAGTTGCTTGCGGAATACGCCAGGTTGGTCAGCGACAGGTTTTTACAAACTCCCTTTAAAGTGTGCGCGGCGCGGAAAGCCTCTTCTATGTTTTTGCTTTCTAGCGCGTTGCACAGCTGTGAAAAGCTGGGGTCGCTTAAAACCTTGGAAAGAAACTTTTTAACCCTGTCGTCGGTGCGCAGGCGGCTTATAACGTCGTCATAGTCGCCTTTCATAATTTCATAACATTCTTTTACGGTCATTTAAACCTCCTGTCAATCCCTGTCGGTTACGACGTTTTTCAACGAATCGTCATAGAACCTGTAAGAATTTTTTCCGCTTCTTTTTATGGAATAAGCCGCTTTGTCCGCCATTTCAAACAACGTATTATACTCCGTTATACTGCTGTCGTGCAAAGCCACGCCCATACTTACTTTAATAGGGAAACCCTTGAACTCGCCCGTAAGACTTGCGAAAATTCTCTTTATAAGCGGCTCGACGTTGCCCTTATATCCCATAAAGACGATAAACTCGTCCCCGCCCATACGCGCGGCTATATCCGAACTACGGATATTCTTCCTTATGGTGTCGGCAATGTATTCGAGCACTTCGTCGCCGAAACGGTGTCCGTAAACGTCGTTCGCCTGCTTGAAGTTATCCAGATCAAAGAAGATAAGCGCGTAATTCCTGCCGTTGGATTTCTCCATACGCTGGGTTATCTGCTCTTTCGCCGCCTCGTGGTTCAAAAGGCCCGTTCTGGAATCGAGGTTCGCCTTCTCTTCGAGAATTTTCATTTCCTCGGTTTCGTCGTTGATATCCACTATCTTACAGACCGCGCCCTCGTATTCGGGAGGCTCGGTATCAGACCACATAGAGCCCCCGACGACCTTGCACCAGGTCTTTACGCCCTTTATTTCGAGCATAAATTTTTCCGTAACTCCCGTGTGTTCGGGCGTCGTGTTTTTAAGCGCCTGCAACAGCTTGTCGAAATCCCTTGGCTTAAACATCTTCTTGCCGAACTCGCTCTCTCTGGGATTGAGAATTGCGAGCGGCATTCCGAGATAGTCGGCCGCCCACTCCGAAAGTTTGATAATCTCGGGCGAGGCCGAAAACTCGAAAATTATATCGCGAGTTATATCCGAAAGAATTTTGTTTTTCATTCTTTCGTGCTCTAACAATCTTATCGTTCTGTTGGGAACGTCCGCCACGCCGCCCGTTTTAAGCGTATGCGCGACCGTCTTCTGGATTTCCTTTTCAGCCGAATTTCCGAGCGAGAGCAGGGTAAGCTCTTTTTTAAGCGTTTCGGCAACGTCTTTAAGACACTCCATAAGCAACGGGTTAAACACTCCGCACTCGTTATTGGTTATCATTTCGACGGCCTTTTCGGGAGTGAACGGCGGTTTATACACGCGCTTGCTCGTAAGCGCGTCGTACACGTCCGCAAGTGCGACGACCTGCGCCGCAATGGGTATCTGCTCGCCTATGAGCCCGTCCGGATAGCCGCGGCCGTCGTAACGCTCGTGATGCCAGCGACAAATCTGATACGCCACTTTGATAAGCGGCTCGTTCCCGCGGGCGGGTATATCGTCAAGTATCTTCGCGCCCTCCACAGTGTGAGATTTCATTATCTCGAACTCTTCGGGCGTAAGACGGCCTGGTTTGTTGAGTATTTCCGACGGAATGGTGATTTTGCCCACGTCGTGCAATGCCGACGCGTTACAGATAAGCGTTACGTCATTGGGCGACAAATCGTATTTATCCGTCTTTTTCATAAGCGCCTGCAAGATAAGTTCGGTTATGGCGTGAACGTGCAAAACGTGCAGTCCGCTTTCGCCGTTTCTGAACTCTACGATATGAGACAAAATCTCAATCATAAGACGGTTGTCTTTTTCTTTTTCGTATACCTGTTCGGTAAGTCTTAACGAAAGTTCCCTTCTGCTCTCTCCGAGTATAACGTTGCTGTTGACGCGGTGTCTTACGGTACGTTCGTCAAAAGGTCTGGATATATAGTCTACCGCGCCTAATCCGTAAGCCCTGTCCATATAAGTCGAGGCTGTTTCAGCCGATATCATAATTACAGGTATATGCGATATCCACCCCTGCTTGTTCATCATCGCGAGAGTTTCAAATCCGTCCATAACCGGCATTACTATATCGAGAAGTACGAGCGAAATATCGAGTTCGTGTTCGCGGAGTATCGCGACCGCCCGCATACCGTTCTCCGCTTCCAAAATTTCGTATTCGTCCGACAGCATATCTTCCAGCAACGCTCTGTTCATTTCGGAATCGTCTACGATTAAAATTCTCTTTTTCGAGGTCATTATAATTTTCCTTGCATTTTTGCAACAGTAATTTTAAGTTTATCTATATCTATGGGTTTCGACATATGAGCGTTCATACCCGAATCCAAAGCGGACTTAACGTCTTCGTCGAACGCGTTCGCGGTCATTGCGAGAATGGGAATAGTTTTCGCGTTCTCGTGTGCGCAAGCGCGTATCGCGCGCGTCGCTTCGTAACCGTTCATAACCGGCATCTGCACGTCCATAAAGATTATATCGTATTGTCCCGGTTCGGATTTTTCGAACATTTCCAACGCTTCTCTGCCGTTGTGCGCTATATCGCAGACGACGCCTTCGTCTGATAACAGCTCGGTAAGAATTTCAGCATTTATTTCGTTGTCCTCCGCGGCGAGCACTTTAAGACCGTTCAGCGAAACCGCATCCGTATCGGAAGCGGAAGCCGTTTCGTCGCTGCCTCGGGTACCGCGTACGTGTTCAACCGCGCGGCGGAAATTAGACATAAAGAAAGGCTTGGGCAGGAAGAAATCGATTCCGGCCTGTTTAGCCTCGTCCTCTATTTCCTCGAAATTATAAGAAGTCAAAACGAGAATAGGAATTTCGGTTTCGACGATTTCGCGAATTCTCTTAGCCGTTTCTATGCCGTTCATTTCAGGCATTTTCCAGTCAAGTAGAATAACGTTGAAATTATTGTTTTCCGTACGCGATTCGTTGACCATTTCTATCGCGCGCATTCCGCTTACCGCGTACGATATATCGACGCCAGTTCCTTCCATAAGTTCTTTGACGTTGAGGCATATATCTTCCTCGTCGTCAACGACGAGGACACGCGTAATATTGTGACGCTGCCAGAAATCGTCGTCGTCCATTTCCTCGGCCACGGCAAGTTCGAGTTCGACGGTGAATACGCTTCCTACACCCTGTTTGCTTTCGACGGAAATCGTACCGCCCATCAAATCTACGATGTTTTTGGTAATAGCCATTCCGAGCCCCGTACCTTGGATTTCTTTCTTAGCGTTGGTCTGCTCGCGCGAGAACGGCTGGAATATCGTTTGTACGAATTCTTCGCTCATACCGAGTCCGTTGTCTTTAACAACGAACCGCAAATGAGCGTGTCTGTGTACGTTCTGCTCCATCTCCTCGATTACAAGTCCTATACTGCCTCCTGCCGGAGTATATTTAACCGCGTTCGACAAGAGATTGAGTAAAATCTGGTTAAGACGAAGTTTATCGCCCAAAATGCGTTCGGGTATCTCTCCCTTGGTGTGCATATCGAAATTCTGCTTCTTGGCTTTCGTCTGCGGAAGAACCATAGAATAAAGCGCTTCGAGCAATTCGGGAAGAGAAAATTCTTCAACGTTTAAAGCGGTCTTTCCGCTTTCGATTTTGCTCATATCGAGCACGTCGTTGATTAATCCTAAAAGATGCTGGCTCGAATAAGTTATTTTCTTGACATATTCGCGCACGGTATCGGGTTTCTCCGCATTCTTCGCAAGCAGAGTAGAGAAACCTATAATCGCGTTCATAGGAGTTCTTATATCGTGCGACATATTTGAAAGGAAATTGCTCTTCGCCTCGTTGGCGGACTTTGCTATGTCGAGCGCCTGTTCGAGTTTTACGTTCATTTCCTGTTTGAGATTCAACTCTTTCTGTTTTGCTCTCCTCAACTGATACGCAAAAACTACGCCTACGCCCGCCGCGCCGAGCAATAAGAATATTCCCGTCATAAACCCGATGGTAACAGACCTGAAATTATTCATACTGTGATTGAGAATTTCGGCGGGAACTATGCCTATCATACTCCAATTATTAAAACCTACGGGCAAGTTAACGATATAATATTCTATTTTAGCGTACTTGAACATTGCTACGTCTGATTTACCGTTTTTTAAATTGTTGCGCAAATCTTCGGCGCTTCCGCGGGTAAATTCAACGGATGCAAGCAAATTTTCTATATAACGGCTGTCCTCTTTCCCGTTGGAAGACATCAGTACGCCGCCTGCCTCGGTCACTATTCTGCACACGCCGCTGCCGTTGAAAGCGTTGATGTCCAAAGTCTTGTTCATATCCGTAGTATTAAACGTAACTCCGATGGCTATATAATCTTGACCTACGTATTTGATATTTACGGGAACAGCGAATAACGTTACGGTTGTCGTGCTTGTCTCGCCGTCTCTGAGCCTCTCCGTGGCCATAACGATATTGTCGGGTTTTACTCCGGCTTCCTCGTCACCTTTAAGTACCGGAATATAATTTTCTATGCCCTCGAACGTACAGACAACCTTTCCGTCGCGGCTGACACCCGTGCCGTTTTCGTCAATAAAATAAAAGTATGTAAATCCCCAGTCTTTCTTTCTCGCTTCTATATAATCGGTCAGTTCTTTATTCCCCGTATCTTCCGCGGATTCGGCTTTTTCCTTTACGTAATCAGCCCAGCCGCCGAGTATGTTCCAGTTTCTCTGTACGGTGGAACTGTAATTTATATTAACCTGACCGTAAATCTCGGTAAGATGGCTTGCGCTCTCTGAATATATCTTATCCGAAGCAAATATCGAATAAAATACGATTATAAGAACCACCACTGCCACACATAAAACCATTATCGCAGATTCTATTATTCTTCTTTTCAGCATTTAAATATCCTCTTTTAGGTTTAAAGCATTACATTGTAAACCACTATTATAATAATATATTAAGTTTTATTTGTCAACAGATAAAAAAACAAATATTTACCATACGGGGAAAGCCCGCCGCGAAAAAATCGCGGCGGGCTTTCGTTAAATTATTAAGATATACAGCTTTTTATTTGTTTTAATGCGGTTTTTTCAAGGCGTGAAACCTGCGCCTGCGAAATACCGACTTCCTGCGATATTTCCGTCTGTGTCTTTCCCTCGAAATATCTCAAAAACAGTATCTTCTTTTCCCTGCCCTCCAAACGGCTTATCGCCTCATACAGCGCCGCCTTTTCCGTCCATACTTCGTCGTTGTTCTTAACGTCGAATATCTGGTCCATTAAAAGGAGCGTGTCGCCGGATTTGTTGTACACGGGCTCGTACAGCGAAACGGGGTCGGAAATAGCGTCCAGCGCGTAAGCGACTTCGGACACGGCGATATTCATTTCCTTTGCGATTTTATCATACGTCACGTCCTCGTCGTCCGCTTCCAATTTTTCGCGCACTTTGAGCACCTGATACGCGGTGTCGCGTATACTTCTCGAAACCCGCAAACTGTTGCCGTCCCTCAGATACCTTTTGATTTCGCCGAGTATCATAGGCACGGCGTAAGTCGAAAACTTGACTCCGACGGTAACGTCAAAATTATCGATAGCCTTTATAAGCCCTACGCAACCCGCCTGAAACACGTCATCGGCGTTTGCGTTTTTTGCCCAGAACCTTCTGACAAGCGATAAAACCAAGCGCAGATTTCCGGTTATAAACCTCTCGCGCGCGGATTCGTCGCCCGCTTTGATTGCGAGCATAAGCTCCTCCTGTTCCTTCGAGGACAGCAACGGAAGTCCCGACGTGTCCACCCCGCAAATAATAACTTTCTGTAACATATTATTTCCCCCTTTTTCGGAATATGTACGGAAAGATTACGATTATTTGACTCAGAACGTCAGATTTGCTTCGATATGTCTTTTTTGAGTTTGGAAATTATCTTTTTTTCCAGTCTCGATATGTAACTTTGCGAAATGCCGAGTTTGTCCGCGACGTCTTTTTGCGTCATTTCTTCTCCGCCGTCGAGCGCGAAACGCATACGCATAATTCTCTGTTCTCTCGGAGACAGTTTCGAAAGGGAAGCCTGCAACAGTTCGCGCTCCACTCCGCCTTCTATATCGGAATAAACGCTGTCCGCGTCGGTTCCCATAACGTCCGACAAAAGAAGTTCGTTGCCTTCCCAATCGGTATTGAGCGGTTCGTCGAAACTTACTTCCTGTTTTAACCTCGACATACGGCGAAGATACATAAGAATTTCGTTTTCTATGCACCTCGAAGCGTAAGTTGCGAGTTTTATATTTTTTTCGGATTTGAAAGAGTTGATAGCCTTTATAAGTCCTATCGTTCCGACCGAAACGAGGTCGTCCCCGTCCACTCCGGAACCTTCGAATTTTTTGGCTATGTAAACGACGAGTCTGAGATTATGCTCGACGAGTTCGGACTTAGCCTGCTCGTCCCCCCGCTCCAAACGCGAAATTTTATCGCTTTCCTCCTCCTGCGAAAACGGAAGAGGCAAAGCCTCTGTTCCGCAGATATAGTCGAGAGTATTTCTGCCGAATATCAGAGATAACAGGTGTTTTATTTTTTCAAACATTTAATCCTCCATCAGGTCGGGGTGCAATACCGCCGTGCCTGCCGTGCGCGGGCTTATTCCTATTTTTACGCCGTTTACGACGTTTACTTTATCTCCCGAGTATATCTCTATTTTATCCGCGGTAAATACTTTTATTTTTTTACTCCCTGCAACAGTATGTATTTTTACTTCGTCTTTTATTCGGCTTTCGTCTATAATTTTCAGGGCGGATATCATAGGTATCACGCTGACGGGCTGTCCAGAATGGTATACTTTGTTCCCGCTGTCGTAAAAACCCGAAAGTTCCACGTATTTTTCTCCGGAGTAGATTTTACATTTTACGGTCGCCTTGTCAGTCTTTTTAAGTCTTAAAGCAAGTTTTCTCGCAAGAATCACGAGTACGAGCGCGCCGAACATAGGAATTCCTATCGGTACGGAAGACAGCATATACCCCTCTCCCGCGGAATAATCCAATCCCGCAAGAGAAAATATAGCTATCAGCGCTCCGCCGAGCACGAACGTAAAGACGAGAAATACCGCCGTTAATTTAAGGTATGCTTTAAAACCTCTAAACTTTCCGCCCAAAAGACAAATTATCAGTCCCGAAACGATTTTTACAGCGGCCGACCATAATCCGCTTAATCCGAACAGCGGAAACACAACGGCAAAGCACGCGCCCAACGCCGAAGCCGCCGTCACCCGCCAGACCGAAGCGTGATTTCCGCACGTCAGCTTTGCGCAGTACAGGAGCGTAAAATCCATACAGAAATTTTCCAACAGGGCGAGTTCAACAT
>CAJTUI010000007.1 GCA_910579705.1 uncultured Christensenella sp.
GAGGCCAAGGCGAAAAAGAGCCCCAAGCAGCTTGCGGAGGAGCAGGAAGAGGACGACAAGCGCGTTGCGCGTGAACTTCTCGCCGCGGGCAAGAGCGAGCTTATCGGCAAGCCCATTCTTCCGATAGACAAAGAGGCGGTTACCGCCCCGCTCGGCAAGACCTATAACCGCGCGGACCTTAACAGGGTGTCGGAGGATAAGGCAAAGCTCGGCGGAAGGATTGCCGATTACGAGAAACAGCACATAAACGACCCGCTGTACGCGGAGTATAATAAACTTTTTGCGGAGCGCGAAAAGGCGTTGCAACAGCCCGAGGGCAAGAAAAACAAGAAGAAAAAGGTCAGCTCCGACAACCTTTTGAAATAACTTCATAATCTGCCCGCAGGCGCGGGCTGTGCCCGTAAAGGAGACGGTTCGGAAATGGTAAATTCTTACTCTGCGCTGGGCAGATGGTTCGAATATTTAAACGACGACTGCGGCTATGAACAATGGTCGCAGTATTTAATTAAAACGCTCGAAGACGAGGGCGCGGGCGCGTTCGGGCTGGACATAGGTTGCGGGAACGGGTATTTTACGCGCGCGCTGATTAGGGCGGGATACCGCGTGACGGGCATAGATATTTCGGAGCGTATGCTCGACACTGCGCAACAAATTTCGCTTAAAGAGGGCGTGCGCACGGAATTTTTACTCGGCGATATAACCAAACTAAAACTGAATGTCAAAGCGGATTTCGCGATTGCGGTGAACGATTGCTTAAATTACGTGCCGCAGTCGAAACTCAAAACGGCGTTCTCGCGCGTGGCCGCAAGCCTGAAAAAGGGCGGCGTGTTTGTCTTCGACGTCAGTTCGGAAACAAAGCTCAGAGAAATTGTCGGAAACAACCTTTTCGGCGAGGACAGGGAGGAGATAACTTATCTGTGGTTCAATAAGCTCGGCGAAGACAGCGTTACTATGGATCTGACTATCTTCGAAAGACGGCAGGACGGAACTTACGCGCGTTACGACGAGCGGCACGTCCAGTATATTCATTCGGAGGAAGGGATTATCGGGGCGCTGAGCGGGGCGGGGTTCTCCGTGCGTACGGAAGGCCACCTCGGCCAAGAAAAACGGGAGAGGATTAATTTTATCTGCAAAAGACTATGAACAAACTTCACAAGGCGCTTATTTACGATAATCAGGTTTCGCTTACCGTGCTTGAAACGACGGAGATGGTGAACGACGCGGTGAAAACGCACGGGCTCGGCGAGGACGCCGCAAGGACGCTTGGCGGGTTTCTGACCTGCGCCGCATATATGGCGGGCTGTCTTAAAAACGACAGGGGCGCGGTTTCGCTGACGGTCAAGCCCGACGGCGACGCGGGCGCGGTCAGCGTTTCGGGCGATAAGAGTTTGCATATCCGCGGCTATATAGACGCGGAGTGCGGCGGCAGAATCGACGGAGGGTATCTCACCGTAATAAAGGACGACGGATTTTTCCGGCCGTTCATCGGCACGTGCGAGCTTAAAGGAAACGACGTTTCCGAAAACCTTATGCAGTACTACGACCAAAGCGAGCAGATTCCGACCGCGGTCGCCGTCGGCGTTAAAATGCGCGGCGGTAAGTGCGTTGCGGCTGGCGGCGTGGTTATGCAGCTTTTACCCGGTACCTCTCAGGAGAATATGGACAGGGCGGAAGAGCGTATGCAGGCGTTCGTCCACGCGGCGGACGTTGTGGAGAAGTACGGTGCGGACGGGATAGTGAAGGAGTTCTTTTCCGACGAGCTTAAAGACGGGCCCGCGTATTCGGCGTTCCCCGAATACAAGTGCAATTGCTCGCGCAAGAAAATAGAGGGGGTCATACTGCCGCTCGGCAGGGACGAACTGCACAAAATCATAGACGAAGAAGGCGCGGTCAAGGTGCATTGCCATTACTGCAACACCGACTACGAATTTAACCGCGAAGATATTGACAAACTTTTTAATTGACGTATGAATAAAACGATAGGAATAGATTTAAGCAGCGACAGATTGTTGAACGTCGCCTCCGACCTTGTCGACAGGCACGACTATATCGGCGCGCTTAAAATGCTTAATAAAAATGCGGAGTTGAATTTCAACGACGAGGACGCGTATATGCTGTACGCGGAAATTTTCGACGATATAGGTCTTCACGAAAGGTGCGTAAACAACTGGTTCAGGTTTATGGACTGCGCCCTCGGCGACGACCTTGTCGAGGCATACGAGGGGCTTGCCGTCGCGTATATGAACCTCGGCAACGAGCACTTTTCGGCGTACTATTACAACCAGCTTTTGATGTCTTCCGACGAAATAGACCCCGAAATGCGCGGCGAGATAATGAATTCGTTTTTAAGCCGCGACGAAAATCCGCTTAAATTCGTTTATCCGCCCGCAATCGCGGACTGCTCGGACGTTATGTCCGAGGGCGTGGACAAGATGCGCCGCGGCGATTACGACGCGGCTATCGACGAGTTCGAGAAGGTGGAGGAGGATAACCCGTCTTACCTTTCTGCGAGGAACTATATCGCTATGTGCAACATCATAAGCGACAGGTGCGAACAGGCGGAGGCGGAGTGTCTTGCCGTGCTCAGGAAAAACCCCGACAGCGTGCAGGCGCTTACGACGCTGGCCGCGGTCAGGACGGAGCAGAAAAAGAGCGAGGAGAGCAGGGAGCTTGCGCGCAGGCTTTTAAAGCTGGACGTAAATGGAACGGACGATATTTACAAGATAGCCACGGTGTGCTGTGAAAACAAGATGCACGAGGAGGCGTTCAATCTTTTCAAAAAACTCGAAGGCGAGATGCGTTACGACAGCTCCGTGCTGTTTTTCAAGGCGGTTTCGGCCTTTAACTGCGGCAGATACGAAGACTGTTTCGAGGCGTTCGACAGGCTTATAACGCTCAAACCCGAGGCAGTTATCGCCAAATACCACTACGACGCGGCGCGTTCGGCGGCGGAAAGCGGCGAAACCAAGGAAATGAGCTATTTTTACCGTATGCCGCAGGAGGAGCGGGAGGCCTCGCTCAAACTGCTTGCGGCGTGCACCAAGCTTACGAACGCCCAGTCCGAAAAACTTTTCGCCGAGGTCGATATAACCGACTGCGTGCTGTGGTGTTTCGACGAAACGGAAGGCTCGGGCGAAAGCGAGTTACAGCTTCTTGCGTCCGTCTGCGCGGTGAAGGCAGGGCTTGACAATCTGCTCCGCGATACTTTATTGAACGCTTTTTTATCGGACGGACTCAAAGTCAAGATACTCACGCTGATAGGCGAGCGCAACGAGGACAACACTTTCGGCGTGGTATTATGCCACCTCTATAAAAAAGTGGCGTTCCGCGCTCTTAATCTGGGCAGACTTAAACGCAAAAACTTTTTAAGGGCGTACGCAACGCTTACGGCGCATTTCGGAATAATAGACATAGCCAACGGCGAGGCGTTCGCCTGCGCGGCCGAAAAGCTTTATAAAAAACTGGAAGAAGACGGCAGGCTTGCTGCGGCGTCCAACTGCGACGCGCTGTGCGCCGCTATATATCATCTGTCGGGCGTGTCCGAACCCGACGTCAGGCGCGATAAGCTCGCCTCGTTCTTCGACGCGGACGAGAAAAAAATTTCCGCATTGCTGGGGGATAAATGAAACTTTACGATTTCGACGGTATGTTTGATAAAAAGCTTACGGATTTCATATCCGCGAACGTGGGCAAGTATACCGAAAGCGAGTGGGAGGATATTATCCCGCGCCTTTATAAAAAGTTCGGCGATACGCCTATAAAGTCGGTCGGGGATACCCCCAACGGTTTCTATGCAAAAATGACGGACGAAGAGCTTGTAAAAGCGCTTTGCACGCATTTAAAACAGGGCGTGCCCGTTTCGGAGTTTCTCTGCAAGGCGATAGAGGGCAGAAACGCCGTCAAACTTCTGTTGCCCCTCCTTGACGGCAGCGAGCAGGAGCGGGAGTACGCGGTAAACCTTATAGGTTCGGCCGATTGCGCCATACAAAAGTATATGGATATGCTCGTTTCTCCCGACTGCGGCGAGGAGCTGAAAAACAGCCTTGTGGACTTTATCAAGGAAAAGGCCGACCTTGCGGCGCAGAGGGCGGTGGAATATTACGAACGCGGCGTCGAGCGGGAGTTTATGCTGGAAATAATGTCGCGCTCGGTTGTGCGTTCGGACAAAATTTTCGATATACTTATCAAGGAGTTTCGCGGCGACTCGGAAAACGTGCCTATGCACGCAAGCTATCTTGCCGCTTACGGCGACGAGCGCGCGCTCGAATATCTTCTGGACAAGATAGACGAGGACGGGATAAGTTTCATAGAATACAAAGAGCTGTTGCTTGCAATCGAAAGCCTCGGCGGAACGTACGACAAACAGCGCGATTTTTCGAACGACCCGTACTATGCTATGTTTAAAACGCGCGAAGTTTCCGCAACCGATATTTTCGGCGGCGCGGACGGGAAAAAGGGATAAAGACGAGAGGGGGAGAGCGGCGCTTTTATGATAAACCAAAGCACGCTTCTATATTAAACAAATAAAACGCGGCTCCGAATCGAGCCGCGTTTTTTATTTTCTCGTTGCAAGCCATACGATAAGCACCGTCACGTCCGCGGGGTTCACGCCGTATATGCGCCCTGCCTGACCAAGCGTCAGGGGGCGCACGCGTTTCAGCCGTTCGCGCGCTTCAAGCCTCAATCCCTGTATCTTGTCGTAATCTATATCGGGCGGAAGGGCTTTTTCTTCCAGCTTTTTCGCTTTCTCGATCTGTTGCGCGTTCTTTTTGAGATAGCCTTCGTACTTGACCGTGGATTCCGCGGTCTTTATTATCTGTTGCGGAAAATCCTTTAATATCCCGAACGCGCCGCACAAATCTTTAAGCGTTGCGCCTCGGCGGATAAGGTCTGCGTAAGTCGCGCTTGCTTTGCCCGTAATGCCGCGCCCGCGCATAAACTCCTGCGCGCGCGCTCTGTCGGCGCGGCCGTCGAGAATTTTAAGCGCCTCGGCAAGTTGTCTTTTACGCGTTTCGAAACAGTTTCTGCGTTCGGCGGTGTAAAGCGGGGTGTCGGCTATCTTGGGCGTAAGCCTGAAATCCGCCGTGCCCTGCCTTAAATTAATCGCGTATTCCGCGCGGGAAGTCATCATACGGTAGGGCTCTTCCGTGCCCTTGGTCGTCAGATCGTCAATCATAACGCCTATATACGCCTCGCTCCTGTCAAGGATAAACGGCGGCTTGCCCAGTATGGCGTACGCGGCGTTTAGGCCCGCGATAAGCCCCTGAGCGGCGGCCTCTTCATAGCCCGAAGTGCCGTTAATCTGGCCCGCGGTGTAAAGGCCTTTAACCTTCTTGAATTCGAGCGTGGGATAAACGTCCAGCGTGTCGATGCAGTCGTATTCTATTGCGTAAGCGTAGCGCATAATATCGCAATTCTCCAATCCGCGCACGGACCTGTACATTTCAACCTGCACGTCGTGCGGCATAGAGGAGGACATACCCTGAACGTATACTTCGTTTGTGTCCACACCCTCGGGTTCTATAAAAATCTGGTGCCGTTCCTTGTCGGAAAACCGCACTACTTTCGTTTCGACGGACGGGCAGTAGCGGGGGCCGGTGGAGCTTATGCCGCCGTTGTACAGCGGCGAACGGTCAAGGTTGTCGAGTATTATTTTATGCGTTTCCGCATTGGTATAGGTCAGGTGGCAGACCCGACTGTTTTGCGGCGTTCCGCTCAGGAACGAAAACGCGGGCACGTCGTCGCCGCCCTCCTGAACCTGACATTTATCAAAATCTACCGAGCGCGCGTCAAGCCGTGCGGGCGTGCCCGTCTTGAACCGCCGCACGTTGAACCCGAGCTTAATAAGGTTTTCGGTAAGCATAGTCGCAGCCGCAAAGCCCGAAGGCCCGCTCTTCTGGCGCAGTTCGCCCGTAACCGTTTCGGCGTTCAGGTAAACGCCCGTCGCTATAATAACCGCTTTCGCATAGAGTATGCCGCCGTAGGAAGTGAGAACGCCGCTCACCTTTCCGCCGTCGGTTAAAATCTCCGCCGCCTCGCCCTGAACTATTCTCAGGTTGTCGCAATTTTCCAGCGTGCGTTTCATTTCGCGGTGGTAAGCGTTTTTGTCGCACTGGCATCTCAATGACTGCACGGCCTCGCCCTTGCCCTCGTTGAGCATACGCATCTGTATGGCGGTTTTGTCGGCGTTACGCGCCATTTCTCCGCCCAGCGCGTCAATCTCGCGGACGAGGTGGCCTTTGGCCGTCCCGCCAATGGAGGGGTTGCAGGCCATAAACGCAATGCTGTCGAGGTTGAGCGTCAGCACCGCGGTTTTAAGCCCCAGCCTTGCGCAGACAAGCGCGGCCTCGCACCCCGCGTGGCCCGCGCCTATAACTACGGTATCGAATTGTCCTTCGCAGAAAGTTGTCATATATAACCGACCGCGCGGGCAAAATAACTTTGCACGCGCGCCTTGATTACGGAATTTTATTTTTTTAAAACTATGTTTTTTATGTCGTCCACGTCTTTTGCTATCTTGTCGTTCACGCGGCACATCTCGTCCACCTTGTCGCGCGAATATAGAATAGTGGTGTGGTCGCGCCCGCCGAGCACCTTGCCTATCGAGATAAGCGGGAGCGAAAGCAGCTCGCACATAAGATAACAGCAAATCTGGCGCGGGATTACAATTTCCTTTTTCTTGCTCTTTCCGACCAGATCGTGCTTGGAGATTTTATAGTAAGAAGTGACCGCCGCAATAACGCTCTCGGGCGTGATTTCTTCTTTCCCCGGTTCGGACACGGCCTCGTTCAGCGCGCTCTTCGCAAGCGCGACGGTAATCGGCTCCTCGTGCAGTTTGGACGCGAATATGACCTTGGTAAGCCTGCCTTCCAGCGTCCTCACGTCGTCGCCCGAGTCCTGCGCAAGGAAGGAAAGCACGTCGTCGGGGACGTGGCATTTCTTCTCGAAAGCCTTGCGTTTTAAAATGGCGATTTTCGTTTCGAAGCTGGGCGGCTGGATATCGAAAAGCAGTCCGCCCGAAAATCTCGTCCTCAACCTCTCTTCCAGCGCGGTAAGCTCCTTGGGCGGGTGGTCGGAGGAAATGACTATCTGCTTGCCCTTGGAAACAAGCTCGTTAAACGTGTGGAAAAACTCTTCCTGAACGGCCTTTTTGTTTTCTATGAACTGAATGTCGTCAATAATGAGAACGTCGGCGTTGCGGTAGTACAGCCTGAGCTTTATGCCCCTGTCGCGCGCGTCGGGCCCGCGGCCCGTGAACATATTGTCTATAATTTCGTTTACGAACTGCTCGCAGGTGACGTATATGACTTTCAGGTTGGGCTTGTCCTTTACAATCTTGTTTGCGATTGCCTGAATCAAATGCGTTTTCCCCAGTCCCGTGCCGCCGTAAATGAAGAGCGGGTTGTAAGTGCCCGCGGGGTCGTTGGCAACCGAAAGCGCCGCGGCGTGAACGAACTCGTTGTTTTTACCAACGACGAAACTGTCGAACGTGTACTTGGGGTCGAGGTTGGCGGGCGGGGAGTAGCTCTCCTCGTCGGGCGCGTTGTAGGCGAACCGTTCGCTGCCCTCGACTTTGAGGCGGAAATCGGTAAGCCCCACGTCGGCCTTGATAATCGCCTCGCGCATTTTTTCGGCGAGAGTGCCCGTGATATATTTTGCAAAACTCTCCGTGGGCGTTTCCAGCACGATGAACCGTCCGTCTATATCTACGGGCACAAGCTTTTCGATATAGGTGGTGTAGTTGATATGCGAAACAAGTTCCTGCATTTTTTGCTTTATGGGGTTGTATAAAAAGTCAAAATTACCCTTTTCTGCCATAATTGCGCCGTTAATCCTTTGAGTTTTTGCAAAAATTTTGTTATAATTATAATACAAGTTGCAATTAAAATAAAGTGTTTTTTAGATAAATGCGGATAAAAAATTTAAAATTAAAAAATTTCAGAAATTACGAGGACGAAAGCGTAGACTTCTCGGCGGGGCTGAACGTGCTTTTCGGCAGGAACGCGCAGGGTAAAACCAACTGCGCGGAGGCGGTGTTTTACCTTTGCACGGGCACTTCGCCGCGCTGCCGCCGCGATAAACAGCTGATACGCCACGGCGCGGCCGCGGCGGAAATTTCCGCGCTTGCCGAGGGACTTTACGGCGAGGTCGAGATTTCCGCGCGCATAACCGAGGGCGGGCGCGAGGTAAGGATTAACGGCAACAAGATAACGCGCAACGCCGACATTCTCGGCAATATATTCAGCGTGTTTTTCTCCCCGCACGAGCTGAGGCTCATTCAGGACGGCCCCGACGAGCGGCGCAGGTTTTTAAACGTGTCTATATCCCAGCTTTCGAGGCCGTACTACGTCGCGCTTATGCGTTACAATAAAATTCTCGAACAGCGCAACAATCTCCTCAAAAACAGGGATTTGGGTATGGTTTACGAAACCCTGCCCGTCTGGGACGAGCAGCTTTGCAAGTACGCGGCGGTGATTGCGTTCAAGCGCGCGGAGTACGCGGATATGCTTTCGCCCGTCGCGCAGGGCATACACGCGGAGCTTACGGACGGAGCGGAAAAGCTTGAAATTTCGCCCGAAAAGAAATATAAGGGCGACGAGAAACAGCTTGCTACCCGATTGTTTGACGAGCTGTCCGCAAACTACGACAGGGATATACGGCTGGGTTTCACGGCGTCGGGGCCGCACCGCGACGATCTGGATATAGTAATCGACGGAACGGACGCGAAAACGTTCGCCTCGCAGGGGCAGACGCGTACGGCCGCGCTGTCGATAAAGCTTGCGGAAGTGGAGATCTTCAAAAAGCTTTCGGGCGAATATCCAGTGCTCATTCTCGACGACGTTATGAGCGAGCTGGACTTGCCGCGCCGCAAAAAGCTTGCCGCGCGCACGAGCGGGTTGCAGACCATACTCACCTGCACGCACGCGGAGCGCGTTCTCTACGGCAGAGAGGTCAATAAAATACGCATAGAGGGCGGTAAGATAAAATGAAACTTCGCGCCGATATGCACGTTCACACATATTTTTCGGACGGGCTGATGTCGCCCGCGGAAGTCGTTGCGGAGGCCGTGAAAAACGGCGTGCAGCTTATCTCGGTTACCGACCACGACGGTATCGCGGCGTACGGACAATTGCCCGAAATCTGCGCGCGGGCGGGCGTGCGGCTAGTCAACGGGATAGAAGTTTCGGCGTACTCAGGCGACGTTAAGATACACACGCTTGGCTACAACGTCAACGCGGAGGACGGCGCGTTCCGCGAATTTACCGCAGGGCTTTTCAGCGGCGCAATGGAGCGCGCGGACGACATAGTGCGCAAGCTTAACGCAAACGGAGTTGCGGTGACCTTGCGCGAGGTTACGGACAGGCGGCGCAGTCCGCTGTCGCCCGTGCACGTTATGCACATAGCTTTTGCTTGCGCGGACAAGGGATATTGCGGGGGTAATGCGTTTAGTTTCTTCAAGGAGTATCTTGCGTTAGGCAAGTGCGCGTACTCGCGGATAGGCAGGCCCACGCCCGAACAAGCGGTGGAAATTATTACCGCGTGCGGCGGGTTTTGCTCGCTTGCGCATCCCGCAAGGATAGAAATGCCGCGGGAAGATACGCGTCGGCTTATCGCAAGATTGAAAGACTGCGGACTGGGCGGGATAGAAGCCGTTTATACTACACATACTGTAACCGAAACGGCATACTATAAGGAGACGGCGAAAACTTTCGGTCTTGAAATCACGGGCGGGTCGGACACCCATATAAAGGGCGGCAGACAGAGAATAGGTCACCCCGTATTCTATGTGGACGGAGTTCTTGCAAAGAAACTTAAAATTTGAAAAATTTATTTTTTAAGATAAACAGACTTATATTTATGCTCGCTTTATCGGCGGGCTTAATTTTTTGCTTTTGCGGGTTTTTGGGCAGACTACCAAAAGGCGTTACCGTGAACGGGATAGACGTCGGCGGTAAAACGCGCGCGGAGGCGGCGCGGGCGGTCAGGGAGAGCATAGTCGCCGAATTGAAGACAAAAAGCCTCACCGTCCGCGGAACGAGCGACCGCGTTTTTACTTATCCCGAAATAGGCTACAAGGACAACCTCCAACAGCTTTTGAAAAACGTCGAAAAGGGGCGGGAATATACCGCGGAAGTCAGCTACTATTTAAACGGCATAAGCGAGATTACCGCGGGGATATGCAACGACGAAAGCAGACCCGTCATAGAACCTTACGCGGCGTTCAACTCCTCGGGCGAGGCATTCACGTACTACGAGGGTTGCGACGGACTGAAAGCGGACAGGCTGAAACTTTTAGCCGATATACGCGCCTCGCTCAGCGGGGATTTCTGCGACGTTGCGGTAGAGGTCGGGACGGTACCGCGCACCGGAAATATGAGCGAGGTCAGGTATAACACTCGCCTGCTCAGTTCGTACACGACGTACTTCGACGGCGACAACATACCGCGTTCGCACAATATCCGTCTTGCGGCCGAACGCATAAACGGAACTGTGCTGGACGGCGGCGCGGCGTTTTCGTTCAATGATATTGTGGGGGAAAGGACGGCCGCGCGGGGGTTCAAGAAGGCGAAGATAATCGAGAACGGCGAGTTTGTGGAGGGAACGGGCGGCGGCGTTTGTCAGGTCAGCACCACGCTTTTCAACGCGGCCCTGCGCGCGGGTTGCCAGTTCACCGAATACCACGCGCACTCGCTTGCCGTGAGCTACGTTCCGCCCTCCTGCGACGCGATGGTAAGCGGAACTTATTACGATTTGAAATTCGTAAACACCACGGGTTACAGGCTGTATATACGCGCCCGAACGGGCAGCAACTATATCAGGTTCGATATATACGGCCGCGGCGACGGCGCAGAATACAGCTACTCGTCAAAGGTGACGGGCAGGATAGCCGCGCCCGAAGAGATTACCGACGATTTGTCGCTTGTAAAGGAGGGCAAGGACGGAACGCTTAGCGAGGGTTATCTTACAATCACGCGCGGCGGGATAAAGAAAACCGTGCTTTTCAGAAAGGACAAATACGCGCCGATAAAGCGTATCGTGGCGGAAATTGACGAAACCGAGGCGCCGCAAAACGGCGCGGACAATTAAGGCAAGCCGAAAGGTTTGCTTTTTTTGTTTATTTGTTTGTGTTTTTCAAAGCGGTATGTTATAATTGTTAGCGGCCGTATTTAAGGAGATTAAATGATTAAGATATTACTTGACGCAATGGGCGGCGACAACGCGCCCTCTGTAAACGTTGCGGGGGCAGTGCGGGCCCTTAACGCCGACAAACAGCTTAAACTGGTTTTAACGGGCAGAGAGGCCGAGATTTGCGCCGAACTCGCCAAGCACAAGTACGACAAATCCCGTCTGGAAATAGTCGACTGTCCCGACGTTATAGAAATGAACGACAGCCCTACGGAGGCGGTTAAAAGAAAGCAGTCGTCTTTAATGGCGGCGTATTGGATGCTTAAAAAAGAGGACGATATATGCGCCCTCGTAACCGCGGGTTCCACGGGCGCGACGATTGTCGGCGGCCAGCTCATACTGGGCAGGATACGCGGAATAAAGCGCCCCGCGCTGTGTCCCGCGATACCCAACTCCCGCGGCGGCGTGACACTGCTTGTAGACTGCGGCGCGAACGCGGAATGCAAGCCCGTTATGCTCTGCCAGTTCGCGGTGCTCGGCTCGGCATACGCGCGGGCGGGGTTCGGTATAAAGGAGCCGAAGGTCGGGCTTTTAAACAACGGCACGGAAGAGCACAAGGGCGACCCGCTCAGGCAGGAAACGTATAAATACCTGTCGCAGATGAAGGGCATAAACTTTATCGGAAACGTGGAAGGCCGCGACATAATGCTGGGCGAATGCGACGTTGTGGTCGCGGACGGGTTTTCGGGCAATATCGCTTTGAAGTCGATAGAGGGTTGCGGAAAACTTGTACTGGGCGTAATGAAAAAACAGTTCACCTCCTCGCTTTCCGCGAAGATAGGATATCTGTTTGCGCGCAAGGCGATAAAGGGTATGCGCGCACAACTCGATTTCAATAAATTCGGCGGCGCGCTGTTGCTGGGGCTTAAAAAACCCGTGGTTAAAAGCCACGGCTCGTCCAAGCCCGAAACGATTGCGAACGCGATAGCCAATGCGGCGGCGATACACCGCGGCAGGCTGGTGCCCGCCGTGGAGGAACTTCTCGACGGAGAGGATTTGAATTTTGCGGTGGACGATGACTGATTTAAGCAAGGTCGAACGGGCAATCGGTTATACTTTCAAGGATAAAACGCTATTAAAGCGCGCGCTTACGCTCGCCTCGGCGTCGGAAGAAAACAACCAGCTTATGGAGTTTTTCGGCGACGCGATTCTCGAATTTATCGTATCCGAACGCATATATTCGGACGGCGGCACGGAAGGACTTCTGACCGAGCGGCGCAAGGCGCTCGTTTCGGACGGGGCGCTCACGCCCGTGTCGCAAAAGCTTGGGCTGGACGGATTTTTGATACACGGCGCGAAAAAAGACGCGACAAACAAAAAGGCGATTCCGTCCGCGTACGAGGCGGTTACCGCGGCTATATACCTGGACGGAGGAATGGACGCGGCGAAAAAATTCGTACTGTCCACGCTCGATTTCAATAAAAAATTCAAGGCGGAAAACTTCAAGGGCGCGTTGCAGGAAGAGTTGCAGGGCGCGGGTATGCCCCTTCCCGAATACGTCGGCGAGGATTTGGGCACGCCGCAAAAGCATTGGTTCAGGGTAAGCGTGAACGCGTTCGGGAAAACGTTTTACGGCGAGGCGGACAGCGTAAAGGGCGCGGAGCAGCTTGCGGCCGAAAATGCGTTGAAGTTCCGCAAAAACAATAAATAATGTATTAACTTAGACAGGTTTCATATGGGTTCTTTCAAACAGATACAATTGGTGGGTTTCAAGTCGTTCGCGGATAAAACGGTAATTCCGCTCGGCGACGGCGTTACCTGTATAGTCGGCCCCAACGGCTGCGGCAAGTCCAACGTTGCCGACTCTATCCGCTGGGTTCTCGGCGAGCAGTCGGCTAAAATGATGCGCGGCTCGCAGATGATGGACGTTATTTTCGGCGGCACGGAGGCGCGCCGCCAGATGTCGTTCTGCGAGGTCACGCTCACTTTCGACAATACCAAGCGCATATTCGATATCGACTGCGACGAGGTCGAAATGACGAGGCGGCTCTACCGCAGCGGCGACAGCGAATATCTTCTCAACAAACAGCCGTCGCGAATGAAAGTTCTGACCGGCCTTCTGCACGGCGCGGGCGCGGCGAAAGAGGGTTACTCGATTATCGGTCAGGGCAGGATAGAGCAGATTATGAACGCCAAGCCCGAGGACAGGCGTTCTATATTCGAAGAGGCGACGGGCATAGTCGTGTTCAAGGACAGGAAGGCGGAGGCGGAGCGAAAGCTAAAAGCGTCAAAGGACAACCTGTACGTCTTCGCACAGCGTATGTCGGAAGTGGAACGGCAAATCGGCCCGCTTAAAAAGCAGTCCGAAAACGCGTTGAAGTACAGGGAGCTGTATGCGCAGCTCAGGCACCACGAGATGAACCTGTACATATACCGCCACGACAGCGCGGAGGGAGAGAAAGAGGCGCTCAATACCAAGGCGTTCGGAATAGCCAAACGCATAGAGGAAGTGACCGCGCTCTCCGAGCAGCTTTTAAAGGAATACCAGATGCGGCGCGAAGACATAGCCGCGGCGGATTTGGAGTTGCAGGATTTAAACGAAAGACTGCGCCGTTACGAGGTCGGCATTGAGCACAGGAGCGGCGAGTCCAAACTTCTTGCGGAAAAGGCGCGCTCGGTCAAGGCCAAGCTTGCCGCCGCGCAGGAGGACATTGCGTACTCTGCAAAGCGTATCGACGACATTGAAAAGGACATAAGGCGCAACGAGGCGTATTCTGCAAAAAACACCGAGCGTATGGCCGCCCTGCGCGCCAACACCGAAGTGTTCCGCGCGGAAATAGACGAGCTGTCAAAGAAGATAGCGGACTACGAATATATGACGGGCGAGCACCGCAAAAAAGTTCTGGACACGTTCAAGGATCTTTCGGATATGCGCCAGAATATGGGCTCGCTTTCTGCGCAGAAGGAGTTGCTTAAAGAAAGGCTTTCGGAAATCCGGTCCGAAATGGCGAAGATAAAGGAGCGGCGCGATTCTTTTAAAGACGATTACGAAAAGTCAATGGAGCGCGGCAAAGCTTTAAACGGACTTCTCGGCAACGAGAACGAGCTTTTGGAACGCGCCGAGGCAAAGACGCGAGAGATTGACGAAAAGCTGCACCAGCTCATTCGCCAGACCTACGACACGCAGGCGCAGATTGCAAGCCTTAACGACAGCCTTACCACCTGCCGCGCGCTCCGCGACAGGTTCGACGGGTATATCTATTCCGTCAAAAAACTTTTAAGCGACGCGCGGAACGATTTGGTTCTTTCCGAGAAAATCGAGGGGCTTATCGCCGACGTGGTCAGGTGCGACGGCGAGTTCGAGGTCGCGATAGAAACGGCGTTCGGCGGGGCTATGCAGAACGTTATCACGCGCACCCGCGACGACGCGAGGTATTTAATCGAGTATCTGAAACGCACCAGGTCGGGACAGGTTACGTTCCTGCCGATAGACGCGCTCAGGCCGCGCACCGAAAACGATATGATTAAGTCTGCCGTGCGCGATACGGGCGCGATAGGCTTTGCAATAAATCTCGTCAAGTTCGATAAAAAGTTCGAAAACGTTATACATAACCTTTTGGGCAACACGCTCATTTGCGACAATATCCAGAACGCGACGCAGATTGCAAGGCGCTATCCCCGCGCGTTCAAGATAGTCACGCTGGACGGCGACGTAATCTCGACTTCGGGTTCGATGACGGGCGGTTCCAAGCGCGAAATAGCGGGCAACCTGCTTGCTAACGAGCGGCGCATAAAAGAGATAGAGGACAACATACAGGGCAAGAAAACTTTCCTTAGCCGCGCCGAGCAGCGCAGGAAAGAGCTGGAAGAAAAACAGAGAGAGGCAAACGCCGAGCAACAGCAGTTAATAAAAAAATTGCAGGACGCGAGGCTGGAACTTGCGGCGGTTACCGAAAAGCAGTCCTCGCTGTTGAAGAGCGTTACGAACGCGGAGAGCGAATACGCCGCGTACGGCCAGTCCGAAAAGGTTTTAATGGACAGGCTTTCCGGACTGGACAGCGAATATACTGGCGTGAGCAAGGGCGCGAGCGATTTGTCGGAGCAGTCGGACAAGGCGTCTTCCGCGATAGAGGATATGAGCGCGGAGTTCGACAAGCTGTCGGGCGACCGCACGGAAAAGACCGAGCGACTGAACGCATTGCTGGTTGAAATCGCGTCGCTGGAAAGCGCGCTCAAATCGGGCGCGGACAACGTTGTAAGACTCAAAGGCGAGAGGGAAAGCCTTTCCGAAAGGCTTGAAAAGACGAAGGCCAGCATCCCACAGATTGAAGAGGAAATGAGGAGCTTTACGCGTCAGGCCCAGCAGGCGGCTTTGTCCAAGGAAGAGCAGGAAGTCGTCGCCGACCTCAACAGGCAGGTTGCCGAAGTGCACGCGCGCAAGGACGAGCTGAACAGGCGTATGGTTCAGTACGACGGCGAAAGACTGAACGTTTACAAGGAAAAGGAAGAGCTTGCAAAACAGCAGAGTATGCTTGCGCTTTCGTTGCAGAAAATAGACAGCGACCTCGAATACCTTCAAACGCGTATTTCGGAAGAATACGGCGAGGATTACGAGGGTTGTTTACAATACAAGGAGGAGGGCTACGACCCCGCTCCCGCGGCGCAGACTATCGCGAACCTGAAAAGGGCTATAACCGTGCTCGGCCCCGTCAACCACAACGCCGTCGAGGAATACGACGAGCTTTCGGCGCGTTTCGAGCAGATGACGACCGAGCGCGAGGACCTCGAAAAAGCAATCGCGGACCTCACGACCGCGCTAGACGACATTCGCGCGGAAATGCTTAAAATTTTCGACGAAGGGTTCAATACGATAAACGAGAACTTCAAGCGCACGTTTAAAGAGCTTTTCGGCGGCGGCAAGGCGGAGTTGCAGCTCGACTACACCGACTGCGACGACCCGTTGAACGCGGGCGTGGAAATCATAGCCTGCCCTCCCGGTAAAAAGCTGACCAAAATTTCACTGCTTTCGGGCGGCGAGCGCGCGCTTACGGCAATCGCGATTCTCTTCGCGATAATCGGAATGCGGCCTATGCCGTTCTGCGTACTCGACGAGATCGAGGCCGCGCTCGACGAGGCGAACGTTGCAAGGTATGCGAAGTATCTCAAAAAGTTCGCGGCAGACACCCAGTTCATAGTCATAACGCACCGTAAACCGACAATGGAAAACGCGGACATACTCTTCGGCGTAACTATGCAGGAAAAGGGCGTTTCGAAGATAGTTTCCGTCAAGCTTTCGGAAGTGGAGTCGAAGCTCGGCGGGGATACGGTTTCTTAAAATCAGGTATAATATGGGTATTTTTTCAAAACTTAAAGGCGCGCTCAAAAAGACGCGCGACGGGCTTTCGGGCGCACTTTCGAACCTGTTTTCAAAAAACAAGATAGGCGACGAGTTCTACGACGAGCTGGAAGAAATTCTTATCGGCGCGGACATCTCGGTCACGACCGCGGAGGACGTGGTGGAGGATTTGCGCGCAGAGGCTAAAAAAGAAAAGCTTAAGGACAGGGAGTTCGTAACCGACCTGTTGAAGGACTTGCTCGAAGAAAAGCTTACGCAGGCGGACGTGCCGGAAATAGAGTATCCCGCGGTTATTATGCTCGTAGGGGTCAACGGCGTCGGTAAGACGACGACGGTCGGCAAGCTTGCGAATTACTTTTTAAGACAGGGCAAGAGCGTAACCGTCGCGGCGGCGGACACGTTCCGCGCGGCGGCGGCCGACCAGCTTACCGTCTGGGCGGAGCGGGCGAAAGTGCGCATAGTCAAGCACGAGGAGGGGAGCGACCCTTCCGCCGTGGTTTTCGACGCGCTCGCCTCGGCAAAGGCGAAGGGAACGGACGTGGTTATCGTAGACACCGCGGGCAGACTGCACGTGAAAGCAAATCTTATGGAGGAGCTGAAAAAGATGTCGCGCGTGGTCGACCGCGAATATCCCGAGGCCAATTTCTATAAATTGCTTATTCTCGACGCGACGACTGGCGGCAACGCGCTGACTCAGGCCGAAGTTTTCGACGAGGCGGTGGAGCTGGACGGGATAGTTCTGACCAAGCTGGACAGTTCCGCAAAGGGCGGGTTTGTCGTTTCGCTGTGCGGCGAACTGGGCATTCCAGTCGCGTTTGTGGGAACGGGAGAAAAGATTGACGATTTGGAGGCGTTTTCCGCCGAAGAGTTCATTGACGCGCTGTTATAAGCGCGTTTTTCGTTAAAAGATAAAAATTTAACGGTTATTTAGCCGTAAACACTTGATTTAAAAAAGGTAATATATTACAATATTATAGTTAAAACAATTAAAATTTTTTGGAGGAATTTTTATAATGGCAAAGAAGTATTGCTATCTCTTCACCGAAGGCGATGCAAGTATGCGCGAACTTTTGGGCGGCAAAGGCGCCAACCTCGCGGAGATGACTAAAATCGGTCTTCCGGTGCCTCAGGGTTTCACTATCTCTACCGAAGCCTGCACGCAGTACTACGAAGACGGTCGCAGAATAAACGACGGTATTCAGAAAGAAATTATGACCTATATCGACAAGATGGAAAAGGTCTGCAACAAAAAGTTCGGCGACAAGGTTAACCCCCTGCTTGTTTCCGTGCGTTCGGGCGCGAGAGCTTCTATGCCCGGTATGATGGATACCATTCTCAACCTCGGCCTGAACGAGGACGTCGTAAACACGATAGCAACCAAGTCCGGCAACCCCCGCTGGGCGTGGGACTGTTACAGGAGATTTATCCAGATGTTTTCCGACGTCGTTATGGAAGTAGGTAAAAAGTACTTCGAAAAGCTTATCGACGAAATGAAGGAAAAGAAGGGTATCGAGTACGACGTAGACCTCACGGCGGACGATCTGAAAGAGCTCGCTTACCAGTTCAAAGCGGAGTATAAGAAACAGCTCGGCAAAGATTTCCCCGACGATCCCAAGGAACAGCTTTTCGAGGCGGTTAAGGCCGTTTTCCGTTCCTGGGACAACCCCCGCGCAAACATCTACCGTATGGACCACGACATCCCTTACAGCTGGGGCACGGCCGTAAACGTACAGATGATGGCGTTCGGCAACCTCGGCAACACTTCTGGCACGGGCGTCGCGTTCACGCGTAACCCCGCTACCGGCGAAAAGGGTCTTATGGGCGAGTTCCTCGTAAACGCGCAGGGCGAAGACGTCGTTGCTGGCGTTCGTACTCCGATGCCTATCGAGCAGATGAAGGACGTATTCCCCGAGGCATACGCGCAGTTCCAGAAGGTCTGCAAAACGCTTGAAAACCATTACCGCGATATGCAGGATATGGAATTCACCATCGAAGACAACAAACTGTATATGCTCCAGACCCGTAACGGTAAACGTACCGCGGCGGCGGCAATCAAAATCGCCTGCGACCTCATTGACGAGAAAATGATTTCCGAGAAGGAAGCGCTTATGCAGATAGACGCCAAGTCGCTGGATATGCTCCTGCATCCCCAGTTCGACGCGAAGGCGCTTAAAGAGGCAGACAAAAACAACGTGGTCGGCAAGGGTATCGCGGCGTCCCCCGGCGCGGCTGCGGGCAGCATAGTATTTACCGCGGAAGACGCGGTTATCGAAGGCAAGAAGGGCAAGAAAGTAGTCCTTGTCCGTCTTGAAACCTCGCCCGAAGATATCGAGGGTATGAAGTACTCGCAGGGTATTCTTACCGTACGCGGCGGCCAGACCTCGCACGCGGCGGTTGTTGCGCGCGGTATGGGAACGTGTTGCGTTTCCGGTTGCGGCGACATCAAAATGGACGAAGAAAACAAGAGGTTCACTCTTGCAGGAAAAGTATTCAAAGAGGGCGACGGCATTTCGCTTGACGGTTCCACCGGCAACATCTACGACTGCCTTATCCCCACCGTTCCCGCAGACCCCAACTCCGGCTACTTCGGAAGAATTATGGAACTTGCGGACAAGTACAAGGCGCTCGGCGTAAGAACTAACGCGGACACCCCCGCGGACGCTAAGCAGGCGGCGGCGTTCGGCGCTCAGGGCATCGGCCTCTGCCGTACGGAGCATATGTTCTTCGACCCCGCGAGAATAGGCGCGTTCAGAGAAATGATCTGCTCCGACACCGTCGAGGAGAGAGAGGCGGCGCTCGCTAAAATCGAGCCTATGCAGCAGGCCGACTTCGAAGGGCTTATGGAGGCGCTCGAAGGCCAGCCCGTAACTATCCGTTTCCTTGACCCGCCCCTTCACGAGTTCGTTCCCAGCGACGAAGAGGACATCAAGGCGCTTGCAAAGACCCAGAACAAGACCGTTGCGCAGATTAAGCAGATTATTTCCGACTTGCACGAGTTCAACCCGATGATGGGTCACCGCGGCTGCCGTCTTACGGTAACCTATCCCGAAATCGCCGTTATGCAGACCAAGGCAGTAATCAAGGCTGCAATCAACGTTCAGAAAAAGCACCCCGACTGGAAAGTCGTTCCCGAAATTATGATTCCGCTCACGGGCGAAGTCAAAGAGCTTGCGTACGTTAAGAAGACGGTCGTCAAGACCGCGGACGAGCTTATCGCGGCGTCGGGCGTGGCTCTTAAATACGAAGTCGGAACTATGATTGAAATTCCCCGTGCGTGCATCACTGCGGACGAAATTGCGAAAGAGGCGGATTTCTTCTGTTTCGGCACCAACGATCTTACGCAGATGACTTTCGGTTTCAGCCGTGACGACGCGGGCAAGTTCCTGCCTTCGTACTACTCCAACAAGATTTACGAAAGCGACCCGTTCTCGCGCCTTGACACCGTCGGCGTGGGCAAGCTTATGGATACGGCCGTTAAACTCGGCAAGGGCTCCAACAAGGCGCTCCACATCGGTATCTGCGGCGAGCACGGCGGCGACCCTTCGTCTATCGAGTTCTGCCACAGCATCGGCCTTAACTATGTTTCCTGCTCGCCTTACCGCGTGCCCATCGCACGTCTTTCCGCGGCACAAGCAAACATCCGTAATCCGAGGTCCAAGTAATAGTGGTTTAACCGCTACTTGACCACAATATATTGTGTTTTAAGGCTTATTCCCAAGTGGAATAAGCCTTATTTTTATGCCAAAAACAGCCCGAAATTCGTTAAAAAAAGTTTATTTCCGCACTTCTTTTACACTTGACTTGCAGCCATATATTTGCTATAATAATAGGGTAAAGGCATGCAGAAAATGGTCAATTACAGGGCAATACTTTTATATTATACGAAAGGTAATACGAATACCCAGATCGCTACGATATGTGGGTGTTCTCGTCCTACGGTAATAAGAACCATTAAGCGTTCCAAAGAATTAAAATTGCAATTGCCTGTGTCCGATAGTATTTCCGATCAAGAGCTTTACTTGATGCTCTTTCCGAAAAAAGGCAGAGATGAGAGCTATTATTGCCCGGATTTCTATCTTTTGGACAAAGACAGAAAGAAAAGAAGCTTTTCCAAGTTCCGCGCATGGCTTAAGTATTGCAGGATTTGTGCGAGAGAAGGTCGGAAAGCATATAAGAAGACGCAGTTTTACAAGCTCTATTATTTGTCCTGTCACAAACCTTATATAAGAGCTACGTCAAGTAAGAACCTTATGCAAATCAGGCTTTATGAGGCACTCGCCGAAAGATTGCTCAAAAAATATGGAGCCGATCATTTCGCTTTTTTGGAATTTGATCAAGAAAGAACGGCTTGGTGTAGTAAACTTCGATTGGATAAGCATAAACTGTGGGCAACTTAATATCTGTTTTAACCCGAATATTTTTAGTCGGGCTTTTTGACATTCCGTTTTTCTTGACATATCTATCTAAATCAAATATAATAATGACACCATAAAGAGTGTGCGAGGGACAAGCCCGTTGACCACACAGCAACCTGCCGATACGGTAAGGTGCTAACGCTTGGATAGATGGGATAATAGTCGTTTATAACCCATCTTCATCGATGGGTTTTCTTATACCTCTTTGTGGAAAAATCAAAGAGGTGTTTTTATGGAATTTTTTCACGCAAAAATTTATTGGAGCGGATACGGCGAAATAATAACAAATGTTGCCGAACTGCCGAGCCCGGACGGGAGTGGGTTGACGGATTTAAACGGGGAATATGCTATATTATGGGTTTCACTAAAAGATACTGAGATTCTTGAATTGAGACGTTATTTAGAGAGTGAGTCAGAGAAAAGTGTTAGTGATGATGAGTTCGAAAGATATATGGAAGCAACTTTCTACAATGGATCCCCGATAGATAGTTGGTTCAATCTTGAAAAATTTCTGCAAGTTTGTCATCAGCTTCAAATTAGTCCGACAATGTTTTATTATAGATACGAACTTATATTGACCTTGAATATGAAGTAGGATGGATACTCTTCTTGCGTCGAGTAAAAAATTTATAAATTATTTTAAATCTCGGGAATGTTAGAAATCTCCTTGCGTTTTTCTTTATGTAGCCCAATAGGGAACAAAAAATAGTGTAAGGAGCTTTAATCATGGCAAAAAAATGTGAATCGAATGATATATTCAGCGGGATGCTGGATTTGCTTATCAACCGTGGTGTTGTTGAGGATAAGAGAATTCTCAACCCTCAGGTGCGTTTGGACAAGCAAAAAAGAAATCAAATGGCATACCATAATACCGAATTGCTCTTAAAGCATTATAGGGATATAGTTTGGCTTTTGGAATGCTTCCCGGATACGATTGCAGATGAGTTGGAAGAGCCTATGAAAGACGTCGATGAACTTATAGATAGGCTTGACCTTGAAATGGCAAAAGGAAATAGGCGCGTTGAAAATCGGTTGAGAAGTCTTGAAGCCACAAGGCTTATGTTGGATAGAATCAATGATGCGCTTACTGTATTAAAGCAGAAACCGCGTGACGGCGAAATACTTTATGAGCTTATTAGGCTCACATATATAGAACCTGAAAAATTGACGCACAACGAACTTCTTTTTCGGTTAAGTATTTCCTCGCGGCAATATTATCGCTATAAGGAGCAGGCTTTTGCAGTAATTTCTTTACGCTTATGGTCGGCGCCGGATAGGGATACGGACGCATGGCTTCAGATCCTTTCTTTAATGGATCAAAATAATGATACTTAATCTGTTCTAATTGATTTATAAGAACAGTTGTGGTATAATGAAAAAACTTTGGAGGATAGATAGGATATGAAATATTATACCTGTAATAAATGTAGATATACTTTTTGCTCGGAAGAGGAGTGCGAGCGGTGTGCCGATTGCGGTAAAAAGGATATTCGTCCCGCAACCGAAGAAGAGATAAATCAATATTTGAAATTCCGAGAGGAGTTCAAAGACGATAAAAAGCAATATTGAATAAGGAGCTGAGGTCAACACCTTGGCTCTTTTAATTTATAATAAATGAATGCCTATTTCTTGCGCATTTTTTGCCTATTTTTTGCGTAAAAGTTGCGTAAAAATTGGCAGTAAAATGCGGATGACATGCAAATGCAAATGTGCTATTATGTTAGTGTCGAAAATTGAACGCAGCAGATGAGCGTCGTACTCAAGCGGTACGGCGCTTTTTCTATGCAAAAAAACAAGGAGGTTCGATATGTTAAATCAAAAAGCCAAAAAGAACAAGGGAGCGGTTATAGCATACTGGCTGATAGTAGCGGCGTTGCTTGCGGTTATTATTTGCGTAAAACCGGTTATGGCTGCCGAAGAAACGATGTGGGACAGGTTCTCTACCATCATGAATGATTTCTATGGCAAGCTTCTCGGTATCAGTACTATAGTAGCTGTGACTATGGCGGCGATTGCTTTAATCATCAGAATGGTTTCCAAAAACCAAAAGACAGTTGATGAAGCAACCGCGTGGATCAAGCGCATTGTTATAACGTGGATTATCCTGAATTCTATCGGTTTGATTGTGGCGTATATTCAGCCGCTTATCGCCGGTGGAAATTACGGAGGATAGGTAAGGAGAAAAATTATGATACTCGATTGGATATTTGAGGGTATTGTAAATTGGGTCAGCAGCATAGTAACTAAGTTGATGGATGCAGTTTCGGGGTTATTTCTTGGAGCGCTGGGTACCAATATGACGGCAATGGAAGAATATTTTCCCTTTGTCGCAAGGGCATTTACTATAATGCAATATACGGCTTGGGTAATCTTGTTCCTTATAACGGTATGGCAGTTGTTCCGTGCATTCGGAGGAAATCTAAATGAGTCCGAAAGCCCCGGACCGCTTGTGCTCCGCAGTGCGTTATTCGCATTCCTTATTTATTATGCTAAACCCATTTTCTTATATATTCTCAAGATTGCAACGGCGCCATATACGGCATTGATGGATGTTACTATGGGGAGTGAGCACTTCACATTCGCAGGCATAGAAAACGTGGTGAAGAACGGACTCACGAACTTTATATCCGATATGTCGGTAGTTGGCGCAATACTCGTAACGATACTAATGATTGCACTTGGGTGGAACTACTTCAAACTACTGCTCGAGGTAGTGGAAAGATACGTTGTTGTAGGTGTGCTTTGCTATACTTCGCCTTTGGCTTATTCTATGGGCGCTTCCAAAACAACAAGTCAGGTATTCAAATCCTGGTGCAGAATGGTCGGTTCACAGCTGTTGATGCTCATAATGAACGTGTGGTTCTTACGTGCATTCAGTAGCTCGGTAGGACAATTTATAGGAAGCGGCGGTGCATTGACAACAGGCAAGGGCAGTATTTTCCTATGGCTGTTTTGTGCAATTGCCTTCTTAAAGGTAGCGCAACGTTTCGATACATATCTTGCAACCATCGGACTTAATGCGGCTCAGACAGGAGCAGGGATCGGCATGGAAATGCTGGTTGCGGCAAGGGTGCTTACAGGTTTCGGCGGAGGCGGTCTAAGAAGTGCGGGAAGCGTTTTTCGCGGCGTGCCTTCGGGCGGTGCCGGTGGCGGCGGCTTTTTTGCAGGATTTGCCAATCGTTTCCGTGGAAATTCCTATGTTCGGGATTCCGTTGTTCAAGGCGGAACGAGAATGGGAATGGGCGGTCCTATGGGGTTTGTAGGCAGAGCTGTAGGCGGACTTGCAGCACGGAACGGAGCAAGCCTTACCGGAAACTCGATTTCTTCCGTTGCGGGGAAAATGCCAAATGTGTCAGGTACGATTTCTGGCGATATTGCCGACAGAAGCCTTCCTAACTATATGCCGCATTTAGCGGGGAAAAATCTTGCGGGAACGGAAATTTCCGGAGGCAGAATCACCACTAATATGTTGGGTGCCGACGGCAAATCGGCTGGTTTGAGTTTTTATAATTCGGATCAGTATGAGGAGCCGACGGGACCGCATTCGGTTGTAAGTGCTACGGACGGCAGTAAATGGTATCAGACGGCGAGCGGTGAGGGCGCGGCAAACGCATTCGATATGCCGAGTTTTGACGGAACGGAAGGTGGCGCAACACTATCTAATGCATTCCCCGGAATACAAGATGGTACGTTGCTTAGAACGGTAGATAACGGCATAATGGAGGCTACAACCGCCGACGGTAACTCGCTTTGGTACAGCAGTGCCGTTTTTGATGAACCGACAGCTCCGCACAGCGTGGTGCAAGCATCGGACGGTATGGAATGGTATGCTATGCAACCCAATGCCGGTGCTCCTGCATTTGAAACAGGAGACGATGCGGCGGCTTACAATCAGGCGACGTTCCAAAACTTTATGCCCGGATATGCACAGCCAATCAGTAACGCCGACGGAACATATGCATCCGACGGTCGTTTTGAAGTGCGGCACGAGGATGGCTCGGGGACAATGTTCTATGATGCGACTCGTTATTCCGCGCCGCATGGGGCATATGAAACTTACAGCGATGTAAGCGGTAACAGTTGGTATGCCGTACATGGTTCGCCTTCGGTAGAGCGCATACCTGTTTATGAGAACGGTGCGCCGGTTTACGACGGAGATAATGTAAGAACCGTGCAAAGGGAAACTGTTCGGTACGGTTCGTCGCCTTCGAGATACGGTGAGCCGAAAGCAAGAACGGGCGAAACACACAAGCCCAATCGAAAGAAGTAGGAGGTTTGTTATGCAAAGCAGTTCGGATATACAATCGCTCGGTGACGGATCGGATAACGCCGGAAATGCCGCAACACAAGGAATAAAAGCGGCAAAGCAAGCGGGCAAAATGGCAGGGAACGCGGCGGCAAAAGGAGCGGAAGAAGCAACAAAAGCCGCCGCAGGCGCTGCGGTTAAAGCCGGCGTACAAACCGGTAAAGCCGTTGCAAACGTAGCGGCGGGAACGGCGGCAGGCGGACCGTGGGGTGCGGTTATATCGGCGGCATGGTCCATGCGGCATACGCTTTTTAAGGTGCTTGTATCGATATGTCTTGTAATCGTGTTTATCGTGGTAATAATTGTTTCATTGCCCAGTATCATATTCCGAAATATATTCGGACTTGATGATGGCGCGAGCTTCAACGATTCGTACAACGATTTAAGCTATTCGATTACCGACGTAATTCAGGAAGCCTACCAAGTTTCACTGTTATCGGTAGACGATATAATCAGCGAAGGCGGATATGATTACGGCAGATCGAAAGATGCTTTAATGGACAATGCCAATCCTACGCAAGGGTTTGATCCTGCGTACATAATAGCGGCTTACTCCGTTTCTATGTTACAAGAGAATACGACAAAAGACGATATGCTGAGTAAGTTAAACAGCGTATCAGGACTAATGTTTCCCGTAACCTATGTCGTAAGACAAGTCGAAAACTTTTTTGAGGATCCGCTGGGCTATATATTTTCGGAGATAACGACCTTTGTGGAATGCGTTATTCATCCGTTTGATAACTCGGTAATACTCAAAGCGTTCGGAATAGATTTGGATGCAAAATACGGAAGCTTCGATATAACATACGGGGAAGCAATAGATAACATGGCCGAAGGATTACGGCTGAGTTTAGGAGGTTAAAATGCGAGAAACAGACAACGAAATTTTATATTCAATTCCGCCGAATTATACGGATTCGGGAAAGATATTCGGCGGTATGATAGCGCCGAGAAATCTTGTAGAAGCGATATTGCTTGTACTTGCTCTCGGATTTATCGAATTCAAGCTTATACCGATGAGCGAAACGGTAAGGATAATCGTGATGGCGCTTACGCTGTTACCGCTCTTTATGGTTGCGCTTATCGGAATAGACGGCGATTCGCTGCTGCAACGGCTTAAACACGTTTTTAAGTTTATGTTCAATAAAAAAAAGCTGAAACGTAAGGAGGGTAAGCTCTCATGAAGAAAAAAATATCTACCGTGCAGGACTTCATTCCTATTAAGAATTTAATGCACGGTATTATAGAAACTAAGGACGGTAGGTTTTTGAAGATACTCGAAATTGAGCCGATTAACTTTATGCTTCGTTCTGCAGATGAACAAGCGGAAATCATTTATTCGTTTGCAAGTTGGTTGAAAATCGCACCGGTAAAGTTGCAGTTTAAGAGCATAACCAAACGCGCCGATTGCAGAAAGCATATCGAGAGGCTGACCGATGAAATACTGCTTGAAGAAAGCAACGCATGCAAGGACCTCGGTTACAATTACATTTCGCTCGTAAAAGAGGTAGGGAATAATCAAGCGCTGACAAGGCGTTTTTTTCTTATCTTCGAATACGAAGGCGCACAGCGGGACGATATTTCAACCGTATGCTACGCTTTAAGAACGGCAGAACAAAATGCGAGGAATTACTTCGGACAGTGCGGGAATTCCATTATTCAACCGAGTGATGAGGATGAAGCTACTGCCGAGATTCTTTATACATTTTTTAACCGCAAAACCGCAACCGATCAGTCTTTCACGGTAAGAGTGGAGGATACGATTATGCGCGTTATGAAGGAAAAGAACTTGGTGTTCGGGGTTGATGAGGTTCCGAATATCCCTATAGTCGAGTTCATTCAGCCCGACGAAATCGACCTTATGCATTCTAATTATGTCATTATGGACGGAATGTATTATTCGTTTCTGTATATCAAGGGTGACGGCTATCCGCAAACGGTAAGAGCCAATTGGATGTCTAATTTTATCAATGCTGGCGAAGGTATCGACGTTGACGTGTTTCTCAACAAGGTTATCATAGCTCCCATCAAAGGACACGAGTTCATAAGAGCGTGTAACTGGATAGGCGGAACGTTCATCAGTATCGCGCCCGGTTCGCCGCATTGCATCAATATAATGGAGATAAGGCATACGGAATCGACGGAATTGGTTGATACCGGCTATCCCGAAATGGAGTCGCGTTTGTCCAAAAAATTGCAACAGCTCATGATATTTTTCGGACTTTTGGTGCCCGATTTAACCAATGAAGAGGAGCAAATTATTGACGACGCGATAGTGAAAACATATCAAAGATTCGGTATCACACACGACAATAACTCCATTTTTGAAGATAATGATCCCGACAGCGGCGAGCTTAAAACGATGCCTGTTTTGGGAGATTTATATGATCAACTTTCAGGCGTGAAAGGCGCTAAGAGAGTAAGCGTAATCCTATCGAGATTTGTAACAGGTTCGGCACAATCCTTTAATCGCCAGACTAACGTAGACCTTACAAACAAGTACGTCGTGCTTGACCTATCCGAGCTGAAGGGCAACCTTTTACCTATCGGAATGATGATAGCTCTCGACTACGTTTGGGATACCGTTAAGGCAGATAGAACGCAGAAAAAGGCTGTGTTTATCGACGAAATTTGGCAGCTTGTGGGAGCCTCTTCCACGCGCACAGCCGCCGGTTTCTGCCTTACGATATTCAAAACGATTCGCGGTTTCGGCGGTGCAGCAATCGCCGCTACGCAGGATTTATCAGACTTTTTCGGACTCGATGACGGCAAGTACGGCAGGGCGATCATCAATAACAGCCAGAACAAAATCATCTTGAATTTGGAGCCTGACGAAGCCAAATACGTAGAGGAAGTGCTCAAACTGACGAAGAACGAAACGCGGTTGATTTCTCATTTTAACCGTGGTGAGGCACTTATATGTTCCAACAACAATAAGGTTCCGGTGAACATTATCGCTTCCAAAAAAGAGGAGGCAATGATAACAACGGACAGAGAAGAATTAGAAAAAATATATCGAGCGGGCAGAGGAATCGGTTCCGCTTAATGGAAGGTGACTATGCTTTTGCAAGATGAACAGAACGTCGTAAAATGGCTGTCGCAGTACGGCGCGCTGACCAAAACGCAGGTTATAAAGATGCTGCAAAAACCAAAATCGACAGCCGAAAAAATCATAAATAATCTTCATAAAGAACTAATGATTTCAAACGTGGGAGGCGGATATTATCTCGGACTGGATCGAATGGCAAGACCCGATCAGCGTACGATTATAGCGGTGTGGGTGCTGTTGAAATTCATCGAGTATGTAGATCCAATGGCGCATTATCCTGCCGTTTATCCGTCGCAATTGTTCTTCTTAAAGGAGAACACGGGTTATGAAATTGTTGTTCTATACGATGGTGAGGGTGCTAATTTAAAGCTCCTTCAACCGGATGAAGATTTGAAATATATCATTGTGGTGCCGCACATTTCAATGGCAAAAAATCTAAAACTTCCAAAGGCGCCGTGCCTTTTTGCTACGGTTGATTATAAGGGCGCGGACGAGCCGGAGGTTAATTTTTATAAGGAGATCGACTAAAAATGTCAAACGATAACGCATTTACAAAAGGAATTTTTGCGGCTTACGATAAGCTGCAACTTCTCGAAGAAAGGCTGACTACTGCCATGTCTTTAAACGATTCCGAGAAGATAGAGGCGGCATATTACAAGTCGCTTCAGGTACACGAAAGCGCGGAAGAGCTTGCTCTTATCACGCGGAATTTACCTGTTTTGACGGGGCGGTTGGATGCCGAAACGGAGATAAGAAAGACGGTAAAAAAGACCGTTCCGATAGAAATCGGATTTACAAAAGAAGGTTGGTTTTCGGTGCGATTGTTCTCGCTTTTGCCGAGAAAAGAGCACGGTGGAGTAAACTACATACGAAGCAGTTTGTACCCCGCGATGAGGGAATTTTTTCATAAAAAACCGCCCGTAAGATTCAACAATTGCATCGTGATTTACCGTCACGTTTATGCGAAAAACACACCGAGAAGAAAGAAGCGGGACTACGACAACATCGAAATAAATCAACTTATGGACATCATCGCGCTCTTTGTAATGCATGACGACGGACCGGAATTCTGCAATGTTTTCCATTGCGCCGCAGAGGGAAATAAAAATCGATGCGAGATCTACGTTGTGCCGAGGGATGACTTTATATGGTGGCTTGATAGCGAAGAAAAAATGCCCGAAGAAGGCGTAAAATTGTACCCCGATTCAGTGCCAAAGTAGTGCTGAGTTGACCGGTAAATAATGAGGCAAAAAAGTACTACTTTATGACTGTATTACCGAAAAAGAGTATTGCGATATCTTGGAAACATTCGAAAAAGGCGAAGAGTATATTGAAAAGCATTTATCGCCGCAGGAAGTAGCAGTCAAAATTTTAGGCGAATTTATGGGTCGGCTCAGTTCCGAAATAAGAAGTTTTGAGTTCGATCTTCTTCCTCCCGAAGAGCAGGTAAGAATATTGCGCGAACAGGAGGAAATGCGCGAAAAAATCAATCGTGCGAGAATGCATTAAAATAAGATAAAGTTGGGGTGGTTCTTTACGAGCCACCCTTTCTTTTTTTTGCCTTTATTGTCATAACCTATTGACAAAAAGGTTATAATGGGTTATAATAGGGTATAGTTAGGAGGCAAGTATGAGCGAACAAGAAATTTTGAATTTAATAGCTAAAATTAAAGAAGAGTTATCGGTACTTCCGGTTGGCTGTATTTCTAAGAAAACGATATATGGCAAGATTAGATATTATCATCAGTACAAAGACGCTTCCGGAAAGATGAAGTATGTTATGTTGCGCGATGAAGAAGTCGATTCGCTTAGAGAACAGATTGAACATAGAAAAGAATTGGAGTTTAAACTAAGACGACTTTCAACGTCTTTACCCAAAGTGACAGCCGAATATTTGATTGGACCGGATAATTATGAATGTCAAACAAGAATCGGTAAGACATTAAAAACTTTTGTCGAGCCTGTTAAACGTTGGGAAAGGCGTTCCGATTTCGGTAAACTCATAGCGTATCTTTATGGAAATGAGCATGATCGTGTATGCGTTATTTATGGCTTGCGTAGAACAGGTAAATCCACAATGATTCGCCAAGCAATAGCAGATATGAAATCGGAAGATTTCAAGCGTGCTGCATATATCAAAATTCGCACCGATGATAATATGAGTATGCTCAATGCCGACTTAAAGCGATTGGAGAAGAACGGATTTAGGTATGTGTTCATAGATGAAGTAACACTTATGAGCGATTTTATAGACTCTGCGTCTATTCTTTCCGATATATTTGCGGCTTGCGGTATGAAGATCGTACTTTCCGGCACGGATTCTCTCGGGTTTTGGTTTGCGCTGAATAACGAGCTTTACGATAGGGCAAAGCCGGTTATATCCACAACATTTATTCCGTTCGGAGAATTCAGTCGTGTTTTGCATATACACAGCATAGACGATTATATTTGCTACGGCGGCACGCTAAGGGCGGGCGAAACCGATTTTGATGACGATGATGTTTTTGCCGATGACGCCTCATTCCGTGACGATGAAACAACAAGACGGTATATCGATACGGCAATCTGCAAGAATATTCAACACTCTCTAGAATGCTATAAAGACGGAAGTAGTTTTGCAAGGCTATATGAGCTTTACGAAAAGAAGGAGCTGACGAGCGCGATCAATCGCATTATCGAGGACATGAACCACAGGTTTGTTGTCGATGTGCTTACCAGAGAATTCGTTTCACACGACCTCGGTCTTGCAAAATCCAATCTTAATCGTGAACGCGATCAAAGCAAGAGAACGAATATTCTTGACATCGTCGATGTAAATGCAATAACAAAAAGACTTAAAGATCTTTTAGACATCAAGAATAAAGAGGAACAGTCTATCGGTATAACCGAAACTCACGTCGCAGAAATAAAACGGTATCTTAAAGCACTTGATCTTATTGTAGATTGCCCGATAGAATACGGTATCGGCGGCGAGCGTACGGAACATATTATATTCACGCAGCCGGGTATGAGATATTGCCAGGCGCAGGCGCTTATTTATTCATTAAAGAAGGATGAATTTTTCAATGTCATAGAGGAAAACACGCGCCAATATGTAATAGAGCGGATTCTCGAAGGAGTAAGGGGCAGGATGCTTGAAGATATAGTATTGCTTGAAACGTATCGTGCTTTGGATAAGCGCAATTATCTTGTTTTCAAATATTCCTTCGGAAACGGTGAGTTTGATATGGTGGTTTACGACAAGAAGGAGAACAGTTGCAAGCTGTATGAGATCAAACACAGTACCGAGATTGTAAGAGAACAGGCAAGGCATTTATTGAACGAAGAACAGTTAAAAAATGTATCACCCAAGTATGGTAAAATTGCCGAACGCTGCGTTTTATATCGTGGCAAAGACTCCGTTACGGAAGAAGGAATCTTATATAAAAATGTTGAGGACTATCTTGTTGGGTTATCTGATTAATTGATATTTATTTGAATATTTAATTCTAATGGTTGAAACTTGCGAATTTATTTTACGAGGATGGACTTAAAGTTCATCCTTTTTTCTTTTCGCCCAAAGTCGTGTGTATTCGCCAAATAAAGCCAAAATATGACGGTATAAAAGTTGTACTATATGCATATGGACGTAGTTACAAATATCGTCAAAAGAATATAATAATTGGCAAAAGCTTCTTTTTAAGAGCGATAAATAAGAACTAAAACTATTTAAGAATTGGCCATGCCGAAAGGCATGGCTTTGCGTTTAAGAAAAGGATATTTGTCATTTCGGTATCGGCCCGGGAGGGTATGATGTCGAAAGGCAATATTTCGCAAACCGATGAGCTCCGTATAAGATTTACGGCTTGGATTACTGTGGTCGTTCAACGGGCAAAAATCGATTACATACGAAAACAGAATAGACAACCGAAATCAGTTCCGCTGGATGAGATTTCTGAGGATGAATTCTGTACAGAACATAATTTTAATAATACAATTGAAAGCGCAGAGAGCTTTGAGTTTGACGATAAAAATGTCGCAGAAGCATTCTCTGCGCTTTCTTTTATGCGTCAAAGGTTATTGACGTTGATGTTCGTGCAAGGGAAAACCGCCGAACAGGTTGCGGCAATATTAGGTCGAAGTGTGAAACATATCTTTAATGAAAAATCGCTAGCATTAAAGCAAATCAGAGAATATCTGGGGAGGAAATAATAATGACAAGTAAGGAATTTGAATTGACTTTGCAGCAGGCAATTGATGGGGACAATGATGCGATTATGCGCATCATTGAGTTATATGAACCGTTAATCAATAATAACTCTATACAGAGCAATTTATTTCTGACGGCGACTTGACTTTAGAAGACATTAATAGCATTGAGAAGAAATCAAAAAAAATAATAAGAAAAATAAAGAAGAACATTATAGATGCGCATGTGGAAGTCGGTGGAGCAGTGGAAATAGATATGTTTGTCACTAAAAAACAAGAATACTTAAAGAAAAAATTTGATGATAAAAGAAAGAAAATAAGTAAGAAAAATTCTAAGCAACAGGGCATACAGTAAAAACAAGTATCGCCCCTCATAGTAACACAGTCGTACAAGCACAGATTCGGAATCCCAGAAAGTAATAATTGACAGTTTAACGCCCGCGGCGAACGCCGCGGGCGTTAATTTTTTAATTAAAAAATGTGTGAAAGTTTCATTGGCGGGCATTTAAAAATTTTGTCGGAATATATTTGATTTTACCGTGCCGCGCTAATATAATGTAGTGCAAATGAAAACAGGTAAAACGGTAGACTTAACGTGCGGTAACGTGTGGAAAACGTTGCTGTTATATTCGCTCCCGCTGTTTGGCAGCGCGATGATACAACAGCTTTATTCGCTTGTCGATTTGCTGGTTGTCGGCAATTTCGCGGCGGACGGCGCGCTTGCGGTGGACGCGGTCGGCAACGCCACGGTCATAATAAACGTGCTGCTCGCGTTTGCATTCGGCGCGAACGGAGGTTGCTCGGTGGTTGTCGCCAAGTACTTCGGCGCGCGCAATTCAACGCGGGTGCGCGAAACGGTAAACACTGCGGTGATTTCCTTTTCCGTGCTCTGCGCGTTCATAATGGCGGCGGGGTTCTCGTTCGGCAAACTGTTGCTCACCGCGCTGAGCGTGCACGGCTCTTACTTCGGCGACTGCCGCGCATACCTATACATATATATAGGCTCCTTGCCGTTCGTATTTCTGTATAACCTCGGTTGCGGTATCTGCTCCGCGCTGGGCGATAGCAAGACGCCGTTCATATTCCTTGTAATATCTTCTCTGCTCAACATCGGTCTGGACTTTCTGTTTGTCTGCGCGTTCGGTATGGACGTTGCGGGCGCGGCCTGGGCCACGCTCATATCTCAGGCGGTTTCCTGCGTTCTGACGGTTTTCGTTCTTATAAGAAAGCTTAAATCCATCCGCCCCGAGCAAAAGCCAAAACGCTTTGACAAAACTCTGTTGAGAGAGCTTACCGTGACATCCGTGCCGATAATTTTACAGCAGAGTTTCGTTTCAGTCGGCAACTTCTTCGTAAACAAGCGCATAAATCTGATAGGCACGGACGCGACGACGGGGTTCACAACGGCATTTAAACTTGTATGTATGGCGAATATGGGCGTTTCCGCTATGACGAACGGCCTTTCGAATTTCGTTTCCCAAAACAAGGCGGCGGGGGAGTACGGGCGAGTAAAAAAGGGTTATGCAGCGGTGCTATGCTACGCGCTTTTCACAAGCCTGATATTTCTTGCGATGTTTGTCGGCGGGCCGCAGTTTTTCACCAAGCTGTTTATACAGAAGGATAAACTCACTCCGCAGGCGATGGAATACTCGGTGCAGTATCTGACGATTGTTTCCTGTTTCCTGCCGGCGGTATGCGTAAAAATAGTTTCGGACGGGGCTATGCGCGGCTGCGGCGCAAACCTCGGTTTTACGCTCAGCACGTTTATCGACCTCGGCGCGAGGGTCGCGCTTGTGTATATTCTCACGGACGCGGGCTGGGGCTTTTCGGGCGTGTGCTGGTCCTGGGCAATCGGTTGGAGCGTAAGTATGTTTATCGCCGGCGGGTTTCTTGCGTTTGTATTTAAAAAAAGACTCAAACAGAGCGAAAATTAAATTTTTTTGTCGTTTACGGCGCGGATTTTTTCAGAAAATCCGCGCCGTTGTTGTTTTGTCAAAAATTTATAATTTCACTGTATTTTCACTTTTATTCATACATTTATGCATAAATGCGGTGTTTTTATCAAAATTAGGTGAATTTTTATGCATTTTTTATGATAAATGACTTGATTTTATACATATTATAATATATAATATTTGTAACAACAGGAAAAATTTTCAAGGGCGTACGCCCTTTAACCGTTTCAATAAGAAACGGTTAAAAAATTATTTAACGGCTTTTCAGCCGTGGGTTACGGGAGATTTTATGAGGTTTAAAAAACCGTTGAAAACGCTGATTTTTTTAACTGCCGTCTGCATTGTTTCCGCGCTTTCTCTGCTTTGTTTATCGGCCTGTGCGGAAGAGAAAAACTTCGACGGGCTTGTAAAAGTGGTTTACGAACTGGAAGGCGGAAGATACAAGAACTGCGAATTTCTTACTCATTATTACGAGTTCGGGACGGACGGGTCTAACCTTATCAACGAGCCGACTTCGTTTTCCGAGGAAGACATTGTAAGAGAAGGTTATACTCTGGAAGGCTGGTATCGGAAGAGAACGGAAGAAGACGGATACGTTTCGTACGAGGGCAAGTGGGACTTTTCCAAGGATAAGGTAAGCGCGGAGGGGATAACGCTTTACGCGCACTGGCGAAAGAACGTCAAGTACACTTACAACGTTTGTTACCGAGACGATAGCGGCAAGTTACAGGTGCTGGGCTCTTACAGCGTGGACGAGGGAATGCCCTTCCGCGACCATATAAAATACGCGGACAAGCGATACGGCTACACGGCGTTGGGTTACAGGGACGAGGACGGTAACGTCTGGGACGATAATTTCCGTCACCCCGGCGGCGAGGAGGATACGGCCGTAAACGTAGTGGTCGAATACATCGAGGGCGAGTTCAGGCTGGTAAGCACCGCCTCGGAGCTTATCAGAAACAAGGCGGCCAATATATATCTTCTCAACGATATAGATATGAAGGGCGCCGACTTCGGCGGGTTCGGAAATTACGGTAAAAAGTTCTACGGGAACGGGTTCAAGATTTCCAACTTCAACTTAATATACGGCGCGGGCAAGAGCGATCTGGTGGACGACAAAGACCTGAACGAAGAAGGCGGAGTGCTTTGCATAAGTCTTTTCGGCAACGTTACGGGCGCGGAGATAAGGGACGTTACTTTCGAGGGCGTGACCGTGGCGGTGGAAACGGGGCTGTCGACAACCAAGAAGATAATAGCGGCGCCGCTGTGCGTGAAGATGACTAACACTACCGTAGAAAACGTAAGGTTCGAAGGTACGTTCTCTCTCGTCAGACTGCCGTCCTCGTTCGACAGGGAAAATCTGGCGGTGGTGACGGACAAAGCGTTCTATTTGAAGGACAATGTTTCCGTGGTTACGGACTTTACCGCGGAAATAACAAACGAAATAAATTAAGCGGAATATATAAGGAGCAACAAATATGAAAAAGATTTTAAGTAAAGCGTTGATAGGCGCGGTTGCGTGCGGGCTGGTTCTGGGCGCGTGCGGTTGCGATAAGAACAAAACTTTTTACAGCAACGAAAACGACCCGCTCACTTTCACCACTCAGGACGTGGATAAAGTTTTCAATCCGTTTTTCTATACTTCCGGTCCCGACGGCAATATCGTCGGTATGACCCAGATAGGAATGATAGGCAACGACAAGGAGGGCAACCCCACCTACGGCGACGACGAGGCGGTTGTCGCAAAGGACTTGCAGATTATCACTTCGGGCACGGCGGACGTGGACCAGACCACAACTTATTATTTCGTACTTAAAAACAACGTTAAATTTTCGGACGGGTCGGCGCTCACCATAAAGGACGTTCTGTTTAATCTTTACGTTTATCTCGACCCCGCTTATACCGGGTCGAGCACGATTTATTCAACGGACATAGTAGGGCTGAAAGAATACCGCACTCAGGAATCGGACGAGAAAGAGCAGGAAGCGGTTATGCTCAAATTCCAGACCGAGGCGCAGGCCAGAATCGATTCGCTTATCGACGCGGCGACAGAAATCCTCGACGAGCACAAGCCCGCGCACGTAACGAGCGAGGAAATGCAGGTCTATCTTAAAAATTATACCGATATGCCCGCATATGCGCACGTTGTGGAGGACTTCAAACAGTCCTTGACGTTCTTCAAGGAGGAGCTTGAAACGGACTATTCCAACTCGCTCGACTCGTACGAGGACACCACTTTCTCGGACGAGAAGGGAAAGGTTTACCGTCCGTTCACGACCGACGTGGAGGTGTTTCTCTATAACGAGGGATATATCACCTGGAACAAGAAAGAGGGGAAGGTGGAATCCAATCTGGAAACCGACCCCGCGAAACATAAGAGCTGGACGAAGGAGCAGGCGATTAACGTTATCTACGAAGATAAGATTCCCGCCGATCTGGAAGAAATTCTCGGTTACTGGAACACGGGCACCGTGCTTTCCACGTTCATTGCCAATCAGGCTATGGAAGAGTACTATAAGAACGTTGTCAGGGATTACAAAAACATTTCTGGCATACGTTTCGCCAACCGCACGCAATCCGTAACGGTCAACAACACGGCGTACGGCGTGCCCAAGTACAACGACGACGGCTCTGTAAAAGAGGGCAACGAGGTTCTGAGTATAACCATTAAGGACGTGGACCCCAAAGCTATCTGGAACTTTGCGTTCGCAATCGCGCCTATGTACTATTATTCGGACGAAGAGCACATAAACGCGTTCGACTTCGAGGAGAATTTCGGCGTGGAATACGCGTCGCAGACGTTTATGACTCAGGTCGTAAAACACCGCGATAAAATAGCCGTTCCCGTCGGTGCGGGCCCGTACGCGGCAAGCAAGAACTCGGGCGGTATTTCGGGCATTAAGTCAGGCGATTTCTATGACAAGGGCGTTATCTACTTCGAGAGAAATCCTTACTACATCGGCGGCCCCGCAAAGATAAAGAAAGTGCGTTTTCAGGTCGTTCCCACGCCCAGACTTCTCGATTCGCTGTACAACGGCGAAGTGGACTACGCGGAACCCAACGCCAAGCCCGAAACTGTTAAGGAGCTTGAAAACAGGCAGGACGGTATAGGCAGTAAGACGGTCAATACGGCAGGCTACGGATACATAGGCATAAACGCGGGTAAAGTTCCTTCCATAAAGGTAAGACAGGCGATTATGCATACAATCAACACTCAGGAATGCGCGGACTATTACGGAACGCTTGCAAGCGTGTTGCACCGCTCTATGTCAAAAGAGAACTGGGCGTATCCTAACGACGCAACGCCGTATTATCCGTACGTCAACGGCCCCGTGCCCGAAAATCTGTCCGTCGTCAATCCCGATTACAGGGAGTTCGTAATAGCGAAAGGCAAGGCTGCGGGCGACAGGTTTACCGAGGAGGAGCAGCACGAGTTCATAAGAGGGCTTGTCGAATCGGCGGGCTACGGCACGGACTCCGACGGGATTTATTTCAGCGGTTCGTCCAGACTCGTTTACACCTTTACAATCGCGGGCGTTGAAACCGACCACCCCGCCTGGAACGCAATGGTTCATTCTAGCGAGATTCTCAATAAATGCGGTTTCCAGATTAACGTCACAACCGATTCCAACGCGCTTAAAAAGCTGAGTTCGGGCGAACTCACGGTATGGGCGGCGGCCTGGAGCTCTACGATAGACCCCGATATGTATCAGGTTTACCACAAGGACTCGAAAGCGACTTCCGTACTCAACTGGGGTTATAAACAGATACTTCTGAACGCGGGCGGCAAGTACGCGGTGGAAAACGAAATTCTCAACGACCTTTCCGAACTTATTGAATCGGCGCGTAAAACCACGGACCAGAAGGAACGCGAAAACCTCTATTCTCAGGCGCTTGACCTCGTTATGCAGATGGCGGTTGAACTTCCCACATACCAGAGGGTAGACCTATTCGCTTACAACGGCAACAAGATAGACGTAAACACGTTCAATAAAGACGTTTCGTCGTACAAGGGCCTGACAAGCGATATGCACCTTCTTTCGTTAAACGAAGAGAAATAAAAGTTATGTTGAAATATATTCTTAAACGTCTTGGAATTTCGGTTGTTATCCTTCTGGGAGTTTCGTTGATAATCTATACTCTGGTAAGGCTTATGCCCGCCGATTATATAGATCAGAAATATTCCTCGCAGCTCTTGCAGGGCTCGATAACCGAAGAAGACATTCAGAGATTTAAAGCTTTATACGGTATCGGCGACAACTCGTTCGGCGGGATTATCGGCGGCTATTTCAAGTGGCTGGGCAATCTGCTCACGGGTAATCTGGGCGAATCGTTCAAGTACGAAAAGCCCGTCGCCACCGTCATAAGCGAAAATATGTGGATATCGTTTGCGATTGCGCTTATAGCCACCGTATTGCAGTTTCTTATCGCGATACCGCTCGGCATATCCAGCGCGACGCACCAGTACTCCGTAAGGGATTACACGGTCACCGTATTTACGATGATAGGCATATCCCTGCCCACGTACTTCTTCGCGGCTATCGTCGTCAAGATATTCTCGGTGGAGCTGGGGCTATTGCCCGCAAGCGGACTTATCTACGCAAGCAAAGACTACGCGGCGAACTTCGGCGGGGCGCTTCTCAAATTCGGGGACATACTCCAACATCTCGTTCTGCCGATACTGGTCAGCGTTCTTCTTTCAATCGGCGGGCTAATGCGCTACACGCGCACCAACACTCTCGAAGTGCTCAGCGCGGATTACATACGCACCGCAAGGGCGAAGGGACTCTCGGAAAAGAAAGTTGTCTACAAGCACGCGTTCAGAAACACGCTCATACCGCTTGCTACTCTGCTCGCGGGGATACTGCCGTCGCTTTTCGGCGGAATGCTGATAACGGAGCAGGTCTTCGGCATAGACGGAATAGGCAACCTCGCCTACAAGGCGCTGAGAGAGGGCGACATACCGTTTATAATGGGCTACAATATGTTTCTTGCCGTGCTAACGGTAATCGGCACTCTGTTTTCGGACATTATGTACTCGATAGTCGACCCGCGGGTCAAACTCAGATAGACAGGTGAAAAATGCAAGAATCAAAAGAATTTGAAAAAGACATAGCGGCGGAAACGCAGGAAGAGGAAGTAACCTATAAGGAGATGAGCCCTTTACGGCTTGTCGCAAGACGGTTTTTCCGCTCCAAGCTGTCCATTGTCGGAATAGTTATGATAGTCGCGGTCTTTCTGTTTTCCTTTCTGGGGCCGGTAATCTACGACAGATGGGGCGAGGAAGAGGTTGACAGAACGCCCGTCAAAAACCAGTTCGTATACACCTACACACAGACGGACGCGGACGGGAACGAGTTCACCGTAACCGAAGTTCTGGAGCACGTGAGCAACATCAACTCCTACGCGCCGCCGGGCGGGGCGCATATCCTCGGCACGGACGACAAGGGCTACGACGTATTTTCAAGGCTTATGTACGGCGGAAGAATTTCGCTTTTAATCGGCTTTATCGTCGTCATACTCGAAACTCTTCTCGGCGTGGTTCTGGGCGGCATATCGGGCTATTTCGGCGGCTGGGTCGATCAGGTGATTATGCGTGTGGTGGACGTGTTTAACTGTATACCGACACTGCCGATACTTTTAATCGCCTCCGCCGTGATAGATTCCTGGCATGTTTCGGCGGACCAGCGTATTTATATCCTTATGGTAATAATAACCGTGTTCGGTTGGAGCGGGACGGCGCGGCTTGTCAGGGGACAGATACTGTCGTTGAGGGAGCAGGAGTACATAACCGCCACGGAAGTTATGGGCTTGCCAACTTGGCGCAAGATATTCAAGCACCTTATCCCCAACGTAATGCCCCAGCTCATAGTATCTATGACTCTGGGTCTCGGTAGCGTAATCCTCTACGAATCTACGCTAAGCTATCTCGGACTGGGCGTTCAGCTACCCAAAGCGGCCTGGGGAACTATGATAGCTACCGCGAACGACCCGCAGGTTTTGAGCTATCACCTCAATATGTGGCTCCCCGCGGGACTGCTGATAGTGATAGCCATACTCGGTTTCAACTTTGTGGGCGACGGACTGCGCGACGCTATGGACCCTAAGGCGAGGAAGTAACGCAAGATGAAACTCAAAAAAAACACGAACTACATCTCGATAAGAGAGAGCCGTAAAATTATAAAATACAACGTCAGGCAGATGAAGTATTACGAGAAGTTGAAGCGCAGAAAACTCCAACCCGAAGAATATATTTCGCCTATGAAAGACGAACACAACATTGTGGAAATCGAGGGGCTTAAAACCTGCTTTTTCACGGATAACGGAACGGTAATGTCCGTAAACGGCGTTTCGTTCGATATTCCGAAAAACAAGATAATCGGAGTGGTCGGGGAATCTGGTTGCGGTAAAAGCGTCACTTCGCTGTCGATAATGCAGCTTGTGCAGGCGCCGCAGGGCCAGATTACGGAGGGTGTGATACGTTTCAACTCCGACGAGCTTCAACGCGACGAAGAGGGGCGCAAACTCGGTTACGACGTGGTGAAGATGCCCGTAAAGGAGATGTACAAACTGCGCGGAAGCGACATCACTATGATTTTTCAGGAGCCGATGACCAGCCTTAACCCCGTGTTTACGATAGGCTATCAGCTGGACGAAGTGCTGTTTTTGCACAATCCCGAAATCACCAAGGAAGAGGCGAAGAATTACAGCATCGCAATGCTCAAAAAGGTGGGCATATCTATGCCCGAAAGAACGTACGAGGCGTATCCGCACGAACTGTCGGGCGGAATGAGACAAAGGGTTATGATTGCTATGGCGATTTCGGGCAATCCCAAACTTATAATCGCCGACGAACCCACTACCGCGCTCGACGTTACGATACAGGCGCAGATACTCGAACTTCTGCGCGAGTTACAGAAACAGCAGGGCTGCTCGATAATGCTCATAACTCACGATTTGGGCGTTATCGCCGAAATGGCGGACGAAGTGGTGGTTATGTACGCTGGTCGGGTCATAGAAAAGGGCACCGTGCGCGAGATATTCCACGACCCCAGACACCCCTATACGATAGGGTTACAGAAGAGCAAGCCGCTTATCGGTTCGGACGGCAACGAGCCGCTGTATTCGATACCGGGGCAGGTTCCCAACCCGATAAATCTTCCCGACCACTGCTATTTTAAAAACAGGTGCGGGAAGTGCAGCGAAAAGTGCGGCGGGCCGTATCCCGAAACGGTAAAAATAAGCGCAACGCACTCGGTGGCTTGCTATCTGTACGAAGAAAACGAGGCTAAGGAAAATGCAGGAAAGTAAAAACGTAACAACGCCTACGGCGGAGCAAACGGTCGGGGCCGAATATATTCTCGAAGTCGAAAACCTAAAAAAGTATTTTCCCATTAAAAAGAATTTGCTGGGTAAAGCCACCCTTTCGTTAAAGGCCGTGGACGACGTAAGTTTCAGATTGAAGAAAGGCACCACGATAGGCGTCGTCGGCGAGTCGGGTTGCGGCAAAACCACGCTTGGAAGGACGATATTAAAGCTTTACAGCCCCGACGGCGGAAAGATAATGTTCAACGGAACGGACTTGACAAATCTCAAAAAAAAGGAGATGCGCAAATATCGTACGGCGATACAGCTTATTTTTCAGGACCCGTATTCCAGCTTGCCGCCGAGAATGACGGTGGGCAGTATCATAGCCGAGGCCGTGAGGGTGCACAAGATAGTCCCCAAAAACGAGGTTTACGACTACGTAAAGGGGATAATGAAGAAGTGCGGCCTGCAACCCCAGCATTACGACAGATACCCGCACGAGTTCTCGGGCGGACAGCGCCAGAGGATTTGTATAGCCAGGGCGCTTGCGGTCAATCCCGAACTTGTCGTCTGCGACGAGCCTGTTTCCGCGCTTGACGTGTCGATACAGGCGCAGATAATAAACCTTTTAAAGGAGTTGCAGGAAAATCTAGGGCTTACGTACGTGTTTATTTCGCACGATTTGTCGGTCGTCAAATACATAACCGACAGAATACTCGTTATGTATCTCGGCAAAGTAATGGAGCTTGCGGAAACGGAAGAGATATTCCGCAACCCTCTGCATCCCTATACAAAGGCGCTGTTTTCGGCCGTTCCCGTCCCCAATCCGGACGTGAAGATGAAACGCATTATTCTCGAAGGCGACATACCTTCGCCCGCGAACCCGCCGAAGGGCTGCAAGTTCCACACTCGCTGTCCGCAGTGTATGAACGTTTGCAGGTTCAGACAGCCCGAGTATATTCAGGCGGCGGAGGGGCATTTCGTAGCCTGTCACCTCTACGATGAAGAGGTTATGAACAGCCTTGCAAAGCTTGACGAGGAGTACGAGCGTATAAAGGCGGAGCAGGCGGCGGCGGAAGAGGCGGAGAAAGAGAAGAACGCGAAAAAGATTACCGCAAAGCTTAAAAACGCGGCGCGGGCTTGCAAAGAAAAGATTAAGACAACCGTAGGCAGGATTTCCGTTAAAAAGAAAACGAGGAATCTGGAAGTTATAGACGCGGACGCGGCGGTAGTGAATGAAAGTGAAGAAAGAAAAGCGGAAAAAGAACAAGAAGAAGATAGTGTACGTTGACGACGGCCGCACCGTTTATAACATGGACGGAGTGGGCGGGGCCAAGCATTACGAAAAGGACGAGGAGAAGAGCGGGTTGACGCGTAAGGAAAAGCGCGCGGCTATACGGGCGGCGTTGGAAACCTATCTTCCCGTACTCGGACTTGTGGCGCTGTCGTTCACGGCGGCCGCGCTGCTTATTTACTTCTGGCTCAGATGACGAAACAAGGAGCACATTAATGTATAAAAAAATAGTATCGTTGGCAATGGTCGGGGTTATGGCCGTGGTGTGCGCATCGTGCAACGCGGCGCCGGAACAGGGAGAAAAGGAAGATAACGGCGGCGCGCAGTCGCAACAGCTTGAAATTCTCAGAAGCGACGCAACCCTTTCTCAGGACCAGCTGATGTCAAGAATAAAGGCGGAATATCTGCTCGAACACGGCGGGTATTCGGACAGCGACAAAGTGTCCGCAATTATAAGGCTGCCCGAGGCGTCGCTTATAGACACGTTTACGGAAGGCAAAGTAAAGGCCCAAACGCTTGCGGGGTATGCGGACACCGTCGGCGGCAGGGCGCAGGCGGACAAAATCGCGCGCAACCAGAACGCGCTGATTGCCCAGCTTTACGAAAAAGGCCTTATCGGCGGCGTAAACTATACATATTCCGCGGTTATAAACGCGGTGTCGGTAGAAACCACGTATGCCGATTTCAAGAAAATCGAGCGGCTGGACAACGTTGATACGGTCGTGTTGAGCGACACCTTCAACAGACCGCAGACGGCGACGGACGTCTCCGCAATCGTCAACGACGTCGACGTTTACGAAACGGGTATATTCAACTCGGGGAGCGTGCCTTACACGGGTAAGGGAACGGCGGTTGCCGTGCTCGATTCGGGGTTCGATTGCAGTCACTCGGTGTTTGCGAACCAGCCCGAGGATTTGTGGATTACGCGCGACGACGTTACGGGAGTGCTTGCGGAAACCAACGCGGCCAGAACGACCGCGGGGCTTAAACTTTCGGACGTGTGGTATAGCAGCAAAATCCCGTTCGTATACGACTACGCCGACAAGGATAACGACGTGTTTCCCTACGACTCGGAGCACGGAACGCACGTGGCGGGCATAATCGGCGGCAAGGACGCGGAGATTACGGGCGTTGCGGTCGACACGCAGCTCGTTTTATTGAAGGTTTTTCCCGACCTTGACGACGGCGCGCATACCGAAGATATTCTCGCCGCGCTCGAAGACGCCGTTTTACTCGGCGTTGACGCGATTAACCTTTCGCTGGGTTCGTCCTGCGGGTTTTCGCGCGAGGCAGACGGCGACGTCATTAACGAAGTTTACGACAGAATAAACGAGAGCGGCATAAGCCTTATCACCGCGGCGAGCAACAGTTACAGTTCGAGCTTCGGCGGAGAGCAGGGCAACACCAATTTCGTTACGAACCCCGATTCGGGAACGGTCGGTTCGCCCTCCACTTACGCCGCGTCGCTTTCGGTCGCGTCCATAAGCGGAACGAAGAGCAGGTATCTTCTCGGCAACGGCGAGCAGGTTATTTTCTTTACCGAATCGAACTCGGTGTCGGGCGACCCCAATGATTTCGTTAAGGAGCTGGGCATTACCGAGGGCAAGAAAAAGACTTACGAATACGTTACAGTCCCCGGCGTGGGGCTGAGGGTCAACTATGCCTCTCTCGGCGATATTACGGGCAAGATAGCGCTTGTCAAGCGCGGCGACAACACGTTCGAGGAGAAGGCGGAAATCGCCAAGAGCGCGGGCGCGGCGGGCTGTATTATCTGGAACAATATCGACGGCGACATAGTTATGTCTATGGGCAAGAGCGACCATATTCCTACCATTTCTATTTCCAAGGACGCGGGCACCATACTCGCCTCGCGTTCGGGCGGAACGCTTACCGTCGACTACGATTATCAGGCGGGGCCGTTTATGTCGGACTTTTCCAGCTGGGGGCCTACGCCCAACCTCGAACTCAAACCCGAGATTACCGCGCACGGCGGAAATATACGTTCCTCCGTTCCCGGCGGCGGCTACGACAACATAAGCGGAACTTCTATGGCCTCGCCCAATATGTGCGGCATTGTCGTCTTAATCCGTCAGTATCTCAAAAACGAATTCCCGACCTATTCGGCGAAAGAAATATGCGTTTTGGCAAACAGACTGCTTATGTCCACGGCCTCGATAATACTCAACGAAGAGGGCAACCCCTATTCGCCCCGCAAACAGGGCGCGGGCCTTGCAAGCCTTTTCAACGTAGTCAATACCAGAGCTTACTTGACGGTGGACGGCGCGGAACGCACCAAAATAGAACTCAAAGACGACCCCGACCGCAACGGCGTTTACACGCTCAACTTCAACGTTGTCAATATGTCGGACGCGGCAGTAGAGTATAAGCTTTCGCTGACGGGTATGACCGAAACGGTATCCTCGTCCGATCCCAAGCACGTTGCCGAAACGGGCCGCATACTCGACGGCGGGTACAGCGCGGAAATAAGTGGCGGCGGCACGCTGAACGGCGACACGGTAACCGTCAAAGCCAACGAAACCGCGAAACTTAAAGTTACTTACAAGCTTACTGACGGCGACAAGTCGTACATAAACTCGCTGTTTCCTTACGGTATGTACGTGGAGGGCTTTGCTAAACTTACCGCGGTCAAAGACGGCGACATTGACCTGAATGTTCCGTTCCTCGCGTTTTTCGGCGACTGGACGCAGGCGCCTATGTTTGACAAAACTTATTACGAAGTAGAGTCGGAGGCGCACAACGCGGCAATAGACGAAGAGGATAAGTTGAAGGCGGATTATTTTGCGACAACGCCTTACGGCTCCTATTTCTATAACTACATAGTCCCGCTCGGCACATATCTTTACGAGGTGGACGAAAGTATGTACGACCCGATTGCGGGCAGCCGCGAGCATATCGCAATTTCAAACATACTCGGCACGATAGACGGTATCTCGTCGGTATATACTGGGCTTTTGAGAAACGCCGCGAATATGACTTATTCGATAACCGACAAGGTTTCGGGCGAGGTGGTCTGGTCGCTTACAGAAGACAAGGCGAGGAAGGCGCACTCGCTCGGCGGGAACCCCATACCTTACAGCAATTATTTAAATCTGAAAACGGCGAAGTTAAACCTTATAAACAATCGCAAATACGCGTTCGAAATGAAGGCGCGGCTCGACTACGGCGACGGCGGGGAAACGACAAACGTGAGAAACTCGTTTGCGTTCGACTTCTATATGGACGACGAGGCGCCGATACTCAAATCGGCGACCTACGAAAAAGTTTACGACAAGTCGCTCAAAAAGGACCGTTACTACGTTACGCTTACGATATACGACAACCATTACGTGCAGTCGGTAACGCCGGGGATATTCATTTCTTCGTCCAGTTACGAACCCATACTCGAAAATCCCGTACCCGTATACGGCGGGCGCGGACAGGACAACGTGGTGCGTATCGAGATAACCGATTACCTCGAAGATTTGTACGCGGGCGGACTGGTATCCAGCGCGCTGGCGTTTTCGATAGACGATTACGCGCTTAACTCCAACATATATCTCTGTCAGTTACCCGGAACGAGGGGCGACTTCAAGTTCACCAAGGACGGGACTATGGACGGCGGGGATATGACCGTGCTCACGCTTTTCGAGGACGAAGTGGTAGACCTTACGCGTTATCTTGCTACGGCGGATAGCACGGTGGACGCAAACAAGGACTATCTCAAACATCTCGTATGGCAGTGCTCCAACGAAAAGGTGGCGCTGGTGTCCGAAGGACAGGTGCTGGGCTTGCAGGCGGGCCGTACTATGATTACGGTGGCCGAGCAGATGAACCTCAAAAAGGCGTATCTGTTTATAAACGTAAAGCAAAGGCAGACGAAAGCGGGCGCGTCCAGAGCGAAATACGCGTTGGCTTCTTCAAACGACGTCGGGAACGTGAACGACGCAACGATACAGTCGATACGTTTTTCGTATTTCGATACCGTTCACGCATATCCCGCGGCGGGGCAGGTAAGCAAGATCGGCAAGACGGGCAACAGAATAATGGTTTCCTCGCTCGAAGGCGGTTCGGTTTCGTTCTACCCCGGCGAGAAAATAAAGCTTTCTTACGATCTGGACCCGTGGTACGTCGCGGGCAAGTACGAATTGACTTATTCTTCGACGAATGAAAACGTTGCGACCGTGGACGCGGACGGCGTGGTTACCGCCCTTAAAAAGGGCACGGCGACGATAACGCTCAAAGTGTCCGGCTCCAACCTGATGGCAAGAATAAGGGTGATCGTAAACAGCGAGTTCGTAATAGAAAACCGCGCTCTGGTCGCGTATAAGGGACTGGGCGGCGACGTGGTTATTCCCGACGACGAGGGCATTCTATATATCGGGCCGTACGCGTTCTGTCTGTACGAAACGGACAGGAACGTCGAACTTACGGAAGACGATTTCGACGCAAACAAAGTTCCCGCCTCCAACTCTACGATAACCTCGGTCGTCATACCGAAAGGCGTGGAAGATATACAGAAATACGCGTTTTACAACTGCACGGCGCTGACCTCCGTAACCGTGCCCGACACGGTGAAGTACGTCAGGCAGTACGCGTTTTACAACAACTCGTCGCTCGAAACGATAAACCTCAAAAACGTTGAAACGGTCGGGCGGGAGGCTTTCAGGGGCTGTGCGGCGCTCGGCGCCGTTGACGTGAGCAAAGCCTACGCGATAGGCGCGAAAGCTTTTCAGGACTGCGCGGCGCTGGCATACGTGGACCTTACCGCGCTCAGAAACAGCGGGGCGGAAATATTCAGGAACTGCACGGCGTTGAAGAGCGTAAAGCTCGGAGAAAACACAAAGCTTTCAAACGGTATGTTTGCTTATTCGGGGCTTACGGAAGTAACCATAAACGAAAAGGTATTTGTGCCCGACAACTGTTTCTACGGTTGCGAAAGCCTTGTAAAAGTCACTTTGCCCGACAATTCTTTCGGCATAGGCGCCAACTGTTTCTATGGCTGCGCTTCGCTTAAAGAAATAGTATTCAGGGATAACACCCTGTTTGCGGCGGCGGGCGTGCTCTTCGAAAGCACGGCGCTTAACAAATTCACCGTTCCTGAAAGCTGTAAAAACTACTCGGTGTCCGCGGACGGGAAATTACTTCTCGGCAAGAACGGAACTTCGGTCGTTATGGCGGCGGCGGGCGCAAGCTTCGGCAATTACACGCTCGCGGAGGAGTACACGGAAATATCCGACGGCGCGTTCGGCGGCACGGACATCGTCACTCTTACAATATTAAACAAGGACGCGGTTATAAGGCCGTACGCGTTTGCAAACTGCGGCTCGCTTAAAAAAGTTACATTTCCCGCGGAGGGAGTGGCAGAAATCGGCGCGAGGGCGTTCGACAACGCGAAGGCGCTTGAACGGGTTGATAATCTGGATAAGGTGAAACTCGTCGGCGACTATGCGTTCGCGTCTACGGCGATAACGCAGGTAACCGTCGCGGCGGACGCGTCGTACGGAAACGGAGCGTTCTTCCGCTCGAAAATCGTAACGCTTACGATAACGGGCAACGCGGCGTTCGGCCCCGGCGCGTTCCAGCGCTGCGTAAACCTTACGAGGGTGAATATGCCCGTGGACGGAACGGTCGAGTTCGGCGAAGGCTGTTTCGCGTACGACACGGCGCTGTCCTCGATAGATTTGTCAAAACAGCAAAGAATCGAAAATATGACCTTTTACGGTTGCACGGCGCTTGTTAAGGCCGCGCTTACGGCGGCCACGGAGATTGGCGACCACGCGTTTGCGGATTGCAGCGCGCTGTATAACGTTTCAATGCCAAAAGTCGTAAGCATAGGCGAAAGCGCGTTCGGTAGATATGCCGCGAACGACGGCGGCGCGCCCGCTATCTCGGAGCTGGTTTTACCCGAAACTTTGAAGTACGTGGGAATGGGCGCGTTCATAGGCTGCGAAGGGCTTATATCGGCGGTATTGCCGTCCTCGCTCGAAGAAGTGAGCGACTATATGTTTGCGTACTGTATCAATCTCGAAGAAGTAACTCTTCCGGAAACGATAAAGCGCATAGGCGTTTACGGCTTTGCGGGCAGTGAAGTTCTCAACAAAATCAATCTCGGAAACGTGAAGGAATTCGCCGCGTATGCGTTTACTTCCTGCGGAATGCTGGAACAGATAGACCTTACTTCGGCGGAGAAAATAGGTTTCGGCGCGTTCGCGTCGACAGACGTCGGCGGCGACATAGCGGCGGACAATCTCGTATCGCTGGGCGCGTACGCGTTCCAGAACGCTGATATTACCTCTTTTAAGGCGGATAAGCTGGAAGAGATAGGCGCGGCGGCGTTCCAGTACAATAAGCGGCTGAAAAGCTTCGTATTGTCGGACAAAATAAAATCTGTCGGAAGTCTTGCGTTCAACGCCTGCACGTCGCTTGAAAATTTCCTGTTTGTAAAGGACGGGAAACAGGTGAACGGCGGAAAGGTGAACGATTACGCGTTGCTTGACGACGGTATACTTTACACTTATATGCCTTCGGGGCGGTTGCAACTCACTTCCGTTCCCGCGGGGAAGAGTATTTCCACGCTGGAAGTGTTGGAGGGAACGTACAGAATAGATATGTATGCGGGCAACGAAAACGCGGGTGTTTCCTGGATAGTTTTGCCCGACTCGCTCAAACTTATCGGCAATTACGCGTTCTACGGTTACAAGAACCTCGGCATAGTCGAATTCAAATCGTATTCGGCGCCCGCGCTCGAAAACAGTTACAACAAGGACGCAAAGCTTGACGAGAACGACCCCGGCTACGGGCTTTTACACGACTCGTTCGACGTTTTCAATTACGAGCTGTGCTATTACAACTTTAAAGATCTGGCGGGCAAGAACGCGCCCGTATCGCTTATCATTCCCGACAACGCGGACGAAACGGGTTACGGCGCGCTCATATACGAGGCGTATTTCGGAAAGGTTGAAAACGCGCGCAGGAGCGGTTATACCGCCAAGGACAAAAACCTGTCGGAGTTTATAGATTACGCCGAAGAGCTTGCGGGGAAATCCGTCTTGACGATAGCCGACGAAACGCTTATAAACAACGCGGTTACCGCAATGAACGCGCTTAAACAGAGCGGAACGGACTACGGTTACAGCGCGGAGAACTGGCAGAAGCTGATAGATACGGTCAACGCCGCAAAGGCGAAACTCGGCGAAATCAGGCTTATGAACGCGGGCATAAAAATCCGCAATTTGCAGGAAAGAATAAACGCGTTGCCCGAAACTTACAACGGCGAGGGCGCGGAGATGATCGAGGCGTTAAAAGCCGAGATAGAGGCGTTGGACCGCGAGGAGAGAAACCTGCTCGATCTGACGAAGTACGAAAATCTTTTGCGCTTGTACGAGCAGTACGTGCCCGTAGAAGAGGAAGAGGGCGGCAATATCGGGCTTATACTCGCGATAGTAATTCCGTGCGCGGCGGTATGTATAGCCGCGGCGGCAGGTGCGGCGATAGCTTTGAGAAAACGCGCAAGGAGTAAGAAATGAAAAAATTTACTAGAATTTTAAGTCTGGCGACCACACTTTCTATGGCGCTTACTATTCCCCTTTGCGCGGCGTTTGCGTCGGGTTGCGGCGGGAAAACCGCGCAGCCCCCGCAAAACGAAATTACCGTTACGGAAACGCCGTCGGCCCCGTCGTCAACGTTGCCTTTAAGCCCCGCGGAAATAGTTTCCGAAGATACGGGGCAGGTAAAGGTATCGATAAGCGGCAGGTCGGAAGTGAGGAGCGGCGGAACAGTCAAGCTCACCGCGACGGTTACGGGCGCGGACGATAAGTCGGTTATTTGGGAAGTGACGGAAGGTAAGGAAGTTGCGCGAATAGACGAGAGCGGACGGCTTACCGCACAGGAAGTAACCGAGGACAGCATTGTCAAAGTTGTTGCGACGAGCAACGCCGACAAGACGGCAAAGGCCGAAAAGGTTGTCACGGTGGCGTCGCGGCGCGCGCTTACGCAGGATATGCTGGACGCGCTGGACGGACTGGACGAAATTTCGTTCGAGGGATACGTCAACATACATCTCTATACGATTGGCCAGTTCGAAAGATATTACCAGACGCACACCACGGAAGTTAAAACGGTTATGAACGGCACCAACTGGTATGCGGGCTACGAGAACGTTACTACGGGCACTTACGTCGGGCTGTACTATAAAAACCACGGCGGCGCGGCCTGTCAGGTCGGTGTGAACTTTATGAATGAAGAAGAGTACATTCCTATGACCGACGAGAGCGACGCGCAGGTCGGCTGGGCGGAGGCGGGACTTTACAACACTTTCAAGGGACTTGAAGTTTCGGATTTCACGTTCAACGAGCAGAGCTGGCGTTACGAGTACAGCGGCGCGGACGAAACGTTCAAGGCGCGGACAATGGCCTCGGCCAACCCTTACGAGTTCGTTCCCGAAAACATAGCGCTTATAATCGAGGAAGACGAGATTATGGGCATATATTCCAGGAGCGAGCCCGACTATACGATTGCGCAGGGCTACAAGGCGGTGCAGGAGCTTACGGCGGTTATCAATTACGGTAAGACGGTTGAAACGCCCACTATATCCAAGTATCCGCACGACGCGGTTCACGATAAACTCAACGAGGCGGTTGAGAATATGCGCGGGCTGGAAAGGTATACTTTGGAGCAGACCAAAATGGAAGGCTCTGTATTCACTTCGGGTTACGTAACTTCCTGTTATGTGGAAACGGTTACTCCCGATATGTGTCATTTCAGTCCGTATTCGCTCAGATACGACGCTTACGGTAACGAAATGCGCGTGCCCACGGGCGAGGTCTACGGCTACAAAAAGATAGACGAGAACCTGTATAACACGTTTTCTAAGTACGAGGGCGGATACGAGGCCAACAGGGCTTACGAGGCGGATTTCTCGAACGCAAGGCCGTCGTTCGCGTTCGCCGCGGAAATATTCACTATGTACTTCGACGACCCCGAAGACGGCACGACCACTTACTATGCGGACGGACTGATGTGCCCCGTCGCAAGCACGTTCTATTACGGAGTTGGCAACGACGTTGCGCTTTACGGGCTTTATGCGGCCGAGGGAAAAACGGACAGCGGCTCGTTTACGCCGTTCGTTGTGGTAAAGGACGGATATATTATCCGGTCGGGTTTCTATTACAATCTCGGCTATATGTACGGGGTTATAGAGAACAATTACGGAAATTTCGGCACGGCGGAACTGCCGCAGGGCACGGATATAGAGTTCGAAACGAGGCAGGTGCCCGTATCCTGGGAACAGCTCACCGTAAGGGTTTCGCCCGAGGGAGGCACGGACACTTCCGACGACGTGGAGGTCAACGCGCTCGAATTTCTCAAAGAGTTTTTCGGCGACGAAAATATCGGGGAGAGAATGCCGTTTTTCGGCAAGCCGCTTGGCGATACGTTCGGGTTTGCTATGACGGCGCTGAGAATTAGCGGCGCAAACGTTGCAAAACAGGCGATAGCGTTCTATTACGACGTGCCGCTGGAAGCGGATTACTCGATTAACAAATCGCTGGATAAGGTGAGAAGTTATCTCGTATCTCTCGGCTTTACCAAAAACGTTCACGGCGAATACGTAAAGGGCGACATAGTAGTTTCTCCCGTAGACGCCGATCTGGATTTGATGATTTACGTCTGGAAAGACTGAAAGTTATAAAAAAATAAGGAGCAAAAAAATGAAACTGAAAAACTTGTTTAAGTGCGCGCTCACATTTGCTTTGGCGGCCTTGCTGGTCTTCGGCGTCGCCGCGTGCGACAAAAACCCCGACGGCGGCAAGGATACCGTTAAAATTTCGATAGGCGACACGCCGGCCGTACTGGAAGAAACGACTACCGTCAACCTTACGGTAACGGTCACCGGCTCGGAAGATACAACTTTCGTCTGGACGATAAGCCACCCCGACCTTGTTGAGATAAGCGCGGAGAACATGCTTTCCGTAAAGGCGCTGCCCGAAGAGGAGCAGCACGTTACCATAACGGCAACAGCCAACGCGGACGCCACGGCCAAGGCCAGCAAGATATTTACTATCAAGCCCAAAACCGAGCCTACGCCGCCACCCGAGGAGGCAAAGGTGGTTATAGGCGAAACGCCGGCAACTGTAAAGAAGGGCGACGTGGTCAACCTTACCGTCACGGTAACGGGGCTGGACGACAAGACCTATGAATGGAAAATAAGTCACCCCGACCTCGTTTCGATAAGCAAAGCGAACGTGCTTGCGGTTGTGCGGGAACCCAAGGTGGACACCAAGGTCACCGTAACCGCCGTGAGCAAGGCAGACCCGCTTATCTCCGCGGACAAATCTTTCGTTGTCAAAGCGCCGATTATCGAGGGCGAGGTGGGCGAGCTTAATTCCGAGCTGATAGCCGAAATAAGCAATCCCAGCATCACCGTAAGGGGTACGCTTACCGACTATTATACCGACCTCAGGGTTCCCTCCAACAGCAAAGTGAACGTTTACGATATGAGCGTTAAGATGGAAGAGGGCGCGTGGAGCGGCAGCTGGAACATTAAGGGCTCCAAAAACGCGGTGACGGATATTTACCGTATCGGCGCGGACGGCGCGGTGAACGCGAACGGCGAAAAGGGGCATTACATAATGCGCAGGTATATCGACAAACACAATAAAGTCGCCAGCACGCCCGTTAAAGACAATATGAGCATTTCGTCCGTCTGGGAAGCCCAGCATATGTGGAACCACCTCGGCAATCTTGACGTAAACAGCTTTGTTTACGACGTGGACAACAACGTTTACACCCACTCTGTGAACGTAAACGATTTAGACGACTTGTATCTTATGACCTATCTTTCGTTCTCGCTTACGCCTATGCTCAGCGACACGCTCAGCGAAATCAACTTCGTTATCGAGAACGGACACATTACAAAACTTATCGCGCAGACCGAAACGCTGTATTACGGCGGCGAAAGCGGCACGCAGGAAGACGCGTCGGCAATGAGCTACACGTCTATGGAAATAGCGTTCTCGGATATCGGCGAAACGCGGGTTGCGGACCCCGCCCCGTACGAGGCGCCCAGAAACGGCGAACTGCTTTCGGCGGCGGTAGAAAAAATGCAGGGCGCAACCAACTACACGTTCAGGGCGGTCGATACAAACACTTATTCGCCCCCTTCCGACTCGGGTGATTACGAGGTGTCGGGTTATGCGGCAAGCCCGTCGGGCGGAGCGTATCTGCTCCCGCCGACTGCGGCGAACAATTACAGGGTGTCGAACAACGTTTCCGCCACGGGCACGGTCGGCAGTTTCGGACAGGTAACGGAATCTGCAATGCTTATGTCCACGACTATGAAATACGATTACGCTATGGACGAAAACGTATACCGTACGGAGTATTCGGGTTACAGACAGTACGAAGGATACTATGAAGAATTCGCTTACGACGGCAAGCTCAACGACGGCAAAGGCGCGCTTTACGGCACGAGAAGAATTAACGGCAGTATGTTTGACAGAATGCCCAAGTTCGATTTCTCGGCCAACATCTTCAAGTGGTCGGGTTCGCGCTTAAACAACGCGGGTAAACAGATTTATACGTTCGTACTCAACGACTCGGCAATTACTAGGGATATGGCTCTCGAAACTTCCGTGTACAGATACGCGTCCAACGCCGCGGCGTCGACCAACAGCACGTTCACAATCGAGGTGGACGAGGACGGAAATCTCGTATCGATAACCTATCCGTACTCAATCAATTTCGGAACTTATCTCGGCTACGTTTCAACGACTTATTCCAAGGTCGGAACGACGGAAATCGAGGCGGATACTTTCGACGACTACGTGCAAAGACAGGTTAAAAACAGTTGGAGCGATTATCAGATAAATTACCGCCCCACGCATTCGACAATCGTTCCCGACAACTACGTTTCGGGCGACGTCGTAATCGACGCGGTATTTGGCGAGTATGCGGACAAAGTTCCCGCGCCGTCCGTGCTTCTCGGAATTTTCAAGGACAATCTCAGCGGCCCCTGGTTCAACTGGAAGGAGAGAACGCCCGGTTCGGGCGACTATATAGACCATATTTCGATTATCACTCAGAGTATGGAATACGACGAGAATATGCGCATAACCAACTGGGCGGAGCTTATCGAAGAGATTGACGCGGCTATGACGGCTGTCGGATACAAGATTCAGGAAAGCAATACGGACCGCTGGGGAACGAGGTCTTCGTCCAAGAGCCGTTATCTTTGCTACACCTACGACGACGGCAACGGCGGAGTGCAGGTGGTTTTCGAAAACAACGGCACAAGCTGGATTTATATCGATATCTATAACCTCGGCGATTGGAGACTCAGCGCAAGAGCATAAAAATTCGGGTTTTAAAATGAAAAAGTACACTTTTGCGGCAGCGGCGTTTTTGCTTGCGGGCATATTCGGTGCCGCCGCCTGCAACAACGGCAAGGAAGGGGGGGAAGAAAATCCCCCCCAAACAATAATAACCGTCGTCGCCAACGAACAAAGCGTCAGCATTACCGACGCGGAAGTTAATGGCTACGACTATACCCCGCTGTTTACCATTACGCAGGACGGCGCGGGGGTCGACGTGCTCGCGTCCTATATCGACAGTTCGCTTGTTTTGGAGCAGGCGGGCGAGTATACGGTGTCCTGCTCGTACGGCGGCCGGTCCGCCTCGCTTGCCGTGGTTGTAACCGAAAGCGTTGCGCCGCCCGCGCCCGTTTACGAAATAACGCTTTCCGTTGAAGAGATAACTCTGACAGCGGCGGCGGTGAACGGCTACGACTTCAACGCGCTGTTTACGCTGACCGTAGACGGCGTGGAGATTGATATTACCGAAGATATGGTGACCACCGACGTTAAGGCCGCAGTGGGAGAGTACTTTTACACGGTTACGGCGGCAGATGCAAGCAAGACGCTGAAAGTTATCGTCGGCAAGGAGCACGAGGTTGCCGTTATTCCTTCGTACAGGCAGATAAACATTCCCGTGAACGAGCTGGAAGGGTTTGATTTCACTTCGCTGTTTTCGGTATACGTGGACGGGTTTGCCGTGCGCGTAGAAACGGGAATGATAGATATTTCGCGCCTTACGGGAATACAGGTCGGCGGCTCGGCGCGGGTGAGTATGACTTATACCGCGGGTAACGACTCCGCCGCGGCGGAAGTGACGGTCATTGTTACGGAGGAGAGCCGCGTTGTAGTCAATATTAAAAACGCGGTAACCTATCCCAACGGCGACGATATAGACCTAACTTCGCTTTTTGAAATTTTCAATGGCGGCGAGAAAATCGCGGTGACCGAGGATATGATAAGCGGCGCTGTGGACTACTCGGCCGCGGGTATAAACGAAATTACTTTGAATTACGGCGGCGAACGTTACGTTGCGACGGTGGAGGTAAAGCTGGGCGTGGTCATAAACCATACCAACGGCGACACCGTAGTCGTATTAAAGGGAACGGACGCGGGCGCATACCGCTTTGCGGAGGACTTTACCGTACTTATCAACGGTATCAGGTTCACTTATATTGAGCCGTATATAGACGTTTCGGAAGTGAATTTTTCCGAGGTCGGGACTTATACTGCAAAGATAACAATACCCTACAACGAAAAAAATCTGTCGCTGTCCGGCGGAACTTCTTTCACCTACGCGGAGGAAACGATAACCTACGTTGTAAAAGACAACAGCTTCACCGTCGAGTACGGACGGGAAACGGTAGAGCTGCCTACGGGCACTGAGAGCTACAACGTTCTCGACAACCTGACCGTAAAAATCAGGGGCAAGGTTCAACAGCTTGTGGACAATAAGGACTGGGTGGACACAGTTTCCTGTTACTACGAGATACTGTCCGACCCGATTGACTTTACTTCGGCGGGCGCGCAGCAGGTGCGCGTTGCGCTGTACGTGAACGGCGTTGACGCCGAGCCGTACATAGCGGAATACGAGGTTGTAATCCGTTCTGATATAGAAATAACGGTTAACGACACGGCGGTGTTTACGGGCAGTACGCTTTTCGCCGTAGATTTGTTTACCGTAACCGAAAACGGCGTCGCCGCGGAAATCGCTTACGATATGCTCGAAGGGAAAGTTGATACTTTCAGGGCGGGCGTATACGTGGTTATGCTCGATTACAAGGGCGCGACTGCGGAGGCGAGGGTTGTCGTATTCGACGATTCTATGCTAGGGACATACTTCACTATGCAGACCACTATCCCCGAACTTCCCGAAGAAGAGGACGACGGGGGCGAGTACGGAGATTACGGCGATTACGGTTCGGGCGAATACTCGCTGTCTGCCGCTGACGGCGTGCAGAAACTGGGCGATACGGTTATCTCGCGCGACGGGATTATTGTAAACGGGGTCAGGGCCGCAAGAATACGCGGCGTGGACGAAAACACTATGATAGTCACGCTGAATTCCTACGACTACACACTTTCGTACGACAACGGTATCGTTGTGCTAAACCCCGACAATTCCGTAAAGCTCGGGTTCAACGAGGCGAAGAGGCCGCTTGTATATTTCTCGGAGGATAAGTTCTCGGACGGCGGGGCCGTCACCGTCAACTATTCCGACGCGCACGTCTTGCAGACGAATTTCCTTGCGTACTCGATAGACGCTTTCCGCGTGATACCAAAGGACGGCGGCGCGCCGCTGTGGTATGCGCTTATGATTAACCTTGTGGAAAAGACCAGCTCTGACACTATTTACGACGTGTGCTGGGGAACGGCCGAATTTGCGCCGGCGTTCGCGCCTGCGGCAGGGGTTGTTTCGTCTTTGAAGTTCGACGGCAGGGAGTATTCGTTTACGATGACCGACAAGACCGTCGGCAAGGTAAACAAGAACGCCTCGTTAAAGCTCTACGCGAATATGACGTTCAGGGGCACGGTCGGCGGGAAGAACGCCGAACTCCGCGTGGACGGTGCGGAACGCTACACGCTCGTTGTCGGGACGGAAACGCTTTTCTCGGGATACGGTTCGCCGTACGATCTTGTTAACACTATGAACAACGGCGGCGCGAATTATGCCGAGCACACAATCAACATTAATTCCTACCGCGGCGAATCGGGAGTGTTTTCCTATAAGTTCGACATTGATACGGAAAAATTAACTTTCCGTCTTCTGGACAGGGACCTGTATTTCGGCAAGTACGAAACGCAGGGAAAGTATATATTCCTTGACGGTTACGGCGAGGGCGTTATAAGTTTCGATACTTCGGGATTTTCAAAAACGCAGTTTATCTATACCGTAAACGCAAATATGTTGCAGATAGAATATATCAACGTATCTTCCGCGTTTGCATACGGCGCGGGCGCAACGTTCTATATCGACCCGCTTTTGAACGTGCTTACCGCTAAGCGTTTTGCGGGCGGAGAGGGGATAAAGTTCGAAAATACCGTTTTAACCGACGGCGCGATCGTGCGCGTTTCAAATTACACCGTCGGCGCGGATTCGGACGCGATAGCCAAGGCGAAAATCCGTTCGGGGATAGAGGTTATCACCAGGGACGGCGTCTGGGACGAAAAAACAAAGCAGGAGAGGATTAACCTCAGAAAAGTCAACTGCGGCACGCGCGGGTTCTACCAGTTTACCGTTACGGTAACCGTGGGCGGCAGGGAGGTCGAATCTTATTACGCAGTACAGATTTTGGAGGCGGTGTATGCGGGCAACCCCGTTGTGGGAACGTACGGTTCGGGCGTTATCAACCGTTCGTACAGCCTTTCCGTCGACAAGTACGGTCAGGCCTCCGTCAACTGTTTGGGCACGGTGTTTACGGGCACGGCGGAGATTGCGGCGGACGGCTCGTTCAGGATAAAGGCGCACAATCAGGCGGCTGGAACGATTACCGCCTCGGGCGCGCTCGTTTCCGAAGGGCTTGTGTCGTTGAAGTGCACGGGCGCGGTAAATTTTACCGACTACTTCACTACTGGTACCGCAAAAACCGCGGGAACGGCGGGTTGCGTGCTCAGACAGATAGCGGTGAACGGCAATTACGTCTATCTATTATCTGCCACGGCGTCGGCCGCGGGGGAGAGGGTGACGGTGGAAACCGTGGAGGGCGACGTTACACAGGCGGGCGCGAAAATTATTATCAAATGCGCTGACGGACGGGACATACACGCCGAAATAGTTTCCTGGAACAGCGCCGATAACGGACTTCGGCTGACTTAATAACTATATGTAAATAAAGAAGGAGATAGAAAAATGAAAAAAGGCAAAATCTGGGCGTTAGCCGCGCTGTGCGCGTCGGTCGTCCTGTCTGCCGGCACTGCCGCGGCTTGCTCGCACAAGCACGAGTTCGGCGCGTGGTCGATTACGACCGCGCCTACCGAGAACGGCGGCGGCACGGCGACGCGGGAATGTAAAGACGGCGACGAAAAGGAAGAGATGACTTTGCCGAAACTTACGGACAGTTCGTTCTGGACTCTTTCCGTCGAAGACGCGACTCATACGGCGGAGGGTAAAAAGACGTATACTTCCGAATACGGCAATGTGGAAGTGGTAATTCCGACGGCAGAACACACGTTCGGCGGCTGGACGATTACAAAAGAGCCCGATATGACGAACGAGGGTCTCGCCGTCAGGGAATGCTCCGAAAACGACGGCGGGAGCGAGGAGAAGATTTTGCCTGTACTTACGGATAAAATCTGGACGGCGGAGGTAAAGACGGCAGCTACGCACGAAAAAGGCGGGGTCACCGAATACACTTCCGTGTACGGCAAAGTTATTTTCAACACCCTCAGGCTTGAAGAGCACAACTACGGCAAGTGGCAGATAACCGAGCCGCCCGCGCTGACGGACGGCGGTAAGGCCCGCCGCGAATGCACCGCGGGCGATTCCGCTTTCGAGGAAATCGATATCCCTGCGCTGTCAGATGAGAGCGTATGGACCAGGACGGAGAAAACACCCGCCACGCATCTTGTCGAGGGCGAGGACGAGTACGCGTCCGAGTACGGAACAGTTACTGTCGCTACGGATAAAGTTCCGCACGCGCACGGCGGCTGGAAGATTACTCTCGAACCCACAAAAACGGCTAAGGGCACGGCGGTAAAATCCTGCGAGTGCGGCGACAAAATAACACAAACGGTTTCCGAACTTACGGACGCGCAGGTCTGGGAGCTCAAATCCTCGACGCCCGCCACGGCGACCGAGGCGGGGAGCGAAATTTACTCGTCCGTCTACGGCGAGGTGACCGTGGCAATTCCGCGCCTTTCGGAACCGTATTACAATAAAGATTATTACAATTTCGGTTTCGATCTGAAAGTTACGGACAGAACGCTCGGCACGCAGACCTCGTGGGACGCGGCGCACGTCGCGCTCGACGGCGAGGGTAAGGGCAAGGGCAACGCGTATCCGTTCTTCGGCGACGTTTCGGTATCGATGAAAAATTACGAAACGGGCGAGGTCGAGATAGTTATAGGCGGCTCAGCGTATAAGGGCTTTGTGGACGCGGAAACGGGAATAATGGTTATGACCTATTCGGACTACGCCTTTATTCTCACCACCCATACATACGAAACGGAAGTCGAGGTATACGACGACGAAACGGAGCAAACCACTACCAAGACCGTTATCCGCTCGGTTTCGGACGCGCTTGCGTCGGGCTGGTCGTATTCGGCGGACGGTATCGGCGTTTCCGCGATTGCGATAGACTACAACTACGCGAAAGATAAAACGCTGGGTATATACTACACCAAAGACCGCGTGTATTTCGGCGTAACGTTCAACAAAGCGGACGGCAGTGCGGTTTCCGCAGACAAGTGTTTCCAAACGGACGGACTATACATAAAATCGGGTAACGAAGTTGTCGCGTCGTTCGGCTACGACGGCGCAATGCACGCGCTCGACGGATTGGAGGGCGAGTATACCGATGGCGGTAAAACTCTCGTTCTCAGCGGTTTCGGCAAGCTCCTGCTTGACGGCGCGCAGGGCGCATACGAGCTTGCGGCCGAGGGCGCGGGCTATACGCTGGCGGCGTATGCGGGCGGCTGTTACTATGAAATTACGCTCGGCAACGGAACGTTCACGGCTGAAAAACCTATGGTCACCGTCACGTTCGAGGGCGGCGAATACGCGGATTTGGAGCCGGCGGAATACAACGTCAACATCGGCGTTGTCCTTCCCGTGCCCGAAAGCACGAACGCGGCGTATACCTTTATCGGCTGGTTTACGGACGCGCAGGGCAAGACCCCCGTCGCGCTCGATGCGGACGGCAAGTTTGTTCCCGAAACGGCGGTAACGCTTTATGCGCAATGGGAACACAGGGTGCTTGTGTACTACGTGCTTGAAAATGGCGGCGAAGAAGTTCTTATGGAGAACATTGCCGTCGGCGATATCATAGGCGATAAACTGCCCGAACTCGGTCTCGAAGAGGAGAACGGAAGGTATTTCGGCGGTTGGTATCTCGACGCGGAGTTCGAAACCCCGTTGCCCGAGGGCGCGGAAGTCGGGATTGACGACAGCGGCATAAAGATTTACGCCAAGTGGATTGCATTGCCCGACTATTACGGTGTTTACGGCGGCAGACAGCTGCTCGGTAATTCCGCGGTGCGCGAGGTTTCGCTTACTATCGACCAGTACGGTAAACTCAGCGGCACGGCCGTTTCGGGCAGTTCGACCAGCACGGTGGAAATCAGCGGCGCGGTTACGGGCTACAACCCCGCAACCAACAAGGTGGAGTGGAAAGCCGACGGTTCGGAAAGTCTTAACTATTTCATTATAAACAAACAGGCGGGTATGCTTGTTATGAACACCGACTGGAACGTCAGCGACGAGATTGACGTATATCCCAATGTTTACGTTAAAGACGGCGTTGTCGGCGATAACGTACACATAAGCTACAAGGAAGGATCTTCCCAGCTCCGCGTAGGAACGTATTTCTTCGATTTCGGCGACGGCAGGAGCGCGCTGATTTATAAGGACGCAATTTTTGCGGACGTTACGGCGGAGAACGCGTTCGGCGAAAGTATCGGCGTTGCGGACGTCGCTTCCTCGAAAACGCTTGTAATCAGGCAGGGCGACGAGATAGTTCTTGCGATAGGCACTTCGGCGGCAAATTTCGGCAAGGCCAAAGACGAGTTCGGCAAGGACGCGACGATAACCGCGCTCGACGCGCATTACGGCGAATACGACGCGGCGGGAATCAGTATCCGTCTTGACGGGCTCGGCAATATAAGCTGGATAAAGGACGGAAAGAACAAATCGGGTATTTACAGTTTCCTGTCTTCCGATAACGGCATAAACCTTTTCGACGTGTTCGAGAGAGAGCGCAAGGAAACAATCAAGACCGAAACGGACGACGAGGGCGACGATATAACAACCGTCGTAATAACGTACGAAAACGTAGCGCACTACTATTTCAGTTATTCGGACAGCATAACGTCTTTCGTGCGCAGCAACGTTACGCTCACCTATTCTTCGGACGGCGAAACGACGGCAATCAAGATAAACAAACACATACCTTATAAACTCTCGGTTCCCGAAAACACTCAGACGCACGTGTTCCGCGGCTGGTATCTCACAAACGATTTCAGCGGCGATGCGGTGGAAAGCGTAACTTTGACAGAAGATACCGCGGTTTACGCCAAGTGGCTCGAAAGGGTGGTTCTCACAGTCGACTACAAGGACGGCGAGGACGGCACCGGCAGGACGGAAACGCTTGACTTCGCGAAAGGCGAAACCGCAATATTGACCGCGCCCGTAAGAGAAAATTACAGGTTCGTCGGCTGGCGGATAGCGGGAACGGACGAGGAGTGGATTAATGGCTCCGTATTGGAGGCGGATACTTCCGTATACGCGGTCTGGACGGACGCGCCCATTTATTCCAACCTTTACGGCGGCATACTCAGCATAACCGATGTGTCGGGCTCGGGCACGGATACCAAAGATTTCAGGGCGTCCAGCATAACTTTCAATCCCGACGGAACTTCGACAAGCACGGGCTGGCCGTTTAACGGCAATCCCATAAGCATAACTTCTTTTGACGCGGAAACGGGTCGGATTGCGATTAACAGCGAAAGCGCCCAAATGAGAGGCGAATTTACGGCGTATATAGACAAAGAGAGCTATATGATTGTTATAAGCAACACGGCGGGGCTTGACGCGGATATTTCCAAAATCTACGTGCTTATCACGGGCGCGGTAACTACGGGCGACGTGCAGAATTACGGCGAGTCGTACTGGAACGACGGTAAGTCCAGAGCGGTTGCGTTCAATATAAACGGTAAACAGTACAATCTGTTTATTCACAATAACGCCGTACATTTCAACGTAACGTTCGGCTCTGCCGACGGCGGGGAAGTCGCCGCAAACAATTGCTATCGGGCGGAAACGCTGTACGTGAGCGCGGCGGACGGGGCGTTGATTGCCAAATTCGGTTATGACGGAACGACTATGGTCCAGCTTGACGGATACGAGGATATAACATATACTGGCGCGCAGGGCGATGTTACGGTAAACGGCAACGGCGCGGTTACGATAAGCGGCGTAAACGGAACTTATACGCTTGCGGGCGAGGACGCGGGTTACACGGCGGACGCGTATGTGGACGGAAGTTACTACGAACTTACGCTGGATAAACAGGCGTGCGAATATACGCTTGTCAAACGTATGGTAACCGTCACGTTTGTTACGGAGTACGACGCGGCCGCGGCGGTCGGCGGTGAATTCAATAAGAATATAGCTATCGACCTTCCCGCGCTTACAGACGAAAATTATGTCTTCCGCGGCTGGTTTGCAGAGGACGAAAGCGTTATTTTAAACGGCGAGTACGTTCCTACGCAGGATATCACGCTTACGGCTAAGTGGGACGTAAAGGCTACGCTTACCGTAGTTTACGGCAACGGCTTGCAGACCGTAACTATCGAGCACGGCGTGGGCGATACGGTGGCGCTTGAAGAGCCCGCATTTAAGGACTGTAAGATTTTCGACGGCTGGTTTACGGACGACACTTTCCAAACGCCGTACACGCCTTCGGAAATAACCGAAAACACGACCGTTTACTGTAAGTGGAAGGACGCGGTTGCGCAGTACGGAACTTACGGCGGCCTCGAAACCTGGGGGCCGACTAAGGCTGGCGGCACCGTATACGTTGGCTCGCAGCTGTATAATATGACGATAGACGACCTCGGCAACGTTAAAATCGGCGGCAGTGCAAAAGGCACTATAACGTCTTATGACGAGCAGACGGGTGAATTGATTGTCACAAATGGAACTACGACTTACCGTTGCAGTTACGATTCGGAAAACGGCATAATCGCGGGTCTATATACGTCGGGCAATACTATCGGAAACGACCTGTATCTGTTTTTCCTTAACGCAACGGCCGTGAGCAGTAGTAACAGTATGGGTTCGTACTGGAACTCGGGACTTATCAGGTTGATGGAGGTCAACGTAACGCGCGGCGAACAGCAGAAGATAAACGTGTTTGTCTATAACGAAAAGGTCTATGCGAACGTAAGCTGGACGTCTACGGACGGCGAGGTTTCGGCCAAGGACGCTTACAAGGCGCAACAGCTTTCCGTGTTTGACAGCGACGGTAACCTTATAGCGGAGTTCGTGAAGAAGGGAACAGACGGACTGGGCGCACCCGACGAGAACAGGGGCACGTATGTCAACGGCGAAGACAGGTTAACGCTGGACGGCGGGGTCACCGTTGTCTGGGGCGATAAAAAGGGAACGTATAAGGCGGCCGCGGAGGGCGCGGACTATGACTTTGACCTGAATTTCGCCAATCCCGCGGAATACTACCGCCTTACTCTGAACGGCAACGCTTTCACAGTTGTAAAACCTGTTGCGGAATTACGTTCGACCTCGGCGGTAAAGGCGATAATTTCACCTACGGCGCAAATCTGAACGTTGAGTTGGATTTGAGGAACGGAGAAGTTATACCCGACCCTACGGCGGAAGGTTTCTTATTTAAAGGCTGGTATGACGGAGAGGGCGGCACGGGCACAAGGGTTTATACCAAAAAACCCGTTACAACCGACCCGATTACTCTCTACGCAAAGTGGGTAGGAAGTTATAAGGTGACTTATGCGTTCAACGACGGTTCCGAAAATCGCGTCGATGCCTATGAAGGCGGAACGGTTGCGAAAATAGGCGACGTGAAGCCCGAAAGCGAATACGTGAACGGCAAGTATTTTGCGGGCTGGTATCTCGACGAAGAGTTTACCGAGGCCGTAAGTTCGCTTACGGTTGAGACCGACACCACCGTTTACGCCAAGTGGGAGGAAGGAACGTGTTTCGTCAATCCCGCGGCTACGAACAGTTCTTCGATGTATGCGTTCGTATACAACGAGGAGGGAGGATATTACGCCAGCGACAATAAGGAGAAAGACAGTTCTTCGGCAAGAATGACGATTAAGGTTTACGAGGCGGGCACGCTGACTTTTAAGTATCAGGCTTCCTGCGAGGCCAAGTGGGATTATCTCAAAATCAGTCTTAACGGTTCGCAGAAAGTTAGGGCGGACGGCGACAACGGTCTTGCTTTTGGCGACGGGCCTTCCGATACGGGTTGGTCGGAGTTCGTAACCGAAGTCAAAGCGGGCGATTTGATTGAGATTCTCTATTATAAAGACACCAGCGGTAAAAGCGGTGCAGACGCCGGCTGGATAAAAGATATTGTGTTTCAGCCTGCAAATGCATAAAGATTAATAAGGGCCGTCCCCCGCAAGTTGCGGGGGACGGTTTTTTTAAGCTTAATTTAATGTTGACAAATAACAAATTGTGTAATAAAATGAAGTGGTGAAATTATATGTTTCGCACAACCGAAATGGGAGTTTTATTATGAAAAGATTGTTACCCGCATATCCGCTGTTTGTCAAAGACCCGTACTTTTCCGTCTGGGCTCCCGACGAACTTTTAAACGGCGACGACGTTATGTTTTGGACTGGCGCGCGCAAGAAGATGTACGGTATTTTGAAAACGGGCGGTAAATCGTACTGCTTTCTCGGCAGGCGCGAGGGTATGGAACAGGCCCATCAAACCTCGCTCGAAGTCACGGCTTTTTCAACGCGTTACCGTTTCCGCGCGGGTGACGCGGAACTCAGCCTCGAATTTGTTTCGCCGCTGCCTCCCGACGATTTGGATATTTTGTCCTGCCCCGTATGTTACGTCAAATATGAAATAACGGGCGCGGACGGCGCTGAAATTATCTTCGCCGCCGAGCAATGCTTGTGCCATAACGAAAAGACTACCGAAAACGAAGTCCGCGGCGGCGAGCTGGCTTTGAACGGTTTCAAAGCGGCGTTCTTCGGGCTGTCGCGCCAGACCCCGCTTTCCCAGAACGACGACGGCAGCTGCGCCGACTGGGGCTACTTTTACATATCGGGCGAGAATGCGTATTTCTGCGACTGCGACGGGTTCGAAAAATTTATCGCGGGCGGAGCCGTCCCCTGCGGCGCGGACAGGGAGAAGAGAAAGTACATAGTTTCTTCCTGTAAAGAGAAGTCGGGCAAGGTAATGCTTGCGTACGACGATACGGTCAGCATAAATTATTTCGGGGATATGCTAAGAGGCTATTACCTTGAAAATCATACTATAATAGAGGCGCTGGAATACGTGAACGCAAACTCGGCGGAGATAGATTCCGCGCTGAACGCGTTCGGCGAAAAGCTTTTGAAGGCGGCGGGGCCGTACGGCGAAAGCTATAAAAATATCCTTTTGGCCTCGCTCAGGCAGACGATGGGCGCGCATAAGCTTGTGCGCGGCAGGGACGGCGAACTCAGGTTTCTTTCCAAGGAGTGCCATTCCAACGGTTGTATCGCCACGGTTGACATCAGCTATCCGTCTATGCCGCTTTTCCTGTTGTATAATCCCGAACTGATAAGGGGAATGTTGCGCCCCGTTTTCGAGTTCGAGGCTCTGCCCGTATGGACTTATCCGTTCTCCCCGCACGACGCGGGAACTTATCCGTACTGCACGGGTCAGGTTTACGGTATGAACGACAGGGACAACAAGCCGTTGAAAAGCGCTATTACCTGTTACGAACGTCAGACGCGGTTTCCCGTTTATATGCTTCCGTCCAATGCGGACGTATACTGTTTCGAGAATCAGATGCCCGTGGAAGAGTGCGCGAATATGCTAATCCTGCTCGCCGCGTGCGGGCGCTCGGACGGAAAGTTTGTACTGTCGAAGCGCTATTTCGAAGTAATAACAAAGTGGGCGGACTATCTTACCGAAAAGGGGCTTAAACCCGAAAACCAGCTCTGCACGGACGATTTCGCGGGGCACCTGGGCAACAACTTAAACCTTGCGATAAAGGCCGCGGTCGGCATAGCGTGCTATGCGGAGATATGCAAATCGCTCGGCGATAAATCCGCTTACAATAAATACCGTAAAATATCCCAATCCTTCGCCGCGGAAATAAGCGTACAGGCGCGGAGTGGGCATATGCCGCTCGTCTGGGACGGAGGAGAGGATACGTTCAGCCTTAAATACAATCTGGCGTTCGATAAAATTCTCGGCCTAGGGCTGTTTGGCGGCGCGCTTTACGAGCGCGAGGTCGACTGTTACGTTTCGCGGCTCAACGAGTACGGCACGCCGCTGGATACGCGCAATACTTATACCAAAAGCGACTGGCTGGTGTGGGCGGCAAGCCTTACGGACAGCGCCGAAAAGCGCGGAAAGCTTCTGGACGCTCTGGACAGGTATTTGAAAAACACCCCCGACCGCGTGCCCTTTTCGGATTGGTACGACACAGTTTCTGGCAAGTCGGTAGGGTTCTGCAACAGGGCCGTTCAGGGCGGGTGCTTTATACTTTTGTTAAATTATAAGGAAAAATGTTAAAAAATATAATCGGCTTAAAATCCGTTGATTTTTAAATATCGTATGTTATAATTGAAAAAACGGTTTTTTGAGGTGAACGGATTTGGTTAATCTGATTGTATGGGACAAGCTTTCGTTTGACGAGCGTGCGCTGGCGCAGTTTGTGCAGGGAATGCTTAACAGAAACGGCGTTAAAGTATATATAGATATAGACGAGTATATGTCGTATCTTGACGAAGAGTATGCTGAAACGGAGCTGTTTTCTTTAATAGAACAAAATATCGCTTTATTTTCGGGCGCGGCCTGTTATGATTTGGCCTGCGACGATATAGGTATAAATATGGCGGCAACCGTTTCTGCCGCAACCGACGTTCTCTGCGCGCCGAGAACGCTTATCAAAAAGTTGAACGCTCTCGGGCTTGAAACGGTATTCGACCTTGCCGATATAAAGGGCGACCGCGCGGAGCGGCAGAGGGCTGTCTGGCTTAAATACCGCGACAAGCTCAATACGTCCGCGCTTGTGCATCAGGTAGTTAAGGAAGGCAATTTCCATCTCGTCCTGCGCGACTTTTCAATCGCCAACCGCTGGGCGTGCATTTACACCAGCGAGAGCGCGCCAGACAGGCAGTTCAGGCGCGAGGTGTTGGAGTGGCTGGACACAAACGTTCCCGTGTACGGCTGGAACGACGACGAGATTGCATTCATAAGGGATATTTCCACGTACGGCGAGTACGCCCTGCCTTCCGACTGGTCCTGCAACCACAGTTATTTCGGGCTGAGCGAGCGCAAGCTTAAAATGAACGCGCCGCGCACGGAGATAAGACAGGGCAAGCATTACATAGCGCTTGTCGTAAGCGACGGCGACAATATACAGTGGCTGGAAAGACAGTTCTGCACTTCGTCCACGTTCGGGCAGAGGCAGAGAAGTCCTATGAACTATAAAATGAGCTGGACTTTCTCGCCCTCGCTCGCAAAGCTTTGTCCCGCGGCCGCGGAAAGGATTTACGCGGGGAAGAAAAACGATTATTTCATTACGGGCGTTTCGGGCATAGGCTACGCAAACTGCCTTTCATACCCGCGCGAGCATCTCGACGGGTTCACGCGGCTTACGGCAGAGGCTATGGCCGATTCGGATTTGAGCGTCGTATGTCTTCTGGACGAGTTGCATCTCACCGAGGACAAAACTTTCACGGAGGACAGGCTGTCCTGCTACGCGAAGTACGACAATATAAAAGGCGGCGTGTGGGAGCTTGACCCCGACCACTACCGCGGCGGCAGAGGTAAAATTTTCTGGGCGAACGGTAAGCCGTTCATTTCCGTCAAATATTCGCTCTGGCACCCCAGCGATAAACCGGGGCAGGTCACCAAAGAGTTTTTGGACGATTTCATTAAAAAAATAAACGCGCTCGAAATAAATCCAGAGAGCGAGGACGGTTATACCGTTATCAATATCCACCCCTGGACTATAACGATAGAAGATCTGGATTACGTTATCAGGGGGTTGGACGATAAATTCGAGTTTGTCTATGCGGACGAACTCATTGAGCTTGTCAAAAAAAATTTAGGATAGATACAGTATGAAAAAAGTTGTCAAAATCACAGACGTTGCCGAAAGGGCGGGCGTGGTTAAATCCACGGTTTCAAACGTTCTTACGGGCAAGAAATTCGTCAGCGAGGAACTGCGCAAAAAAGTTCTGGACGCATGCGAGGAGCTGGACTTTCACCCTAACTTTTACGCCTCGGCTCTGTCGGGGCACAAATCGGACATTGTCGCCCTGCTTTTGGAAAGCAGCGACGAGGTCGACCGTAAAATTTACCAGAAAGTCATTATGGGCTGTCTGAAACAGTCCTCCAAAAGCGGATATTCGTTGCTTATATATTATAATTCGGATAAGGAAATGCTTTTGAACACCCTCCGCCGCGGCATCGCACCCATTGACGGCGCGATTATTATGACCCCCTGCGTCAACGACGAACGCTTGTTGCAGATAGAGTCGGGGCGCATAAACTGCGTTGTTATCGGCAGGCCCGAGAACGACAACGGCGTAAGCTTTGTCGACATTGACAATATAGGGCTTGTTAAAAACGTTTCGGAAAAACTTATCGGGGGTTACGGTAAAGAGATTTATCTTATCAACAGCGACCGCGATATGACAATTTCGCGCGACAGGGAAGCCGCGTTTTCGGAGATTTGCGGAAAATACGGAATAGACGCACGTATGCGCATATTCGAAAGTAAGAACCAGTCCGAAGAGGAGGGCTACGAAATCGCCCGTAAAATCCTCAAAAAAGGCGCGTCTTACATAACGGCCAACGGCAAGCTGGCGGCGGGCGTATACCGCGCGGCGGCGGAAGCGGGGCTGGAAATAGGCGAGGACGTCGGCGTGTTTGCGCTCGGCCGTTCGCTCGACCACGGTATGTTTACGCCCAAACTCGCCTATGCCGATCAGGATTACGACCTGCTCGGTAAAAAGGCCGTCGAAACGCTTATCGACGAAATCGACAACGGTTTCGGCAGAAAAAGGTTATTTGTCGAAAGCAAAATAATTTTTGCGGATTCGGTTAAAAAAATCTCGAATTAATGTTGACACAGCACATTTTCTGTGATATAATAAAGAAAAACGTTTTTCTTATTAACGCATAACAATTTAAAATTGCGCGGGGCAGAGTTGCTCCGTTGTTATTAAGAAAAAACCGTTTTTTTATATTCGGAGATAATTTATAAATACATTTTCGGACATAGATTGAAATGATTGTTAAATTAAAACCTGCTTTGAAAAGTTATCTATGGGGCGGAACAAAGCTTAAAAAAGAGTGGGGCAAACAGAGTACGGAAGATATTCTTTCGGAATCGTGGGAGCTTTCGTTCCATAAGGACGGTCCTTGCGAGATTGTCGGCGGAGAGCACGCCGGCAAGCTTTTGCACGTTGCGGCGACGAAAGCGGACTGGGGCGAGAACTGTAAGGGTTTCGGGTTCTTCCCCGTGCTTACCAAAATAATAGACGCGGCGCAGCCGCTTTCGGTGCAGGTTCACCCTTCCGACGAGTACGCGCTCGAACACGAGGGGCAGTACGGTAAAACGGAGATGTGGTATATTCTCGAAGCCGAGCCAGACGCGTTTTTGTATCTGGGTTTCAAACGCGATATGACGCAGGAGCGGTTCTCCGCGGCGATTGCCGACGGAACGATATGCGACTATCTCAATCGCGTGCCCGTCAAGGCGGGGGATACGTATTTTATACCCAGCGGAACGGTTCACGCAATCGGCGCGGGCATAACGCTTTTCGAGGTTCAGCAAAACAGTTCGCTTACGTACAGGGTTTACGATTTCGGAAGAGTGGATAAAAACGGTTGCGCGCGCGAACTTCACGTTGAAAAGGCGAAACGCGTCGCCCAGTTAAAGGCCAAAGCCGTTCCCGACCCCGCTCGCGGCGTGTTGCTCGGTAAATGCAAGTATTTTTCGGTTTACCGTTACACGGGCGAGCGCAAAATCGGCAGAAAGGACAGTTACGTCTGCGTAACCGCGCTTGACGGCAGTATAAAGCTCGGCGGGATTACCCTGAAAAAGGGCGAAACCGCGTTTATGTCGGCGGGCGAAACCGCCTCGGTCAAGGGCAGCGGACAGTACGCGGTTATCTGTACGGAGAAAGACTGAATGATTAAAGAATTTTTACATAGACACGGACAGTCTTCCGACAATATAGACGCCGCGGCGGCAACGGAGCGCGTTCTGGACGCTATGCGCGCGGGGCTTAAAGGCGAGGGCGGCTCGCTTGCGATGTTGCCGACGTATCTTTACGAGCCCGACCTGTCAAAGACGGTGAACTCCGATAAAAAAATTATTATAGACGCGGGCGGAACGAATTTCCGTAGCGCGCTGGGATATTTCAAAGACGGTAAGGCGGTTTTCGAAAAAGTGGAGAAAACTGTTATGCCCGCCTCCGACAGGGAGCTTTCCAAAGACGAGTTTTACGCCGCAATCGCCGGCAAAGTAGAAAGGTTGCTGGAAGACGGCGGCGACATAGGGTTTTGTTTCTCCTATCCCGTGCGGATGGGCGCGGATAAGGACGGCGTGATGTGCGGCGCGACCAAGGAGCTTAAAGCGAAAGGCGTAAACGGCACGAAGGTCGGCGACAGTACGTTGCAGGCGATAAAGAAATACAGCGCGAAACAGCGAAAAATCGTTATATTGAACGACACGGTGGCAACCCTGCTCGGCGGCACGGTGTGCGCGGATAAGAAATACTCCGCTTATATCGGATATATATACGGAACCGGAATTAACCTCGCTTATCTCGAACGCGTCGGCGGGGACGGCCGCAGAATGATAATCAATACGGAATGCGGCAACTTCGACGGGTTCGCGCAGGGCGATTACGATAAGAAGGTTGCGGAGGAAACCGCCAATCCCGAGGCGTACAGATTCGAGAAAATGACAAGCGGCAAATATCTTGCCTCGGTTATTGCGGAATGCGCGTACGGCGCGGAGAGCGAGGGGCTTGTCGGGAAACTCAAACGCATACCTTTCACGCTGAAAGACGTGACGGAGTTTCTGGACGGCGGCGAAGGCGCTTACATAGAAAATTTTCTTCCCGAGGACAGGGCGAAAGCGAAAGAACTTGCCGAAGAGCTTGTAAGAAGAGCGGCGAAGGCGGGCGCGGTAGTGAACGCGGCGGCGGCGATTAAATCGGCGGAGCCGAAAGGACTTCCCGTTGCGATAGTCGCCGAGGGAACGACGTTCGAAAGACTGACGGGATATAAAGAGTTGTTTATTGAATATCTTACCGAACTTCTCGCACCCAGCGGCATAACGTTTGAATTGGTAAAGGGAGAAGACGCTAATATGCTCGGCTCGCTTGCGGCGGCTTTAAGCTGAGGGCGGATAACAATATGGGAAATAAAAAATTTAAAAAACTTTACGAGTATGTAGACGAGGTTTGCGCAAAGCTCGGTGACGAAACCGAAAGGCAGATGTTTAGACAGTGCTACCTCAACACCCTCGAAACCACGGTTGAAGACGTCGACGGCGACGTGTTTATAAAAACGGGCGACATTCCCGCAATGTGGTTGCGCGACAGCAGCGTTCAGGTAAGTCATTACGTAAGGCTTGCGGGCGCGGACGAGGACGTGCGTAAGCTTATTGTAAGCACGCTTAAAAGACAGTTCGAGTGTATTCTTATCGACCCGTACGCAAATGCGTTCAATAAGACGGCAAACGGTAAGGGACACAAGGATATAACCAAACTTAACGACAGGGTCTGGGAAAGGAAGTATGAGCTGGACTCGCTCGTATATCCGTTATGGCTTTTAAACAACTATTACAGATATACGAAAGATGCGGGGATTTTCGATAAGCTGTTTTTCGATACGTACGGGGAAATTCTTAACGTAATGCGCATTGAACAGCGCCACGACGAAAAGTCGGATTACTCGTTCAAGCGCGTCGGCGAATTTGCGTACGACACCCTGCCCAACGACGGTAAGGGAGAGCCGAGCGGTTACACCGGAATGGTGTGGTCGGCGTTCCGTCCCAGCGACGACAGGTGCGCGTATCATTACCTCGTTCCGTCGAATATGTTTGCGGTCGCGGTGTTAAGACAGCTTTTGAAAAACCTTGACGACGGCGGCATTGATAATCCGCTCAAAGCCGAAACGGAGAGCATTATCGCGGAGATAGACGAGGGCGTTAAAAAGTTCGGTCTTACCGAGTGCGGCGGCGAAAAGATTTACGCTTACGAAACGGACGGTAAAGGCAATTATAACTTTATGGACGACGCGAACGTGCCCAGCCTTTTGTCGATGCCCTATCTCGGGTATTGCGAAAAAGACGATAAGCTGTATCTGAGCACGAGAAAAGCCGTTTTAAGCGCGAAAAATCCTTACTATTACAGCGGAAAGCTGGTTTCGGGCGTGGGCAGTCCGCATACCCCCGAAAAATACGTATGGCATATCGCAGTAATAATGCAGGCGCTTACCTCTACTGACGAAAACGACGTTGAAGTTGCGCGCAAGGTGCTTAAAAACACCACGGCGGGAACGCTGTATATGCACGAAGGTTTCCACGTTGACGACGATACGCAGTTCACGAGGAGCTGGTTCGCCTGGGCGAACACGCTTTACGCAATATTCGTTATAGACAAGATTTTAAAATAATAAGTAAAAAAAATAAGGGTGCACCCTTATTTGCTTGCAGGGCAAGCAAATAAAAACCTTTAATTGAACAAAAAAAATTAATTCGGGAGGAATTTATGAAATTTAAAAAATTAGCTGCAATTGCAATCGGTTCGGTTATGGCCGTCGGTATGTGCGCCGGCGTTACGGCCTGCAAGAAGGAGAAAGACCCCAACACCATTTATATCTGGGCGGGCGGTCAGTGGACCGGCAGCGACGGTGAAAACTTGAAAAAGTTCTGTAAGTGGTATGAGGATAATAATACTCTCGGTCTTAAAATCGATGTAAAAATCAAGGCGGATTTCGAGCAGGTGTTCGCCGCTTCTACGATAAGCTCCGATTCTCCCGACGTAATGATATGGGATAGGTTCAACACCCCTACGTATGCAGCGGACTATGTTCTCGAACCCATCGACGATTTAATCGAGCGCGACGGAATAGACGCTTCGAAGTTCAATGCTACCGCTTATAACGAGCTCAGTTATGCGGGAGTGCAGTACGGTCTGCCTTTGGATCTGGACCTTTGGGGTATCTGTATCAATATGGATATAGTCGACGCATACAATACGGCTAATCCTTCCACGAAAATCACTTGTCTTTGGGAAGAGGACGGTACTACGCCCAGGTATGACTGGAACTGGGACGACGTTCTGGAAGTTGCCGGCAAGCTCAAAGGATTCCAGTACAAGAAAGGTAGCAGGGACGTAACTGTCTATAACGGCTACGACGGCGTAAACGTCAAAGAGTTCTTTATCCATAACTATTTCTCAACCGGCGAGGACTATTTGATTGACGGTAAACCCGTTTGTAATAACGACGCGGGCGTTGCAACGCTCGAGTACCTTCACAAACTCCGCAGAACGGGCGACAACGACGGTTATAAGGACCAGAAATCGTTTGTACAGGGCAATCTTGCTATGTTTATGCGCCCCACGTACTTCGTTAATTATCTGAACACATACGCTAAGAGTATGAACGTAAGGTTTATGCCCCAGCCCGCTGCAACTATAGAAGGCGGAGACAACAGAGGCGTTATGGGCGGTTTCGGTATGGCTATTCCTCGTCCCATAAAGGACAAATTCCGTACGCAGGCCTGGGAAGATAAGAAGGCAAAGTGCTGGGAGTTTATGAAGGATTGGCTCTACAACGACGCGACTATGCGCGAGTGGGCAGAAGTGACTATGACTATTCCCGCGCTTATTTCCGCGCAGTCCAGTCCCGAAGTTCAGGCGAACACAGTTCTGAAAGACGTTATTCCTTTCGCGGACAAATATACGACCAGACCCGGCGTTCCCGGCTGGACTTCCGTTCAGGTCGAAGTTTTCAATAACTACGTAGATACTTTCTGCAAGGGCGGCAGCACAGGGGCGGAAGAAATTAAAAAGACGCTTTCGACAATCGAAAGAGAGTCAAAATTCTACCTTGACAGCTACGGCTCTCAGAAAAATTAACATAAGGTCGGGGGGCTTAAATGTTTGAAAAAATAAAGAACCGCGAAAGGCGCAAACTAACGAAAATGCAGCGCAATCAGGAAAGACTTGCATATCTTTTCATATTGCCCGCGCTTGTGTTTTTCGCAGTGTTCGTCCTTGCACCGATAGGAATGGCGCTGTATTTCTCTCTGTGTAATTTCAGCCAGAGAAATATAGAGCTTATCGAGTGGGCGGGATTTAAGAACTATATAGAAATTTTCACCGCGCCGGGACTGAAATCGTTCCGTGAATCGCTGTGGCACGTTCTGTACTACGCTGTTATGTACGTGCCTATGGTCGTTGTAATGTCCCTTCTGTTCGCCGTGCTCATCAACCAGAAAATAAGGGGCGTGAAAGCGTTCAGAATTATGTATTACATACCGTCGATAACGAGCGGCGTCGCGGTGTCCTTTATATTCCAGTTCCTGTTCAGCGCGGCAGACTACGGCCTTATGAACACCGTAATCGGCTGGTTCGGCGGTCAGCCTCTGAACTGGCTCGGAACGGAAGGGCTTGCAATGTTCTGTATCGCGCTTGTCAACGTCTGGGGCGGCATAGGCGGCAATATGATTATTTACCTCGCCGCGTTGCAGGGCGTTCCGCCCGACCAGATTGAGGCGGCAAGGGTGGACGGCGCAAACAAGCGCCAGATATTCCTGCACATAACACTGCCGCAGATTGCTCAGGCAACGTTCTTCGTCGTAATGATGAGCCTTATAGGCTCGTTCCAGCTCTACGACCAGGTCAAGATAATGACGGGCGGCGGCAGCGGCACAAACACGCCGGTGTTCCAGATTTATATGATGGCGTTTGACCCCGGCAGCAGCAGAAGCGGAATGGCAAACGCAATGGCGGTCGTGCTGTTTGTTGTGATTATGATAGTTACTTCATTAAATAACTTCCTGCAAAACAGGATAAACAAGAAGTACGAGTAAGGCGGGAGGGCAGAGATTATGGAAAAAGAAAAGATTTATGACCCCCGCAAAGAAAAGGCGATAAAGATAATCAAAAACACGGTAATCTATATCATAATGATATTTTTCGCCGTGATAATGCTTTTCCCTTTCTACTGGTCGCTGATTACGGCTATAAGACCCACGGAAGAGATATGGGAAATCCCCGTATCGTTCATTCCCCACGGTTTCAGTTTCAAAAGTTTTAAGGATTTCTTCACGCTTACCGAAAATTTCGGTTCGGCGCTCGGGTATACCGTGCTGATAACGGCTGTCGGTATGTTTACGAACCTGTTTTTCGGCGGACTTGCGGGTTATACGTTTGCAAGGCTTAAATTCAGGGGCCGCAAGATTATTTTCCGCGTAATGCTTATGTCGCTTATGTTGCCCACGATAGTCACCATTCTTCCGCAGTATTTCATTATTGCGAAGATGGGCCTCGTCGGAAACTGGATAGCGGTTGTGCTCCCCGGCGCGGTGGGCGTATACGGCATATTCTTTATGCGCCAGTTCTTCTACGGCGTGCCCGCGGCTCTCGGCGAGGCGGCGCGCATAGACGGCGCGGGAGAGTTCCGTATTTTCTGGCAGATATATTTCCCTCAGGTAACTTCGGGACTTATAACTCTCGGTATTATAACTTTCAACTCATACTGGAATTCTTACCTCTGGCCCTCGATGGTACTGCTTACCGGCGACGTAAAAATGCTGTCGTTGCTACTTGGAGATTTCCAGCAGCTCTACGGTGACGTTCCCGGTTCTGTCGGCTCGGTTATGGCGGGCGCAATCATTATAATGTTACCCTCGCTGGTAATTTTCGCATTCCTGCAAAAATATTTTTTGAACACCGTAACTTTTGCGGGCGTTAAGGAGTAAAAATGACGTCGAAAATATCTAAAAAATTAATTATACTGGCGCTTTCGCTGGTATTGCTCATAGCCTCGGCATTCTGCGCGGCAACGGTTTTCGCAAAAGCCGAAGTTGACGAAGATGCTATATCCTCCAAGCTTAAACCCGTCAGAGAAACGGAATACGGCGATTACGTCGGACTGATTATAGACGGGAACAAGGTCTATAAGAACTACGTTAACGGTTGCGTTACCGCGGTTCTGGGCGAAGACAGCGCGATTATGAACGCCCGTGATTACGGCGGAGTTAACTACAACGCGACGACCAGAAAGCTTGAATTTTTAAAGGACGGCGACGATTACAGGCTCAAACCTATGATTCTCAGCCGCGGCGTTGAAGGCGCGGTCAGGGCTACCTGGACTAAGCTTGCGGAAAAGTTCGAGTCCACGGTGGCCTACAATCCCGAATACGCGCTTGCAAAAATCTATGAAAAGTATGCAAAGCTTTGCGACGCGGGTTATAACTGCGGCATTGCTACCGATATTTTAAGCGTTTGGGACGAGTCGGTTATCAAGCTCGACTTCTACGACGGCGACAGTGAATACGGCTTTAACGCAAACGAACGCGTGCACGTAACCACAATTGCTTACTCTTTCCTTAAAGACGAGGCGTACGCCATAGAGGGCGAGATATTCAACTTTTATAGGGAATCCAAGGCAGGCAGCCTTTCCGAACCCATTTCCGACACTTTCGAGTACACCGAGAACGGTGTGAAAGGTGAAGTTCAGGCGTTTGCGCTCGGATACATATTCCGTCCCGCCGACGGCGGCGACATCACCGTCCGCGCAGGCACGCGCTGGAACGACGAAACGCAGAAGTTCGAAATACTCAATCTCGATTACGACGAACTCACCAGAACGGAGATGGACGACACGGCAATCAACGACAGCCCGTACTACGCCAATAAGGGCTATACGATGAACGACGTTCTCGACGATAAGGGCAACGTTAAAAAAGAAGGTATCAAAACCAAATTCTATAATAAGTATCTTTCGCTTATAGATTCTGGTTTCAATCCCGGACTGCCCGACCACGAAGGTATTTTCTACTGGGATACAGAGCTTTTGAAACAGTCCTACGTCGGCAGTGACGGAACGGGCAACGCCTGGGGCAGAACCAATATGATGCTCATTCTCAATCCCGAGGACGGTAACATCTATATGGTTCAGGGCGAAATACTCAATCTTGTAGACAAGGCGGGGCACGGACTGGGAACGGCGGAAAAACTCGGTTATCCCTTATCCGATGAAAAGACCAAGGTTATAAACGGATTGACGTACACTTATCAGAATTTTTACAGACCCAAATTCAGCGATTACAGTGCGATTTACACCATAGAAAACAAGCGCCAGCTTACAAGGCATATAACGGGCGGTAAGTTCGAAGACCTTATTTCGGACGAGGGGCAGTTAAAGGCCAACAACCCCAAATACTTCTATGTAATGGAGCCCTGGCTTATCTCGTTGGTTTGCGTTGCTCCCGTAGTTCTTGCGGGCGCGGCGGTAGCGGTTTATTTCTTTGTTTTCAAAAAGAAAAGGTCTCAGGGTAAAGTAGAGCCGCAGACAGCACCTGCGGAAAGGACGGAAGAATAATATGAAAAAATTTATAGTGATTTTACTGTCCGTTATAATGGCTATTTCGGTGGTTGCTCTTGCGGGCTGCTCCAAGGAAGCGTTCGAAAAGGGCGAGGGGACGAACGTAAACACGCTTTACAAGAGAAATTTAAAGCGCGGCACGTATATGTCCAAGAAGATGTATAAAGACTTTTTCGACGAGGAGATGGAATACGCTCACCGCAATATCCCCGAGATAGGATACGAAAGCGACTTCTCCGACTGTTGGCGTTATACCGGTCTTTTCAGTATGATGATAAGACTTAACGAACTCAACGATAAAAAGTACACCGATGAATTCAACAATCTTGTCAACGGTTTCGATTATTACAAGGGCAGAAGATTGGGTTATCGCACACACTGGAACGAAGACGAAGAAACGGTATACACAGTATTTGCGGTAAACCGTTCTACTCGTAAAAATATGGCTCAGGCGGGCGGTACGCAATCTGTTTTCGACGACCAGATCTGGATTGCGCGCGAATATCTCAACGCTTACAGGATTTACGGCAATAAAGAGTATCTCGCTACCGCAGTCGAATTAAGCAACTACATATATACGGGTTGGACGCCCGTTCTGGGAGGAATAACCTGGGGTCAGAACTATGATACCCGTCACGCGTGCAGTAACGCGCCGTTCGTAAAGGTTCTTATAGAGCTTGCGGAAACGGTTGAAAGCACTGACGCGGCGGCCGCAAAGAAGTACAGAGAGTGGGCGACAAACGTATACGAATGGACTTATTCGACCCTTCGCGACCCTGCCGACAACCTCTACTGGGACCTTGTCGGAACGCAGTTCGAGCTTGACGGTATGCCTCTCCGTAACGACAGTATAGACAAGGCAAAATACACCTACAACAGCGGCGCAATGATAAGCGCGGGCGTGGCGATGTACAATCTCACGGGCGAACAGCGCTATCTCGACGAGGCGAAAGCCACCGCGAAAAGCTGCTACGAAAAGTTCGGCGTGCACGGCCTTGTAGAGGGCTGCACGATGTATCCCAGCGATACGACAACCTGGTTCAACCTCGTTATGTACATAGGCTACTACGATTTGTTCCTTGCGGACAACACGCAGACTTTGTATCTCGACGACTTGCAGAGAACGATCGATTACGCATACGAAAACTTCGGCCGCGACGGATACATTCCCATTTCCTGGCTTGTAGGCTGGGAATCGGGCTGGGAGAAGAGCGACCACAAAAACCTGCTCGACCACTCGTCGCACGCGGAAACCTATCTCCTTCTCGCGCAGTATCAGGAAAAAAGACAAGAGCTTGCGGCGGAATAAATGAAGAAAGTATTCAGCCTGATAATAGCCGCGGCGCTGGCGCTGTCTACGTTTTGCGGATGTTTCCTTTTCAAGGAGCAGCCAGAAAAAGTCAAAATAACAATCGACAGCGACCTCGCGCCCGAGCTGAATATCGGCGACACTTACAAACTCATATATACTTGCGAGCAGGAAGTCACCGTAACTTGCAACGGTAAATTCAACTACGTTACTAACGTGTTTACCGCGGAAAAGGCAGGCAATTTCGAAATCAAGCTCGCCGCGGGTTCGGAGCAGACCTATAACGAAGTAAAAGTTACCGTCACGGTAATCGCCGCGGGCGACAAGAGCGAGCTTGAACGGCTTATCGCATTCGCGGAAACTCTCAACCCCGACGACTACTACGGTTTCGACGCTGTTACGAACGAGCTTGCGTTCAGCAACTCGGTTTTGTCCGACAAGTCGGTCACTCAAACCCGGATTGACGGAGCTGTTGCCTCGCTCGACGCGGTGATAAAAAGCCTCAGGCCTAAGGTCTTCGGCACGAAGAAAGCGGCGGTGGAGGAAAACTCCATTTCCTACGGCGGCGAGCACTACTTCAAAACCTACTACACCAACTTCGACGCGATAGCGTCCGAAATCAGGCGGCTGAACGCCGACGACGGCATTAAGCTGTTTTCGGAATACAACGCCAAAATTACCGCACTGCTTAAAAAACTTGTGAAAAAAGACGGAAAGGAACTTGCTGAAATGAATTTTCAACGCGGAACGCTTATGGCGGAAAAGGTATTTGACGACTACTACGTATCCAGAAACATACTCGCCGGCGGCAACATAATCTACGACGTTCTCGACGAGAACGGAAACCACATCAAAAACAACGCGACGGGCAACAAGGAAACGGATTTTTGGAGCCTTACCGCCATATTCGCTCTTATGGTGCGGCTTGACAGCGTAACCGAAAAGAGCTATAAGGACAAAGTTGACGCGGTTATAGACGCAATGGCCTACCACCGCGGCACGCGCAACGACAATAACGTCGGCGAAAACGGCGCCCCGCGCGAGTTCAGGGTATACGGCGTTCACCGCAGCCGCATCAAGGACCATATGGACGTTGTCGGCTACCTCGGCAGAGAATCGGTGTTTGACGACCAGGTCTGGGCGGCGCAGGAATTTCTTAACGCTTACAATTTATACGGTGAAAAGAGCTATCTCGACAGCGCCGTGGAACTTACCGAATACATCTACCTCGTCGGCAGGTGCGAGCTGGGCGGCATTTACTGGGGACAGGGCTATATATCCCGCCACGCGTGCAGCAGCGCGCCGTTCGTAAAGCTTGCCGTAATGCTTGCAAAGGCCACGGGCGAGGGTAAGTATCTCGACTGGGCTAAGGACGTTTACGACTGGACTTATTCGACCCTTCGCGACCCGTCCGACAACCTTTATTACGACCTTATAGGCACAAGGTTCAAAATCGATTCCCCCGTGCCCGATTCCAGCCCCGACTGGCAGAATCCCAAGTATATCGAGGGCAACGAGATAATCGGCAACGGCAATATCGACAAAAAGAAATACAGCTATAACAGCGGCTCGATGGTAAGCGCGGGCGTGGCCCTGTACGAGGCCACGGGCGAGGCGCACTACCTCGAAGAGGCGAAGAAAACCGCTTATTCCGCACGCAAATACTTCGGCAACGAAAAAGTGAAAGAGGGTTTCGTCGTATACCCCGGCAGCGACGGCGGCACAACCTACGGCTGGTTCGACTTAATTCTTTTCAAGGGCTATTACGATTTGTACAATCACGACAAATCCGCGGCAGAACTTTTAAACGAAGTACAAAATTATTTCGACTACAATTACATAAACTATGCGAAAGACGGGTATATCCCCACTTCCGGACTCTCGGGCTGGACTGACGGCAGAAACTCCTACGGCTACCGCGTTCTTATGGACCACTCGACTAACGCCGACGTTATGCTGCTTTTGGGCCAGTTCAAACAAGACTGATTTTAAATACGTTTCCGTGCGTATTTGAGATAAAAAAAATTAAGGAGAAAAAGATGAAGACAAAGAGACTGATTATGGTTTTGCTCTCGGTGTTACTCGTGGTATCTCTCTCCGTGTTCGCGTTCGCGTGCAAGGACAAGAAAGAGCCCACGCCGCTGACCATTGACAGCGACAAACAGGTAACTATCGAAGTCGGGCAAGAGTACACGTTGCTTTATACCAGCACGGGTACGGTCACGGTTACCGCCAGCGGCGGCAACTACAACGCCGAAACGAACAAGTTCTCTGCCGATAAGGCGGGAGATTACGTGCTTGACGTTTCAGCTATCGAAGACGGCAAAGCCGAAACCAAAGACAAAGTAGAAATCAAAGTAGTCGACGGCGCGGACAAATCCGCTATAACCGCGGCGATTGAGAAGACCAAGGGTCTTATCGCGGGCGACTATACTTCGGCGTCCTGGGCCGCAATGAACAGCGCAAAGAAAACCGCAAACGAAGTGCTGGGACAGCACGGCGTTACGGCGGAGCTTGTAGCGTCCACGGCAAAGGAACTCGAAGACAAGATAAAGGCGCTTGTCCCCGCAGAAATAGCAAAGGCCGAAGTAACGGAAGACGGCATTGTTAACGGCGACAAGACGTATTTTGCGGAAGACTATGAGAACTTTGACGCGATTGCGGAAAAGGTGGAGGCGCTGAACGCTAACGATAAAGTAGTTCTCCGCTCCGACTACGCCGAAAAAATCGCGGCGATTCTGGCAGAGCTTGCGGCTAAACCCGCGCTCACCGTAACGGGCGCGCCCAACGGCACGATGCTCGCTATGACCCTTCCCACGTATGTTATGACGGCAGCTGTGGACGAAGGCGCAACCGTCAGCTGGAAGCTCAACAATGACGCTCCTGTCGAAGGCAATACCTTCACGTATAAACCCAAGGCGTTCGGCGAAGAGTACAAGATAGTAGTTACTTCCACCGTAGGTACCGGCGCGGCGGCAAAGACCCGCACCCAGACCTTCGAGGGCAAGATAATAAAAGCGACCTACCAGATCAACTCCGAGATGAACGGCAAAATTCAGGTAGAAAACAACGTAATCAAAGTCCTTGAAAACGGAATCGGCTGGGGCAAGGCGGAAGGCAAGAAGGTAACCATACCCGACCTTGTGTTCCTCGGCAACTTCTCCGTTTCGTTCGACGTCAAGTTCACAAACGCCGGTACAGGTAACAACGACGTTATGGCCCTGTTCTTCAACGGCGCGGACGGCTCGGTTAAATCCAACTGGGTAGCGGTGCTCGAACACAGCAACGTTCTCGAAACGGCAGTCGGCGGCGAAGACTCGAAGAAATACCGTCCGAGTATGCCCTCGGGCACGGCGGTAGTCGACAAAGTAATCCACGTAAGAGTAATCCGTGAAATCGAAGGAGACGTATCCTACCTCACGGCGCAGATACTCGACGACAACGGCAGAGTACTTTTCACCAACGACTCCGTAAAGAACGGCAACCGTCTTTCGTACAATTACACGGGCGGAATTCAGCTGGGCATCAACGCGGAAAACACCCAGTTCGAAGTTTCCAACCTCTCCGTCGGCAACGACACGCAGTACATCGACAGGACCAAGTTGACGTCGGCTATCGCGCAATATTCCGAAACGCCTTATGAAGAGGCCGACTATGACGCGGCTTCTTACAGAACATATACGAATGCGCTCTCGGCGGCAAACCGCGCGCTCAACACGGCAAGCACCGAAGCGGAGATTGACGCGATTATCGCAGACCTGAAAACGGCGTTCGAAGGCCTTACGACCAAACCCATAGCATATCTCGAAATCGGCGATACCGAATTCGAGTACGACGGCGAAACGTACGTTGCGGGCAACTATAAGAACTACGCGGCGGTAAAAGCGGCTATCGAGGCTCTGAAAGACGATAATACGGTAGTAACGATTTCCCAGTATGCGGCAAAGGTCGCGGAAATCATTGCAACGCTCGAAGAGAAAGTTTCGCTTACCGTAACTTCCACGCTTGCAAACGGCAAACACCTTTATGCAACCCTTCCCGACACGACCTACACGTTCACGGCAACGGTAGAGGCGGGTGCAACGGTCACCTGGAAACTTAACGGTCAGGTCGTTACCGAAGGCGTATCCGCGGACGGCAAAACGCTCACCATTACTCCCGCGTTCGGCGCGTACAAGGTAGAGGCGGTTGCTTCCAAGGACGGCGAAAACAGCCTTCCCGTCGTATACGAAGGCGAATTCGTTAAAGCTTCCATCACGGCAAACCACAACGGTATAACCGTAGATAACAACGTCATAACCAGCACCTCGGTTGACATCGGCTGGGGCGACCAGATGGGCAGAAAGGCCGTTCTCGACAACCTTTCGTTCGTCGGCGACGTAACCGTATACTTCGACATTGAGTTCGAAGAAGTAAAGAGCGACAACAGCGTTCTCGGTATTTTCTTCCTCAACGGCAAGAGCGAATCGATTGCAAACTGGGCGGTTATTAACTTCGGACAGAACTGTTTCGAAGTCGCAACGGTTGACGAAGGCTCCAAAAAAATACGCGTAATTCCCAAAGACGGCGTTCTCGAACTCAACAAGACGCTGCATCTCAAAGCGTCGCGTTATGTCAAGAACGGCAAGGGCTACCTCTCTATGTGGATATTGGACGACGAAGGCAACGTAATTGCGGAAAACCTCGGCAACAATATCGCGAAAGATTACGCGGGTCCCGTTATGATAGGCGTTCAGGCTGAAAATGCCAAGGGCACGCTTACCCTTCTCCGCGTAGAAAACAATGCAACCGTACTCAACGTTGCTTCGCTCAATAAAGCGATTGAAGACACCAAGGGCGAGTACAAGGCGGGCGACTATACGGACGAAACGCTCGGCGCTTATAACGACGCGCTTTCTGCGGCAAAGGCGGCTTATCTCAGCACGGAAATAACCACCGCCGCTCAGTTCGACGAAATAGTCAAAGCGCTTAACGACGCACACAAGAACCTCGTCAAGATAGACGTTAATACTATCAAGGCGACAACTACCGGAACAAGTTTCACCTATGGCGAAGTCGTTTACTCTGCGGAAGAGTACAAGAACCTTACGGGCGAAGACGGTATCCTCGCTCAGGTTGTGGCGCTTAACGAAACCATTACGGCAGAAATGCTAGTTTCCGAATACAATGCGGCAATTTCCGCGCTTATCTCGGAGCTTGTGTTAAGCCTTGACGTAACGGTCAGCGGCGCACCCGAAGGAAATCTCCTTGTAGACAGCTTTGCTCCTTACGAAATTACGGCGACCACCGAAAACGCGGCCATCAGCTGGACGCTCAACGGCGAACACGTAACCGAAGGCATAGAGTCCGAAACGAACAACGAAACCAAAATCACCACTTCCAAGTTCACTTACACTCCCGCAAAGGACGGCGAAAAGTTTGTAATCACCGCAACCGCGACGAGAGAAGTAAACGGCGAAAATAAAACTGCAACCAAGACCTACGAAGGCTCGATAATCAAAACGACCTATGCGGTAAATGAAAAGTATAAAGACAAAATCAGCGTCATAGATAACGTTATAAACGTTTCCAACACGGGCGGCGTATGGGGTGATACGAAGGGTGAAAAGGTAGTTCTTAAAAACCTGAACCTCCACGGCGAATTCGTTGTAACTCTCGATATGTCGTTCATTGAGAACGCTGTCGGCGGCTTGTTCCTTCTTTCTCAGGACGGCGTTAACACAGACTATAACAAGTCGTATTTTGCAATCATAAACAACGGTTCCAGATTTATCGGTATTAACCCCGGTAGCGGTGAAAAACGTTACGACATTCCCGAAGGAATAGTAGACAACGGCAAAACTTTCACTTACAGAGTTTCGCGTATTGCTAACGGCAACAGTTGGGCTCTCAGGGCAGAAATACTTGCTAATGACGGAACGGTAATCGCAGGCGGAAGCTGCGACGGTTGCACCGGAGAAAATATCTCTCTCGGCGTTCAGACCGAAAACGGCGCGTTCAAAATCAGCAACATCAAGCTTGTAAGCGGCACCGTTATCGACAGAACAGTTATGGCAAACGCAAAGGCGGAATGCGATACGATTGACAAAACGGTTAATCCCGAATATCTTTCCGTAAACTTCTCCGACGAAGAGGCTATCGCGGCTTATTCCGCGGCGCGTCAGACGATTTACGACGTGTACTATAATAAGACCGCTACTCCCGAAGAGATAGCGGCGGCCGTAGCAGCTTTCAAGCCCGCTTACGACGCGCTTATTGAAACCAAGATTGACGTTGCAACCGTGAAAGCGGTTACGACCGACGACGACAAGTTCGTTTACGACGGCGAAGAGTACAACGCGCTGTATTACAAAAACATAGCGGATGTCATTGCCGAAATCGAAACGCTTAACGCAGACGAAACGGTTATCTACGTAAGCGACTATCAGCAGAAGATTGACGAGATAATCGCAAAACTTCAACTTTCTCTTGAAGTAACCGTTACGGCGGTTGACGGCAACGGCGCGGCAATTCCCGACAACAGCGTAATTCTCTATCCCGCAGAAAGCTATACTTTCACGGCGGCAGGCTCTATCGAAGGCGCGCCCGAGGCTACGTTCACGTACGCCTGGAAGGTTGACGGAGAAGAGCAGGAAAGCACGACCAACACTTTGACTATCGCTCCCTCGCAGGGCACGCACGAGGTAACGGCTATCCTTACCTACGGCGAAGGCGAAAATGCGGTAACGGTTCCTCACACGTTTACTATTGTCTTTGAAAAGGCGAACGTACACACTATGCAGGACTTTATCGATAACAGAGGCGCTACGGTTGACGAAACCGACGGAACGTTTAAGATTAACGACGGCGCGCCTTGGGGCAACTGGGAAGGCAGAAAGCTTGTCCTTGACGATCTTGTGCTTAACGGTTCGTTCAGCGTTCAGATGGACGTAAACCTCGATAAGAAAGTTGGCGGAGCAAACGTTGTTACTATTCACTTCCTCAATGCGGATACTTTAAGCCGCAACAACCAGAACGATAACGCAATAGTAGGTTACGGCTGTATATGCCTGCACGAAAATCCCGTAAGACTTGAAACCGGCGGAACTATCGGTAAAAAGCAGTCTGACGGCGACGCGACGGTAAACGCGGCTATGGCTGCTGCTACCGAGGCAGGTTTATTCGGCGAAGGTAAAAAGTTCACGGTTAAATTGACTGTTTACAGAACGGCTGACGCTAACGGAAGAATTTCTTATGACTTCTCCGTTCTCAATTCCACTACGGGCGAATGGATTACGTTCTCGCGCGAAAATGATTGGGGCGGCGATTTCAGCGGCGGCTTTATCGTTAGTATGAATATCGAAAACGCGGGCGTAACTCTTTCCAACTATAAGATTCAGCTGCTCGAAAGCGGCGTACGCGGCGACAAGAAATACGTTGCCGGTTCGGCTAAGTCCAAGGCGGAGCTTTACAACACCCTTAAAGAGTATAAGGAAGTTGTTTCTTCCAACTACGTCAACGGCGGAGAATTTGTAAACGCATATCAGAACGCATTCATAATGCTTTCCGACAACAGCACAAAGGCAGATTATGCAACGGCGGTTAAGAACCTTAAAGCGGCTTACACGGCACTTGAAGAAAAGACCGTAAGCGTAAAGGTTGCGGGGCTTGACTCGGGACTTAGCGTTTACCGCGGTTACGATAAATTCGTTCCCGCGTTCGGCGAAGGCGTTGTAGCTACGAACGTAAGCTGGTCGTATAACTTCCTTGCGGCAGGCTCGGGAAAAGACGCAGTGGCAGAAGCGGTTACATCCGCGGATGAAAACCTCGTTCTCACCGCGGGCGAATATACGGACGTAGTTCTCAACTTCACCGTAGGCGAGCAGACTTATGCTTATACCTATCAGGATTTCAAGGTTGAAGAGCTTACGTATAATAAGCACGATAAAGTTATAATCGAAGACGGCAAGATAATCGTAAACGAAAACATTGCCTGGGATAATCCTCTCAAACAGCTTGTGTTCAAAGACGCGGCAATCAAAGAGTTTGAGCTCAGCATGGATATCACCGGCTACAACGGCGGAAACGTAATGTGTTTCAGACTCAGAGGAACAGACGTGCGTATGGTTATCCGTTTCGATCATAATGGTAGTGCACAGATCGGATTCGATGAAGACGGAAACGATAGTTACGCAACGCTGATCGATTCTGACAAAAACGCTTTGCGCGCCGGAAAGCTTACCGTGAAAATCAAGCGTACGAGAGACGCAAACGGCGAGTATCATGTTACGTTTGCACTCTGTGACAGTGAAGGCACTACCGTCGCGTCCGTAGAGAGAAGAGCTACTTGGAGTAATCATTTCGACAGCACTACGGATCTCAACATCACGTTTGAAAACGCTCACGTAGTGCTTGAAAACGTCAAACTTATGTACAACTAATTCATTTATTCTCCTTTTAAAGGCGCCCCGCCCGCGGGCGGGGCGCCCGAAAGGGGGGATAAGTAAAGCGGATACGTTAAAGCTTTTTCGCGGTACGGCCGCGGGAAACTGATAAAACTATAATCCACAAGTGCGCGTTCCAAAGGCGCGTATCTGTGGGTTACAGGCAGACTATGAAATTTCTTAAAGTTACAATGACGGTGTTTTCCGTCCTGATATTGCTTTTAATCGCTTTCGGCATTGCGCAGCTGTGCGGTTGGGAGTGGCCTACCGAATTCAGCGCGGCGAACTGGGTAATGAGCGTTGCGCTGGGTATTTTCTGCGTTTTGCTGGCGGTAAGCCTTTTCGGGCAGAAATTCAACGTTAAAAGGCTGGGCTCCTACATTCTGCATTTCGGGTTCGTCGCGTTCTTGACCGGCTGTCTTATCTTCACGGCAAGCGGCGTGCAAGTGCTTACAAGCGTGCCGGTAAACAACTCGGTCGCGTACAGCACCTTGCAAAAGAGCGACGGCTCTTTATTAGAGCTCGGCTTTTCGTTCGGCCTCGATAACTTCAATATAGAATATTACGACCCCGTTTACGACGTCTATGAAATGACCGCAGACGGCGCAAAAAAGGTAAAGACCGACATTCAGCTCAACCGCGACGGCGTGTTCGATTTCGGCAAGTACGGCGGCAAGTACACGCTTGCAAGCCTTTCGGACGGTTACGGCGGCATACGCGAGCAGATAGATTTAAACGGCAATTACGTTGCGCTTGTAAGGCGCGCTGTAAAGAAATACACCGCCACGGTTTCGTTCTTCGAGGGCAAGGACAGGACGGTGAAACAGCTTACCGTAAACCACCCGCTCCGTAAAAAGGGGTTCAAGATATATCTTATGAGCTATAACGACGCAAGCCGCACCGCAACTTTGCTTTTCAAAAAGGACTACGGCGAGTGGCTGTCCACTTCGGGGCTTGTGCTCATAATGGGCGGAACGTTTTTCCACTGTCTTGTATATCCCGTAATCGCGGGCAAGGGCAAAAAGAAACTGCCCCTTAAAAAGGAGGGCGCGGAAAAATGATTTGGGTAAGGGTCGTTCTCGCGCTTTCGGCGGCAATACTTTTCGTCGCGTCTGCGCTAATTCTCAAAAAAATCAAATACACGCAATATGTCGCCTTGGGCGGCATTGCGCTCAACCTCGTTATAGTAATAACAAACTGGGTCGCAAACGGATACGTGCCGTTTATCAGTATGTATCAGGTGCTCGCCTTCGTGGGCGTTTGTTTCCCGCTGACTTTTCTCTTCATTAAATACGTGCGCAAGACCGAAATCTCGTTCGCCTGGTTCACCCTGTGCGAAGGCGTGTGTATGGTCGGTTGTCAGTTTATGTACAGCACTATGGTCTGGCAGAGGGCGCCCGCATTGCAGTCGGTGTTCTTTATGCCGCACATTCTCTGCTATATGCTGTCGTACTCGCTCTGCGCGGTCGCATTCGTACAGACGATAATACTTATCGTACGCAAAGCGCGCAAATGCCCCGCGGAGGATATAGCGCACACCGAGAAAACAATCTATTCGCTGACGATAACGGGTTTCCCGTTTATGATAGCGGGCCTGTTTCTCGGCGCGATCTGGGCAAACGAGTGCTGGGGCGTTTACTGGGGCTGGGACCCCAAAGAAACCTGGGCGCTTATAAACACCTGTCTGTACGCGCTGTATTTCCACATCAGAAAACGCAAATTCTTTGCTCACATCGTCATTCCCGTGCTCATACTCGCGTTTCTGGCGCTGTTGATGACGTTCATAGGGATTAACCTGTTCGGGCTTAACGCCTTGCACAGTTATTCATAAAGCAAAATAAGGAGGTATTTATGATACAAAAACATAGAAAATCAATGATTTTCGCTTTGTCGGGCGTTCTGCTTGCGGCGCTGTCGTCGGTTTTGGTGTTAAGCGCCTGCAAATCGTATGCGTTTAACGACGTAACCGTCTATCACGGCGGCGAGCAGTACATTTCGCCGTCCGCGCTTGCGTTGCAGGACGGAAACGTGTACGTTTCGGACGCCACGGCAAATAAAGTTTACAAACTCGACGCGGACGGCGCGGTTACGGCAACACAGACTTTTAACGACGCCGTAAACAGCGTTTACGTTGACGGCGAAGACGTTTACGCGCTGGTCGGAGGGCTTGCGGGTGAAATTCACCTTCTCGACTCTTCGCTCAAAAAAGTGGGCAGGGCAGATACCCAGCACACCCCCAACGCGGCGGTTGTTGTCGGCGAAAAAATCTACGTTGCAAACCGTTTTTCAAACAGCGTGTCGGTCTATAACAAAGACTTGTCCGGCGCGGCCGTTATAAAACTCGACGAAGGGAGAGAGCCTTTCGCCCTCGCTTACGCGCAGGGTAAAGTGTTTGTTGCGTGCCACTTGCCCGGCGGCGCGGCTAACGCGGACAGCGTTGCGGCCAACCTCATAGTCATCGACCCCGATACTCAGGCGGTCAAGACCAATATCGAACTTATTAACGGAACGGGCAGCGTAAAAGACATCGCCGTTTCCTCGGACGGAAACTACGTATATCTTTCCAATCTTTTCGCGCGTTACACCTATCCCACGTCACAGCTGGACAGGGGCTGGATTAACACCAACGGTATTACGATTGTAGACGCCGTGAACGAAGAAGTTTACGCGGGCGTGCTTTTGGACAGCGTTGAAAGGGGCGCGTCCAACCCTTGGGGCCTTGACGTTATCGGCGAAGGCGAGAACGCGAAGATAGTCTGCGCGATAAGCGGACTTGCGGAAATCTCCGTCGTAAACGAAAAGCAGATGTTTGATAAAATCGCGGCTGTCGCTAACGACGAATACGGTTACACCGTTTCAGAAATCGTAGACCGCGTCGAATTCCTTGCGGACTGCTCCGAGCGCTACGCCATAGGCGGCAACGGCCTGCGCGACTTGCAGCTCGTCGAGGACGGAAATACGGCTTACGCGTATATGACCCAGTATTTCGACGGCGCGATAGTAAGGGCGTCGCTCACGCCCGACGAGGAAAGCGGCAAGCTTGAAACCACGCAGTATCTCATAGGTTCTCAGGGCAAGCCCACCACGGCGCGCCTCGGAGAAATTCTCTGGTATGACGGCACGTATTGCTATCAGTCCTGGGAGTCCTGCGCAAGCTGTCACCCCGACGCGCGTGCTGACGGCTTTAACTGGGATAACCTTAACGACGGACTCGGCAACCCCAAACAGGCGAAGAGTATGGTTTACTCGCACCGCACCCCGCCCGAAATGATTACGGGCGCGCGTGAAACCGCGGAGCTTGCGGTAAGAAAGGGTATGCAGTTCATTCAGTTCAATACGATGGAAGAAGAATACCTCTGCTGTATAGACGATTATCTCAAATCGCTCAAACCCGTGCAGAGCCCTTATCTCAACCGCGACGGCACGCTTACGGAAGCGGCTAAGCGCGGCGAGAAGCTGTTTGAAGAATACAATTGCAACACCTGCCATTCGGGTCCGTTCTACACCGATTTGCAGATGCACCCGTCGACTTCGCTCGATACGGACGACACCTGGGAAACGAGGGATTTCGATACCCCGACCCTTATAGAAATCTGGCGTACGGCGCCCTATATGTTTAACGGCAGCGCCGCGACGATGCAGGAGGCGGTAGAGTACTTCATCAGAACGGACGGCAAGACCGCGACCAAAGAGCAGATTAACGACCTTTCCGAGTATATTCTTTCCATAGGCGACAGCGGCGAGCTGTACGGCGTAGAGCAGGTGTTCTTCGACAGGAACGACGGCACGGACGCCTTGGCGGTAACCCTTCTCGTTCCCGGCAGGACAATGACGGAAGTGACCGTAAGAAAGCAGTGGGATACCGATAAGAAAGCGCTTGTCACCGTAACGCTGTACGACGAGAAAAACGGCAAGATAGGCGATTCCGTATACGCAGTGCTTTCGGGTATGGAAACGGGCGACTACGCATCGTTCAAGATGAAGATGCAGATCCCCGAGGACCTCAAACACAAGAGCTATTACGAAATAACCATACAAAACGCGGACAACACGTCCGAATATCTGGCGACAACGCTCAGAGTTTATTATATCGAGGAGGACTAAGCGGTGAAACTGACAAAGAAAAGAAAAATTTTAGTGGCTGTACTTGCCGCGGCAATGGTTTCCTGCGTTGTCGGCGCGGGCTGTCAATCGGCTGTCAAAGGCTACAAAGACCCCGGCGTTTCCTCAACGCTTACCGACCTTAACAACAAAAACGTAAGCGGCGCGCAGTACTACGGCAACCTTGAAAAAGTTGCGGAAAACTACGCCTCCGAATATATCATGAGCCGTCATAAACCTATGGCCGGTTCGTTCTACGCATATACCGAGGGCGTAACCGACGACCTTGCGGGCGTAGAAGGCAGCGAGGGCAACGAGGGCGTGTTCTGGCCCGGCTCCCAGCTGGTTAAAATCTCGCTCACGGACGATTCAGAAACCGTGCTCATCGACTCCCCCGACGGAGTCGTGCGCGACCCCGACGTATCTCCCGACGGCACGAAAGTAGTGTTCAGCTGGAAGACCAGCCGCACCAAGGACGATTATCACCTCTACATCTACGATCTGGAAGAGGGCGATTATCAGCAGATTACGTTCGGACAGGGCATCAGCGATATAGAGCCGAAGTGGCTCCCCAACGGCAAGATAGTGTTCTCTTCGTCGAGAGCAATCCAGATTGTCGACTGCTGGAAGACCCCCGTTTCCAACCTCTACGTCTGCAACGCCGACGGCAGCGATATGATCCGCGTCGGCTACGACCAGGTTCACACCACCTATCCCACGGTAACTGAAGACGGAAGAGTTCTCTATACCCGCTGGGACTACAACGACCGCACTCAGATGTTCGTACAGGCGCTGTTCCAGATGAACCCCGACGGCACCAACCAGACCGCGGTCTTCGGAAACAACTCCAACAACCCCACAACGGTTATGCACACCGTGGAGGTCCCCGGCGCGTCGAGCAAGTATCTCACGATAGTTTCGGGCCACCACGTAGTTCAGGGCGGTAAACTCGCCTGGATAGACACCGCGGTAGAGCGCGACGGCAAGTCGCCTCTGACCTACGTCCGCGAGAAAGCCGAAAGCGGCGAAAGCATCGACACTCTCGGTCAGGCGGGCACGATTTACAAGTTCCCCGTTGCGCTCAACGAATACGAAATGTTCTATTCGAAGGCTCCTTCCTGGGCAAGCAGTAAACAGGAAACCAAATTCGACCTTTACTACTACAACGCAAGAACCGGCGAGGAAACAAAGGTTGCGGACGGTAGCAGAATAGCCTGCTCGCAGATTTCCCCCATACGTACGCGCAAGCTCTTCAACCGCCCCAGTATGGTAAACTACAACACCAACGTCGGCACGTACTACGTCGCTAACGTATACGAGGGCGACCCCGTAGCGGGCGTTAATAAGGGCGACATCAAATACCTCAGGGTAGTCGCGCTCGGTTACAGGCCTTACGCGGTCGGCTCGGTTTCTGCGGGTAACAGTGACGCATATCCCAACGGCTACGGCACTTCCGACCCGTCCACGCCCGTAGGCGTAGCAAACTCGACCTGGGACGTCAAGAAAGTAATCGGTATCGTTCCCGTAGAGGCGGACGGCTCGGTTATGTTCAGCTGTCCCTCGGACGAACCCGTTTACTTCCAGCTACTGGATAAAGACGGACTTATGATACAGTCGATGCGTAGCTGGTCAACTCTTATGCCCGGCGAAACGTTCTCCTGCGTCGGCTGTCACGAAAGCAAGAACTCCGTTCCCAACAACGGCGGCACGGTAACCCTTGCAATGAAAAAGGGCGTTCAGAAATTACAGAAAGATTTATGGATGACCACGCCCGAATACGATAATTACGACCCTTATAAAGACTATAAAGGTTTCAGCTATTCCAACGAAATCCAGCCCATTCTCGACCAGAGCTGTATCGCTTGCCACACCGACGTGGAAGAGGCAAACAGAAGGCTCGGCAGCTCGGGCTCGTCGCAGGATATCGGCAATCCCGTAATTGACAACGGCTGGAAATACACCGTAACCACCAAGTCCGCAAGCGTGGGCGACTGGCAGTCTGCCGACTTCAACCCCGACTGGACAGAATCATTACAGCCCTTCGGCAGCGATTCGAGCAGCAGCGTCAAATGGGGCGCAAGCGAAGACGCGTGCTTCTATATGACCAAAAAGTTCACTCTTACAAGTCTTGAAGGCACGTTCTATATCAACTGGCAGTACGACGAAGACGCTGTTCTTTACCTCAACGGCACTCTTATCCAGACTGGTAACAGCTACGTAACGGGCACAAGGTCGTTCGAGCTTTCGTCTTCCCAGAAAGCGCTTTTGAAGGTCGGTGAAAACGTGCTCACGGCGCGCGCATATAACGCGACCGGCGGTTCGTATATGTTTGTACAGCTTACAAACAAGAACGGCAGCACAAGCGGCCCCGTTGAAAAAGCGGTTGCGCTTACCTCGGACCTCCGTACGGCAAGCCGCGACAAGGTAGATTACTATCTTTCCTATCTCGTCCTTACAGACGCGTTCCTCAAAGGCGGTTCCTACTACGTAGGCCGGCCCACCAACAATATAACCAACTGGATAGGCGGTATGAGCGAACCTCAGATGATAGACGCTTATCAGTACGGCTCGACAAAGAGCGGCATTATCGACAAGCTTATGAACGGACACAAGGGCGTTCAGCTTGCAAAAGAAGACATTATGCGCATAGCGGCCTGGATAGACCTCGGCGTTCCTTTCAGGGGCGCGTATAACGAGGCGTCCTCGAACTGGAACTCCAAGGCGATGGGCGAGGCGGAAAGGCGCCAGAATATGCGCGATTACTACACTACGATTGATAAGCTCAACAAGGCAAAGCTTGCAGGCAAGTTCACCAATAAGAAAGTCACTATCGAATACTACGACAGGGACGATAACTTTATCGGCGCGGCGGAAAGCAAGCACCTTACAACGCTCTATCTCGACCAGAAAATCCAGCCGGGCGACAAAGTGGTCGTAACTCTTCCCAAGGGCAGCAACTATATCTGGTTCAACCTCACCCCGAAGATGAAGATTTCACTTCAATACTGCCCCGACGGTACGTTCACCTATATCGTTCCCGAATACGCGGCGCTCGTTCTGCCCAAACTGACGGTAGACGCAACCAGCGGCCAGAATAACCAGTACGTTTATACGCATCCTACGATTACGGCGTTCCTGCCCTCGGACGAAGATCTGAGCGCGCTTTACAACGTAGCGCTTAATCCTTACGATATGCCTTACAAGAACGAGGGCGCAAGGATAACGGCGGGCAGCACCTGGGAAAACGACGGCTACGGCAACTTTATGCCCGCCAACGCGTTTGACGGATTTACCACCAACCGCAGCCACGCCAACAACGACGTTCCCGACCAGAGCTGGGGCCCCGACAAAAACGCGAATCCCGCAGACATCTGGCTCAAAGTCGATTTCGGCAGAGAAGTAGAGCTTTCGTATTTCAATCTTTATATCCGTGCGGATTTCCCTCACGACGCGTATATAACCGAACTCACGCTCGAATTCTCGGACGGCAGCACCGTGACCTATAAGGATTTGAAGGAAACCAATCAGGCGCAGAAACTTACGCTTGAAAACAAGGTTAAAACCACTTCCGTCAAGATTAAGGATATCAAGACTTCCAAGGCGGACTGGTTCGCTATTTCGGAGTTTGAATGTTACGGAACAAACGTAATCAAATAATTTAAATAAGGAGAAAAAAGATGAAAAGAAACTGGAAATTTATTACCGTTGCTCTGTGTATGGTATTTGTTTTCGCAGCTACCGCGCTCGCGGCTTGTAACGACAAGCCCACGAAACCCGAAGTGGGAATCGTGTCGGGCACTACGATTGACGAAAGCGGAGAGGCATTGCCCGGCGTATCGGTATATTACAACGAAGAAGACTTTGTCGAGTCCGACGATAACGGCAATTTCGAAATCAAGGACGTTAAGGTCGGCGCGCTGACGCTTAAAGCGCAGGACTACGGCTACGCCCAGACCGTTAAGGAAATTACGGAAAAAGATTTCAACAACGAAGGAAACGCCAACGTCAAAGTCGTTCTCAAAGAGGGCAAGGGCACGATCAAAGGCTATATCACCGTAAGCGGCAGCACCAAGAGAATTGCGGGCGCCACCGTAAAGATTAACGGCACGTCTATTTCAACCACCTCCGACGAGAAGGGCAATTACGAACTTAAAGAAGTTCCTATGCTTCAACAGAGGACTATCATAGTTTCCAAGGCGGGCTATGAGGATTTGAACAAGACCGTAACAAAGAGAAGTTACAACCTTGAAACGGGTATCTTTGCGACCAACTTCCAGCTTGTTGAACAGGACCTCGATTTCCTGCCCGGACTGAAACCCAACGAGCTTGAATCCGCTCCCCTGCTTGACGCGGGTAAGACCGTTATCAGAAGCAACGAAATGAGAAATTACTTCTCGGTCAGCCGCGACAACATCGAGGGTTCCAGCAAGGTCGAAGACCACTCCGAAGGTTTCTGCCTCAACGCAAACACCGCGGAAGTACGCGGCAATATGGTTGCGTTTGCTTACGCGAAAGTTAATATCGACGACAACCACAAATTCCTTACCGCTCACGCCAGAGTATTCTTCGGCCAGAACGGCGCGTCCAGAGAGGACGAACTTGCAGGCAACTTCGCCAACAGCTCGCTTGCAAAGCTCGGTCTGTTTGTAGTCGACGAGGAAGGCAATTTTATCAACGACAGCCGTTTCGGCGCTTTCACGGAAATCAGAACAGAATCGTTTACTCCCGTAACGTTTGATTTGTCGTCTTTGAAAGGCCAAACCGTTACTATTTTCCTCGGCACGATGACGGGTTATCACTGCTGTCTTAACCGCGTAGAGTTCACTTCTGCCGCTCCTTCGTATATGACGGTTAACGGCGTTGAAGGCCTCGGCCAGCTCCTTATAACTGGCAAGACCGACAAAACTTCGTTCAATGCGGACGAACTCAATGCAGAGTGGTCCAACGGCGGCGGCGCGGCGAAAGTTTCCGCGGGTATAACGCTCAACGGAACGGACCCTTGGAAGGCTGAACACTTCAATCCCGACGATCCTCAGCCCGTCAACTCCTATATGCACATCACCACGGATATAACCGCGGCTATGACGAAACTCACCGTTGATGCGACCATACTCAACCTCAACGACTGTATGGACCCCGGCAACAGCACCGATCAGGGACCTTACTATCCGTACGTTGCGCTTATCCTTCTCGATAAGAACGGCAATCTGCTCAACACAATCGAGTGGGAATGCCCTTGGAAAGATATAGCGGGCCTCAACGACGAGAACAAGGCAATCAAGCTTGAATACGACTTGTCCAACTATGTCGGCGACGATATAACCGTAGTTCTTGCGGCTAACGTAGGTTACCGTGCAACGATAACTAACGTAGCTTTCGGGGCTGCTCAGGCTTAAATTTAAACAAACGGAAATGGTCACCTCGCAGTGACCATTTTCTGTAAAAAATAAGGTTAAGGATAATTTATGAATGCAATCGGTAAATTAATTGCGTCCGTAACGGCAACGGCGGCGGTCTGCGCCGCCGCGCTGTCGGCGGGCGTCGCCGCGGGCGCCGAAACGGAGTTCGACAAGGGCAGAATGCTGTACGTCGAAAAACAATCGGGCAGCGATTTCGTTATACTTCAATTCACCGACACGCACGTCCAGAGCGCCGTGCACGGTCAGCGCGAAGTGTTTCCCGTTATGAGCAAGTGGGTTGAAGAGGTCAATCCCGATATGATAGTCGTCACGGGCGACGGCGTGAACGGAACGGCTGACGGCAACGATATGAAAGCGCTTATAAGCGCAATGAACGGTTATGAACGGCCTTGGGCGTACGTGTTCGGAAACCACGAAAAGGACGGCGGACTGGGCATAAGGGGCAATTCCGCCATACTTCGCGAAGAGGCAATGCGGGACGGGACGTATCTTCTGTACGACGAGGGTGTGTTTACGGAAGAGGGCCGATACGGCAACTACGTTGTAAACGTAGAGCGGCGCGGTAAAATCGTTTACAGCCTGTTTTTCTTTGACAGCGGCAGGGAATACGAAACATTTCTTCCCTCGCAGACCAAGTGGTATGAAGAGGGCGTTAAAGCGCTCAGCGAGATGTATTGTGGTAAATACTCGCCGTTCGAGGGCTACGTAGTCCCGTCTATGGTTTTCCACCACATTCCCACGGACGAATACCAGTACGCGGCAAACGCCGTTTTAAAGGACAATTACGTGTATACGGAAGAGGATAAGACGGAGTATACCTATGAAAAGGTCAAAGTCGGCAAGGTTCCCGCGGCGTTCGGCAGCGGTGCAAACTGGGAGTTTTCGTACGGCCAGCGCGACGCGCGCGTGAAGAACGCGAGAATACATAATACGGCGGCGGACAAGGCGCTCAAAGAATACGCTATGTACGAGGACGAGCGGAGCGAGGCGGGCTTTGTAAGCGTCGTCAAGGATTTGCACAGCACTACGCATCTGTTTTGCGGGCACCGCCACACCAACGACGCGACTATAACTTTCGAGGGGCTTACCTACACGTTCGGCACAAAGACGGGCCCCGGCAACTCCGCGGACGGCAGACAGAGCGGCTGTACTGCTATAACGATAGCCGATAAGACGGCCGCGGTCAAAGTTGAGCACAAGTATAACAGAGAGGGGTAAGAAATGAAAAAGCGCAATTTATTTGTTGTTATTTTGTTTTGTATCGCCCTTGTGTTTACGCTGGCGGCTTGCGGAGGCGGCGAAAAACCCGACGGGCAGCCCTCGCGGCGCTATTGGGGAACGCTTGTCGGAACGGTAACAGAAAACGACGCGGGTCTTTCGGGCGTAAAAGTCAGATCGGGCGACGAAGAAACCGTGACGGACGAAAACGGAAACTATTCTATTAAGGTTTACGACAACGGCGCAACGGTCGTGTTTGAAAAACAGGGCTGTATCACTCAGAAAAAGACGTTTAAAAGCTCGTCTTTCTACACCGACGAGATACGCTATGATTTCATTATGTTTATTTCCGCGAGAGTGGAAGGAACTGTGAGAAATGCGGACGGCGCGGCAGTGTCTGGCGCAACAATCACAATCGGCGTAAACAGCGTAGAAACGGACGCGGACGGAAAATTTGTTTTCGAAAGCGTTATAGGCACTTCAATGGTGCTCATAGCAGAGCACGGCGGAAAAACGGTGAGGAAGCCGCTGTACGCGGAAGATATGCGTACGGGCAATGTTACCGTAGAAATTATTATGGAGAAATAATAAATGAAGAAATTTTTAGCGGCTTTGGCCGGAATTGTTATGTGCGTAACTTTATTTGCGGCTTGTTCAAACACGCAGGCCCCTCCCTCAAACGATGAGGAAGATGACAATACCCCTTCCGCGCCCCAGCACGTGGGCTACGACTCGGGCGGTATGAACGATTTGTTTTATCAGAACGCCGTCGCGCAGTTCGGCAGCGCGCCCGTTATGGGCGACCCGTTCCTCTATTACGAAGAAGAGGACAAAACGTTCTATCTTTACGGAACGACGGGCGGAAGAAGGTTTGACTACTATACGTCGAAAGATTTGAAGGAGTGGCAGCTTGGAGGAACTTGTTTCAATCCCACTTCTTCGGACTGGTGTCACAGCCGTCTGTGGGCGCCCGAAATGCATAAGATTGACGGTAAATACTGGCTGTACTATTCCGCGGGCGCAAACGACAGCGCGACCCTGCATTGCAGCGTTGCTGTGGCGGACAGCCCCGCAGGCCCGTTCACAAACAATATAACCGAGGGCGTAACGGGCGATAAGCCGAGGTTCGATTTCGGTTTCGCAACCATTGACGGAACAGTGTTTCAGGACGACGACGGAAGTCTGTATTACTACTTTGCAAAGGATCAGGTTGCGGGCGTAAGCACTATCTGGGGCGTACAGCTCGAAAACCCGTACACCATTAAGGAAGGCGAGCAGGCAGTCCAGCTGACCCGCGTGGGCTATGCGGCTATGACGGGCGGCGAGCGCCGCGAATGGGAGGCCAAGCAGGGCAACTGGAACGAGGGCCCGTTTATGGTCAAGCATAACGACGTTTACTATCTCACCTATTCCGCTAATTTCTATCAGTCTAAGTATTACGGCGTAGGCTACGCTATGTCCACGTCGCCTTTGGACGGGTTCGAAAAGCCCGAGGACAGTATGCTGCTCGGCACAATGGGACAGAGCGATCCCAAGAAGGAGTGGGACTATGTTTCTGGTACCGGCCATCATATGTTTATCGACATCGGCGGCGAAAACTTTATAGTTTATCACAAGCACTACAACATCAAAGAGGCGGGCAACGTGCGCATATTCACTATCGACGCGTACGGTTTCCGCGAGGACGGGTCAATGTACGTCAACGGCTCCACTATCTCGCCGCAGGCGCGCCCGAAGCTGCTGTCGGGCTACGGCAATATCGCTGGGGACGCCACAATCACGGGCACGGGACTTGACGCGGGGTCGAGAAGGCTTTTGAAGGACGGCGGAATAGGCGTATATCCCACTAACTCCTATAAGACGGACGTCATATTCGAGGCAGGGAAAACCGTTCTGACGCTTAAATTCGCAGAGCCGCGCGCCGTACGGTCGGTAATGCTGTATTCGGGTACCGATTATTCTATGATACTCAAAAAGGTTGACAAAATAGAGTTCGGTGAAGTATGCTATGTTACGGACGTTCGGCTTGACGGCAACTATATCGACACCCAGCGCGGTTATATGGCCGTCGGAAACGCCATCTCCGCAACGCTTGCGGATGACGTGAACATTTCGGAAATAAAAATAACTATCAATTCCGACAGTCAGTTTATGCTTTCGGAAATAGCGGTGTTGGGTAAGTGAGAAAAGAAGAGAACGGCGTTGCGGAAGAGCAGGACTTGCCGGTTAACAGAAAGCAACTGTTTTTCCGCGCGTTCAGAAACGAATATCCCGTAATTTTGCTTATAAGCGTATTTATGACGCTGTTTGCAATTCCGTTGTTTGCGGTTATAATGCTGTCGCTGGCACAGCTGGCACAGCAAAGCGGAGCGGATTTAAGCGTCCCCGAGAACGTGACGGCAATGTACGGCACGCGCTTTTCGATGTATCTGTGGTGCGTGCCCGCGCTTTTGGTGTTTGCGGTAGGCGCAAGCGGCGCGTTTTTCGTCACGCGCAACCTCGTCTGGAACAGGGATATAAAGTTCTTCCGTGATTTCGGCAAGGGCATTAAGGACAATGTTTTGCAGTTCGAAATCGTAACTTTGGTGTTTGCGCTGTTTGCGTTCGGGGTCTGCTACGGGCTGGACGTGCTGTCGCTGAGGGTAGGCTCGGGCGCGGTTAATACCATACTCACCGTTCTGCGCGTTTTCCTGCTGTTTCTCGCCGCGGCGTTTTTAACGTTCCAGTACTGCGGAATAACGGTCTACAAAGGCTCCGTTCTGACCCAGTTCAAAAACAGCATAGTGCTCGTGTTCGGCTCCCTGCCGCTCACCACGGCGGCCTTGCTCGGCGCTCTGTCGCCCCTGCTTGCGATAATGCTGTTTATGTTTTTCCAGAGCGTTATTGTGCTGATACTCCTGTCCACGGCGCTTGCGGTGGTGGGGTTCGGGTTTTCGGTGCTGTTGATTACGTTGCGCTGTCACACCGTGTTTGACAAATGCGTAAACAAAGAGAACTTCCCCGAAATTTACCGCCGCGGTCTTTTCGACAAAGAGGCGGCGCAGAAGAAGTTCAACGAAGAGCACAACAGACAATATTGATATAAAAGATAAAAGCGTTGCGGAACGAGTTCCGCAACGCTTTTAAAAATATATAGGAGGAGAAAAATAATCACTTTATGTATTCCCAGATTTGCTCGAACGTGTCGGCATAGAAGTCGCACAGCGCCTTGGTGCCGCTGCTCTCTATGTTGCCGCCCGCAAATCCGATAGTGGGATAACCCGCAAGCTTAATCGAGCAAACGCCCGCGCCGCTGTCCTCGATACCGACTACGTGACAGCTCTCGCTTTCGGGGATATTGAGCCCGACCGCGCAGGTTTCGGCATAGAGCCAGGGGTGGGGCTTGGGAGAAAGCTCGCCCAGCGTGCCCACACAGCCCTTGCGCAGGGGGAAACCCGCGGAAATGGACGCGTCGTAAAACTCTTTCGGGTCGCCCATATTCAGGGTCTGGAACGCGGAAAGAATTTCGGGCCAGGCCTTTTCGTACAGGCCGCTTGTGACAAGTCCGATTTTAATGCCGTGCGCTTTGAGTTTAAGCAGGAACTCTTTAAGCCCCGCGGAGGGAGTGAACGCGCCTTCCTTGCCTCTGCCTTCCATAATCTCGTTCATCTCGTAGTGCGTGTGTTTGAAATACCATTCGCGCGCGTCTTCGAGTTTTTTGTCGGGGCAGTATTTGTTAATGCAGTATTGCAGGTGCTCGGAAACCGAGTGGCCCGAAACGTGGGCGAGGTCGGCCTCTTCGAATTTGAAATCGGGGTTGTCGGTGAGCGAGGAAATCGTTTTCTGGATAATCCAGATCCAGAACTCTTCGCTCTTAACGCTCGTTCCGTCAAGGTCCATCAGAACGGCTTTGACGGGTTTTTGTAAAACGTTCTTTTTAAGCGGATAATAGGCGGGGTAGCCGATCGCCGAAAGCACATAGCAGAGAGTGGAGTTTTCGAAACAAATAAACTCGACCTTGTTATCGCCCGTGGCGTAAACGGCTTTTACGCCGTTTACGCCCGCGGCGAATATTCCGTCGCTGCATTTTTCAATGTCTTTAAGTCCGCAGTTCTCGTCGAATTCGCCGAGCGCGGGAATTAAAAATTTTTTCATTTCTTCAAAAGGAAGCTCTCGATTTTATGCGCGCCGAGCTCAGTCGCGAATTTACCGTTCTTGAAAGCAAGCTTTTCAACGGGCTGCTCGTTGAGCATAACCCTTTCGACGGAGGATACGGGCAGTATGGTCGAGATTTCAAGCGGCAACTTGTCGCCGGTGGTGTTCCATACGCGCAGTATCGTCCCCTCGCCGTTCTCCGAACGTTTAAGCGCGGAAATAAGCACTTTCTTTTCCTGATTGATCGTGATAAGGCTTCCGCTTACGGGCAGAACGCCGTCGTGAGGAACGCCCTGAACGGCCTTGACGGGAACCTTGAACTGATAAGCCTTGTTTATAACTTCGGCCTCGTTCCACTTGCCGGTGTGGGGATAAATCGCATACTCGTATTCGAGCGTGCCGAAACTGTGCTGTCCGGTGTATTTATCGAGTTCTTCAACGGTCATATTGCCGTTGGCCGTCATATACGCGCGCTGGGTGCGGATAAGGGTAATCTTAACCGTTCTCTCGCTGTCGTCCTCGACTTCGTATTCCCTGAGGCCCTTGGTCATAACAGCCATACCCAGCTTTCCGTCGGAAACGTCTACGAAGTTCTGCATAGGCTGGAAGGGGAAGAAGCCTTCCGCGTTGTCCTTGTGGTCGCGCCATTTAATCGTACGGCTTGCAACGTCCCATGCGCTTTCGCTGTCGGCAAACGCCGCGCCGGAAATGCCGGAGGGGAAGTGCACGCACAGTTTGTGGTCGCGGATTTCGTTGGTGAGCTTGGTGTGCAGTTTAAGGTATTTGCAGCCCTTTTCAAGGGTAAGAGTGGTGGTAATGGGTAAATCCTTCATTTCGCGCGTTCTGTCGTCGCCCTTTATGGTCGCGGCCGCGGGAAGGGTCATTTTAAGCTCTACTTTATATACGCCGCGCATCGTGTTGCTTTCAAGCATAGTGATGTTTGCCTGCGCGCCGTGCGAGGTGTAGATTACGTTGCGCTTGGGTATGTTGGAGATGTGCGCCGAACCTACTTCGCCGCTATCGGTAAAGTAGTGCATATTTTCCATAACTTTACCGGTGGTTTTGTCGAGAAGAGTGAACGTGCCGTTGGGGTGAATGGTTACTTTCAGGTATTCGTTTTCAAGCGTGCCGTTTCCGCGCGCGATAAGCTTTCTGTCGTCCATAATTTCGGGATTGAAAGCGTACTCGGGCTCGCGCATACGCACCGCATAAGTCTTGTAACCGTTCTGGGGAAGTTTTACCTTAACGAGAATGTGGCGTCTCTTTGCGTCGAACTTGATAGCCTTGGTATCCAGTTCGCGCTCCACGCCGATGGAAATGTCGTCGCGGGAGAGTTCAACGTATTCGAGCTTTTTGCCCTTTTCGTCGATAACGTCGTAGAAATCGTCAAGCTGGCTCGCGCCGCCTACGCCGATGTCGCCGACCGTGGTCTTGAATCTAGGGGTGTCGAGCACAAGCTCTATAACTTCTTCGCGCTCGTAGGGGAGGGTGTTGAAGAGTGTGAGCGAGTAATCGGTCTTCTTGAACGCCTTCAAGCCGTTGATGTTTCCCGAAAGCGCTATTGCCGCCCTGTTGGTACATTCTTCCGCAACCGTCTTTGCAATCGAGAAGTTGTACATCATATCCTCGTGCGCTCTGTCCACGGCCGCGCCGCAGATGCTGTCGTGCGCGTGGTTTTTCAGAAGTGCGGACCAGGCGCGGTCGATATTTGTCGCGGGATACTGCTTGCCGTACATACTCGCATACGAGCTCAGAGGCTCCGCAAGGTTTATGAGGTTGTTTTCTACGTCGTCGTTGTAAAGCTTGATTTTGATACGCGAAGAGTGTGTCGCGCCGAGCAACGCGTTGAAGTTGTTGAACTCCATCGTCGTATATCTCAGTTCGCCGTGGTGCGTAGCGCGCTTGTAGGACTTATCCGAGGAGATGGTCTGCATATACTCGTCCATAGACTCCTGAACGATTTCCACGTCGGGATAAATCTTGTTCATATCGGCGACAAGCTCGGGCAGGTATCTGTACGGCTCGTCGTTGTCTTCCATATTGAGCGCGAGAATGTGGTTTCCGATTTTATAGGGCTCCGCCTGATTGAGCAGGTTGTCGAGCGAGTTCTTCTGAACGCTCTCGTCGTGTATGTAATCGAAATCCTCGTGCAGGAGAGTGAAAGCCTTTTCGTAAGACTTCATATCCGCCATATGCGCGGGGAGCTGGTCGGGATTATAGGTGTAGCTCAGATCTTTGAGGCCCTTGCCGAGCACCGCGGGGCCGTGCACGTAGAAGAACCAGTTAGTACGCGTAACCTCGTCGAACGTCCTCAGCGTGGTAAGCGTGCTGCCGTCAGCGCCGACCCAGTCGAAGAGCGGGGACAAAACGTGCTTATTCGTGCCGCGGTAGAAGATTGCGTTCTCGATACCGAACCCTCTGTAAAGCTGGGGCAGCTGCGAAGGCTGGCCGTAGGAGGTTGCGGTATAGCCGGATTTCATTCCGCCGCCGAGCTCTTCCGCCATACGATGTCCCAAAAGCAGGTTTCTGATAAGCGCTTCGGGTGCAACGGTATTGATTTCGGGAAGGGTATACCAGTTGACGATTATCATACGCTTTTCTTTGATAAGCTTTATAACGCGCTCCCTGTTTTCGGGCCTTATCGAGAAATAGTCTTCGAGTACGATAGTGCCTCCGTCCACGCAGAAGTTTTTGTACTGCGGCTTTGTTTCAAGCAGGTTGATGATGTTGTCCATCAGGTCCGCAAGACGAAGTTTGCTCTGTTCCGCCGTGTGTCGCCATTCTCTGTCCCAGTGTGTTCCGGAGATGAGGTGGACGATTTTGTTTGCCATAAAATTTTCCCTCCAAAAAAACAGTTTTTTGTTTTATTATAATATATAAAAATGTATTTGTAAACAGAAAGAAAACCGTTTTTTTAAAAAATTCTACAAAAAGTGTAAAATTTTTCATTTTGTGCGTTAAAAACAAGTTTCGTTACAAATTAACCGAAAAATCGGTTTTTTACGTTTGACAATACAAAATTAATATTGTATAATAACAGAAGAACGAATTCAGGGAGGAAAATATGGCAAGCTTGAATCTCAATCATATCTATAAAGTTTATCCCAACGGAGTAAAGGCGGTAAACGACTTCTGTATGGATATAGAGGACAAGGAATTTATAGTTTTCGTCGGCCCTTCCGGCTGCGGAAAATCGACTACTTTACGAATGATTGCGGGGTTGGAGGAAATCACCGCGGGCGAGCTTAAAATCGGCGAAAACGTCGTCAACGATATGGAGCCCAAGGACAGGGACATAGCAATGGTTTTCCAGAACTACGCGCTCTACCCGCATATGACCGTCTACGACAATATGGCGTTCTCGCTCAAACTCCGTAAAATGCCCAAAGAGGAAATCGACAGGCGCGTCAAAGAGGCCGCGAATATCCTCGGCATTACCGAATACCTCGACAGAAAGCCGAAGGCGATGTCGGGCGGACAGAGGCAGAGGGTCGCGCTCGGCCGCGCAATCGTCCGCGAACCCAAGGTGTTTCTTTTAGACGAGCCGCTTTCCAATCTCGACGCAAAGCTCAGAACTACGATGAGGGCGGAAATTTCAAAACTGCACCGCAAGTTGCAGACTACGTTTATCTACGTAACTCACGATCAGGTCGAGGCGATGACTATGGGCAACCGTATCGTCGTTATGAAGGACGGCTTCGTTCAGCAGATAGACAGCCCCAGAAATCTGTACAGGTTCCCCTGCAACAAGTTCGTAGCGGGTTTCATAGGAACGCCGCAGATGAATTTCTTCGCGGGCAGACTTAAACTTAATAAAGACAAGGTAACGGTAACTTTCGACAACACGCCCGTCAAGGCGGAAGTTCCCGTAGATTATTTCAGAAAGGTTGACCGCAGTTATCTCGACGGGGAGAAGACGGTAGTGCTCGGCCTGCGCGCGGAGCATATTTCGGCCGACCCCGAAAAGTTCGCTTACAAGGCTAAGTGCCGCGTGTCGCACTTCGAAGAGTTGGGTACCGACTGCCAGATTTACGCGGACTTCAATCCGGAAAGCGAAACCACGGTTGCGGAAAGCGAAACGAGGGTTATAGCAAAGGCGGCCGCGGGCGAACAGTTTGCGTCAGACGAGATTATAACCGTTTCTATGGATCTGAGCCAGCTTCACATTTTCGATACCGAAACGGAGCAGACGCTCGCTCCCGCAATTCCCGCGGACGTTACAATCGCTTGCAAAGTCGCTAAAAACAAGCTCGAATTTGCGGGCGGAACGCTCGCATTGCCCGCGGCGGCAAGCGTTGCGGACGGCAAGTACTCGCTTACGATACCCGTCGGAGCAATCAGTTTCGGCGGCGCGCTGGAAGGCGTTTTCGACAGGGAAGAAATTATAAACAACGTGCGGCTTATCCATATCTCCGCGGGCGACCGTATTCTGTTTGCAATCGAGGCGGATAAGAGCAAGGTCTACAAACAGGGAGAGGCGATAAAGTTCGTTATCGACCCGAAAAAGATTTCGCTTACCGACGAGGAAGGAAACAAGGTCGTTTGCGCGCTTGCGGAGGACAACAGGCTTGCGGGTAAGGTTGCAAAGCAGAGCATACAGGTAACGGACGAGAACGGTAAAAAGAAGAAGGACACCGCGTTCACGTTATTGACTTGCGGCGCTACGTTCGAGTGCCCCCGCGCGGTCGGCTTGCGTCTTGTCGCAGGCGGCGGACAGAACGTGTTTAACAAAAATCTGGAATTCGTATTTAATCCCTATCAGGTTCACGTCGCCGAGGAGGGCGTTGCGGCCAAGGTTGAGAGAGTGCTCGATTACGGCGAAGAGCATTTCGCCGAGTGCAGCGTGGAGGAAGTAAAAGTCTACGTGCGCGTCGAAAAGGATTTCGCCGCTACGGAGGTTAAACTTTCGCTCGATACAGACAGCATTGCGATTATAGAAACCGAGCATCAGATAAGGCTCGTATAAGGTAAAAACAGGCGCCTTTGGCCGTGCGGCCAAAGGCGCTTTCATTTGCTTGACAAATTTTGCGCAAAGCTTTAAAATCAATGTAAAAGGAATTAATTATGCATCCCGAACCTATAATCTCACTGTTTGACGGAAAAGTCAATATTTATCTCTACGGCTTATGTATGGCGATAGGCATTGTCGCCTGTTTCGCGTTTTTACTGTTTACTATGCGTTATAAGAAGTTTAACGAAATTTCTTCGGACGCGGTTTTGTTTATAGGCATTTTCGGAACGGGTTTCGGTATTTTCTCCGCTATGCTGTTTCAGGCCTTCTATAACTATCTCGCAAATCCCGCCGCAGGGTTCACGCTCAGCGGCAGTATGACGTTTATCGGCGGACTTATCGGCGGCGTTCTCAGTTTCGTCGGCGTGTGGAATTTGTATATGTTTGTAATACGGCCGCGTACGAAGATTAAGTGGCTGAATGCGGAAATGAACGCGGGGCTTACGGACGCGCTCCCGTTTATTCCTGTCGGAATAACCATTGCGCACGCGTTCGGCAGGTTCGGCTGTTTCTGGGCGGGGTGCTGTTACGGCAAGGCTACGGACGCCTGGTACGGCTTGCCTTGCGCGGGAAACAGTTACAGCGGGGACGTTATTCCCGTACAGCTTTTCGAGATGTTTTTCCTTCTCGCGCTTGCCGCGGTTATGGCGGTTTTGTATTTTAAGTTTAATTTCAATTATAATTTCGCCGTTTACGCTATCGCTTACGGCGTATGGCGTTTCGGCATAGAGTTTGTCCGCGGCGATTTCAGGGGCGAGTTTATCGGCAACACGCTTTCGCCCTCCCAGTTTTGGAGTATCGCTATGGTGCTTATCGGCGTGGGATACGTGTTTATTCAGAAATACCTGTTTTCAAGGTTTATGAAACACCCCGAAAGGGCTGTCGCGGCCGCTGAAACTCCCGCAGAAGAGAAAGAAGAGATTACCGAAACCGAAGAATAACAAAAATGACCCCGCCGAATTTTATTACGGCGGGGTTTTTTTGTATTGACAATAATTAACGCGCCGCGGTGCGGGGTTTGCGTATGTGCGGCGCGGCGTTATTGCGTTGACAAACGTTTGCGCGCCGCGCGCTGTACTCATTCACTCTTTTTGCGCGAATGAGCGCAACAGCTCGAATACAAGCCCCTTTTTATTATCGGGTATTTTGGAAAACAGCTCTAAAAGGGCCGTCTGCTCGGGGTTCAGTTTGGTTTCGTCGATACTGCTGTAAAATTCGGCTTGCGAAATCCCGAAAGCAAGACAAACGCTTTCGATTGAGTTCCTGTCGGGAGTATAATGTTTTTCGTTGAACCAGTCGTAAACGGTGGTGGGATAAAACCCCGCCTCTTTTGCAAGCTTGTATTTCGACCAATGGTTCTTTTTCAATAATTGAGCAATTCTTTCCTGTACTGTCATATCTATTACCTGAATATTTTGTGCTGACACTAATATTTTATAACTGTTGACATAAATTATTAATAGTGTTACAATGTTATAAATTATTAGTGCTAAGGCGTAAATATAATTTAAACACCAGAGGATAAAAATGAAATATTTCACGAACGAATGGTTTATTAAGTACTATCTGGCCGACGCGGACAGATACGTAAAAAAAAGCAAATGCGCCGAAGTAAAAGACGAAAGCGTTTACCGCTCTATCTATAATAAAAAACTTAAATATTTTATCCACAACGAAAGGAGTATGGAGATATACCGTTCTCCCGAAGAAGAGCTTAAAAGAATAGAGGAGTACGTGAACGAAGAGGGTATTTCCAACGAGGAGCGCGTACGGCGCAACAAATACAGGGAAATATTTCTTATGAAAAACGAGCACCGCCTGAACGACGGCAAGGTGTTTGAGTTCGACGAAGAAATCGAAGAAAAGATATTCGAAGAAGAGCACAAACAAAGAATACAACTTTTTGGTTTTCTACCACCGCATATTTTGGAAAAAATAGCCGATTTACGGGTTTTTGCTTTCGGATACGCCACCGAAGAGGTGATAGAGCTTTTGAAACCGTATTGCGAACGTATGAACAAGGAGTGCGAGGAGATACGCCTGCTTGCCTACGACGAAACGGACGACGCGGAAGACTATTTATCGGAAAGACTGGACGTGAACGATTACGGCGAGATATATCTCACCGACATAATAGAGAAGAACGGCGACGTATATCTCAAATTCAACGAGGACGACGTGTTGCTCGTTAAAAACGGCGAGATTACGGAGCGTCAGTCAGACAAGATTTACCCGTTCCGTACGGAGATACCGTATACGGGCATAAGCTTGGTTCGCGCGGCGGAGCTGCACCGCGTGGACGGTCTTTTCGAATTGCGGTTCAATATTTTAAACAGCAGCGAATGCGGCTGTGCGGAGCCGTGGTATCTGACCGTGCGCGGTACCGACATAAAGGATTTGAACCCCGTAGATCCGCGGTTCTGTTTTCAAAGGGATAATGTATAACAAACTTTAACTTTCACATACTTTTTCTACGGGCAATTTTTGCCTTATAAGGAGAAAATATGAAAGCTACAGGGATAGTCAGACGCATTGACGAACTTGGCAGAGTTGTTATTCCCAAAGAAATAAGAAGTACATTGCGCCTTAAATCGGGCGACCCGCTGGAAATATTTACCGACCGAGACGAGCTTATGCTGAAAAAGTATTCGCCGATAGCCTCGCTGGAAAAGTTTTCGGAAGGCACGGCGAAATCGCTTTCCGATTTATCGGGACATATTGCGGTAATCTGCGACACGGACGAAGTTTTACACGCGTCGGGCCGCGGCCAGCGCGTTTTCGACGGTAAAAGCCTTTCCGAGAAAATGGAGAAAATTCTCCGCGACAGAAAAAGCTATATCGCAAACCTTTCCGAAGGCGGCGACGTGGTTCCCATAACCGCGGACGGCGACGGCGAAGTCACGGCGCAGATAATAGTGCCCATAGTATGCAACGGCGATTGTCTGGGCGCGGTTGCGCTTGTTTCGACCGAGCAGGGCGCCAGAATAGAGGCGGGGGCGTGCAAGCTTGCCCAGCTTTCCGCAACCATACTAGCAAACCAGTTCGAGTAATAAAAAGCGCAAATCCCCGCAAATCCGTCCGCGGGGATTTTTTACATATGTTCAGCCAGAAACAGTCCTTCATAAAAGGCGCTATAATAATATCTTTGGGCGGGTTCATCTCCAAACTCCTCGGCGCGCTCTACCGCGTTCCCCTCACCGCGTTCCTCGGCGGCGAGGGTATGGGCATCTACCAGATGGTATATCCCCTGTACTGCATTTTACTGACAGTTTCCGCATCGGGCATACCAACGGGCATAGCACGTTTAATATCCTCGGGCAGCGGCCGCGGCGCGGAAAAACAGGCTTTCCGCCTGTACGGCGCGATAGGAATTATCGGTACGCTGGTTATGTATATGCTGGCCGCGCCGCTTGCGTCCGTTCAGGGCGAGGGCGCGATACGTTTCTGCTGCGTAATGCTGTGCCCGTCGGTGTTTTTCGTTTCGGTGCTTTCGGTCGTCCGCGGCTATTTTCAGGGCCGCGGCAATATGTATCCCACGGCGGTTACGGAGGTGTCGGAGCAGCTGATTAAAGTCGCGCTCGGTTGCGCGCTGGCGTATGCGTTCCGCGACAACCTCGAACTCGCCGTCGCCTCTACACTGTTGGCAGTGACGGTCAGCGAAATCATATCCACGGCAATCGCGCTCTTATGGTATTTTAAAAAGCGCGGCGTGCAGCCGCTTTACAGGATAGCGCCCGTAAAATTCTCTTCTATTGTCAAATATACGATTCCGCTCACCCTGACAGCAATCGCCCTGCCCGTAAGCCAGCTTCTGGAAAGTATCGTGGCCGTGCGGCTTATGCGCGATATAACAGACAACGCAACCGCGCTTTACGGCATTTTTTCGGGCTGTGCGGTTACGATTATCAATCTGCCCGTATCGGTGACTTACGGCCTTGCGGCGGCCAGCGTGCCCCAGATTTCGCCGCTCGCGGAAAAGGGCGATATTCAGGGCGCGAAACAAAAGGCCTACAAATCGCTTCTGATAACTTTTGCGATTTCCGCGCCCGCGGCGATTGCGCTTTTCGCGTTCGCGCCGCTTGCCGTCAGGCTGATTTTCTCGTCGCTGGAACAGCAGGAGAAGGCAGTTCTTATAAACCTTGTACGAATTATGGCGGTCAACGCCGTAACGCTTTCGCTCGTGCAGACTTCGTCCGCGTGCCTGACCTCGCTCGGTAGTCCGATAAAGAGCACGGTTACGCAGTGGGTGTCCGCAATGCTGCGCGTAATACTGACGGCCGTGCTAATCAAATTCACTTCGCTTTCCATAAGCGGCGCGGCAATCTCCGCAAACTGCTGTTATTTGGTTGCGGCAATGATAAATTTCTGGTATATTATTAGAGAAAAACGCACCGGAGGCAGACGCAATGAAAATAACGCTGATAGGATTGGGAACGCAGGCAGACGACTTGACGAGGCGGGCTGAAAAAGCGCTTGAACGCGCGCCCGCAATTTACGCGCGCACCGCGCTTACCCGTTCGTTTAAGAGTATAGAAAAGTTCGAAGTACAGGCGCTGGACGCGCTGTTTTCCGCCTGCCGTTCTTTCGACACGTTAAACAGAAAACTGGCCGCGACGGTAATGGACGCGGCGAAAACGAGCGACGTGTGCTACTGCGTTGACGGCGCGGTGTGCGAGGACGAGGCGTGCAAGATTATCCTTAAAAAGCACCGCGACACCGAGATAATAGAGGGCGTGTCCAAAAGCGCGTACGCCGCGGGGCTTGCAAGACTGAAAAGCGCGCAGTACTCCGCCGTATCCGCTTACGACGTTAAAAACCTTAAAAGTTGCCGCGCGGCCGTTGTGTACGACGTGGACTGCGAATACATAGCAAGCGCCGTCAAGCAGACGCTTTCCGACCTCTTCGGCGAAGAGAGCGATTGCGCGTTCGTCCGCGGCGGCACGGCCTTAAAAATCAAAGTGTACGAAATCGACCGTATGAAAACTTACGACTACTCCTGCGCCGTGGCGTTGGAAGAGGCGGAGTTCCTCAAAAAACAGCGCTACGACTATGCCGACGTGGAAACGCTTATCAGGCTTTTGCGCGCGCCCGACGGGTGTCCCTGGGACAGGGTACAGACCAACGAGAGCATTAAATCCAATCTCATAGAGGAGGCGTACGAGCTTGCCGACGCGATAGAGCGCGGCGACGACGACGGTATAGAAGAGGAGACGGGCGACGTGCTGTTGCAGGCGGCTTTTCACTCCGTGTTGAAGGAAGAGCAGGGCGCGTTCAACGGCGGCGACGCAATTACAAGACTTGTTAAAAAGCTCATATTCAGGCATTCGCACATCTTCGGCAAGGACAAGGCCGCGGACAGCGGCGAGGCGTTGGGCGTGTGGGAGAAAAACAAGCAGGTCGAAAAGAGCCAGCAAACCTATTCGGACACCGTTCTTGCAGTGCCCAAAAATATGCCCGCGTGTATGCGCGCGCAGAAAGTCGGCAAGCGTTCTTCAAAGTGCGGAATGGATTTTTCTTCGCCGCGTTCGGCCTCCGAAAAACTGGACGAGGAAATAAAGGAGCTTTTGCAGGCGCTGACGGGCGGCGACGGCAACGCCGTATTCGACGAGGCGGGCGACGTGCTGTATTCGGCGGTCAACCTCTGCCGCCTTGCGGGTGTGGATTGCGAGCAGGCCCTGCACGGCGCGGTGGACAAGTTTACCGCAAGGTTTACAGAGTTTGAGAAGTTGGCGCAAAATGACGGGGAAAGGATAGAGAATATGGACCCGTCGCGTTGGGATTATTATTGGGCGTTGGCGAAAGATGCGGTTAAAAGAAATTAAGATAGGCGGGCTGACCGCGCCAAACAACGTTTTTCTCGCCCCGCTCGCGGGCTATACTAACGCCGTGTTTCGGGATATTTGTTTCAGGCTCGGCGCGGGGCTTACCGTAACGGAAATGGTGAGCGCGAAAGGCCTGTGTTACGGCAGTGAAAAGACCTGCAATCTCTTAACGGTAACGCGCGGTTACGGGGGCATAAAAGCCTGTCAGCTGTTTGGCAGCGACCCGCAGATTATGCGCCGCGCCGCGGAAAGCGAGGCGGTCGCGCCGTTTGAGTTGATAGATATAAACTTCGGCTGTCCTATGCCTAAAATCTACAATAACGGCGAGGGCAGCGCGCTTATGAACAATCTGCCGCTCGCCTCGCAAATAATTTCCGCCGTTAAAAAGAGCGGTAAGGCCGTGTCCGTAAAATTCCGCATAGGGCTTGACGCGAAAAGCATCATAGCCCGCGAATTTGCGGCAATGTGCGAGGACTCGGGCGCGGATTTAATAACCGTGCACGGCCGCACGCGCGACAGGATTTACGCGGGCGAGGTTGACTACGCCGCGGTGGCGGCGGCAAAAAACGCGGTTAAAATTCCCGTTATTGCGAACGGCGGCGTGTTTTGTGAAGAGGACGCGGCGCGGCTTATCGACAGGACGGGCGCGGACGGCGTCGCCGTGGCGAGAGGCGCGATGTACGCGCCGTGGATTTTCGCGGAAATAACCGGCGCGCCGTTACCCGACAAAAAAAAGCTGGTTTTAGACCAGCTCAAAGCAACGAAGGAATATTTCGGGGAAAGGTTCGCCTGCGTGTTTATGCGTAAAATGGCGGGGTTCTACTTAAAGGGAACGCAGGGCGCGGCGCAAGCCAAACTCAGGCTGTTTTCCTGCACGGATTGCGAACGGCTTGCGGAAGTAATAGACGAAATCGATTTTTAAAAACGGGGCGCGCCTTGAAAGCGCGCCCCTTTTTTATTTGCGTTTTTTAAGCGTTCTTGCAAGAGTCTGCAACAGTACGGGAATATCGATGGGTTTTGTCAGGTGCGCGTCCATACCCGTTTCTATGGACATACGCTTGTCGCTTTCGAACGCGTTGGCCGACAGCGCGATAATGGGTATGCCTTCTAGCGCGCTGTTTTCAAGCTTTCTGATTGCTTTCGCGGCCTGCCGCCCGTCCATAACGGGCATCTGTATATCCATCAATATAAAGAAATACTCGTCCTTTTCCGCGACTATCGCTTTCTCAACGGCTATTTTACCGTTCATAGCGGGTTCCACCGTAAGCCCCAAGTCTTCCAGCATTTCGGTTTCTATTTCGAGGTTGATTTCGTTGTCCTCGACAAGAAGAACTTTCTTGCCTTTAAGCACTTCGAGAACCCAGTCCGTGTTTTCCGCGCTCTCGGTGTTGTCCTCGTTCTGCACCCTGAAACTCAGCGTTACGGTAAATATACTGCCCTTGTTGACCTCGCTTTTCGCCTTGATACTGCCGCCCATCATCTCGATAATGTGCTTTGCGATCGTAAGGCCCAGTCCGCTCCCGAAAATGCCGCTGTGCGTGGAATTCCTCTCGCGTTCGAACGGCTCGAAAATGCGGTGGAGGGACTGCTCGCTTATGCCCATTCCCGTGTCCTTCATTGCGAAACGGAAGGTTGCGTATTCGGAAGATTTGGATTTCTTTTCTTCTATGATAAGGCTTATCTTGCCGCCGTCTCCCGTGTATTTGACGGCGTTGCTCGCGATATGCATTAATATCTGTTTGAGTTTGTCTTCGTCCGCAAAAACGTCCGGGTGCTTTATATTGTCGCGCACAAACTCTACTTTGAGTTTCTTAGCCTGCGCCTGCGACAGTATAGAGTTGTATACCGCGTCCGTTATATTGCAGATGTTGCACGGGGTTTCGGTTATATGGAACTCCTGCGATTCGGTGTAGGAAATTTCAAGCACCTTTTCCACGAGTTCTAATATCTGTTTACCCGTAACGTCTATCTTGTCGAGATATTCGCTTACGGTTTGCGCGTCGCCTATGTTTTTCTTCGCAAGCGCGGTATACCCGAAAATGGCGTTAAGGGGGGTGCGCATATCGTGCGACATATTCGAAAGGAACGTGTTTTTCGCAATTGAGGCAAGTTTCGCGTTGTTAAGTGCCTCGACAAGCAGTTTTTTCTGCTCTATTTCCTGTAAAATTTCTTTATCGATATTGCGGCAGCCTATAACCACCTGCGAAACGTGCCCGCTGTTTACAACGTCTACGACGCGCAGTTGCAGATAAACCGTTTTCTCTTCGGTCACGCTTCTGTAATTGAAATAAAACGTCTGGCTGTCAGCAAGCCTCACGCGTATGTATTCTGGCGAAAACATCTTCGCAACGTTGTCGCGGTCGTCGGGGTGCACCCATTTTTCAACGTAGTCTTTTACGAAAGCGGAGTAGCCGCGCGCTTTCATCTTCGCCTCGAACTGCAAGGTGGTGCGGCTGCTCAGTCTGTACGGCAGTACTTTGTCGGTATCGAGGTCGGCGTACAAAATGGACTCGTAATTTACGCTCAGTCCCTCTATAATTTCCAGCCTTCTCAGGTATTCCTGATTGATAAGCTTTCTTTCCTTATCGTATTCTTCGATAAGCGTTTTAAGCTTTTTTTCGTTTTCTTGTTTTTCGGTTATGAGAAGGTTTCTTTCGGAATTTCTTCTGTTAATCTTTTCGGTCGCGTCGGTTATGAACACGTAGAAAATATTCCCGCAGGTCTGGGTCTGCACGTAGTGTCCGTAATCTTCTACCCAGCGGATGGCGCCGTCTCTGCCCATTATGCGGTATTCCACGTAATCGAGGTTGTCTGCGTTGTTGGCTATCTGTATCTTTATGCTTTCTTCCACGGCGGCAAGGTCTTCGCTGAACACAAGCCCCTTAAAGGAATTGCCCGTCAGAATTTTGAACTGGGCCAGCGTGTCGCAACGGAAAATACGCAATAGCGCCCTGTTGGCGTAAATGATTTCTTCGTTGCCGTCCGCGTTGTATATTAAAAATCCGCCGGGCAGGGAATCGATAAACTCTTTCACCTGCGAAGCGTTATGATTTTGCGGGGAAGTCGGAAAGTCGTCTTCCCCGCTTTTTAAATAATTCAACAGCTGGTCAATTAATCCGGTATTATCGCGTACATCCATAATGCGTTTTCTCCGTAACTAGTCGTCCGCATTCTACCATATTTTTTAACTTTTGTCAATAAATGTATTTAAAACATTTCCCGCACGCCGCCTGCGCCGAGCGGACCAAACGCCTAAATTCGACGAAATTCGGCTTTATTTTATTCTTTTCGTCCCGCGGCGTGCGCTATAATACCTGTTACAATGCAGGTTTTCGTAGAGCTTGCCTTACTTGAAAACTTTTGTATGGACTTCACGCTTTTATACTGTGCCAAGCTCGTTAGCAAAAACCCCGCGCACGTCGCGCGCATAGCGTTCGCGTCCGTGCTGGGCGCATGCTTTGCGGTTGCATTTCCGCTTTTCGGGCTCAAAGGGGTGTGGGCGTCGGCGGTAAAAATCGTTTCGGGACTGATAATTTGTTTTTTAAGCGGCAAGTTTAATAGTTTTAAAGCATACCTTAAATTATCGGCCGTTTTTATGGCGTTTACGTTCGTAATAGGCGGCGCGCTTATCGCGGTTTTCGCGCTTACCGGCGCGGATACGGAAAGCGGCGCTGGCTTTACGCTCTCGTCGGTACCCGTGGGCATACCGCTATTCTGCGCGCTGGCGGCGGTAATCGCGGCGAGAAAAATCGCCGCAAGGCTCAAAAAGACGGACAAGGCCGAGGTCGAGTGCAAGATATACTTCGGCGAAAAGAGCGTGAGTATCCGCGGCTTCTTCGACAGCGGAAACAAGGTAAGCCATCTGGGCCGGCCCGTAAGCGTTATTCCGCTTACCGCGGCTATGCGGATAGTCGACGCGGAATGCATAAAAGACACGGTAAAAATACATACTGTTGCAGGCAGTAAAAAACTTAAAATATTCACGGCGGACAAGATAGAGATAAACTACGGAGAAAAAGCAAACACCGTAAAAAACGTAAAAATAGGGATAAGCCCGCACGGCTCGGGCGTGGCGGTGCTGCATCCCGACCTATCGGAGGACTGAATGTTCGAAAAAATAAAACATATTCTATCTCTCATCTTCGGCAGAAACACCCTCGACTACATATGCGGAACGGAGGCGTTGCCGCTACCGTTCTCACAGGAGGAAGAAAGCGACAAAATCTCCCTTCTCGAAAGCGGAGACGAGCGCGCAAAGGCAGAGCTTGTCGAGCATAACCTCCGCCTCGTCGTATACATAGCCAAAAAGTTCGAGGGTTCGGGAGTGGACGGCGACGACCTTGTTTCCGTCGGGACGATAGGGCTTATCAAGGCTATTAACTCGTTTAAATCCGAGAAAAACATAAAGCTCGCCACATACGCCTCGCGCTGTATCGAAAACGAGATACTTATGTATCTTAGGCGTATGTCGCGCCTTAAACAGGAAGTCAGCTTCGACGAGCCGCTCAATACAGACTGGGAGGGCAACGAACTGCTTTTATCGGACGTTATGGGCACGGACGCGGACTGCGTGTATTCGGACATAGAGGGCGGAGTAGAGCGGGAGCTTTTGCAGGCTTCGCTGTCCAAGCTTTCCGCGCGCGAACAGCGCATTATGCGTATGCGTTTCGCGCTTGACGGGGGCGAGGAAATGACGCAGAAGGACGTTGCGGACAAACTCGGTATTTCGCAGAGCTATATTTCCCGCCTTGAAAAAAAGATAATTTCAAAACTTAAAAAAGACATATCCAAACAGATTTAAAGTTCTAAGCTTTCCGTACATAATCCGAAAAGGAGGGAATTATGTTACAGAAAGTAGTTATTTGCGGCGTGGACACTTCGGGCCTACCGTTGCTGTCCGCAAAAGAACAACAGGAACTTATGATTAAATTAAAGGCGGGCGATGAGTCCGCGCGCGAAAGGTTCATAACGGGCAATCTCCGCCTCGTTCTCTCGCTGGTGAGAAGGTTCTGGGCGAAAAACGCAAACGCAGACGACGTGTTTCAGGCGGGTTGCGTCGGGCTTATCAAGGCGATAGACAACTTCGATATTTCCGTCGGGGTTAAGTTTTCCACCTATGCCGTTCCTATGATACTCGGCGAAATCAAAAGATATTTAAGGGACGGAAATTCATTGAGGGTCTCGCGTTCAATACGCGACACCGCGTATCAGGTTCTTAAAGTGCGCGAAAAGCTGGAAGTGGACGACGAGGACGTAACTTACGACAAAATCGCCAAGGAAATGAATATCGCGGTATCGGAAGTCGCTTACGCGCTGGACGCTATTTCCGACCCCGTATCGCTTTACGAGCCCGTGTACAACAAGTCTGGCGACACGCTACTTTTAATGGACCAGATATTCGACGTGAAAAACAACGACGAGGTCTGGACGGAGAAGGCGGCTCTGTACGACGCTATATCGAGGCTCGAAGGGCGCGAAAAGAAGATACTGTTTTTGAGATATTTCGAGGGTAAGACGCAGACGGAAATATCGCGCGAAGTCGGAATTTCGCAAGCGCAGGTTTCCCGCCTTGAAAAAACGGCTTTGAAACAGATTAAGGGCTGTATATCGTAATTAATTTAACCCCGCGCGGAAAGCGCGGGGTTTTTGCGACCCGCAAAATCAAAATAATATTAAGCAGTCCGTTCAACACGGTTTTTTCGCGGCGCGCGGCCTTGACAAAAACGCCCGTAATTAATTATAATGGTAAGGATAAAGCAAGACGGTAAAGGATAAAACTTATGTTGCAGGGAAAACAGATTGACCGTATGGTTGCAAAGGTTATGCGGCTGGGAGAGGTATATTCGCCCTATCTTATAGAAGAGCGGATAACCCCGCAGGTTTACATAACCGAAAACGGTAAAACGCGCGCAATATCGGCGGGCGACAAATGGGGCGGGGAATTCCGCTGTGCAACCTTTACGTTTACCGTGCCCGCGCTCGGTCCCTTCAAATATTACGTCTGCGCTGACACTGGCGCGCCCGAGCATCTCGTCTGCGTGAACGGCGTAAAGGTCGGTATGCTCGACTATATAGACAGCGCGTACGATAAGTTCACGCGCGCGCACCGATACGTGTTGCTGGAAAATTTGAAAAGCGGCGACTGCGTTTCGCTTGAAGGGTATTGGTCTCATACCATTTACGGCAATATGCCTTATGATAAAAAGTCCACATTTTCGCTCGGCGGATACTATCCCGACAGGGCTTTTGACAAGATAGAACTTGTGCGTTTTAACGAAAGGTTGAAACTGTTTTCGGACAAGCTAGAACAATTAAACATACTTTACCGCGTATGCGGCGACAGGGAACGGGCGCGGATTGAAGAGGTGTATACTGCGTTGTTCGGCATATTGCCCGCGGACAGCGTGTGCCCGCCCGACGGTTTGCTTGATAAAGCGGTAGGGCTGATTGATAAATACCTGGGCGCAATCGTCCCGCGCGAGTTTCCGTATGTGGGGCTTATCGGGCACAGCCACCTCGATACCGTCTGGCTCTGGACGCTGGAAGAAACCCGCCGCAAATATCTGCGCACGGTTTCGAATGCGGTAACTCTGCTTGACAGATACCCCGATTACACTTTTTTCTTTTCTACCGTTCTGTATCTCAAATGGCTTGAAGACGACGACCCGTCGTTATTTGAAAAGGTCGTCGCACTCATTAAAGAGGGCAGGTTCGAGGCGAACGGCGGGGCTTGGGTCGAGTGCGACTGCAATCTTACGGGCGGAGAGGCGCTGTGCAGACAGCTTGTACGCGGAATACGCTGGCTGAGAGAAAAAACGGGCTACGTTCCCGACACGCTCTGGCTGCCGGACGCTTTCGGCTATTCGTCGGCTTTGCCGCAGATTATGCAAAGCGCGGGCCTGAAATATTTTTTAACGACTAAACTGAGGCGCAACGATACGACGAAGTTCCCTTACGAAAGTTTTCGCTGGAAAGGTATCGACGGAAGCGAGGTCGCGGCGCATATTAACACAATAAACACCCGCGCGGATAACGAGAGTATCGCGCGCAGGCTTGACGGCGCGGACAAGCGCGAAAATAATTTGCTTATGGCCTACGGCTTCGGCGACGGAGGCGGTGGCCCGTCCGACGAAATGGTCAGGCGCGCGCTGGACACCGTAAAGACCTGTCCGTTAGCCAAGGCGGAGCACACCACCGTTTCGCGGTTTATGCATAAGCTATCGGAAATGGAGCTGCCTACGTATTTCGGCGAGCTGTATCTCGAACTTCACCGCGGTACGTTCACTTCCAACCACGAAATAAAGAAAAACAACAGAAGATTGGAGGCGGCCTTGCGCGACGCCGAGCTTGTAAGCGTGTTTGCGTGCGACGCGGCGCTCAAAGCAAAGACGGACGCGCTGTACGACGTTCTGCTATTGAACCAGTTTCACGACATACTGCCGGGGACCTGCATTGCGGAGGCGGCGGACGAGGCGACCGAGCAACAGAGAAACGCCGTTGCGGCCGCTGAAAGCATTATAGCGGGAGAGGGCGGCAAGGCCGCGTATTTCAACACCCTGCCTTTTGCGCGCACGGAACTTTTGCCCGCGGCGGATGGTCAGCGCTACGAGGATTTGGACGGAAATACGGTTACGCTTGCGCCGTTCAAATTCGGCGCTTTCGGCTACGGCGAACGCTGCGAATTAAATGGGGCGTTTTCTTTCGACGGGCGCAAACTTACCTCGCCCGAGCTCGAACTGACGATAGAAGACGGCGTTATAACCTCTCTGATATACCGCGGCAGGCAGTACGTTGCGGGCGGACTGAACGTGATAACCTTTGCGGAGAACGTTCCGCTTGTTTACGATAACTGGGATATTGACGCGGACTACGTATTAAAACTCGGGCGCGCCAGCTGTACGGGCTGCTCGCTTGTAAGCCAAGGCCCGTATTTCGCCGTCGTAAGGCTGGATTACGCGCTGACCGATAAGACGGCGCTGGCTACGCACCTGATACTTCGCGCCGACAGTCCTTTGATTGAATTCGATAACAGACTGTCCGTCTACGACAAGCGCATACTTGTCCGCGCGGAATTCGGGCTTTCGCTGTTTGCGGCGCGCTACGCCTGCGAAACGCAGTTCGGCAATATCGTCCGCGACTGCTATCCCCGCGGTGAAGAGGGGGCGGCGCGGTTCGAAGTATGCTCGCACAAATATACGGACATATCCGAGCACAACCGCGGAGTTTCGCTTTTCAGCGACTGTAAATACGGCGTGTCCTGCAACGGCTCCACGCTCGGTCTGACATTGCACAAGGGCGGTCTGCACCCCGACCCGCGCGGCGATTGCGGGGTGCACGCGTTCAGATACGCGCTGTATCCACACGAGGGCGGACTTGGTATGCCTACGGTGGCGGGCGGGTATGCGTTCAGCATTCCGCCGCGGCTCACAAACAGACGGGGATTGACCGCGCCGTTCGCGTTTAAGTCCGACGGTACGGTCGTTCTGGAAACGGTAAAACACGGCGAGGACGGCGGCATTGCACTGCGTATGTACGAAAGTCTGGGCGCAAGTTCGTGCGCGGTGCTGGAACTTCCCGCGGGCCGCACGGCGTACGAGTGCAATCTCTTGGAAGACGAATTGCGCAAGATAGACGGGCAGACCGTCAGGCTGGATTTTTCGCCGTTTGAGATAAAGACGGTCGTTATAAAATAAATAAAGTAAGGTATATTATGATTGGTTGGTTAAAATTCTATTTTCTGGGTTTCTTTTGGGACAAGTACGCGGACGAGGGCGCGGCGCGCAGTTTCTGGAACGCCGTTTTAAGCGTGGCGCTTATGATAGTGCTGCTCACCGCGGGACTGTACACGGGGCGCGCCGCGTCGTTCAAGACCCATTATTCTGGCGCGGAGGACTACCGCGCGTTTATTCACAACGCGCTCGGTAAAGTCGGCTTGTCGGTAAAGGACGGAAAGGTTTCCGCGGATATAGAGGGCGGCGACAGCATAAACTGTTTCGCGGAAGAGGACGCGGATTACTGCCTTAACGGTTATCTGCTCGTCGTAGACACCCGCCCCGCCGCAACGACTTACGACGATTTCAAATTAATCTGCAAGGACGGCGGCGACAACGAAATATCTTACGAGGCGTACAGACAGCTTTCCGAAGACGATAAACAGAAATACGTCGTAAGCGTCGAGTACACCGGCAAGACGTTGGACGTAACCGAAAAACAGACGGAGTACGAACGTTTTCTCGACGGGGAAACGGGAGAAAGCGGCAAAAACGCGCTTGCCGCGCTCAAAGAGAAGTACGGCAAGGGCGAGCTGACCGAGGCGGAGTATGCCGACGCGGTATACGTGGAGTTCTGCGGCTATTATTACCCGTCTTTCGCCCGCGCTGAGGCGTACGGAAAAGCGCCTACCTTACGCACCTATTACCTGACGAAAGTGTTGTCGGGCGAAACCGATAAGTTTTTAATGATACTCGACGATATGTGTCTGGGTTCGTTTGTGTCGTCGAGAGGTTTTGCGGTCGAGTTCGAGGGCAATTATACAAAGCTTTCGTCAGGCGCGGAGTACTCCGAAATCAATGCAGACGAGTTCATAACGGGCGCGGTAGACGGCAGCGGCGCGTTTAACTTCTTCATATATCTCATAAACGTGTTCAAGCTGATGCCGATAATCCTGATAGTGGTGCTGGTACTGGCGCTGGCAACTATGTTTATAGGCAGGTTCCGCGAAAAATCGGGGCTGGGCGGCGCATTGAAAACGGTGTGCTCGTTCATACTGGTTTCGTCGGTTATAGCGTTTCTCGCAGCGATAATCCTGTCGTTTTTCACAACGCGTTCTGCGGCGTATATGTTTACTGCGGTAGTGTTTAACGCTGTGCTGTTTGTCAGAACGGCGGTATATATATGCGTTTCTTACTTCAAAGCCTCCAAAGAAAACAAGCAAAACACGGAAACTCCCGAATAAAAACGTTACCTGCCGCGCCTTTTCATAAAGGCGCGGCAGGTAATTTTTGTATCGAGAAAATTGTCGGAATAACTGTTGACAAATATTTTAAAATATAGTATCATTGCCATATAAATAATACTGGAGCAGTATGACTGTATTTATGTCTGAATTATTACGTAAATTTAAGGGAATGACAATTCTTAAAAGAAGAATATTAGCGGGAATAGGTATCGTAGCCTGCCTCGGCGCGGTAATCGGCGCGGTGATTTATTATTCTATTTTCACCTCCGCGCATATCTTTGACGAAAGCGCCAACCATCTCGACGAAATTTACAATCAGGTAAACACCAGCTTTACCGCGACAATCGAGAGGAACTGGAACATTCTTTACGGCTGGACGGAGTATATAGAGGAAAAGGCGGACGAGGCGGTGACGGACGAAACCGCGGCGGCCGACCTTAAAAAGTTTATGGACGATCGTAAATCCGACTGGGGTTTTACAAGCTTTTACTTCATAGACAAGGACGGTACGGGTATACTTCTCGACGGCAGAACGAGGGGGCTCGGTTTCGATCCCTCGCAAATCGAAAGGCTTACAAAGGGCTATAACATAGTTCACGACGGAACGAGGGAAGAGGACAACGAACCAATAACCATATTCGCAATTCCCACTTCCGATAAGAAATATATAGTCGACGGAAAAACGTTCGAATATATCGCAATGGGCGTAACCTTCAATAACGACGATATGACCAACACAGTCAATATCGAGGCGTTCGAAGGCGAGGGACACTGTTACATAACAAACGGCTCGGGCGACGTTTTAATCGCCTCGGAAGAATCGCATTTCAATAACTTTATCAACCACCTCGAAGACGAGGGCGTTATCGGCGATAAGGAAAAAGCCGAAATCGTTGCGGGTCTTTTGGACGGTAAATCTTCAACAACGCTTTTCAATATCCACGGCGAAGAATACTATCTGACATACCAGCCGATTATGGTTTCGGTGGTTCAGGACGGCGTCAAAACCTCTATACAGGTCAACGACTGGATGATGCTCGGCATCGTTCCCTCGGATATCCTCAATTCGAGTATGAGCACTTTCCGTCTGGTAACCGTTTTCGTTATGGGCGGAGTGTTCATTCTCCTCGCCATTGCGGTGGTGGTCATAGTCATTGTCGTCAACAAAAGACACGTCAAAGAAAAGGAAATCCAGCTCCAATCGCGCGACAACCTTTTCGATATGCTCACAACCAACACCAAGGATATATACGTGCTGTTTTCGCCGGATACGTTCGCGTCCGAATACGTAAGCCCCAACGTGACCCGCATTTTGGGCGTAGACCCCGCGGCGGTAAAGGCGGACGTGCGCAACATTCTCGACGCGGCCGTCAACAGGCCCGGCTCGTTCACGACAGAAGGGCTGAAAAAACTGCCTCAGGAAGGAACGTGGGATTCGGAACTTCAATTGAAGAGCCTCGAAACGGGCGACCATTACTGGTTCAAGCTTATGCTTTACCGTTCCGTTTTAAGCGGTAAGGACAGTTTCGTTATGATGCTTTCCGACCGTACGGAAGAACAGCTTATGAACGACAAGTTGCATCAGATGCTCGACATCGCGAAAGCGGCCAACAGCGCGAAGAGCAACTTCCTCTCGAATATGTCGCACGATATCCGTACGCCTATGAACGCGATTATCGGTTTCTCCACGCTGCTTGCAAGAAATGCGGAAAAGCCCGACGTCGTGCGCGAGTACGTAAAGAAAATTACATATTCGGGCCAGCACCTTTTAGGACTCATAAACGACGTTCTCGATATGAGCAAGATAGAGAGCGGAAAGACCTCGCTCAATATCGAGGAGTTCTCGTTCCCCGACTTCTTGGAAGTGCTTTACTCTATGGTTCTTCCCCAGACAAAGGCGAAGAGACAGCATTTCGATATGCACACCAAGGGCAATATCCCCGACTTGGTTCTCGGCGACAGACTTCGCCTCAACCAGATACTGTTGAACCTTCTTTCCAACGCCGTCAAGTATACGCCCGAAAACGGAAATATCGAACTCACCATCGAAGAGATGGCGCAGAAAGTACACAACCACATACATCTTTGCTTTACGGTCAAGGACAACGGACTGGGAATGAGCGAAGACTTCGTTAAAACGATATTCGACCCGTTCACCCGCGAAGTCACTACAGACACAAAGTCGATACAGGGCACGGGATTGGGTATGGCTATAACCAAAAATATCGTGGACCTTATGGGCGGAACTATTTCCGTCCAGAGCAAGCTCGGCGAAGGCAGTTCGTTCCTTGTCGAACTCGAACTTGCCGTCGCGGAAAAAATGGACGACGACGAGTTCTGGAAACGCCACAATATAACCCGCGCGCTCATAGTCGACGACGAGGAGGACATCTGCCTCAACATTAAGGAACTGATGTCGGATACGGGCGTGGAGATTACCTATGCGCTCAGCGGGAAAACGGCGGTAGAGTATGTTGAAACGGCAATCAAGCAGGAAAATTATTACCACATCATACTTCTCGACTGGAAGATGCCCGAAATGGACGGACTCGAAACGGCGCAGCGTATACGCGCGATTGTCGGCGAAAACGTGCCTATAATGGTGCTCACGTCGTACAACTTCGACGAGATAGAAGAGCAGGCGAAGAACGCGGGTATAGATTTCTTCCTGCCCAAGCCCTTCTTTATGTCGAGTTTCCGACGCGCAATCGAGCAGGTACGCGGCACCAAAAAGGCGAACGAGGAAATTGCTGCGACAGAGGAGATTTCGCTTAAAGGACTGAAAGTTCTCGCCGCGGAGGACAACGAAATCAACGCGGAAATTCTTACCGAGCTCCTTGCGGACGAAGGCGTGGAATGCGAAGTCGCGCATAACGGCAGGGAGGCGGTCGAGAAGTTCACCTCCTGCAAACCCGGCAGTTACGATTTGATTTTAATGGATATACAGATGCCCGTAATGAACGGATACGATGCGGCGCGCGCGATACGCGCAAGCGAGCACAGCGAGGCGAAGACTATTCCCATACTCGCAATGACGGCGAACGCATTTGACGACGACGTCAAGATGGCGCTCAATTCGGGTATGAACGCGCATATGGCTAAGCCTATCGACGTGGATAAGATGAGAACAATGATTGCGGAGTTCAGAAAGAAAAAATGAGCCATAAAAAGAAAATCCTTATAGTAGACGACTCCGAGATGAACCGTGCTCTTCTGGAAGATATGCTTTCTGAGGAATACGATATAGTCGAAGCCGAAAACGGTATGGAGGCTATCGCTTACCTGCACGAGCACGAGCTCGAAGTCAGCCTTATGCTGCTCGATATCGTAATGCCCGTAATGGACGGTTTCGAAACGCTTGCAATGATGAACAAAAACGGTTATATTAAAAACATACCCGTTATTATGATTTCGGCGGAAACGGCGTTTACTTACATAGACAGGGCGTACAGTCTGGGCGCTGTGGACTACATTTCCCGCCCGTTTGACGAGCGCACGGTACGACAC
>CAJTUI010000008.1:0-70796 GCA_910579705.1 uncultured Christensenella sp.
GTTCGATTCCAATCACCAGCTCCAAATGTAACTATTACCCCGCAAAAGTCGGGGTAAAAAACTAAATACGGGCGGATTGCAGAGTGGCCAAATGCATCAGACTGTAAATCTGACGTCTCCGACTTCGGTGGTTCGAATCCACCTCCTCCCACCAAATCAGAACCTTATGCAAATTTTATTTGTATAAGGTTTTGTGCTTATAAGAGGTCGAGAAATGAATTACATCGAAGAATTGAGAAACGATAAGTATTGTTTGCACGACAGTATCGTAGCCAAGGCTGAATTTGTAAACCATAAGCTGGAATTGACTTTTTCAGACGGCTTTTGGGAAACGAACGGGCACGGGAAGATGGTTAAACAGCGAAACGGCTGTAAAATCAAACTTAATTTCCTTATAGCCGAAGACGACGAACTTAACCTTAGTTTTTATAAAGAAACTTCAAAGAAGAGAAAAGCGCTTAAAATTTCCGAATTTTTCACGCTTGTAAATAAATACGGGTTCAGGATATGCCGCGAATTCAGATGCGGTTTTTCACAACAACTTGTTTTGGAAGGCAATGCAAACAACGGCAAGTATATATTGGTAACGCAAGAAATCGTTTCGATAGAATACGAATTCGACGACGATTAACGCGCTGGGTTTACGACAATAAAAACCGCGCTGATAAAGGAGCAAAAATTTCTATGGATTACATTAAACTGACTTGCGACAATCTGGAAAAAGAGCATATATGCTGCGCAATCTCCAACAACAAAGACGTGCAGGTTTCAAGCAAAAAGGCGTGGCTTGCGGAAAGGCTGAAAGACAGTTGAGTTGACTTAAATGAGATAATGAGGGGCTTTATGATTGTTTATATAAAAGGTATAACGGGGAATATATATGCCTCGCCAGTTTTTGCGACAACGAAAAAGAGCTGGGAAATAAAAAGCGTGGTTCTCAACGAGAACGGCGACGGGCTTATCCTTTTACCGTTGCTTAATAATAGCACAGAACTTTCTGATTTTAACTATTTCGAGATCGACCGGACAAGTCCCGACGATTGGATAAGCGCGAACGATTTTATCGGTTTCGCCGAAATCGTTGAGAATGAAAGCACGATAAAAGCGCTTAAAAAAGGGAACGTTGTCCCGACGGATAATTTGCAGTGCGTGAAACGCTACGGCTTGCCTTTACCCGTGATTACCGAGTTCGATATAAAGTCCGAGCGCGATATATCGATATTTTATACCGCGTGTTGGGGCTTGCACGACGCGGTAATAGAAAAATTTATTAAAACGGATAACGACGTGGTTATTCATTTCGATACCAAATGGGGCAAGCACGTTATTATAACGTTTAATGGCGTTAAGGAAATACAAGGCTTTGATAACTTAAATGTTATAGATTGCATACTCGAATCCGAGTTCGAAATAGAGAACGGAAGAATTATGTGGAAAATTACGAATATGTGCACTTGGGAAAGCTCTGGTTTTGATGAGAACCCGTATATAGTAGCAGACGCCGTGAGCTGGAAACTTTCCATAGATTAAAGGGCAGAGGAAAAAAATTATGAACATAGAAAAGATAACAAAAAACAACGTCGGGGTCGCGCACGTGACGGCGGACGAAAAAGTTATAACCGATTTGCAGTCGGCGCTGGATTTGATGATGACGGTCAAGTACGAAACGGGTTTAAAAAATATAGTCATATCCAAAGAGCTGATAACGGATAATTTTTTTATACTCAGTAGCGGACTTGCGGGTGAAATTTTACAGAAATTTATCAACTATCAATTCCGTATCGCAATCTACGGCGATTATTCCGCGTATACGAGCAAACCGCTTAGAGATTTTATTTACGAAAGTAACAACGGTCGCGACGTATTTTTTACGGACGGGTTAGAGAGGGCGGTCGATATTCTGACTGGCAGGTAAGGCTATGGACGTAAAAATCGATATTACGGGCATAGTGTTGCAGACGCCGCGGCTGATACTGCGCGAGTGGCGCGAGAGCGACTTGAACGATTTATACGAATACGCGTCAGTGGACGGGGTAGGAGAAATGGCGGGCTGGAAACACCACGGCTCGATAGAAGAAACCCGAGAAATCCTGAAAATGTTTATGACGGGTAAAGACGTGTTTGCGTTGCAACTGAAAACCGGCGGTAAAGTAATCGGGTCGTTGGGGTTGCATCCTCCTTTTGTAAAAGACGACGCCCTATATAAGAACGTTAAAGTAAAAGAAATAGGCTACGCCCTTTCAAGAGATTACTGGGGGCAAGGTCTTATGCCCGAGGCCGTAAAAGCCGTAATAGATTACTGTTTCGGCATAGCGGGGCTGGACGCTTTGACCGTGGGCCACTTTGTCGGAAACAACCAATCACGCCGCGTAATAGAAAAGTGCGGCTTTACCCGCGCGGGTAGCGGCGAATACTTTTCAAAACAACTGGACCGTACGTTTGAAGAAATTTATTATATTATGTACAGACAATAGTATAAATCCCCCGCGTTGCGCGGGGGATTTTCTTTATATAAAAACTGCCTATAATAATATCTTTTTTACGCATAATATAAGTGGCGCGGGTCGGGTAAATCAGACTTAAAAAAATTTACGTTCCGGTATTGACAACGCAAAATCCCTGTGATATAATTAATTCAATGACAACGTTGTCATAAATCAAAAAACGTTTACTCGGGGGTAACATATGAAGAAGTGTATGAGAACTGTAAGATTGGCGGCGGTGTTTTTGACGCTTATCTTATGTATGCTTTTTGCCGTGTCTTGTAAAAACGTTTCCATAGGGTATGAGGGGTATCTCACCGAAAAGGGGACAAACACGCAGAAATCGCTCAGAATGTTCGGGAACTGGACAAAGACGGGAATAGGCACGCATTACAATTGCGGCGCCGACGCCGGTCCTTTCGTCATTTTCGGACTCGAAGGGCTTGCGCAGTATATAAGGACTACGGACGAAATCGTTATGCTTCTTGCCGAAAGCTTCACGCACGAGGGGAACGTAACCAAAGTCAAGCTCAGGGACAACGCGTACTGGCACGACGGAATGCCCGTCATATCCAAGGACATTATCGGCGGTTGGTATATCAACCACGACGAGGCCACTTCGTATATGAAGGCGCTGGAAGAGATTGACGATAAAAATTTCAACATAATCTGGAAAGACTATCTCGAACCGGGCGACGAGGCGAAGAGCATACTTTTGGCGCAGTCCACAAAGCTTGCGACCGTGCCCTATCACGTGTTTAAAGAATACGTGGACAGGGCGACCGAGATAATAGAGAATCTGGAAACCTGTCCCGTCAATTCGCCGTCGAGGAACGTGTCGTTCTTCGATAAGAACTGGGACGGCGACGCGGCGACCGCGTTCGGCGACATTTACACTTCGTTCAGGGCGCACAAGGTAGAGGGGCAGTATCCCGCGACGGGGCCTTACAAGCTTAAAAGCTATACCGAAACGCAGATGATACTCGAAAAGAACGAAAACTACTACCTCAAAGACACGGTCGGGTTCGACCGCATAGAGGTGACCTATCAGCCCACTGCCGCGGTTGCAAACCAGATGCTTGCGGCGGGGAATATAGACTATGCCGACGGCACGCCTATGAAGACCGTGTTGGAGAGCATACTCAACCAGAACGGTTCGCTTGCGCATTATAAGATACTCGACCAGGGCACTATCGGGCTGTTATTCAACCTCGAAAAGACGGTCTGGGAGAACGACTTTGTGCGCGAGGCGTTCCAGTACGTTTTCGACAGAGAACTTATAACGGCGACGGCCAACCCCTATGCGGAAGTTACCTGGGGTTCTATGTCGGGCATTTGCAGCTACGAGGCGGAAAAGTATATCAACCCCGACGATTTCGATAAGCTTGTAAACTATTCGCACGACCAGTCGAAAGCGGCGGAGCTTCTGAATAAAGCCGGCTGGAACAAGGCGGGCAACGAATGGCGCGACGCGGCGGGTAAAAAGGTTTCGCTTACGCTGGGATATGTGGAGGGTTCGCCCTTCACGGAAATTGCGACGACCGTCCAGTCGGTTCTGCGCAAATTCGGGATAGAGACGACCCTTAAATCCACGGAGTCGCCCACGACCCTGCTCGCCAACGCGAGAATCAACGATTCCGAATACGACTTTATGCTGTATTTCACCGCGCTCAATTCCTGGGGCAACCACCCCGGCGGCGCGTTCAAGCACCTGTTTGCGCAGATGGACGCGGCAATGATGCACTTCCCCGTCAACGAGAACGACGGACACTATTCGCTTATACTCGATAAAGCGGACGGCAGCGGCACATTCCGCGCCTGGGACGCTTACGAAAGAATTTACACCTATTCGGGTAGTAAACTGCGCGAAGTTACCGCGGACCTTGCCGTGGGACTTGCCAAAAAGAATTACGGCGTCAATTTCTACAACAACGTTACGGGTTCGTTCTTCAATCTCGACAGGATAGGCAATCTGCCCTGTCCCGAGCTCTTCGAGGAAAACAGAAACGTAACGAAAATTTTCTCCTACGACGACCCCGACTATGCCTCCGTGCAGAACTTAAATTTATTCTTCGGACAGGCCACGGCATACGTGCTGGGCAGGATAGTTCCCAGGTATTAAAATGAACTCTAAAAAAGAAAAATTCAAAAAGTATCTTTACCTTACGGGTGATTTCTTTTACAAAAACAGATACTTTTTCCAAAAAATCGGCTTTGCGCTTTTAAACGTGCTGTTTGCAACGCTGTTAACGTTCATAGTGCTCACGCTTACGCCGACCAACTCCGTAGACCAGTTCGCTCAGCAGTTGGTGTTGCAGAGGGGAATACCGCTGGAAGAGGCCTACAAGCTTGCGATAGAGATACTCGGTTACGACCCTAACGCAAACGTGTTTGTACAGCTCTGGAACTACATTGTCAACCTTTTCCACGGCAACCTCGGGACGTCGATTTACATAAACGACGTGACGGCCAATTCGGTCATAAGACAGTTTCTTCCCTATACGCTGTTTATATCGGCTTTCGCGCTCGTAATATCGTTCTTCCTCGGAATAACGATAGGCTCCAATATGGCCTGGAAAAGAACGCCCGCGAAGGACGCGGCTATGACCTCGTACATCGTGGTGTCCAGCTCCGTCCCCGACTATCTCTGGGGCCTGATATTCCTGTACGTGTTCAGCTGTCTTCTGGGCTGGTTCCCGCTCGGCGGCGCGCAGGACATAAACAACGGCCTGCCCGTGTTTATAGACCTTATCTGGCACTCCGTTCTGCCCGTAATGTCAATGGTAATCGTACAGACGGCGTCCTGGGCGCTGATGATGCGCGGCTCGTCAGTGTCCGTTCTCGGCGAAGACTACGTGAACGCCGCGAGAGCGCGCGGTATACCCAACAGGATAATAGTAAGAAAATATATAAGGCGCAACGCGATGTTGCCGCTCGTCACCTCGATTGCGATTTCGTTCGCGGGCATATTCGGCGGCTCGACCCTGATTGAATCGATATTCTCGTATCCGGGACTGGGCTTACAGCTTGCGACCTATATCGGCGCAAGGGATTACTTCGTCGTGGTCGGCATTTTGTTTTTCACTTCGGTTGTGATAATACTCGCAAACCTCGTCGCCGACCTCGTGTATCCGCTTGTCGACCCCAGAGTAAGGAGGGGAAGCTGATGACGGAGTTCAAAAGCCGTTTCAACGCGGCAATGAAAAGTTTCGGCAGGCTGTTATGGCGGGCGCTGAAAAAAATCGGCAAATTCTTTAAAATGGTGTTCGAAAACAAGCAGGCCGCGGCGGGAATGATAATAATGTTTTTCTTCCTGTTTATGCTTGTCGTCTTAACGCAGGCCCTCCCGTACGACGCCACGCCAGACCCGTACAATCTTCTTGCGAAACCTTCCTGGGCGCACCCGTTCGGCACGGACGAGCTGGGCAGGGACCTTATGCGCAGGCTTATCGCCGGCTCGTCCTCGGTTCTGGGGATTGCGTTCCTGACGGGACTTTTCACGGTTACGATAGGCGTGGTGCTCGGCCTTATTTCGGGGCTTGCGGGCGGAATAACCGATAAAATCATAATGACGGTGACCAACCTCGTTATGACCGTTCCCACGTTCCCGATAATGCTTGTGCTGGCGCAGGTTGCAACCATAACCAACGTTGCGGTGTTTTCGCTTATACTTTCGGCGCTGTCCTGGGCGGGGTTGTGCCGCGCGGTGCGCAGCCAGATAATTTCCGTCAAGGAGCGGGACTTTATCCAGATTTGCAAGGTAATGAACCTCAGGAAAACGCACATAATTTTCAGCGAGCTTTTACCGAACATTCTCTCGTATGTAGTAGTCAATTTCATTATGATAATGCGCAACGCGATAACCGCGTCGGTCGGTATTATGATGCTCGGCGTAGTCGCGTACGACCACACCAACTGGGGCGCGATTTTAAACTCGTCGCAGGCGTATATAATGAACCCCAACGCGATATTCTTCTGGCTTATGCCCGTGTTGTTTATCGCGCTGTTTCAGGCGGGCGTTACGTTGCTGGCAAACGGACTGGACGTAGTTTTGAACCCCCGTTTAAGGAAGAACTAAATGCAGAACATTGTCGAAATCAAAAATATAGCAATCGAATACAAGATGAGAAAGTTCTCGCTGCGCGCCGTGGACGGGGTGGATTTCAATATCCCCGAAGGCAGGATAACCGCGCTTGTCGGCGAGAGCGGGAGCGGAAAGACGACGATAGCCTCCGCGCTTTTGAACTGCATTTCCTCGCCCGGCGAAATCGTAGAGGGGTGCGTGAACTATTACAACCCCGACGGCAGCGTGACGGACGTTGCGAAGCTTGACGAGCGCAAGCTAAACGGTTTCAGGTGGGAAGAGGTGTCTATGGTGTTTCAGGGCGCGCAAAGCTCTTTAAACCCCGTAATAACGATATTCAACCAGTTCTACGAAACGCTTTGCGTGCACGAGAGTTTCAAACCCAAGTCGGAGCGAAAACGGATAACGCGGCAGGACGCGAAGGAGCGGGTAAAGTATCTTCTGGACTTTGTAAACCTTGACGCGGAGCGGGTTATGAACGCTTACCCGCACGAGCTGTCGGGCGGTATGAAACAGAGGGTTATGATTGCGTTTTCACTGCTTTTGGACCCCAAAATCATTATTCTCGACGAACCTACGACCGCGCTTGACGTAATCACGCAGGACTTCATTTTCAAGCTGTTGCAGAAGGTCAACAGGGAAATGAACATCGCAATGCTGCTGCTCACGCACGACATTGCCGTCGTCGCGAAGTACGCCGATTATATGGGCGTTATGTACGGCGGACAGCTTGTGGAATACGGCACGGTTGAGGACGTTTTTGAAAAAATGTATCACCCGTATACGCGCGGACTTATCAACTCCACGCCCGCAATCAACAAGGACGTGGGAGAGCTGAAACCGCTTGCGGGCGACCCGCCCAACCTTCTGAATATGCCCGCGGGTTGCAGGTTCCACCCGCGGTGCGCCCTGTGCGAAGAGCGGTGCAAGAGCGCGGTGCCCCCTACCGTTACGGCGGAGGACGGACACCTTGTAAAATGTTTTTTGTTTGACGGTGAACGGCGCGATGGATAATCTTATACAACTCAAAAATCTTAATATGTCGTTCGAGAAAAAGGGCGGTCTTTTAAAGGGCGTGAAGAGGATAGAAGTCCTCCGCGACATCAATCTTACAATCGGCGCGGGCGAAATCGTCGCGGTCGTGGGAGAGTCGGGTTGCGGCAAGACCACGGTCGGGAAAATCATAACGGGGCTTTTGAAACCGACGGGCGGAGAGGTGCTTTTCGAAAACAAAAACCTGTATTCGTTCAACTTAACGGGCGGCTCCCGCACGCGCGAACTCGTTCAGTTCGTTCAGCAGGACAGCTACGCCGCGCTTAACCCCGTCAAGACGATCTGGCAGTCAATGCTCGCGCCCGTGCAGCACCATTACAAGCATATTTCGCGCGAGGAGGCGGAAACTAAAATAAAGGATATTTTCAATACCGTCGGGCTCACCCCGCCCGAGCTGTATCTCGAAAAATATCCGCATATGCTGTCGGGCGGACAGCGGCAGAGGATACTTATGGCGAGGGCGATTTCGCTCGAACCCAAGCTGATTGTCGCGGACGAGCCCGTGTCTATGATAGACGTTTCTATGCGCCTTTCCATTCTCAATATGATGTGCGAGCTCAACGAGAAGCTGGGCATATCGTTCGTCTATATAACGCACGACCTTGCCACGGCGAAGTATATCGCAAAGAACGGCAGTATCTGCGTTATGTATCTGGGCGAGGTGGTGGAGTACGGCAAAGTCAACGAGATATTGCAAAGTCCGCGCCACCCCTATACTCAGGCTCTGCTGTCCGCAGTTCCCGTGCCCGACCCGAAGATAGCCAAGCGCGACAAGCCCATTCCGATAAGGTCAATGGAGGTTTCGTCGCTTGAAAACCGTACCGAGGGCTGCGTGTTCCGCGACAGGTGTCCGTACGCCGCGGAGGAATGCGCAAGCAAAATAAGCTACGCCGAATTCGACGGCGGCACGCTTGTCAAATGCTGTAAAACGGAGGAAATCCCCGCTTGGACAAAATAGGCTTTTTTGTGAAATTCGCGCTCGTTTTGACCGTGCTTGCGGTTATCTGTATGATAATAACCGAGCCGTGTTCGCTTGAATTTTATATGTCGCTGGCCGCGCTTATTGCCTGTCTGGTAGTTATAATAGTCGGCGCGGTGATATTGTATATACGAAATAAAAGGGATAAATGATATGAGAATTAAAGCACTTTTCGCAAGCTTTGCGGCATTTGCGCTGGCCTGTACGTTCTGCGCCTGCGCGGAAAAAGAAGACGGAGGGGACACCCCGCCGCCCGAGGAGGAAACTGTTGTGTACGAAAACGACGATATTTTGTTGCCCGACGTTATATGCGACAAGGACAACGGTTACGACGTGGACCCCGAGGGGAAAACTTCGTCTACAATGGCCCTGCAAAAGGCCGTGGACGACTGCTATGAGGCGGGCGGCGGCACGGTGTATCTGCCTGCGGGTAAATACCTCGTTACCTCGCGCATCGACTTAAAGCCTTACGTGACGGTTGTCGGCGACTACGTTTCGCCCGAAAACTACAAGACCGAGTACGGAACGGTTATAATCGCGGGCGTGAAGTCCTCGACAGAGGACGTGGGCGAGCAGGTCAACGTGTTCAGAATGTACGGTTCTTCGGGGCTTATCGGGCTTACGTTTTTCTATCCCGAGCAGTACGCGGATATGATAATGCCCTACGGCTATACCGTGGAAATCCCCGGCGGGTTCGTGGACGACGCGCACAACGTGTTTACGATAAAGAACGTTACGTTTTTAAATTCGTATAAGGGCATATGCGCGTCCAATACTAAGTGGTCCACGCTCAGCTCTGTCACGCACGAGCAGTTGCACATCGTCAACGTTAAGGGCACCGTTTTAAGGGAGGGCGTGCACCTCACCAATTCCAGCGAGGTCGGCACCTTTTCGGGCGTGTCGTTCAAGCCCGATTACTGGGTGAACGCGGGCAAGGACTACAACGCGCCCGAACGCGACGAGATACTCTCTTTCACGCGCGAAAACTCGGTGGGTATGATACTCGGCGACTTGGAGTGGCAGGAGATACGCGATATAGAGCTGGAAGGCTACCACACGGGAATTTATTTCACCGACGGCGACAGGGCCACGACCTATCATATGGCCTTTATAGGCAGTTTCTACAACCTCGAAATCACGGACTCGGTTTACGGCGTTTACGTGGAGCGGCTGTACGAGCATATGGGCATACAGTTCTGCAAGGCGGTTATAACCGCATCAGAGTACGCGGTAATCAACAACTCCCCGCAGTACGAAGGGCATTTGCAGTTTTCGTATGCGGATATAAGCGGCAAGTTTGCGGGCTTCAACGTGTTTACGGACGGCAAAGGCGCGGACGAGGCGGAGCTGATAACTCCCGATACAACAGTGGTATTGCCCGAAAAAAAGGTTTACAACTGCCTCGAATACGGCGCGGACAAGAGCGGTAAAAAGGACTGCTCGGCCGCGGTTCAGGCGGCGCTGGACGAGGCGGGAGAAAACGGCGGCGGAGTGGTTTACCTGCCCGCGGGTTTCTACCGTATGGAAAAGCCCGTAAACGTGCCCGCGGGCGTTCAGCTACGCGGCTGTCATTCCTCGGTTTCGCGCGATTTGCTTTCCAACAGCCGCGGAACTATGATACTCGACTATTACGCAGGCGACGGCGCAGACTGTATGACCGGCCGCGCGCTCATAACGCTTGAAGGCGACAACAGCGGCGTGTGCGGGTTCAGAGTTACCTGTCCCGAAATAAATCTTTTCTCGCAGGTCTACACGCCCGAGACCCTGCCGCGCCGCAACTTCGTCGTTCGCGCGTCGGGTAAGGGCAATTACGCGAAAAACCTGTATCTTGAAGGCGTATACAACGGCGTAGACTTCGGCGCGGGCTGTGAAAATTCCGTTGTGGAAAGGGTAATGGGCGGTATCTATAACGTTGGTATAAGGCTCGGCGGAAAAAACCAGACGGTAAACGGCTGTTTGCAGAACTCGATTTGCATAATCAAGATTACTCCCTCGGCCATACCCGACTTTGCAAACTGGGGCACGTACGCTACGAGGAGCAACCTCCTTCACACCAATGTATACGGACTCACGCGCTATACTTCCAAATTCATAATTCTGGACGGAGCGGAAAACGCGCTGCTCAACAACGTGTTTGCGTTCGCGTCGGAACGGCTCGTTCAGGCGGATAACTCCACGTTCACGGCCGTCAACCTCGGTTGCGATTCCCAGCCCGGCGACAGCGGCGCAATGTTTGTGCTGACAAACTCCCGCGCGGTATGCTATAACACCCTGCGCGACGTGAATTTAAGGGGCGAATATATCAAAAGCGACACAGCCTCCGTATTCACCGTCTACAACAGGATTTCGCTTATCCCCGGCAGCGGTTACCTCAACGAGGGAAATATAGTTGAAAACAATCAGATAAATATGTTTAAGGCAATGGCGGACGACGCTTTCGCGCTTGACAAAATATGGCTTAAAAAGGTTTAAAGGTCGCTTGCGTTTAACAAAAGGGTCTGAGTGGCCGCCCATTTTCGGGCGCAAACAATAACAAAAGGTTCAAGGGTTCGCCCGATTTCGGGCGTATACCTTTACCATAAAATGACAACGTTGTCAAAAATTACCGGTTAAGGAGGAAACTATGAAGAAACTTACCGCCGCTTTTATATCGGTTATGCTTGCGGTCATATGCGCGCTGTCGTTTACGGCGTGCAACGACAAGCCCGACGATAAGGGCGAAACAATCGAGTGCACGGGAATTACGTTCCGTGCCACGGGTTACGACGAGGGGAAGACCTGGTATCTCGAAAGGGGTAAAACCGTAACCGTGGTCGGCACGGTTGCCCCCGCAAACGCGACCGTGAGGGAGCTGGAATGGGAGAGCGACAACGACGATATTACCGTCGAAAAGTCGGACACCAACAAGGCCAAGGTCACGGCGTACGATTACGGGAAAGCGAAAATTACCGTCAAGTGCGGCAAATACGAAACCGAAATCGCGGTCGAGTGCGTCGCGGCGATTAAACCCACCGAAATTGTGGTCGCAAGCCCTGCAATGACCGTGCCCGTTTCCGAACGCAGTCTTTTAGACTATGCTTTCGTTCCAGAAAATACCACGGACAAGCGGCTTTCTTTCACCGTTCAGGCGATAGGCGACGCGTCTGAGGACGCGGTCAGCGTTATTGAGGAGAACGGCAATTATTACGTTCAGGTGTCCGCGCTTGCGGAGGTGGGCTGTCAGTACGTGCTCAACCTCTCGTCCGTTGCGGATTCCAAGGTTAAGGCCGGCATAAACCTCACCGTCGGCGCGCAGGACGTGGACGAAATGACGCTCAGAACGGATAAAATCACCCTGTCGGTGAACGACCCTATGTACAGGGTGACGGCCTCTTTCAAGCCCGATACCACGAGTTATAAACAGGTAGACTATACGTCCGACAATCCCGAAGTCTGCGGGGTGGACGCTATCGGCACGCTCACGCCGCTCAAAGCGGGAACGGCCAACATTACCGTCACCAACTCGCACAAGACTTCTTTGAAATGCGTGCTCGAAGTCACCGTTACCGAAGACGAGAGCGAGTACGTCACCCGCCTTATCAAGAAGAGCGACGTAGACGCTTTGCAGGCGGTGGATTATTCGATTATGGATTTCGAGTTCGATAAGGTCGCGTTCAAGGCCTGGAACAAGGTGCTTTCAGAGGACAGCAACTCCGCCTCGCACATCTCCGACGCGGGCTGGGCAATGTGGCTTGTCGGTTTTGATACTTACGACGACGACGGCGTGAACGGCGGCGACGCAAACGCGGCGGTGTACTGCAAAGTCAACGTTCCCGCGGCGGCGAAACGTATGCAGTACGTGTTCAGGGCACACCCCACGCCTAACGACAACGCGAAGTTCAAAATCCTCGCAATCGACGGCGATTATAACGTTACCGACTGCACGGACGGCTGGCGCGTGACAAACAACACCGTCGATATGTATTTCGACATAGACGTGGAGAAATTCGCGGGCACGGCCGTAACCTTCGTGGTCTTGCAGGACCAGATAAGCAACAAGGCGGCGGGCAACTACCTCAAAGTATCGCTTATGTTCAGGCGTTGCCTGTTCGATACGGACACTTCTGAAAGATGGATAAACGACGAAGATTACAACATTCTCAATCTCGGTAACTGATATGAAACGCTTATTTTTTAAACCCGATTACGGCTGGCCCGCGGACGCCATACCGTACTATGACAACGGACTTTTTCACATCTTCTATCTTCTGGATTACCGCAATCCCGAAAAACACGGCGAGGGCACGCCCTGGTTCAAGATAACCACAAAAGACTTCGTAACGTACGAGGACTGCGGTGAAATGCTCGCTAGAGGCACGGACAAACAATACGATATGTACGTGTTTACGGGCTCGGTGTTCAAGGACGCGGACGGCGTATACCACATCTGGTATACGGGCCACAACACGCGTATGGTCGAAAACTATATTCAGGTCGTAATGCACGCCGTCAGCCGTGATTTGACGCACTGGGAAAAGGTGCCCGAAGACACGTTCGGAACGCTTTGCGGCGATTACGAAATCGCCGACTGGCGCGACCCGTTCGTCTGGTATGACGGGGAGAGCGGCGTATATAAAATGCTGCTCTCGGCGCGTAAGACTTCGGGCCCGCTCAACCGCAGGGGCGCGACAATCCTGCTCGTTTCCCGCGACAATAAGAAATGGGAGATAGAGAAACCGTTCTGGCAACCCGATTTGTATTACGCGCACGAGTGTCCCGACCTCTTTAAAATCGGCGACTGGTATTACCACGTGTTTTCCGAATTTTCGCACCGCAATCTTACGCGTTACGTAATGAGCAAATCGATTGACGGGCCGTGGATACAGCCCGCGGACGACGCGTTCGACGGAAGAGCGTATTACGCGGCGAAAACGGTCAGCGACGGCAAGGACAATTACGTAATCGGCTGGAACCCTACGCGCGAGGGCGAAAGCGACGCGGGCAGGTGGCAGTGGGGCGGCGCGCTTGTCGTACATAAACTTTTACAGCGCGGCGACGGAACGCTTGCTTGCGTTATGCCCGAAACCGTGGAGAACGCGTTCGGCGGCGAAATGGAGCTTACGTTTAGGGACGGCGACGGAACACCCGTCAACCGCATAGCCGCGGACACTGGCGGGGCCTGTACTGCATATTACGCCGATACAAAGGCGCAGGAAACTTATCTTCTGGACGTTGAGTTCACGCTCGGCGATTGTAACTCGTTCGGCGTGCTGATAAACGCCGACGTGCGGAACGATTTATCTTACGGGTACATTTTGTATCCGCAGAACGGGAAAATCACGTTCGGGCGGTTTCCCGATTTCCCTCAGGGCGATTACGACGCGCGCGGTCTGGAACGGCCCGCAAAGCTTAACGCGGGCAGACACCGCCTGAAAATTATCGTCGAAGAGGGGATTTGCGTCGCGTATCTGGACGACGACTGCGCGCTCGGCGCGCGTATGTACGGCAAGCTTACGGGCGTTACGGGGATTATGTGTCAGGGAGAGATAGAAGTAAATTCTATTAAAATAAAAACATTTAAGGAGAAAAAATGATGAAGTCAAAAGACAAAAAAGCGATTGCTAAAATCGCGGCGGTTGCGGCCGCGGGCTGTCTGGCGTTTTCGTTCACCGCCTGCAATACGCAGTGCGAGCACGATTATTCTTACAGAAACAGCGACACGCAACACTGGCAGTACTGTCCCAAGTGCGAAACCGAAACGGAGAAGAAAGACCACGTTTACGGCGACGACGGGAATTGCGTCTGCGGCGCGGAAAAGGTTGTTTCGTTCGACGTGGAGGCGAGCGTTAATCTTAACGTGGACGCGACCCACACGCTTTCAATCACCAACGTTGTCGGTATCGACAAGAGCGAGCTGGTGTTTTCCAGCTATGACGAAACGGTTGCAACCGTATCGGCTGCGGGCGTTATCACGGGCGTGAACGAGGGCGAAACCACCGTTCTTATCAAGGCCGGAAAGGTCAGAAAACAGGTTGCCGTAAAGGTTGTGGAAACCAACAAGGTCAACAACGTTTCCTATAAAAAGTTAAAGGCGATTGCGGCGTACGACTGGCAGGATACGGGTATAGGCAACGGTGCGGAGGGCGCGCTCACCAACATAGCCTGGAACGGCGCTACGGCGGCCGCCACGGCTGAGAAAATGGATTTCGAGAACACCAAGGCCAACGACGTCAAGACGCTTAGGGGCAGCGTGTACGACGCGGAGTCGTCCATAGACAACGGCGAGTACGTAATAGTTATGTCTTCCGCAAGGGCGGCGGAAGGGGCTGATTTCGGCGCGTCCGTCTACTACAAGACAACCGTGAGCGAGCTGGCCAATTCATACAGGCTCTGGGGCTGGGCGTCTAAGAGCGATCTGGACGTATCGCCCGCGTCGGGTAAAGGTAAATTCAGGGTTTCGGCATACATATTCAACGCCGAGTATTCTTCGTACACGCAGTTCGTTCTGCCCGTGCTCGATGCCGGAACGCTCGTTCAGGACGAAAACGGCTGGGTTAAATACGAAGACGTGGACGACGTAAACGCCGGCCACATCGCGGGCGCGCCCGCGGACAATATGTTTGTCTACGGGATATCGGACGAAAACACCGACCTCAGGGGCAAGGAAGTTATACTCTCCGTCGAGTTTATGAGCACCAACGCCGACAAACCCGACAGGTTCGGTATCAAGAGGCTGGGTTTCATTTACGACGACGCGCCCGACTTCAATCTGACAAGCTCGGCGAACGTGGAGTTGTTTGCTAACGGAACAGCGCAGATAGAGTGCGGCACGCAGGGCGCGGCGGCTACTGGTAAGTGGACTTACGTTTCTGGCGACGAGAGCGTTGCAACCGTTTCCGAAAGCGGACTTATCACCGCGGCGGACGTTACGGAGCAGGCCCAAACGGTTATAACCGTGACCAACAGCGCGGTAAAGGACAAGGCCGTCAACGTAAACGTGACGGTAAAACCCACCCCGCAGACATCTTTCAACGTTCCCGAAACGGTAACGGTTGCGTGCGGCGAGATCGTGGAAATAGCGATTACCGATAAAGTAAACTGCGAAGAAGGTTTTACTTTCGAAACGGGCTCGGCGCGTATCGCAACGGTTGACGGCGAGGGCCGCGTGAGCGGCGTTGTCGCGGGCAGCACAAAAGTCAAAGTATCCTGCGGCGAACTCTATAAATTCGTGAACGTGGTTGTAGAGGCGAAAACGCTTTACGGCCTCACGTTCGAGCAGCTTGCCACGGTCGGCACGCTCGGCAGTCTCGGCGGTTTCCCCGCCGCGCTAGACTTCACTTGGTCGGGACTTACCACGGCGGACAATATTTCGGATGATATAACAGACGCAAAAGTACATCTCTATTCTGCGGACGCGTCCGCGCTCAACGACCTTGCCGACCCCAACCTTGTAAATATGATTTGCAACATCTCGGGACAGAGCGGCGCGGGCGTGACCAACGCGCTGTACTACAAGTGCGACACACCTGCGGCGGCGGGCGAATACAGGGTATGGATACGCGCCAACGAGGCGTTGGAAGGCATTTCCGACAAGGCGTGTTTCAGAGTTGTGGTTTACATTCTCAACGAGGACGGAACGGCGTACGTGCCCCATATTATGAAACTCAACGCAAGCGCGGCTCCCGCTGTGCAGGACGAAAACACGGGTATAATAACGATAACGGGCGGAGCACCCGATAACTTCGTAAACTTCGTTCCCACTCCCGATATACTCGGCAAGACGGGCGTTATCATAAGTGTGGAAACGTTTGCGGACAACGGCTCCGATCTGCAATCGCGCGCGATTGTAAGAAGGCTGGGTTTCGACGCGTAAATAAAGTGCGACTTACGGCATAAAAGCAAGGATATCATATCCTTGCTTTTATATTGCTTTTATGCTAAAATGAAACGGTAATCGGGAAGGGGGTGCCTATGGACGACAACGAATTAAAAGAAATTTGGCAAGAAGAGTTAAACGTTTTCAAAGGCGTACTTTTCAATAGTTCCGAGTTTGCGGAAGGAGTGGAGGACAGCCTTTCATATAGTTTTAACTGTGTGGAGTTCGATGTCCTCAAACAGGATTATGAAATACAGGAGACAGCGGGTAACGGCACTTCTTTTGAAAGAGCGGTAAATCTTACGCGCTATTTTGCACCGCGCCTCGTTCACGACGGCAGTTTCGATAATCATATAAACTGCAATGCCTTAGAACTTTTGAGGTATAGCTTGAACAAACCGTACTGCGGAATAAACTGTCTGAACAAGTCAAAGATTTTGCAGGAGAGTTGTCTTGCGTTGAAGATTCCTGCGCGCAGGGTGTGGATTATGCCGTGCTCGCCATATGATACGGATAATCACGTCGTTACCGAAATATACGACAATTCTTTGAGAAAATGGATAATGCTAGACGTAACGAGCGGCGGATATTTTACAGACGCCGCGGGCGTTCCGTTGTCGGTCGTTGAAATACGCGGAAAGTTTTCTCTCAACGAAGTATGCAACTTTGTTAATATCGTTTCGGAGTGTGCCGAAGTGTTTTCCGATAAAGATGCAGAAGCGCTGTATTACGAAAGGTATTTTGCTAAAAATTTATTCTGGTTCGCCGTCGAAAAAAATAACGGTTACGGCGACGACGGGGAACGTCTGTATTTTGCTCCAAAATGCTTTAATCGGTATGCTTGGACGAAACAAAACTTACAATATAACAATGCGATAAATCAAAGATTAAAAACTTTAAACGAAACGGAGTATAGTCGGATAAGCAGTATATCCGTATTATCGTTTGAGCCGTAAAATATAGCGCACTTGACTTCATATACGAAGCGGTGCGCTATTTGTTTAATTTATTTTAAGCCCGTTTAAACCTTTTTATTTCGTTTGCGCCTACGGTTTGCTTTTGTCCGTAGACCGTTGTCGTAATTGCTTTGTCCGACGGATTAAAGAGTACGGTTTGCTCTCTGTCTACCGAAATGCAGACCGCGTTTTCGGGCAGCTGCGCGAACCCGCCTTTCAGCGGCCTTTCGCCGTTGTGCGGCGTTGCGGATATAACCGCGGGGCGGATACGGAAATCCTGCGAAAGCCAGAGCTTGCTCAAAGCGTCCTCGGGCATTAAATATACCCCGAAACAAAACTCGTGCCTGTCGTATTCGGGCAGGGGATTGGGGTCGCAGGAGGCGCGGATAAGACAAAGCCTGAGTTTCCCGTCAAAGCCCCTGAACCCGTGCTTTCCGTTTGAAATCAGCCCCGCGCCGTTCGCGCTGATAAACGAGGCGCAGGCCGCGTCCCTGTCGGCCGCCGCGCGCGTGATAACGCCGGGGGAGGTGTCGCACACCGTTTCGGTAAAATTACCCACTGGCAGTTCGAACGAGAGGTTGGGTATGCCGTCAATCGGCGAACCCTTCTCGAAGAACACGCCCGCGCAGTTGTATTTAAGACCCTTGCAACCGTTTTCGAGAACGACTTTCACGTCCAGATACGACTGTCCGAAATCCAGCCTGTAACAAAGGTTCTGCGCCGTTTCGGTCTTGTCGGCAGAGATAAATTTAACGTTTGTCTGCACGTCCAGCTCGTTTTTAATTCTGCCCGTATACCAGGCGGTCATCTGCTCGGTAATATCTTCGGTTAAAAGCCTGAATCCCGCGCCGCCCGAAAGTCTTTCCTTGCCTGCCGCCTTGTCGTATAGCGATACAAGCTTGAAACTCTGTCTGTCGAACGTTGCGCGCACATATTCGTTTTCGAGTACTATATCCCCGTAAATACGTTCGGTGCGCTGGAAAAGCGGGGGGTATTCTATTTGCTTAACGCCGTCGTCGGCCTGCTCTCTCAACACAACCGTTTCGTACTGCCCGCCGCCGAGAGTGATTTCCACGTCTACCTCGTGGTAGTTGTGCGACCAGTAAAACTCCGATTGCGCGCTCTTCACCGTGCACGGCAGCTCGTTTCCGTCTGCGCCGTAAGCTCGCAACGCAGAAACGTCCCCGCAATAATCCCAGAGCTGCAAATTGACTATCGCCGTCCGCCTGAAATTGAGCTGGTTGAAAATTATATACGCGCGCTCCTTGCCGTACGCGATATTGTTTGTGAAATCGATGCGTTTCGCGCCGAACCCCACGCCCGCGCCGACTGCCGTTCCGTCCGCGTCCCCGATATTTTTAAATATATTTTTCGTGTCGATTGTGCGTTCGAAGTTCCTGAGCGCCCGCGCTTTGAACGCGCCCAGCCGAGCCAGCGCGCGCTGATACTCGGCCATAGCGAAGTGCGCGGTTTCGCGCACGCCCGAGCCCGTTATAACGTCGTGGAACTGGTTGGTCAGCAGACATTCCACGGCCTCGGTGTTGTCGTATTCGTTGTCGCCGTCAACCGCGCAGAAAAGCTCCTGCTCGTAAAGCGCGCTCTGCGTTACCGCGTTTTTGTATTTGATTTCGGAGGCGGAGGAGTAACAACCCGTAAAAATCGCGTTCTGCTCGCCGTGAACTTGGGGAACGTTTTCCGCGCCTTCGAGGTGTCTGAAAAATTCTCTGTAAGTGCCGAACTTTATGTCGGCCATAACGGGATAGGAGGAAATTTCGATAATCCTTTCCACGTCGCGTATCGTCGCGCCGCCGCCGTGGTCGCCCACGCCGTAAACTTTAAGCGTCTTTTTCAGTCCGTATCTCGCGCAGAAATCGGGTATAAACTCGAAATCGCCGTAGCCTATCTCCGCGTTATACCAGAAAGGTTCCCTGTACACAAGCACGCTTTTCCCGCTCGGCGCGAACCAGCGGTAGATTGGCGGCATATCGTTGCCCCTGCAATGATACAGGTATTTAACCCCGCTTTCCGCAAGTATTTCGGGCTCGTACAGAGTATGCCCGAAAGTGTCGGGCTCGAAGTCCATATCGAAGTATGAGGGCGGGAGGGTTAAAAGCTTTGATAAGTATTCGCGCGAATGCGAAAAATGCCTGAGCATAGAGTTTGCGTCGGCAAGGTTTTTGTCTGCCTCCACAAACGTGGAGCCCGAAACTTCGAACCTGCCCTCGCGTATGTACTTTCTAACGCTTTCAAGCAAATCGGGCCGATACTTTTCAAGCACGCGGAACACAAACGCCGTGCTCTGCGAATACGTAAAGTTTTCGTACTTTTCAAGCAGCATAAGCATTGTTTCCAGCGTGGATAAAGTTATCGCCACGGTCTCGTCGTAGCCCCACAGCCAGTTCACGTCCATATGCGCGTGCGCAACGCAGATACACTTCTGCTTTTTCGCCTCCGCGCCGATTTCTTTCATTAATTCCTCGCAGTGCAGTATGTCGCTCTGCGTAATCCCGTCCAGCCCGCCGAGAAAATTGACAACGTTGTCAATTATGTCTGAAAAAATTCCGCCCCTGAATTTATTCAATTGGAGGGCGTAATCTATTTCGGTAAATATTCTTACGTTGGAGGGGGAGAGTTTTTGTTTCCTGATTTTATAATATAAATTTAAATTTTTCATAATCCGTTCAAGTCCGCGCAGGAATTTCTGTCTACTATAACGGGATCGATAACAACCTTTTTCGGCCGTTCCGTTTCGCCGTCTATAAGCCCTTTAATGCCGTCCACAACCTCGTCCAGCGGCTGGCGCACGGCGGTGTGTCCGCAGAGTTTCGCCCACATAGAATCGTCGTAAGTAATAAGCGAAATGTCGTTCGGCACGGTTATGCCGCGGGTATTGAACACCTGCATACATTGCTGGCTCAATACTTCGGTAACGCTTATAACGGCAGTGGCGGGGTATTCGCTCAGCCTGTTTATAAGCGCGGTTTCCAGATCTTCGCCGCCGTCCACTGTCAGCGCGCCGAGCGGGTCTGCCGCAAGACCGCGCTCCGTAAACGCGCGTGTATAGCCTTTGTAACGCTGTTTGAACACGTCGTTGTTTATGTCGAGGAGAAGTATGCGCCTGTGTCCGTTGTCAAGCAGTTTCTTGACCGCCAGATACGCGCCTAAATCGTCGTTTATGGTCAGCGCGTCGAACTGCGGAAAACAGTCGATAAACAGCTGCAAAAAATAGCAGTCATTTTTTTCGGCAATTCTTGCGATACTGTCGGAATACTTGACGGGAACGAAGAGCACGGACGAAACTTTCAGCGATAAAAGCGTCTGGATATTCGACTTGACTTCCTCGTTGTTTTTTGAGTACAGAACGATAAGTTTTTTCCCGCTCAGCGCCTCGTAAAGCCTGCTTATGAGTAGCGAGAAAAACAGGTTGTGCTCGCTGGGGAGTATAAGTCCGACAAGGTTGGAGCGGTTGCTTTTCAATATGCTCGCGTTGAAATTGGGCACGTATCCCAACTGCTTTATGGACTGCTTGATCTTCTCTCTTTTAGGCGCGGAAATGTTGCAGGCGTTCCTTATATATCGCGAAACGGTGGAGGGCGAAACGCCCGCAAGTTTGGCAACGTCTTTAACCGATGACATTTTCATATTCTCCTCTGATTATTGCTGTAATTATACCATTTTTATACGCATATGTCAACACCAAATTTATGATAACGTTGTCAAAAATGCCTGTGAAAACGTTTTTTTTTACGTTTGAATATTGACATAACAAAAACCTTGTGTTATACTTTCTATGAAAAATGACAACGTTGTCAAATTACGGCCGCGCGAGGGGGTTCGTCGGGCGGGGGAGGGTGAGTTTTGAAAGGTATAGCCGTGGCGGGCAGTATGCTTGCGGATAAGATTTACGAAATAGAAAATTATCCGAAATCGGGCGAGCTTGCCAAAATTTTAAACATAAGTCTTGCGGCGGGCGGGTGCGTGCCCAACGTTGCAACAGACATAAAGACGGTGTGTCCCGAAATACCCGTTTACGCGTTCGGGCGTGCGGGGCGGGACGGCGACGGCAAGTTTATCGAGGACTGCCTTAGCCGCGCGGGGGTGGATACCTCCAACATAGTTTACTGCAATCAGCCGACCAGCTTTACCGCGGTTATGAGCATACGCGGCGGACAGAGAACGTTCTTTACGTATGCGGGCGCAAGCGCGGATTTTTGCGCGGACGACGTAAATCTCGATACCTGCGACATAGGTATGCTGCATCTCGGCTATTTTCTGCTGCTCGATAAAATAGACGGCGGCGACGGGCTTAAACTGCTGAAACGCGCCAGGAAGCGCGGAATTAAAACTTCCGTGGATCTGGTAAGCGAAAATTCGCCGCGTTACGCCGCCGTGCGGCCCTGTCTTAAATACGTGGACAACCTCATTATAAACGAATTCGAGGCGGCGTATCTTGCGGGTGCCGACCCGTCCGCGCCGCTTTACGGCGTTGCGGAAAAGCTCAAAGAACTTGGCGTGAGCGAGAGGGTGATTATTCACCGCCCCGACGTAAGCGTCTGTCTTTCCGAAAGGGGCTTTACCTCACTCGGGTCGTACGAACTGCCCGCGGGATTTATCAAGGGCACTACGGGCGCGGGCGACGCGTTCTGCGCGGGCGCGCTAATCGGTATTTACGGGAATGCGGACGATAAGAGCATACTCGAATTTGCGTCCGCGGCGGCGGTCAGCTCGCTTTCGGCGGCGGACGCGGTGAGCGGAATGCGCCGCCGCGACGAGGTGGAAAAACTTTGTAAAAATTTTAAAAGGAGAAATATATGCTTGTAAACCTTAACAGCGTACTCGAACACGCAAGAAAAGAAAAATATGCGGTGGGGCTTTTCAATACGACCGACACCGATATGCTCCAAGCCGTATTGGACGCGGCGGAGGAAACCCGCTCGCCCGTCATAATCGGCACGGCGGAAATACTTCTGCCTTACGGCGAATTGAAGCTGATTGCGCCCTCGGTCATTGCCGCGGCGCGCCGCGCGACCGTTCCCGTAGTCGTACACTACGACCACGGCCTCACGGCAGGGCGTTGCGCGGAGGCGCTCGAACTCGGTTTTTCGTCGGTTATGTTTGACGGGTCGGTCAAAGACTATGCCGCAAATATCGCAGAAACGCGGGAAATCGTCAGACTCGCGCGTTCGTTCGGCGCGACCGTGGAGGGCGAAATTGGCCACGTGGGAAACGCGGACTGCGCAAGCGCGGCGGACAGATACACCACGGTCGAAGAGGCCGCGGACTATCTCTTGAAAACGGGTGTGGACGCGCTTGCCGTAGCGATAGGCACGGCGCACGGCGTTTATAAGAGCAAACCGCAACTCAACCTTCAACGTCTTGAAGAGCTGAGAGCGGCGGTAAACGTTCCGCTTGTCCTGCACGGCGGGAGCGGATTGAGCGCGGACGATTTCAGAAACTGCATAGCGGCGGGAATTTCCAAGGTTAACATCTTTACGGATTTGTGTCTTGCGGGCGACGCGGCTATGGCCGAGTGCGTTAAAAACGGCGCGGGATACCTCGAAACGAGAAACGCGAAAGTGCGCGCGATTAAGGCCGCGGCGGCAGAAAAAATGAAACTTTTCGGTTGCGCGGGGAGGGCGTGAGAATGAAAAAAGAAGTTTACGAAAAGGCCGTCAAGGCAACCTTGAAACAGTTCAAGAAGGCGGGGATTGCGTTGACCGCGGAGGAGCGGAAAAGAATAGAAGTCGCCGATTTCGGGCTTAATGACCTTGAACATATCGGGCTTCAAATATTGACTTACATAAATACGGACAGGGTGTGCGCCAAAGAAATGGTTCTGTTTCCCGCGCAGACCTGTCCCGAGCATAAGCACGTCGGCTCGGGCGTAATAGCGGGCAAGGAGGAAACTTTCCGTTGCCGCTACGGGACGGTGTATCTCTACGTGGACGGAGAAAGCAGTCGCGGCGACATATCCCTGCCCGAAACCAAGGTCAGCGTGTTTAAAGAGATAGTTCTGAACGAGGGCGAGCAGTACACCATATACCCCGAAACCCTGCACTGGTTCCGCGCGGGCGCAAGGGGCGCGGTCGTTTCGGAATTCTCAACGCGCAGTACGGACGAAACGGACGTGTTTACCGACGAAAGGATAGTTCGCGCGCCGACGGTGGAAGAATGAACGGATATGTAAGCAATCTTTCGCAGATTGCGCTTTGCAGGCGCGTTACCTGCTCGGACGGCAGGGAGAGCGGCGTTAAGTTAATCGAGCTTGACAACGGTATATTGAGCTGCGAACTTCTGGAAAGCAACGCGCTGGATATAGGCAGGCTGTGCTACCGCGGCAGGAACGTCGCGTTTATTTCAAGGAACGGCTACGATAATTTTGCGCGCGGGTTCGAACGCAGGTTCTGCGGCGGTATGCTCTATACCTGCGGCCCCGAAAGCATAGGCGCGAGAGAGGGGTTTGAAATGCACGGCTCCCTTCACGGCACGCCCGCCGTCGTCGTCGCCGCGGGCGCGGATTTGCAGGGCAATATCTGCGTAACGGGCTATACCGACTACACGGGGTTTTTCGGCAATCATTTGCGCCTCACGCGCACGGTTAATTTAAAGAGCGGCGCGGGCTGTCTGGAAATTTCGGATTGCCTCGAAAATCTTGGTTTCACGCAGGAGGATTACTGTCTTTTATACCACGTAAATTTCGGGTATCCTTTTCTGGACGGAAATTCGTATGTCGAGCTGGACGCGCATTCCACCGAGCCGCGCGACAAATTCGCGGCGCAATATATGCGCACGTGTGAAAGTATGCTCCCGCCCGAGGCGGGCAGGGCGGAGGCGGTGTATTTCCGTAAACTCAATGCCCCGCGCGCCGCGGTCGTCAGTCCCGTTTCGGGGCTGAGGGCGGAGCTTACGTACAGCGGCGACACACTGCCCTGTCTTACGCAGTGGAACTGTATGAGAAGCGGCGCGTACGCGCTGGGGCTGGAACCCTGCACCTGTTTTCTTGACGATAAGTTTTCGTACTCGCGGATAGCGGCGGGACAAAAAATATTTAATACGCTGAAATTGAATTTCACGGAGTTACAGAGGTGACGATATGATATTTACGCCAGAAAATTACAAGCTTTGGGACTGCTGGATTTTGCGGCACGAAGGCAAGTACTATCTCTTTCATCTCGCGCTCAAAAAGGAGCGTTTGGGTAAAGGCAGCTGGGACGGAATAAACCTCGCCCTGTCTGACGACCTTATACACTGGGAGGAGTACGGCAGGGTCTTGGACAAAAGTCCCGACGCGGAGTGGATAGGCACGGGAACCGTTCAGAAGATAGGCGACAGGTTTATTATGAACTTTTCAGAGGAAAAGCCCGCGGGACGGCAGCGCGTGTATTTCGCGGAGAGCCGCGATTTACTGCATTGGGAACGCCTGCCCGAAGTGTGCCGCCCCGACGGCGTGTACTATATGGACGGCGCGGAGCGCATTGCAAACTGTATACCGCGCTGGGACTCTATCGGCGTTGTGGACGCTATGGAGGACAACGGCCCGCCCTATTACGGGTTTGTAACCTCCAACACGTTGCAGTACGAACTGCCCAACAAGAGCGGCTCTCTCGGGCTTGTCACAAGCGAAGACGGGCTTAACTGGAAATGCCTGCCCAACGCGTTTCCCGATACTTCCGCGTTCCCGCAGTTCGAAGTGCCGGAGCATTTCGAAATAAACGGCAGGCATTACGTCACGTTCTGCACGTCAAGCTATCTCGGGTTCAGGTTCGACGATTTGTCCGAGGATATGAGCGGGGGAACGTTTTACGTGGTGTCCGACAGTCTTACGGGGCCTTACCGCAAACCCGAGGCAGACTGTATGTTGCAGGGCACGCGAAATAACGAAAAGGTGAGCATAGTCACGGTCGGCAGACCGCTTATAATTGACGGTAAAATTTATTATTACCATATCTGGGGCGACAACGGCCCCGACGGCTGGGTGGGCACGGTAAAACTTCTGGACGAGGAAAAGCCCTATAAATTAAGACTGCTTTACAACCCCGTCAACGATAAAATGAAGGGCAGACTTCTCGCGGACGGCGGCATATTGCGCTCGCTCGCGCAGGTCAACCGCATAGGCGGAACGCCGTCCGTCGGGCTGGTCGCGGACGGCGGGCTTAAATTCGTCGGCACGGGCACGGCGGGCGCGTTCGACGCGCAATCTTTAAACGGCTCGGTCGGCGGGAAAATATCCGATCTGAGCGACGGAAGGATTTTGAGCTTTTCCCTGACGCTGAACGGCGGAGAGGGCGCTGGCGCGTACTTCAAAACTAAGGACGGTCGGCGCATAGGCTTTATGCTAAACAAAAAACGGAGCAGGCTGGAATTCGGCGAGATAAAAAACGGCTGGGCGGGCAACTCGGTGTTTATCGGCGATTTGTATCAGAAGTGCGCCGCCGCCGAAACTTCAAACGTTTTGCTGTTTGTGCGTAGGGAGTTTTTCGAGGTGTACGTGAACGGCGGTTACGTTTCGTCCTGGCGTTCGGGCGCGGATATCGACCCCAACGCGTTCGGGGTGTATTTCGAGGACAGCGACGGCGAAATGAGCGATTTGAAGATTTATCAGATGAAATAAAAAATAACGTGCCGCCCGTTTCGGGCGGCGCGTTTCAGTCGCGGTATAGTCTTAAATTTATAAATGCCGAAACAATGGCTGCGACCGCGTGCACGGTTATGAAACCCCAGATAAAGAAAGTGGTAATCGCACATAGCGTGAACATATCGCCCGTTACGCCGTTTCCGAATATCATAACGAGAGTATACTGTAAAACCAAAACGCTTACAAGCGCGTCCGCAAGACTTATATTTTTAAGCATTTTTACAAACAGCCCGTAATTTCTACGCGTTTTGACGTAGTTGTACACCGCTACGGAAATTTTAAAAGTCGTATAGGCCGCCATAGCAATCGCGGGAACAGTAGAATAGTTTACCTGCTTTTTTTGCAATACCATATGCGACACGGGCGCTATAAGCGCAACGCCTGTCAGAAACAGGATAACGCACTGCGAGATATAAATTTTATTGCTTACGCGCCGCTTGCGTTTCGCATCGTTTACGGAGCGATTAATCGTTCTTTCCGCAAAAAACGCATAAGCTCTCAACAAAACCAGCATCGCGTAATATACGGCAATCTCCGCGTTCCATACCGTTTTGTAAGCTATTCCCAGAAACAGATTGTAGCCCGTGAACGCAACCGTTGCAAAGAAAGAAAGGGCGGCGGTAACGACCGTACGGAACACATAATCGTCTTTCAGCCGTTTCAGCATAATAGTTAAATGATTTCGGCTTTAAGCAAATCGTTGCCCCGTTCGAGAACGTTAGCAAGTTGCTCCTCGGTCTGGTCGACAACGGGTAAAAGCTGTTTGGTTTTCCTTTCGGCTAGTTTTTTATAAATTAAATAGTTCACGCCGCAAAGCGCAAAACCCGCAAGCCCCAGCATTATGCCGCCGATAAACGCGGGTATGTTGTTTTCCGTCAACATCACAAGGCACATTCCACCGCCCAGAACAAGCGTTGCAATACACCCGAAAATATACGCGAAAACGCTTGCTCCGAGCGTCTTTGCGGCATTGAGTTTATCGATTGCGGAAAACGTGTCTTCCGCCTGTCGTTCAAGTTTTATAAGTTCGCGTTTGTGCGGTATCTTCCTGTCGCGTTTCATAGAAAGCGTCACGCCGCCCGTTACCGTAACTTCCGAAGAAGTGATTTCCCACCCGAAAGCCTCGTACATATCCAGCGCTTTGGCCCTGTTTTTTGCCTTGACCGTTTTGGTCGCGTACTCGTAAGAAATAAAGTCTTTGTCCTGCATAAATAAAATCTCCTTTTTTTATCCGTTTTACGTTCGTCCGCCGCCGCGCGTTGCGGTTGACTTTTTCGTAAGACAGGTGTATCATAAAACAGCCGCCGCAAAAAATCAACATATAAAAACCGCAATGAAACAAAACGTGCGTATATGTCGCGGCGAATGATACACAAAAGGAGAATATGTATCGTGGAATACTCACCCGAAGAGTACTCAAGACACTATATAGTACAAGCGCTTTTCAAACTAATGTCGGAATACGAATACGAAAAAATAAAGGTCACGGACGTTGCGATGAAGGCGGGCGTGGGCCGCGCAACCTTTTATAGGTACTTCAAAACTAAAAACGAAGTGCTGATATACTATTTCGAGCATTACAGAAAAGAATTCGAGTTTGCGCGGAGGTTCTATCCGAGGTGTAAAGAGGACTACGTTGCTGTGGCGGAAAGCGTTTTTACGATGTTTAAAGAGCATAAAGACGCTTTTGTGCTGATAAGAAAGGCGCGTCTGGAATATATTTATCTCGACTATCTCAATCGCCAATTTGCGAAAATGTTTCGGCGCGAAGGCCGCGAAGGGTCGGATTACCTGCCGTATATCTATGCGGGAATGCTTTTCAACATATCGATGGGCTGGCTGGATAACGATTGTGCGGAACATCCCGCCGCGCTTGCCGAAACGGTGGTGAACGCAATATATTGGGAGTAACGTGAAAGAAATTTAATTTGAGTATTGACATTTTTCGACGTTTATCGTATTATAATAAAAACCGAACAAACGGAGAGAGAGTAATATGAACAAAAAATTGGCCGCGGCTTTGTCCGCGCAGGGTCTTGACGTGACGGGCAACAAGGCCTACGGCAGCGTAAGGGGATATGAAGTGAACGCGTATTACGATACCTGGTCCACGTCGTTCCCGTTCACTTTGCATTTTTCTTTTTACAGCACGGACGAGCAAAAGCGTAACATCGAAAGCGCTTTAAGAAACGCGGCGATTATTCGTTGCCAGACAAGTTTCACTCCTTACGGACTGAGGTTGTCGCTCGCGGATTTTACTATCGGCAAGCTTGTAAAGCGCCTGCCCGACGTGATTGCGCTGGCGGTTAATATAATATCCGATAACGGCGCGCTGGATTCCGAGCACTGCCCCGTTTGCGGCAACGCGTTCTCGGAGAGCAGGGTGTGTCAGGTTAACGGAATGTCCGTCAGGATAGACAACGACTGCACGGAGAAAATAAACGCCTTGATAGAGGCGGAAAACAAAGAGTTTAAAGAGGCGCCCAACAACTATCTTCTGGGTTTCTGCGGCGCGCTTCTCGGCGGGCTTGCGGGCGCGGCGGTGGCTATCGCGCTTTATTATGTCGGATTTTACGCGTCCATATCCGCAGTCATATCGGTTATGCTCGGCACGTTCCTTTACAGGAAATTCCGCGGTAAGCCGAACAAGATGATGATTGTTATCGTCGCGGTTACCACGGTTGTCTGTATGGCGCTGTCCGTTTTCCTCATTTATCTCGTCGCGTCGGGCATAGCCGCCGCCGAACAGGGGCTTTCCTTGCCCGCGATCGAGGCGTTCAAGATTGTAATGGCAGACGAAGAGGGCGCAAGATTATTCTATACGGACCTCGGTATGGTTCTTCTTTTCTCGGCGATAGGTATCGGCTGTCAGATAGCCTATCTCGTAAAATCCATTCAAAGACAAAATTCGATAAAGTAATTATAAAAGGCGTTCCGTTTGCGGGCGCCTTTTCGCTTTCGACGGCGGATATATGCTTGCCAAACGGCACGGAAAATAATATAATATAATCGTTAATAATCAAAGGGGAACATAAATTTGGAAATTACGGACAGGACAATCGCGTTGCTTGTCGATTCGGACAACGTTTCAAGCGATTACTTTTCAATTATACTGGACGAACTCAGCCAGTACGGCAAGGTGACTTACCGCAGGCTTTACGGCGACTTCACCAACTCCAAAGCCAACGGCTGGAAGTCCGCGCTTTTGGAGTATTCTATCGAGCAGATTCAGCAGGTCGCTTACACTACGGGAAAAAACGCGACAGACTCGAAAATGATTATCGACGCTATGGATATTCTGTACACGGGCAAGGTAGACTGTTTCTGTCTTGCCACCAGCGACAGCGATTTCACCAGCCTTGCAATGCGGTTCAGGAACGACAACTTAATCGTAATCGGCGCGGGCGAGAAGAAAACGCCGTCCTCGTTCAGGAAGGCGTGCGACATTTTCATACCAGTGGACGACTTACTCAACACCAAAAAGCAACAGGCGAAAACCGCGGGTAAATCGCAGAAGAAGGAGCCTGCCGCCGCGCCCGACGACGGCATAGAAAAGAAACGCAGAAATATTATAAGTATCGGCAAGCGCATCTTAAAGGACGGGGCGGATACGGACGGCTGGATGCATTTTTCCGCGTTTATGAACGAGATATGGCGCAAGGAAAACGACTTCAACCCCAAGCTGTACGGGCACGAAAACAGCAGACCCATTCCGTTTTTCTGCAGCCTGAAAGAGAAAAACAAAGCCGTCTTTCAGCTCGAAAGACAGGATAAGGTGGATAAAATCAAAATAAACTGATAAACCCCCGCGGCGGCGCGAAAAGCCCGCCGCGGGGGCTTTTTTTTGTTTGGGGGGAATGGAGCTATTTCTGCCGCGCGTTTTTTGCGTTTGCGACAAAACAATTTAAAATCCGACAAGTTTATACAAAATTATCCCCGTGAGGTGTAGTAATATCAGATAAAAACCACGGAGCGGAAAATTATGACGGTTACCGGATATCTGCGCGAAAAGATACTGTACATAAATCTTTCGGGCGAAATGGACGAATGTTCCGCGCAGGACGCGCGCGCAAAATGCGACAAGCTTATAGAAGATAACGCGAACGTACGCAAGATAATAATCAACCTTTCCGAAGTGGCCTTTATGGACTCAACGGGAATAGGTTTTCTGATAGGCAGGTATAAAAAGGCCTCGCGCCTGTCCGTGCCGCTGCTGGTTGAAAAGCCCAACTTCGCCGCGGACAAAATACTTAATTTAAGCGGAATTTATTCGTTGATACCGAAAGCGGAATAAAGGTGAAAAATGACAAGAAACTATCTTAAACTTCAATTCTATTCTCTTCCTGTAAATCAGGCGTTCGCGCGCGACGCGGTCGCCGCGTTCTGTCTGGAATTAAATCCTTCTCTTTCCGCCCTGTCGGACGTAAAAACCGCGGTGTCGGAAGCGGTTACAAACTGCACCGTGCACGCGTACAGGGGCAATCTCGGTCTTGTCACGGTCGAGTGCGAAATAGAGGGCAAAGAACTACATATAAAGGTGAGCGATACGGGCAAGGGCATAACCGATATCCAGAAAGCGGTCCAGCCCTTTTACACCACGCTCCCTTCCGACGAACGCTCGGGTATGGGCTTTACCATAATGCAGACTTTTATGGACGAGTTTTCCGTAAATTCCATACAGGGCGAGGGCACGGTCGTATATATGTCTAAAAGTTTTGAACCGGAAGTGGAGAATGCTTGATGTCGAACAGACGAACTGTTTGATACGAAAGGCGAAACAGGGCGACGGCGGCGCAAAGGAAACGCTGCTTTTGGAAAACAACAACCTGATAAAGAGTATTGTTAGGCGTTATCTCGGCAAAGGCGTCGAGTACGACGATTTGAATCAGCTGGCGGGCATTGGTCTTTTGAAAGCCATAAACGGCTTTGACGAAAGTTTCGGCGTGCGGTTTTCTACGTACGCCGTTCCTATGATAGCGGGCGAGATAAAGCGGTTTATGCGCGACGACGGCAGCATAAAAGTTTCCCGCGCGATTAAAAGCTGCGCCAAACAGATAAATATATTTATCGAGCAGTATTCGGCGGAGCACGGCGCGCAACCCACCGTCAAGATTATCGCGGAGCAATTCGGTATGCCCGAAAGCGAAGTCGTGTTTACGATGGGCTCTACGCATATGCCCGTGTCGATTTACAATCAGGGCGATTACAAGGACGAGAAAACGCAGGAGCTTTTGGACAAGCTTCCCGTCGAGGACAGGCAGGAGGACATAATCGAGTCCTTACAGCTGAAAACCGCAATCGCGGGACTTCCGGAGCGCGACAGGAAGGTCATAATACTCAGGTATTTCCGAGATATGACCCAGAGCGAGGTCGCGAATATGCTCGGCGTGTCGCAGGTGCAGGTTTCGCGTATCGAAAACAAAATAATGGAAACTTTCAGGAAGGATCTGACAGGCTGAAGGGGGCGGACGGCAAAGACCGTGCGCCCCTTTGAATTTTTGTTGTCAAACGCCGCGGGCCGTGTTATAATACTTGCGGAGGTGCGGTATGTTGAACACTGAAAACGTCGGGCTCGGCAAGGTGCGTTCGAGCATAAGGGAACTTTTCGAATACGGCAGAAAGCGAAAAGCGGAGATAGGCGAGGACAACGTGTACGATTTTTCGCTCGGCAATCCCAGCGTTCCCGCCCCGCCCGAAGTCGGGGAGGCGCTTAAAGAACTTATTGAAAATTGCGACCCCGTGGCCCTGCACGGCTACACCTCGGCGCAGGGCGCTTACGAAGTGCGCAAAATTATAGCCGGTTACACCAATTCGCGGTTCGGCACTTCCCTGAATGCGGACTGCATATATATGACGTGCGGCGCGGCGGCCTCGCTTACGATAACGTTGAACGCGCTTGTCAACGCGGGCGACGAGGTAATAACGTTCGTTCCGTACTTTCCCGAATACAAGGTGTTTGCGCGGCACGCGGGCGCGGAGCTTGTCGCCGTCAAAACCCGCGCGGAAGATTTTCAGATAGATTTCGAAAATCTTAAATCCGCACTGTCGCCCAAAACCAAAGCGGTTATAATAAACTCGCCCAACAACCCTTGCGGCGTGGTATACGGCGAAGAGGTCATAAAACGCCTTGTCTGCGTTTTGAACGAGCACACCAAAAGAACGGGCAATCCCGTTTATCTTATTTCGGACGAGCCTTACAGGGAACTCGTATTCGACGATTCGACGTCCGTTCCGTATATAATGAACTTTTACAAACGCAGTATCGTCGCATATTCGTACAGCAAAAGCCTGTCGCTCCCCGGCGAGAGGATAGGATATATCGCGGTAAACAACGCTATGCCCGAGTTCAACGACGTATATGCTGGCGTATGCGGGGCGGGCAGGGCGCTGGGCTACGTATGCGCGCCCGCGCTGTTTCAGCGGCTTATTGCAAAGGTCTACGACAAGACGGCGGACGTTTCGGTCTATAAAGCCAACAGGGACAGGCTGTGCTCGGCGCTGACCGAATACGGCTACAAGGTGATAAAACCCGACGGAGCGTTCTATCTGTTTGTGAAATCGCCCGAGCCCGACGCAAAAGCGTTTTCCGAACGCGCAAAGGAATACGAGCTGTTGCTCGTCGCGGGCGACGATTTCGGTTGCGGCGGATACGCGCGCATTTCGTATTGCGTCGCGCCCGAAATGATTGAGAGGGCTTTGCCCGCGTTCAAAAAACTTTTCGAAAGTTATAAATAGCAATTTACAAATCGAGTTTTTTATGTTATAATAAAATCGATTTACGGAGGTTAAAAATGTTAAACGATAAAATTGCAAAACTTATAAACGAGCAGGTAAACAAGGAGCTTTATTCGGGCTATCTCTATCTCGATTTCGCAAACTACTACGCGGACGAGGGGCTTGACGGCTTTGCGCACTGGTATGAGGTGCAGGCACAGGAAGAGCGCGACCACGCTATGATGATGCGCAGGTATCTCATAGACAACGGTTACCGCGTCACGTTCGGGGAAATCGCAAAACCCGACAAGGTAATGAAGAATATTTCCGACCCGCTGGATTTCGGGTTCGAGCACGAGAAGTACGTCACCTCGCTTATCAACGACATCTATTCCGAGGCGTTCGCTTTGAAGGATTTCAAGACAATGCAGTTTCTCGACTGGTTCATAAAAGAGCAGGGCGAGGAAGAGAAGAACGCGGAGGATATGATAAAGAAATTCAAGATGTTCGGCCACGACGCGAAAGGCCTGTACTCGCTCAATCAGGAGCTTGCGGCAAGGGTATACGCGCCAAGCACAACCGGCCCCCAGATGTAAAAACAAATCCCCGACCGATCGGTCGGGGATTAATTTATTTACAGAAGAACGCGACGGCTATCGCGCCGGGGCCTATGTGCGTGCCTATCGTACTGCCTATCATATACGCGGGCACGGCGTCGGTGCTGTCTTTCCACAGCCTTTCGCTGTCTTTGAGGTATTTGTTAAGATAAGCGTCGGAAAGCCCCGAATACCCCAGCGCGTACGGCATAGCGAAATCTATTCCGCCGCACTTTTCGAGCAGCTGGTTTAAAAGGTTGTTTCCCTTTTTTGAGCCAAGCGCCTTCCCCACGGCCTTGACCTCGCCGTCTATAACCGAAACCACGGGTTTTATGGAAAGCATTTCTCCCGCGATTGCCGCAACCGAGGAAATGCGCCCGCCCTTTCTAAGATAGGTAAGGGTATCCAGAACGGCCAGAAGCCGTATCTTGCCTTTCTTGGCGTTCAGCTCGCGCTCGATGTCCGCGGCCGAAAGGCTTTTATCCTCTGCAAGCCTCAGCGCGTACTGCAACAGAATTCTCTGACCTATGCACGCGTTAAGGCTGTCGACCACGCGCACCCTGCCGCCGAACTCCGCCGCGGCGTTTACCGCGCAGGTATACGTTCCCGAAAGCTTGGAGGAGAGCGTCACCGCGATAACCTCGCTGCCGTCCTCAGTAAGCTTTCCGAACTGCTCTTTGAATGCGAACTCGTTTATCTGGCTGGTTTGCGGCAGTTCGTCCGTTTCAATCAGCTTTTCGAAAAACTCCCTGTGCGACAGGTTTATTCCGTCGAGATATTCTTCGTTTCCGAACCTGACCTGCATCGGTACCAGTTGCACGCCCAGCCTTTTTGACTCTTCGAGGTCTATGTCGGACGCGGAATCCACTAAAAATTTAATCATAATTTTATCTCCGTCTGTATTTGTTGATTAATCAACAAACTTGATTATAAATTATTTTATACGTTAAGTCAAGCGAATATGCTAGGTTACGCGCAATTCTTTTTGCGGCCGCAAGTGAAGGCGGGCGCAATGTTTGTCCGCGTTTGAGTTGACTTGCGGCTCAAATTATTATACAATAATTATATGAAAATTCTCGGTCTGGACCCGGGGCTTGCCACAATGGGTTACGGCGTAATAGAAAAACTCGATAACGGCAACACCGTCGCGGTGGATTACGGGGTGGTGCTTACGCCCAAGGACGAAAGCCTGCCCGTAAGGCTTGCAATGCTCGAACAGGGAATAAACAAAATTCTCGATAAGTACAAGCCCGAAGAAATTTCGGTGGAAGAGCTGTTTTTCTCCAAAAACATTACAACGGGTATTCCAGTCGCGCACGCAAGGGGGGTTATGCTTTTGACCTGCATAAAGTATTGCGGCAAGCTGTACGAATACACGCCAAACCAGATAAAGCAGTCGCTCACCGGTTACGGCAAGGCGGACAAGATACAGATGCAGCGCGTTGTAACCTCGCTTCTGCATCTCGATAAAATCCCTCGCCCCGACGACGCGGCGGACGCGCTTGCCGTCGCTTTGTGCCACGCGCACACTTCGCGTTTCGGCAGACTTTTCAATATCAGATAGGTGAATTATGATAGGCTTTGTCAAAGGTAAAATTTTATCGCTCGGCGGCGAGTACGCGCTCATAGAAACCGCCTCGGGCATAGGTTTCGAGATAATGTGCTCGGCCTCCGCTTTCTCCGCGCTTGCGGGTAAAAAGGAGGGGGAGCTTTACACGTATATGCAGGTCGGCGAGAACGGAACCGCGCTTTACGGCTTTTCTTCTCCCGACGAAAAGAATATGTTTTTAAAGCTTATCACCGTCTCGGGCGTGGGCCCCAAATCGGGTATAGCCGTGCTGTCGGGTATGAACGTCGGCGAGCTTGCCGCCGCGATCGCCACTTCGGACGTAAAGCGGCTTTCGTCGGTCAAGGGTTTGGGTAAAAAGACGGCGGAGCGCATAATTCTGGAACTCCGCGAAAAGGTCGGGGCCGTTTCTGCGGCGTCGCCCGCGTCTGGCGGCGTTCAGCTACCGTCCGTGCAGAGCGGCGACGAGGACGCCGTGGTCGCGCTTATGACGCTGGGATTCTCTCGTGCGGAAAGCGAAAAGGCGATTGCCCGCGCCCGCGCGTCGGGGGCGAGCTCCGTGGAAGATATAATAATGCTCGCGCTGAGAGGTATGTGATATGTTTTTCGACGACGAAGACGAATACGAAGAGGGCGGCGACAGGCTTGTAAAGAGCACTAAGGGCGAGTACGATATAGAGGAAAACGTACTCCGCCCCAAATCGCTCGACGCATACGTAGGGCAGAGCAAGGTCAAGGACAACCTCAAAGTTTATATGAACGCCGCAAAGCAGAGGGGCGAGGCTTTGGAGCACGTGCTGTTGTACGGCGCGCCCGGCCTCGGCAAGACCACGCTTGCGCATATTATTTGCAACGAAATGGGCGGCCAGCTTAAAATGACCAGCGCGCCCGCTATCGAGCGCGGCGGGGACTTGGCCGCGATACTTACAAATCTCAACGAGGGCGACGTCCTGTTTATAGACGAAATACACCGCCTCAACCACAGCGTGGAGGAAATACTTTATTCCGCGATGGAAGACTACGCGCTGGATATAATAGTCGGCAAGGGCCCCAGCGCGCGTAACATAAGGTTTTCGCTTAAAAAGTTCACGCTTATCGGCGCGACAACCCGCGCGGGTATGATAGCAAATCCGCTCAGGGACAGGTTCGGCATAATCTGCCGACTGGAAATGTACACCCCGTCGGAGCTTAAAGAGATAGTGGAGCGCAGTGCGAAAACTCTCGGTATCGCGGTGGACGCGGACGCGGCGGAAGAAATAGCGCGCCGTTCGCGCGGAACGCCGCGTATCGCTAACAGGCTTTTAAAGCGCGTGCGCGACTTTTCCACTATCAACGGCAGCGGCTCTGTAACCGTGTCGGACGCGCGTTACGCGCTCGGTAAAATGGAGATAGACGGCTTGGGGCTTGACGAAATAGACAGAAGTCTGCTCCGCGCGATGATAGAAAAATTCGACGGAAGACCCGTCGGGCTGGAAACGCTTGCGGCGACTATTAACGAGGACGCGGGCACTATCGAGGACGTTTACGAACCGTATTTGTTACAGCTCGGGTTCATTGCCCGCACGCCGCGCGGCAGAATGATTTTACGCGGCGGTTACGAGCACCTCGGCTACAAGATGAGCGAGAAACAGCGCAACCAGCTTTCGCTGTTTGATAAAGACTGATTATGCAATATTTGAAGAGCGATTTTTATTACGACCTGCCCGAAGAGCAGATAGCGCAAACGCCAGCGGAACCGCGCGACAGTTCGCGCCTTCTGGTATACGACAGGAGCACCGACAAAACGGAACACAGAATTTTCCGCGACGTTGCCGATTATCTCAAAGCGGGCGACGTGCTTGTCGTAAACAACACCAAAGTTTTACCCGCGCGCATATACGCGCATACGGAGAACGGCGGCGCGGTGGAAGTTCTGTTGTTGAAACGGCTTGAAAAAGACCGCTGGGAAGTGCTTGTAAAACCCGGTAAAAAGTGCGTGCGCGGCAGAACGCTTTACGTTTCGGAAGAGCTTTCGCTCACCGTCGAGGATATAACCGATAGCGGCGAGAGAATAGTAAGGTTTAACTACGACGGTATTTTCGAAGATATTTTAAACAGGGTCGGCAATATGCCCCTGCCGCCTTATATAAAGAAAAAGTTGGAAGATAAATCGCGCTACCAGACCGTTTACGCGCAAAAAGACGGTTCTGCGGCCGCGCCAACGGCGGGACTGCATTTCACGCCCGCGCTTTTGGACGGACTGAGAGAAAAGGGCGTGGAGATTGCCGAGGTGCTGTTGCACGTAGGGCTCGGCACTTTCAGGCCCGTCAAGGAAGAAATCATTACCGAGCATAAAATGCACTCGGAGTACTACGAAATAGGCGAAGAGGCCGCGGAAACCATAAACCGCGCCAAACGCGAGGGGCGGCGTATTATCGCCGTCGGAACTACTTCCGTCAGAACGCTCGAAAGCGCCGCGGACGAAAGCGGATATGTAAAAGCTTGCAGCGGCAATACGGAGATATTTATTTATCCGCCTTACAAGTTTAAGTGCGTCGACGCGCTTATAACAAATTTCCACCTGCCCGAAAGCACGCTCATAATGCTTGTCGCTGCCCTGACAGGGCGTGAGAAAGTGCTTTCGCTGTATGAAACGGCGGTAAGGGAAGGGTATAGGTTTTTCTCGTTCGGCGACGCGATGATGGTCTTATAACCGTCGAAATACGGCGTTGCGCTGCGGCAACCCTCAGTCATTTACGCTTAGTAAACTCCTTCGGGTTTTCCTCGCGCGTCTTGTCTTTCTCGGTTCTAAGTCCCTCATATCCTGTCTCCCGTGCAAATACGGGACGCTATGCTCGTCTTATAAGCGGCGCATCTCTTTGTCGCGCTTCGCTTTTTATCGGGTCACATACATCTGTGTATGCTCCCCTCAAAAAAGCTCGCGCTTCTCGACTTGCTTGCTTCTAAGCCAAGCAATCCTGTCTCCCGTGCAAATGCGAGACCAGATGCAACGGCATACAAAATTTTTACGGGACAATTGTAAAATGAACAAAAACTTTTCATTCGAAATCCAGCATATCGATAAGCATACGGGCGCGAGAGCGGGCGTTTACCATACCCCGCACGGCGACGTGCTGACGCCCGTCTATATGCCCGTCGGCACTCAGGCGACGGTGAAGGGCGTATACCCGCGCGACCTGAAAGAGGCGGGTTCGAGCATAATCCTTTCCAACACCTATCACCTGTTTCTCCGCCCCGGCGACGAGCTGGTGAAAAAGGCGGGCGGTCTGCATAAATTTATGAACTGGGACGGCCCCATTCTTACGGACAGCGGCGGGTTTCAGGTTTTTTCTCTTACCAAGCTGAATAAAATCAAGGACGAAGGGGTATATTTTAATTCGCATATAGACGGTGCGAAACACCTGTTTACGCCCGAGAAAGTAATCGGCATAGAAGAAAACCTCGGCGCGGACATCATAATGCAGTTCGACCAGTGCAGCGAATACGGCTATACGAAAGCTCAGGCGCAACAGGCTATGGACAGGACGAGCGAATGGCTCAAACGCTGTCTTGACGCGAAAACGCGCGACGATCAGGCTCTGTTTCCGATAGTGCAGGGCAATATGTACGACGATTTAAGGCTGGAAAGCCTGCGCCGCGCAAAGCCGCACGCGACCGAGGGTATAGCCATAGGCGGCTTGTCCGTCGGCGAACCCAAACAGCGTATGTACGAGATACTCGAACTTATCCGTCCCGAACTGCCCGAGGCCGTGCCCCGTTATCTTATGGGCGTAGGCAGTCCCGACTGCCTTATCGAGGGCGTGAAACGCGGCGTGGATATGTTTGACTGCGTGCTTGCAACGCGTGTCGCGCGCAACGGCACGGCGTTTACTTCGGGCGGTAAGGTAGTGGCGCGCAACGGCGCCTACCGTGAAGATTTCAGCCCGCTGGATAAGAACTGCGACTGTTACTGCTGTAAAAATTACACCAAAGCGTACGTGAGGCATTTAATAAACGTAAACGAAATGCTTTCGTCTATGCTGTTAAGCCTTCACAACATAACATTCCTTCATAAGCTTATGCGCGATATGCGCGAGGCCATTTTTGCGGACAGTTTAACCGAGTTTGCGGACGGTTTTTACGCCGAATACGGAACGCTGGGTTAAAAACTTGTGAAAGTTTGGTGCAAACGCGCCGCAACGCTGAAAAATGCTTGCAAAAAAGCTTAAAAACGCTTATAGTTAAAAAGTAAATAAAATTTTGGAGATTTAAATAGATGTTATTTTCGCTTCTCGCAGAATCAACTGAGCAGCCCGAAGGCTGGACAAAGTATCTGACTTACATTATACTCGGCGTATTGGTAGTCGCAATTGTGGTTATGTTTGTATTTTCCAGCAAACGCCGCAAAAAGCAGGAGCAGGACGCCAAGGATTTAATCAATTCCGTAAAACCCGGCAACAAGGTTAAGACCATAGGCGGTATTTGCGGCATAGTCGTCGAAGTGGACGAGGAAGAAAACACGTTCGTTCTCGAAACGGGAACGGAGCAGTCCGGCAAGTGCTTTGTCAAGTTCGACAAACAGGCGATTTACCAGACCGACGCTGTGGTTGAAAAGTCCGAGGCGAAGAAAACCGAGGACGCGGACGCCAAGCCCGAAGAGGCCGAGGCTTTGCCCGTAGAGCAGCCCGCGGAAGTTGCGGCCGAGCCCGCCGCGGAAGAACCCGCGCAGGAGCCCGCGCCCGTTGAAGACGGCGCGTCCGCAAAAAAAGGCAAGAAAAAGAATTAATAAAAAGCAAAACCTCCGCATAGATTATAGCGGAGGTTTCTTTATGCGCAAAAACATTTTTCAGATAGTGAAGGCGGCGGCCGCCGCGGTGGTTATATCGCTCCTTTTCGTGCTTATTTTCACGCTGATTATAAAGCTTTTTTCTTTACCTATGACGGCGGTCAAGCCCGTAAATCAGGTCTTCAAGATACTGGCGATAGCGGGCGGCGGGCTTATCTTTATCCGCGGCGACAAGGGCCTTATAAAGGGCGCCGTGTACGGACTTATCGCGGTATTGCTGACATATCTCATATTCGGGCTGATTTCGGGCTCGCTCGCTATAAGCTGGAAATTTGCGCTTGAAATACTTATCGGCGTAGTCGCTGGCGGAATTTCGGGCATAATTGCCGTCAATATTAAAAAGGGCGCGTAAAATTGCCGCGTTAAATTACTTGCTTTTTTCCTTTGCGTATTTTATAATAAAACGGTAAATACTTCAAAGGAGATTTCCAATTATGATTAAGACGATAGCGACTCCCCGCGAAAAGAAAGTAACAGGCTGCGGCGAATGCAGAAGCACCTGCCAGTCTGCGTGCAAAACAAGCTGTACGGTCGGCAACCAGAGCTGCGAAAGAATTACCAGAGAACAGAACCCCGAAAAAAATAAGTAATAGATAAGGAGCAGAAATTCTCTGCTCCTTAATTTTCTTTGTATGATACACGTTTTCAATTATAAAAATACATATTATATATACGATTCGGGCAGCGGCAGTCTGCACGAATGCGACGCCGACACCGCCGCGTATCTCAAAGCCGAATACGAGGGCGGGCCCGCGCCCGAACTCACGGCGGAGAAAAAGGCGGAGATAGCGGAAGATATAAAGGCGCTTAAAGAGGCAGGCCTTTTATTCAAGGAAGAGGTGAAAGTCCCTCCCCTGAAATCGGGCGAGGTCAAGGCGCTTTGTCTGCATATCTGTCACGACTGCAATCTGCGTTGCCGGTACTGTTTCGCGGACGAGGGCGCATACCACGCGGAGCGCCAGTTTATGAGCGAGCGTACCGCGAAAAAGGCGATTGATTTTCTTATAGAGCACAGCGGCAAACGCAAAATACTCGAAGCCGACTTTTTCGGCGGCGAGCCGCTTATGTGCCTCGACACCATTAAAAACGTGGTTGCGTACGCGCGCGAACGCGGCGCGGCGGCGGGCAAGAAATTTCTTTTCACCACGACGACCAACGCCCTTCTTCTGGACGACGACGCAATCGACTTTTTCAACCGAGAGATGGAGAACGTCGTTTTAAGCCTCGACGGCAGGAAAGAGGTGCACGACGCGATAAGGAAGACCAAGAACGGCAAGGGCAGTTTCGACCTTGTTATCGACAAGATAAAAAAATTCGTAAGATCGCGCGGCGATAAAAGCTACTACGTGCGCGGCACGTTCACTTCGAAAAATCTCGACTTCTCCAACGACGTCATTTTCCTTGCCGAAAACGGCTTCGACAGCATCTCTATGGAACCCGTCGTAACCGACATCGAAGACCTTGCCATAAAGGCAGAGCATCTTCCGCGGATTTCGGCGGAGTACGAAACGCTTTGCGACAAGTATCTTCAAAAGCACGCCGAGGGCGAGGGCTTTAATTTCTTCCATTTCAATATCGATCTGGACGGCGGGGTATGCCTGCAAAAAAAGGTTTCCGCGTGCGGTGCGGGCAACGAGTATTTCTCGGTGGTGCCCAACGGCGACATTTATCCCTGCCACCAGTTTGCGGGCGATAAGGACTTCCTTATGGGCAACGTCTACGACGGCAAGCTCGACGGCGCGATACGCGCAAAGTTTTCGGGCAACAGCCTGTTTACGCGCGAGGGGTGCGGGGATTGCTTTGCGAAATTCATTTGCAGCGGCGGTTGCAGCGCAAACAATTACCACTTTATGGGCGACGTAAACGTTCCGTATCCCGTTACCTGCGAAATGATGAAAAAGCGCATAGAATGCGGTATGCACGTGCTTGCGCGTAAAAAAGCGGAAAAAAGTTAAAAAAAAGACTTGTTAAATGTCGTATAGGCAAGAATAATTAATTGACTGCCGCTCAATTTTTTTATATAATATCAGTTGACATTTACAGTCAGGCCGTGCGCGCGGAACGCGCCCAGCGGCTTTCGGACATAATTAAAAGGTTTTAGGAGTTAATAATGGGCAAAGTAAAATCGGCGGTAATAACGGCTGTGCTCGTAGCCGCAATCGCAGTGCTTGCGTTTTTTGCTTTCTTTTCCTGGCAGGTTCCCGGCAGTAACGGAGTAAGCAGATACAATTCGTTTATCAGCGGCATCCGTCTCGGCGGCGACCTCACGGGCGAGGCGAGCGCGGTGCTGTATCCGGACGGCGTTATTACGGCGGCGGACTATAATTTCGGAATGCCCGAAGTTCCCGAAGGCGACGAGGCCGCGGACTTAACGGAAGAGGAGCTTGCCGAATTAAAGGATAAGCAGAAGGAGTATATTTCCAGATACGTTAAGCGCGGGGATTTGTATATCGATAACGACGCAATAACCGAATACGGCGAGGACGGTTTCAAAGCCCATATCCAAAAAGACGCGGAAGTCCTTTCCGGACGCCTCGGCGAAAAGGGTTATTCGGCATATTCGGTGGCGGTAAGGGACAACTATACCATTCAGGTCACCGTTCCCACGGACTTTACTTACGCCGCGTACAAGCAGTACGACACGTCCGCGCGTTCGGACGCGACTACGGCCATAAGCAGAACGATACAGTTCCTGTCCTATAACGGCGAACTTTCGCTCCGCAACGGCGACGTGGGCAAAAAACAGCACAACAATATCTTAACGCCTATCAGCGCGGATATCACCACTTATTTCAAGAACGTGACCAAGTACGCGGTCGCCGGCAACTACGCGGTTAAGGTAAACCTTACCCAGAGCGGCAGGGAGCAGTTCAGGAAGATAAGCGGCACGGTCGCGGACAACTCGGGCGAGGACAAGGCTATCGGTTTCTTTATCGGCGATAACCAGCTCCTTTCGCTTACGGTTTCCTCCGTGATAGACGAAAACAGTTTCTTCATTACCGTGGACAAGGCGTACGCGCAGGATTACGCGATAATTCTCAACTCCGTGGTTCACGGCGAAACGCTCGCGCTCGACTACAACTCCGACAGCGTGGACATAGTCTACGGCAGCGCGGCCCTCGGCGGCAACGCGGCAATATACTTCGGCGCGGCTTTACTTCTGATTGTTGCGGCGTCCGTGATTTTGTCGGTAGTAAAATACAAGCGGCTCGGCCTTGTCAACGCGATAATGATTGCGATTTACGCGCTCACGATTATAACGGCCCTGCTCCTTATCGAAATTCAGTTCACGATAGCCGGCGCGCTTGCGGCGGTATTGGGTCTGGCTCTTCTGTGCGGTTCCAACTTCGCGGTTTTCGAGGCGGTGCGCAGGGAAACCAAGAAGGGTAAGACGATGCCCTCCTCGATTAAGTCGGGATATAAGAGTATGCTTACGGGCGTTCTCGACCTTCATATAATTCTTACGGTTGTTTCGCTTATGCTTGCGCTTATCTGCGTGGGCGAGCTTGCGGCGTGCGGACTTATATTCTTTATCGCAACCGTTGCGTCCTACGTTCTGCACTGGTTCACGAGGTTTATGTGGTACGTAATTTCCTCGCCCGTCAGGAATAAGTTTGCGTTCGGCGGTTTTACAAGGGAGGAACAAATCGATGACTAATTTAAAACTCTCTTCCAAGATGCACCTTTTTATAATTATCACTTCCGTTCTCGTTGCGGCGGGAATCGCGGTGGGGCTTGTATTCAACTTTGTGTTCGGCGGATATTTCAATTTCGGTTCGGAGTACGCGAGTTATAACAGCGTCGTCGTAGATTACGCCTATATCGACTACGGCAGCGAAGACGCGGTTCGCGAAATCTGCGACAAAGCTTTCGACGCGGCGGGGGTCAAATATTACTCCACCGAGAACGGCGAAACGGGCGAGGGCGGGGAATTTATCTTCAAGTTCGCCAAGAGCGTCAATACGGAAAGTATCCAGAAAGCCGTCGGCGTCATTCATTCCGAGATAACCAAGGGCGACGTAAACAGTTTAAGCCACGCTTATTTCCACAACGTCAAAACCAAAATGGGCGGCGCGCCCGCGCTTAAATTCGGCGCAATCGCGCTTGCCTCGGCAATTGCTTTCCAGTTCCTTTACTTCGTAATCAGATACAGGCTTACTATGGCGTTCGCGGCGCTGCTTGCCAACGTCCATAACCTCGCTATTTACGTATCCCTGCTCGCTATAACCCGCGTTCCTTTCGGTTCGTCCGCGATAGCGTTCGGCGCGCTTACGGTGCTTACCACTATGATAGGCTGCTGTCTGCTCTTCGACAGAATGCGTAAAAATCTCAAAGAAGAAAGCTTTGCAAAGCGCGGCGTCGGCGAACAGGTCGACATCTGCGCGGGAGAAAGTATACTCAACGTATCCGTGCTGTCGGTGTTTATCGCCGCTTCCGCGCTGATAATGTTTGTTTTCCTTTCGATAAGCGCGCTTTCGGTCGCAGTGGTTATGACCCCCGTATTTCTGGCCGTTCTCAGCGCGGTCGCAAGTATTTACGGCACGGCGTTCTTCACGCCTTCGGTGTACGCGCGCTTTAAGACAATCGGCGACAACTACAAGGCCGCTCACGGTAAAAAAAGTAAAAAAGCATAAAACGGATTTAATGGGGGCGGGCAATTACCCGCCCCCTGTTTGTATAGACGGCGCATATGAAAAGATTGGTTCCCGAATACGTTTTTTCGGACGAACAACTTAATAACATCAGACGGCTTTCGAAAGAGTGCGGGCTGTTGGAGGATACCGTAAAAATACTTTACGGCAGGGGCGTGGACGACGCTGAAAAAATCAGGCGTTTCATACGCCCTTCCGGCAAGCACTTCGTTTCGCCGTTCAAAATGAGCGGTATGGACAAGGCTGTCGAACTCATAACCCGCGCCCGCGACGAGGAGTGGGTGGTTGTCGTTTACGGCGACTATGACGCGGACGGCGTTTGCGCGTCCACGATAATGTACAACTCGCTCAGGGATTTCGGTATCGAACCGATTGTGTTTATCCCCGAGCGGCGCAACGGCTACGGCCTCAACAAACAGTCTGTCGACGAGATTTTCGAGGAATATTTCCCCCAGCTGTTTATTACCGTGGACTGCGGAATTTCCTGCGCCGAGGAAATTGAGTATATAAAGGAGCAGGGCGCGGAGGTAATAGTTACCGACCACCACGAACTGCCCGACAATATTCCAGACTGCATCTGCATAAACCCCAAATTCAACGACGGATATATCTACGATAATCTCTGCGGCGCGGGCGTCGCGCTTAAAGTCGGCGTTGCGCTCAACGGCGAGAGCGCGTATCGCTATCTCGATTTCGCGGCGATTGCAACCGTTGCGGACAGCGTGCCGCTCACGGGCGAAAACAGGGACATCGTATACGAAGGACTTAAAATAATAAACTCTTCGCCGCGCAAAAATTATTCGCATTTTCTCGGCAAGACGGAATCGGATATAACTTCCCAGACGATAGCTTTCGGCATCGCGCCCAAAATCAACGCGGCGGGAAGAATGGGCGACGCGGCGGCCGCGCTTAAACTGTTTACCGAAACCGACGACAACGCCATTTTCGATTTGTCGGCAAAGCTCAATGCGTACAACATCGAACGCCAGAAATACTGCGACGAACTGTATTTAAGCGCAAAGCAAAAGCTTAAAGAGCGCGGCGCGTACGGCAAGGTGATTTTGTTGTGGGACGAAAGCTGGAACACGGGGTTCGTCGGCATAGTCGCGGCAAGGCTTGCGGACGAGTTCGCGCGGCCCGCGTTACTGTTTGTGAGAAACGGCGATATGCTCAAAGGCTCGGCGCGGTCGGTGGAGAACGTGAACATTTTCGAGGCGCTCAAAGCCTGCGAGCAGTATATAGACGAATTCGGCGGCCACGCTCAGGCGGCGGGCGTCAATATCAGAGCGGCAGACTTCGACAATCTCGAACGCGCTTTAAACGAGTATCTTACCGAGCATTATACGCCCGAGTATTTTACTCCCGCGGTAAGCGTGAGCGGCCGCCTGACCGCGCCTTATTCTCAGCGGTTCGCGAAAGAGCTTGAAATGCTGGAACCGTTCGGGGTGGGCAACCGCAGGCCGGTATTCGAGGCGGAAGAAACCGCGCTGGACGTGCGGCCCGTCAAACCCGCGTCCCCGCACGTGTCGTTAAAGAGCGGTAAGATAGAGCTTATGTATTTCAGCGGCGCGAAATATTCTTACCTTATGCGCAGCCGCGCGCCGAAAAAGTTCATTTTCGAATATAATATATCGAAGTTCCGCGGCAGGGAGTATGTAAAGGGCTACGTCAGGGATATAATCTGCGCGCGCGACGCGGGCGCGGCCTGCGGCGAGGAAATAGCCGTAAACAATCTTTTAACGCTTGCCTGTAAAAGAGTGGACTGCGCCGCGGAATACGCCACGGCCGAAGAGATAGATAACTCCGTCAACCCGTACGGCGGATTCGGCACTGTGTATATAGCCAACGACTACGACACGCTTTCGCGGTTTAAAAACCTGCAAGGCCTTAACGTGGAGCTTTTCAGCCTGCTGTCCGGCAATCTTGCGGACACCGTGCTGCTCTCACCGCAGAGCGACGTCGATTTAAGCGGCTTTGCGCGCGTAGTATTTTTGGAGCCGCAGCCGTTCGGCATAAGAATTGCGTCGCTGGCCGGAAAAAAAGTAATTATATGTAGCGGGAACGAGGGCTATAACTTTATTAAGAACCTGCCCGCAGACAGGCAGGAACTTCTCGGGATATTTTCGGCGGTTGCCGCCAACTCGGAACATATAGAGGGCGCGGACAGCGCGGAGATTGCGTTAAAGGGCAAGCTGGGCTTTACGGCTTGCGAAACCGCATTCGCGCTCGAAGTGTTCAGGCAGCTATCGCTGATATCCTACGAAAACGGCAGGCTTGCCGTACGCCGCGGTATAAAGACCGAACTTACTAATTCAGAACTATACAACACGGTAAAAGAATATGAAAACGGTATTGGATAAAATTTACGAAAACTATGCGGATAACGACAGGGAGCTGTTGCTTTCCGCTTACCGTTACTCGGAAATGATGCACGAGGGGCAGAAACGCGCCTCGGGCGAGCCGTATTTTACGCACCCCTGCGCGGTTGCGGAGATACTCATAGACCTCGGTATGGACACTCCGTCCGTCGCCGCGGCCTTTCTGCACGACGTTATAGAGGACACAAGCGCGACGGGCGAGGACATACGCGCGCATTTCGGCGAAGAGATTTTAACGCTTGTCGACGGCGTGACAAAGCTCGATAAAATCCGTTACGCCTCGCACGAGGAAGAGGACGCGGAAAACTTCCGTAAGATTTTCGTCGCTATGGCAAACGACGTGCGCGTAATTATCATAAAGCTTGCCGACAGGCTGCACAATATGCGTTCTCTTAACTTCCTTTCCAACGAACGCCAGCAACGCATATCCAAAGAAACGCTTGAAATTTTCACGCCGCTTGCCGGCAGGCTGGGTATTTCGCAAATTAAGTGCGAGCTCGAAGATTTGTGCCTTAAATACCTCGACCCAGAATCCTACGAATACCTCGTCACAAACATTCACCAGAAACTTGCGGAGCGGCGCAGTTTCGTGGATTTCGTCGTAAACGAGCTTAAAAAAATTCTGGCAGAGGGCGGTATCAAGGGCGAAGTTTTCGGCCGCCCCAAACACTTTTATTCCATCTATAAAAAGATGAAAAAGCAGGAAAAATCGCTCGACCAGATTTACGACTTATCCGCCGTCCGCGTAATAGTCGCGACCACCGAAGAGTGCTACGAGGTATTGGGTAAAATCCACAAACAGTGGAAACCCGTGCCCGGCCGTATAAAGGACTATATCGCAACGCCCAAGCGCAATATGTATCAGTCGTTGCACACCACGGTCGTTACCAACTTCGGCCAGTTTTTCGAAATCCAGATCCGCACGCAGGAAATGCATAAAATGGCGGAGTTCGGTATCGCGGCGCATTGGAAGTACAAGGAGCAGAAAACAAGCGAAACGGGCTTCGACCAGCGCCTTTCCTGGATACGCGACGTTATGGACTGGCAGGGCAGTCTTAACGACTCCAAGGAGTTCGTTGACAGCTTAAAAAACGATTTGTATTCCAACGAACTTCTTGTATTCACCCCGCACGGCAAAGTAATTTCGTTGCCGTTGGAGGCAACGCCCGTCGACTTCGCGTACGCAATACACTCCGAGGTCGGCAATAAGTGCGTCGGCGCGAAGGTCAATTCCAGAATAGTCGCGCTCAATTCCGCCCTGCACACGGGCGACGTGGTCGAAATTCTAACCTCGCCCACAACGAAAGGCCCGTCCTGGGACTGGCTCAAATTCGTAAAATCAGGCTCCGCACGCGCCAAAATCCGCACGTTTTTCAAGCGCGAAATGAAGGAGGAGAACGCCAAAACGGGCCGCGTTATGTTGGAGGCGGAGGCGAAACGGCGCGGCTACAACCTTGCCGATATTCTTACCGAGGAATCGTTCAACAAGCTGTCGCAAAAGCTTGTTTTCAGTTCGGTAAACGAAATGATGGCGTCAATCGGCTACGGCGCTGTCAGCGTAAATCAGGTAATTTTCAAGCTTATAGACTACTATAAAAAGGAAATACCCAAGCCGCAGGAACTTCTTTCGTCGGATAAATTAAAACATTCCCCCGCAACCACGGTCGCAATCAAGGGCCTTTCGGGCCTGCTGGTAAAGTTCGCGCACTGCTGCAACCCCGTCCCCGGCGACAAGATAGTGGGTTTCGTATCGCGCGGCAGGGGAGTAATAGTGCACCGTGCCGACTGTCCCAACCTCAAAGGCGAGGACGGAGAGCGGCTCCACCCCGCCCAGTGGACGGGCGAAGACGCGGAGTTTATCGCGGGCATAAAAATAATTGCGGACAACGACGACGGGCTCGCCGCGTTTATCACTTCGGAAATTTCCGCCCTGCATATCAATATGACGGCGATAAACGGCAGAGTTAACAGGGAGAAAAACGCCGAATTCGAAATCAAGATAAAGCTCAACAAACGTTCTGATATGGACCTGCTCGTCAACAGACTGAAAAAAGACAGGCGCATAATAGACGTGTTCAGGACGACGAATTGAAGAGGCGCAACATAAAGGAACGCAAGCAATGTTAAACACCAACAGCGAATATCTCCGTCCCGAAATTATGGACGTTATCCGCGCCTTCGACAGCGAGGAAGAGGAGTTTACCCACTACTACGAATGTGCGCGCGGAAAGTTCTTTAATTCAATCGAGTACAAAGGCGAATTTTACGACTTCGAAAACGATTGCGATACCGAGGACGAGCTGGTTTTCCGCAGGCTTGCCAAACGCTATGCAAAGCTTGCTTTTTACAAAGTGCTGTCGTCGGAAAAGGGCGGCTTGCCCTGGGGCGCGCTCACGGGCATACGCCCCACAAAGCTCGCGTACGCGGAGCAGGCGGAGGGGCGCGACTTTAAAAAACTTTTCGGCGATATGGACGTCAGTCCCGCTAAAACCCTGCTCACCGAGCGGGTTTTAATTGCGCAAAAACAGGCGGGGGCGCAAGGCGGCGGGCAGGATTTGTTTGTAAGCGTGCCGTTCTGTCCCACAAAGTGCGAGTATTGCTCGTTCATAACCGCGCCGATAACTACCACCCGCGCGTATTTGCGCAACTATCTTGACTGTCTTGTAAAAGAAATAACGTCGGTAAAACCGATAATAAATAATTTAAACAGCATTTATATCGGCGGCGGAACGCCTTTCGTTCTGGACGAGGACGGGCTGGAAGAGATTTATGCGGCGTTAAAGCGCACGTTCGGCGGCGCGAAGGAATACACCGTGGAGGCGGGCCGACCCGACGTGTTTACGGACGGCAAACTCCGCCTTTCCAAGGATTACGGCGTTACGCGCATTTGCGTAAACCCGCAGTCGTTCAACGACTCCACGCTCGAAAAAATCGGAAGAAAACACACGGCCTCGCAGACCGTTAGCGCCTATGAAAGCGCGCGGAAGTACGGGTTCGATATAAATATCGATTTGATTGCGGGGCTTGCCGACGAAACGGTGAAAGACTTCGGCTACTCGCTCGACACGGCAATTTCGCTCGAACCTGAAAACATTACCGTGCATACGCTGTCTTTGAAGTCGGGCGCGAAGTTGAAGGAGCAGACCAAGCGGCTTAACGTTGCGGGGATTTCGGATATGGTGCGCCTTTCTTTTGAAAAGCTGACGGCCGCGGGCTATGCGCCGTATTATATGTATCGCCAGAAATATCAGGCGGGCGGGCTGGAAAACGTAGGCTGGTGCAAACCTGGCAAGGCCTGCGTATACAATATAAACGTTATGGAAGAAATTTCAGACAATGTGGCGGTGGGCGCGAACGCGATTTCAAAAAAGCTTTTCGGCGGCGAAAACCGTATAGAGCGGTACGCCTCGCCCAAGGACATACCGTCGTATATAAATAAGGTGGATAAAATTATCTCCGAAAGACAGAAACTGTTTGAATAAAATATTACCCCCGCGCGGCGTTTCGCCGCGCGGGGGATGTTTTGTATTATGAAAAAATTTTTCATTTTTAAAAATTGTTAGGAGTTTTTCCTAACTCATAATAATAGTAGGGAAAATAAAGTACAATTTAAGAAAAAAAAGAGGTATACAAAAATGGAAAATTCAGTAATCGATTTTATTTTTTCGGCTGACGGGGATATGGGCTCGATTGTCGAAAGGACCCAAGAGTACATAAAATTTTCAAAAGAAAGTGCGGGCATTTACAATAAAATCTGTGAAAGCTTAGAGGGCGAACTTCTCGAAGAGTTTAAAAATTTTGCGGAATTAACAATGCACTGCGAGGCGGCGGCGTGTCGGGCGCATTTCAGGACGGGCGTAAAATACGGCGTGCGCATTATGGCGGAATGTTTTACCGACTGAGGCCGCTGTTTCGCTTCAAATAAAATATTATTTTTAATTTGCAGCCGTATTTTGTTTGCTATTTTAAATACGGTATGGTAAAATAATCCTTGTTACGGCTACAAGGCGGTGCGAATACTCAACGCCCGTTCTTTGTTTCCGCAGATTAATTCCATAGGAGGATAAATTAAATGGATAAGTCCGAAATCATTGCGAAATACGCTTTAAAGGAAGGTGACACGGGTTCGCCCGAGGTTCAGATTGCGCTTTTGACCGAAAGAATCAATCACCTTAACGAGCATCTTAAAGAGCATATTCACGACAATCATTCGCGCCGCGGTCTTCTTAAAATGGTCGGCCGTCGCCGCGGTCTTTTGGATTATTTGAAGAGCAAGGATATCGAGAGATACCGTTCTATAATTGCTGCTTTGAATTTGAGAAAGTAATAAAAAGGGCGCCGATTTTTTGCGCCCTTTTTTTATAGCTCTCGGCGGGAGCCGCGGGCACAAGAACGCAAAAGGAGATGTAGGTAATGAACAACAATTTCAAACAATTCAAGTTTCCGGTAGGAGGAAGGGAAGTTATAGTCGAAACCGGAAAGTATGCCGAGCAGACTAACGGTTCCTGTCTGGTTCGCTGCGGCGAAACCGCGGTTATGGTTTCGGTATGTATGTCCGCAAGCCCCCGCGACGGAATGGACTTTTTCCCCTTGCAGGTAGATTACGAAGAAAAAATGTACTCGGTCGGTAAAATACCCGGCGGGTTCAAAAAGCGCGAGGGCAGGGCAAGCGACAAGGCCATTTTAACGGCCAGACTTATCGACCGTCCTCTTCGTCCGCTTTTCCCGAAGGGCCTCTTTAACGACGTGGTTGTAACCGCGCAGGCGCTTTCCGTCGAGCCCGACGTATCGCCCGAACCTCTCGCAATGATAGGCTCGTCAATCGCGCTTGCAATTTCCGATATCCCTTGGGCAGGCCCCACGGGTTCGGTCGTAGTCGGTATGGTTGACGGCAAGTACGTTATCAATCCCGACCTTAACCAGCGTGCAAAAAGCGCAATTCACCTCAACCTTGCCGGTACTAAGGACGCAATCCTTATGATTGAGGCCGGCGCGGACGAGGTTACCAACGAAGAAATGGTGGGCGCGATAACCTACGGTTTCGAGGAAATCAAAAAGATCTGCGCGTATATCGAAAACGATATAGTTCCCGCTGTCGGCAAAACCAAGAAGGAAATCGAGCTGTATCATATTCCCGAAGAGCTTGACAAGGCCGTTCGCGATTACGCGGGCGAGAAAATCGACTGGGCTATCGACACGTTCGACAGACAGGAAAGGGAAGAGAGGCAAAACAAGGCCGAAGAGGAGATTTTAAAGCATTTCGAGGAGATTTATCCCGAAAACAAGCGCGAGATAAAGGACAGCCTTTACTATCTCACCAAAGAGAAAGTTCGCGCTAAGATATTCGACAAGGGTATCCGTCCCGACGGCAGAGGCCTTAAAGACGTGCGCCCCATCTGGTGCGAAAGGGGAGTTCTGCCCCGCGTGCACGGCTCCGCAATTTTCACCCGCGGACAAACCCAGACGCTTACTACCTGCACGCTCGGTATGCTTACCGAGGCGCAGAAGCTCGAAGGTCTTGACGAAGAAACCAAGAAAAGATATATGCACCAGTACAATTTCCCCGGATATTGTACGGGCGAGGCTAAGGCGCTCCGCTCCCCCGGCAGGCGTGAAATCGGTCACGGCGCACTTGCCGAGCGCGCGCTCATACCCGTACTTCCCGAAGAGGAAGTGTTCCCCTATGCGATAAGGGTCGTAAACGACATCACTTCGTCGAACGGCTCGTCGTCGATGGCGTCGGTCTGCGGCTCCACGATGGCGCTTATGGACGCGGGCGTTCCCATTAAAGCACCCGTCGCGGGCGTTGCAATGGGCCTTATCAAGAATCAGGAAACGGGCGAGTTCAAGGTCCTTACCGATATTCAGGGCCTCGAAGACTTCCTCGGCGATATGGACTTCAAGGTTGCGGGCACCGTTAAGGGCATAACCGCAATCCAAATGGATATAAAAATCAAGGGCATTTCCGAAGAGATTATGCACACCGCGATTAATCAGGCAAACGAGGGCAGGCAGTTCATTCTTTCCAAGATGCTCGAAGTCGTTCCCGAAGTCGCGCCCGCGCTTTCCAAGTACGCGCCCAAGATTATATTCTTCGAAATCGACCCCGACAAAATCGGCGACGTTATCGGCAAGCAGGGCAGCGTAATCAAGAAGATTATGGAAGAAACGGGAACGGAGATAGAGTTCAACGACGACGACAGCGGCCGCGGCTATATCTCGACCGTAGGTCCCGCCGAGAACGCAGAGAAGGCGAAAGCGATAATTTTAAGTATCGCGCACGACCCCGAAGTCGGCGATATGTTTGTCGGCACGGTCGTAAGGATACTCAATTTCGGCGCGTTTGTTGAGTTTGCGCCCGGTAAGGACGGTATGATTCATATTTCCAAGCTTTCGGACAAGCGTGTCGAGAAGGTTGAGGACGTGGTTAAAATCGGCGATACCGTTAAGGTCGAAATAATCAAGATAGGCGACAAGGGCATTGACCTTAAACTTCTTGAAAAAATGTAAATCATAAGCTGGAAAAACGGCGCATTTCAAAGTGCGCCGTTTTAAATTACATAAGAGGAAACCTCAATGCTTAAATCGGGGCTTAAAAACTATTTTATAAACTTAAAGTACTACTTCACGCCGATTGGCACGTTCGCGGTCGGAATAATTATCGGGCTGTCGATTTTGCTCCCCGGCGCGCTCGCCGCGGTGTCGCAGTTCGCCGAGGAAGTTACCGTTATAATAAAGGGCAACAACGTGGATTTTACGCCCACGAAAGATTTCATAGTCGATTCGGTGATCTCGCTCGACTGGTCGGACCCGATTGCCGCGCTCGGGACAATGCTAAGCAGGGAGTGGATAAACGGCGTGGCTGAGGGGAGCCTGAAACTTATCTCGACCGAGCTTGAACATTACTCCGTGCCGATAACACAATCGTTCGACGCTATGATTGCGAATATGGTCTTTTTGTTTGTCGTATTTGTCGTTTTCTGCGTCGCCGGGCTGGTCGTCGGCTACGTTCTGACGCGGTTCCTCGTCCGCAGGAATATGGCGCGGCGCGGGTTCTGGAAGTTCTTTCTCTCCGCCGTGGTGGACTCTCTGCTTGCCGCGGGGCTTGTCGCGTTCTGCGTATGGCTGTTTACAATCTGGAAACCCAGCGTTATAATCTCGTCGCTGTTTTCGTTTATCGTGTTCGGCTCCGTAACGCTTTTACAGGCATATCTAATACACGGGCTGGGAAAAATAAACCCCGTACGGGTCTTAAACCTGAAAAACATAGTTTTTCTCAACCTATCCAACCTGATTGTGTTTTACATATCGGTTGTTTTGCTGTCAGCGGCTATTGCGCTGACTAACGCGTTCGCGGGAATATTTATAGGTTTCGCGTTCGTGGAAATTGCGCTGATAGTTATAAACCTCAATGCGGAGAGTTACGTCAAATCGCTTGCGCAGGTTACCTCTCCCGAAGAACTTCCCTTTGCCGCATAATAAGCGGCCGCCCGCTTAAAAAGCGGGCGGCCGTAAGTTTTTTAATCAGGAATAGTACGCAACGGCGCCCTTGAAAATAGCGTACGCGAAACTTTTCTGGTATTCCGCCGAGTTCAAAAGCGCGTCGTCGTCGGAATTGGACAGAAACCCGCACTCGACTATTACCGACGGGCTGGCCGTGCATTTAAGCATATAGTAGTCGCCCGCAAGCGCGACGTTCGGGCTTACGCATTCTTTCATTTCGTTTACGCTGTTTTGAATGCTGTCTGCAAGCGCTTTACCGACGTTGCTCGTCTTATCGAAAAACACCGTGCCGCCGCGCTTTGACGGGATGGGACAAAAATTCTGGTGAACGGATATGACCATATCGGCGTTGCAGTCCTCTATGATTTCCTTGCGCTTTTTCATATCCCGCATTTTAAAGCCCTTTGTGCTCAGTCCGTAAAGTCCGCCCTGAGTGGTTCTCGTCATAACTACGTTAAAACCCGCGTCTGAAAAATATCCGCGCAGATACTTGGAAATGCTCAGATTAATCTCACTTTCCTTGGTCTTTGAGTTAATTCCGCGCACGCCCGCGTCCACTCCGCCGTGGCCCGCGTCAATCACAATCGTTCTGCCGCCGCCGTGGGAGTTGGCGGAAACCACGCCCGCGCACACGCCGAACAATATTCCCGCGGACAGGATTGCCGCTATCAGCACTATGAGGGTCTTTTTACAGATAAACAATTTCACGGTATATAGTACTTAATAATTGATTTTTTTATGACAAAGTAGTATAATTATTAAGAATTATCGGTGTCAGAGTATGTTTGATTTTTTTACTGCGGTCAGTGTTGAAACCGCCCGTAAATTAAGCCCCGTAACGCTTGCTTTCGTAGGCGACGCGGTGTATTCGCTGTATGTGCGCGAAAAGCTTGTTTTGTCCGCGGATTACCCCGCGGGGACTTTGCAGAAGCTTACCTCGCAACAGGTTTCGGCGCACGGCCAGAGCGAGCTTATAGAAAGGATTTTCCCGCTCTTTACCGAAGAAGAGGCCGACGTGTACAAGCGCGGCAGGAACGCAAAGAAACCGACGAAAAGCAAGAACGCAAGCGTTGCGGAATACAACCGCTCCACGGGACTGGAAGCCGTTTTCGGCTACCTGTATCTGACCGGGCAGTACGACAGAATATCGCAATTGCTCGATAGCGGGGAAGAAAAAGGAAAAATATGAAGACGGAAGGCAGAAACGCTGTTATCGAATTACTGAAAACAGACAAAAATATAGATAAGTTGCTTATCGAAAAAAATCCTCAGGGCTCGCTCAAAGCTATATTCGCGGAGGCACGCAAAAAGAACGTGCGCGTTCAGTTCGTCGACAGGAAAGTGCTCGACAAGCAGAGCGAAGAGGGCAGGCATCAGGGCGTTATCGCGTATTGCACGGATTTCAGGTACAGCTCGCTTGACGAAATAATCTCGGCGCGCGGTCAGGGCGGCGGGTTCGTCGTCCTTTGCGACGGCATAGAGGACGTGCACAACCTCGGTTCGATAATAAGGGTCGCGGAGTGCGCTGGCGCGGACGGGGTTGTTATTCCGTCCAACAATTCCGCAAGCGTGACGGACGCGGTGGTGCGCATTTCCGCGGGCGCCGCAAACCATATCAGGGTCGCGAAGGTCAATTCCATAAACCGTGCCGTGGACGAGCTTAAAAAACAGGGTTACTGGCTGTACGCGCTTGAAGCGGACGGCAAAAACATATACGACGCCGACCTTTCGGGCAATATCGCAATCGTAGTCGGCGGCGAGGACAGCGGCGTAAGGCGGCTCACGCGCGAGAAGTGCGACTTTACTCTTTCCATACCCTTGAAAGGCAAGGTCAATTCACTCAATGCATCCGTCGCGCTGGGCATAGCCGCGTACGAGGCGGTGAGAAAGCGCGGATGACGGACGAGCAACTGGCAGTACTGTGCAGGGGCGGGGACGAGCAGGCCTGGAACGAACTGTTTTTAAGATACAAGCCCCGCGTACTCAAAATAGCGCGCCGTTTCTTTTTAAGCGGCGGCGAAACAGAAGACTTGGTTCAGGAAGGAATGTTCGGCCTGTATTCTGCGGTCTGCGGTTACAACAGTCAGGCGGGCGGGTTCTCCGCGTACGCCAACACCTGTATAAGAAACCGCATTTTAGACGCAGTGAAAAAGAGCTGCGGCGCGAAGTATTCCGCGCTGAAAAACTTCCTGCCGATAGTAGAGGTCGGCGAGGAGTGGATTTCTTCCGACAGCCCCGAGGACGAGATAATAAAGCGCGAGGACAAGCGCGAGCTTTTGCAGAAAATGAGCCGTATTTTATCCTCGCTGGAATTCAAAGCCGTCGTAATGTACACGGACGGAATGACCTTGTCCGAAATTTCCTATGCTCTGGACATAACGCCCAAAAGCGTGGACAACGCGGTCAACCGCGCAAAGCATAAACTACTTAAACTTATCATTACGGAGGAGTGACAAATGGCGTATCTGGCGTTTTACAGGACTTTCCGCCCCGTGTCGTTCGACACGGTTGTCAGGCAGGAGCACATTGTCCGCACTCTCAAAAACAGAATACAGTCGGGTAAAATCGGGCATGCGTATCTGTTTTGCGGCCCGCGCGGAACGGGTAAAACCACGCTCGCCAAAATATTCGCGCGCGCGATAAACTGCGAAAGCCCCGCGGACGGTTCTGCCTGCGGCAAGTGCGCTACCTGTAAGGCGCTTGCGGATGGAGCAAACCTCGATATTTCGGAAATAGACGCGGCGTCCAATAACGGCGTGGACGAAATGCGCGATTTGCGCGAAAAGGTGCAGTATCCTCCCGTGTCGGGCAGATATAAAGTATATATCATCGACGAGGTGCATATGCTTACGGCGTCGGCTTTCAACGCGGTCTTGAAAACGCTGGAAGAACCGCCCTCGCACGCGGTGTTTATCCTCGCCACGACAGAGCCGCAGAAAATCCCCGCGACGATACTTTCGCGTTGTATGCGGTTCGATTTCAAGCTCATACCTCAGAAAGATCTGGAAGGGCTTGTGAAGAGCGTTCTCGACAAAACGGGCAAGAAGTACGAGGACGAGGCGGTTGCCGCTATTGCGCGCGCGGGCGCGGGCAGCGCGAGGGACAGCCTGTCGATCGCCGATATGTGCGCGTCCTATTCGGAAGGGAAGCTGACTTACGACGACGTTAACGCCGTTCTCGGCAGTGCGGACTGGGAAACGATCGCCGCGCTTGCGGAAAGCATACTTACGGAAAACGCCGCGGCGTCGCTTTCGGGCGTGGAAGAAATCCTCGCCACAGGTAAAAGCGTGGGCGTGCTCATAAAAGATTTACTCAACTTTTTAAACAATTGCGCAATAGTCAAGGTATGCAGGAACGCGCGGGAAATAGTCAACCTCCCCGCCGAAACGTACAACCGCATTCAGTCTGTCGCGGGTCGTTGCGACGGGCATAAGATACTCAGGGTAACGGAAATACTCACGAAAGCCGAAAACGATATGCGCTATGCGCTGAACGGAAAGATTACGCTTGAAACGGCCGTGCTTAAATGCGCAATGCCGCAGACGGACTACAATCTTGACGCGCTAATCGGAAAGATAAACTTACTAGAAAGCAAGCTGGCAAGCGGCGCGGTAAATATAACCGCGGCCCCGCCCGCGGCGCCCAAGCCAGAAAAGGCCCCGCCGAAAAAGGCGCGGCTGATTGACAACGAAGAGGCAGAAACGCCGTTTAAGCCCGTTTCGGAAAAACCTCAGGTTCAGGCGGGGATATGGGAAACGCCCGAAAAGGTCGCGCCGGCAACCGTGCGCAGTCTGAACGAGAACGAGAAGAGCGGCGTGTTCGGCAAGTTCATACGAAGCTTGCGCACCACCCGCCGCAACGCCGTTCTGTTTACGCTCTGTATGGATTTGGGCAACTTTTTCGAGGGCGAAAAGCTGGTGCTGACAACCGAGAGCGAGGCGGTGTACAAGGGCCTGACCCGACCCGACAACGCGAATTTCATTTCGGACGCGCTGACGGAGCTCGGTGTTAAAGAGCACGAGGTGCGTATCGTCAAAAAGGGCGCGGACGGGTTTGACAAGGCGCTGGACGAGTTAAAGCGCAATTTTGCGGGCACGGACATAGAAATAAAATAAATCATATTTCAGGAGTTTTTGATATGGCAGGATTTAAAGGCGGAATGAACGGCGGTATGCAGAACCTTATGAAACAGGCCCAGAAAATGCAGGAGCAGATGCAGGAGGCCGACAAGGAGCTGGAAGAGCTGGAAGTCGTAGGGCTTTCGGGCGGCGGCGAAGAGGGCGACGAAACGGTGGTCGTCTATATGAACGGTAAAAAAATAATCAACGGCATTGAGTTCGGCAGCAGGCTTTCCGAAACGGTGGACCTTACCGACGAGGACGATATAGAAATGCTGGAAGACCTCATTATGGCGGCTATAAACGACGGTTACAAGAAAGCGGACGCGCTTTACGACGAGAAGATGGGCCCGTTTGCAAAGGCGGGCGGCGGCCTGTTTTAATCACGGTATAATATGGACGTATTTATCGAGCCTATCGGCAGACTTATAAACGAATTTTCCAAGCTCCCCGGCGTGGGTAAAAAGACCGCGCAACGTTACGCATACAAAATTATCGGTATGTCGGACGCGGAGGCCAAGGCCTTTGCGGACAGCATTTTAAACTGCAAGCGCAGGGTAAAATACTGTAAAATCTGCGGCAACTTCACCGAAGACGAGGTCTGCGAAATCTGCAAGCGCCGCGACAAATCCGCCGTGTGCGTCGTCAAGGAGCCCAAGGACGTTATCGCAATGGAAAAACTGCACGAGTTCAAGGGCGTTTACCACGTTTTACACGGCGTTATCAGCCCTATGGACGGCATAGGGCCCAACGACATAAGGATAAAGGAACTTTTGGCCCGCGTGAGCGAAGGCGGCGTGCAGGAAGTTATTATGGCCACCAATCCCGACGTGGAGGGCGAGGCCACGGCAATGTACTGCGCAAAGCTTTTAAAGCCTTTGGGGATTAACGTTACAAGGCTTGCGCACGGCATTCCTATCGGCAGCGAGCTGGAATACACGGACGAGGTAACTCTGTCCCGCGCGCTGTCAGAACGCAAATCCATTTAACCCCGTTTTTCTGGCGGTAAAATAACAATAAAAAAGGAAATTTATGAAGGTTTCGGTTTTAGGTTGCGGGCGCTGGGGCTCGTTTATAGCCTGGTATCAGGCGACTGTGCTCAAAAACTCGGTCACGTCCTGGGGACCCGAGGGGGATTATTCTTACGAGATTTTAAAAAACACGGGCAAGAACGAGTACGTCACTCTCGACAAAAACATCACGCTCACCTGCGACCTTAAATACGCCGTCGAGCAGGCCGACGTTATCATAATTTCCATATCTTCGCAGGGTCTGCGCGGGTTTATGAAAAAGGTGACCGCGTTCGACTGCAAGGACAAGCCTTTCGTTCTTTGTATGAAGGGCATAGAAGAGAGCACCGGCAAGCGGCTTTCGGAGGTTTTGGCGGAGAGCGGGATTGCGCGCGAGAATATCGCGGTCTGGGTCGGGCCGGGGCATATTCAGGCCTTTACTCGGGGCATACCAAACTGTATGGTAATTGACAGCGACAACGAAACGCTTAAACGCAGACTTGCGGACGGGTTCAAAAGCAATCTAATCCGTTTCTATTACGGCAACGATCTGATAGGCACGGAGATAGGCGCGGCGGCGAAGAACGTTTTAGGCATCGCCGCGGGCGTGCTGGACGGCAGCGGCTACGTAAGTTTAAAGGGCCCGCTTATGGCGCGCGGCGCGTACGAAGTGGGAAAACTTATACAGGCGATGAACGGAAAATTCAGTTCCGCATACGGCCTTGCGCACCTCGGCGACTATGAAACGACGCTGTTTTCGGAGTATTCGCATAACAGAAGATACGGCGAAATGATGGCGCACGGCAGTAAATTCGATAAACTTGCGGAAGGCGTTATGACGGCAAAGGCAATGAAGGAGCTGGGCGATAAGTACGGCGTGGAACTTCCCATTACCAACGCCGTTTACGAGGCGTGTTTCCTATCCCGCGCGTTCGAGGGCGGCGAGGGCGCGCGCACGTGTATGGACATAATATTAAAACTGTTTGACAGACAGACGAAAAGCGAATTTTAAAAACAATATATACGAGGCAAAAAATTTTGGTAAGAAACGATTTAAGAAACGTGGCGATAATCGCGCACGTAGACCACGGCAAGACCACGCTTGTGGACGCAATGTTGAAACAGAGCAATACTTTCCGCGACAACCAGTCCGTGGAAGAAAGAGTAATGGACAGCGGAGATTTGGAGCGCGAGAGGGGTATAACCATTCTCGCGAAAAATACGTCCATACACTATAACGGCGTAAAGATAAACGTAGTCGACACGCCAGGCCACGCCGATTTCTCGGGCGAGGTGGAGCGCGTAATGATGATGGTTAACGGCGTGCTCGTACTCGTTGACGCGGCGGAGGGGCCTATGCCCCAGACCCGTTTCGTAGTACAGAAAGCGCTTGAAATGGGCCACCGCCTGATTATAGTCGTCAATAAGATAGACCGCGCCGACGCGCGGCTTGAAGAAGTGCAGGACGAAATTCTCGAGCTTCTTCTCGAACTGGACGCGTCCGACGACCAGCTTTTAAGCCCCGTCGTATGGTGCTCGGGCAGGGACGGAACGGCTACGCTCGATTTGAAGGAGCCTGGTAAGGACCTTACGCCGCTTTTCGAAACAATACTCAGCCATATCAAGCCTATGGAGGTGGACGAAAAAGCTCCCGCGCAGGTGCTTGTTTCGTCTATCGACTATAACGAGTACGTCGGCAGAATAGGCGTGGGCAGGATAGAGCGCGGCGTTATAAATCAGGGTCAGGCCGTGACCGTGACCAACTACAACAACATACATCTCAAAACGCAGGGCAAGCTTGTAAATCTGTATCAGATAGAGGGCTTGCAGCGCGTTGCGTGCGAAACGGCGCGGGCGGGCGACATAGTCTGTTTCTCGGGCCTTGAAAAAATCAACATCGGCGACACCGTTTGCTCGCCCGACTGTGTGGAGGCGCACAAGTTCGTTAAAATAACCGAGCCGACTGTGGAAATGACTTTCTCTGTAAACGACTCCCCGTTCGCGGGCAAGGACGGCAAGTGGGTAACCACCCGCCACATAAGGGACAGGCTTTTCCGCGAGCTTTTGAGGGACGTTTCGTTGCGCGTTGAAGAAACGGACTCCGCGGACAGTTACCGCGTCTGCGGCAGGGGCGAAATGCACCTTTCGATACTGATAGAGAATATGCGCCGCGAGGGCTACGAATTTCAGGTTTCGACCCCGCGCGTTATGTACAAGGAAATTGACGGCGTAAGATACGAGCCGATCGAGAAATTAATGGTTGACGTTCCCGACGACGCTACGGGCGCGATATTCCAGAGTATGGGCAACCGCAAGGGCGAGCTCTTGCATATGAGCGCGGTCGGCAACCGTACGCGCCTTGAATTTATCGTCCCCGCGAGAGGGCTTTTCGGCTACAAGTCGGAGTTTCTCACCTCGACCAAGGGCGAGGGCGTTATGAACAGCGTGTTTTTCGAATACCAGCCCTATAAGGGCGAGTTCTCGCGCAGGGATACGGGCTCGCTCGTCGCGTTCGAAACGGGCGACGCGGTCACTTACGGGCTATACAACGCACAGGGCAGGGGCGCGCTATTTATCGGCGCGGGCACGCCCGTCTACGAGGGTATGGTAATCGGCGAATCCCCCAAGGGCGAGGATATAAACGTTAACGTCTGCAAGACCAAACACCTTACGAACACGCGTTCGAGTTCCAGCGACGAGGCGTTGAGGCTTATAACGCCAAAGAAAATGAGCCTCGAAGAATGTCTTGAATTTCTCGGCGACGACGAACTTCTCGAAATCACCCCTAAAAATATCCGCATAAGAAAGCGTATTTTGAATTCCGAACAGCGCGCGAAGGCACGCGCCAGAGAAAAGAAACAGTGAGTTGCGTTCTTATAACGGGCGCGTCGGGCGGGCTTGGCTACGAGTTCGCCAAGCTGTTTGCAAAAGACGGATACGAGCTGGTGCTTACCGCCCGCTTTGCGCCGCGCAAGCGTGTATAAACAATGAAATTGCGGTAATATAATTTTTTTTCGGAGCATATATAATACCACTTGCCTTGTCCGTTTAAGGAAGGCGGGCGGTATTTTTTTATGCGGAGGATTTTATGGAAAACGTTGCGCCCCACTCTCTGGGCATAGAACAGTGCAAAAAGGTTACGGCTACCGCGATAACAAGCGTAGACGCATTTTCCGACAAACAGATAATTCTGTCGTATCAGTCGGGCAGAATAATCGTCGCGGGCAGCGGAATGAAGATTGTCAATTTTTCAAAGACGAGCGGCGCGTTTGCGGCTACGGGCGACATAATATCGGTCAGGTATACGGGCGGCGGACTGGGTATTAAAGGTAAACTCTTCAAATAAATGCAGATTTTCATATTCTTAACCTGCGCCTGTTGCGGTATTCTCAGCGGAGTTGTGTACGACGTGCTGTACATAGCGCGTTGCGCCGTCTGCGGCATACACAAGCAGGCCTATACCGTCAAGGACAGAATATTCACCGCCGCGTGCGATATTTTGTACTGTCTTGTCTTCGCCGCCGCGTTCGTTTTTATCTCGGTTATGTTTGATTTCTGCGGCCTGAGAGTATATATGTTTATCGGCTGCGTAGTCGGCGCGTTGCTGTATTTAAAAAGCTTTCACATATTTGTTGCATTTTCCGTAAAAAAAGTATATAATAAAATTACTTCTAAAAAAAAGTGAAAGGTAAATTGATATGTCGGAAGAAAAACGCAACCGCATACTTGCGGCGGTAACGGTCAACGTGATACTGCTGATTGCCATTCTGGCCTCCGTTTGCATATACCAGCTCGTCGTTATGGTCAATCTCAACAAGATGAAAAACGATTTGGAGGACAGCATTTTATATTACGAAACTATGACCGATAAAAACAACTCCACGCTCGATTATTACAAGACCGAAGAAGGACTTCTCGATAAAGCTTACGAATACGGTTTCGTAATGGGAAAATAAGTTAAAGCGCCGCAAAGGGCGCGGGCACAGTATGAAAACAGGTATTATAGACGTTGGTTCCAATTCCGTCCGCCTAGCATTAACGGCTGACGGAAAAACTTTATATAAGCGGCTTGCCACTACTAGGCTTGGCGAAGGCCTTTCGCTGTCGGGCAAGATACTGCCCGCGGCGGCCGAACGCACGGCGCGTGCGGTCGCGGATTTCAAACTCGAAGCCGAGCGCGACGGCGCGGAACGCGTTCTGTGTTTTGCAACGGCGGCGGTTCGCTCGGCAGTGAACGGCGCAATTTTCACGGACGAAGTTTACAGGCTCTGCGGCTTGAAAGTGGACGTAATAAGCGGCGAGGAAGAGGCGCTTGCGGGCCTTTACGGCGCGCTTAAAGGCGGCGACGGCGGCATAATCGACGTCGGCGGCGCAAGCACGGAGGTCACCGTCCGCACAGGCGGCGAAATAGTATTTTCGCAGAGCGTGAATATCGGCACGGTCCGTCTTCTCGACCTTGCCGGCAGGGACGCTGAAAAGCTTGCCGCGGTAATAAATGAAAAAATTTCCGAGTACGGCAAGTTCGACGCGTCCGCTCTCGATATGTACGCGATAGGCGGAACGGCCACGCGCCTTGCCGCGGTTCGTCACGGATTAAGGGAATACCGCCCCGAAATAACCGACGGAACGGTTGTTACCCGCCGCGAAGTGCTTGATACGGCGGACAGGCTTTTATCTATGTCGGTCGAAGAAATCCGCGCTACGACGATATGCACGAAGTCCGCGGACGTTGTCGGCGGCGGCTGTCTGTTGCTCGGCAAGGTTATGGAAAAGTTCAACATAAGTAAAATAACGGTATCCGAAAGCGACAATCTGGAGGGCTATCTTATGCTCAAAGGCGGCGCGCTATGAAACGTTTTATATGGTCGGCGGCCGTAGCTCTCGTCTGGGCCGTGCCCTGCGCCATAAGGCTGTGGCTCGCGTACGATCTGTACGCTTTGGCCTGTTACGCGGCGATAATACTCGCTTTGCCGTTCTGCTCGTTAATGCACGAGCTGGGGCATATGCTCTTCGGCGCGTTCGTTAAAATAAAGGCTGTGCCAAAATTTTCGCTCTTCGGTTCGTCAAGCGTTAAAATTATCCCGAAAGCCGCGGACAACCTGAAAAGGCGGCTGATAGTCACAGCAAGCGGCGGGCTTGCCGTGAACGCGCTGTTTGCGTTAGTGGGAATTATAGGCCTGATTTTCACGCAATGCGTGTTTCTGTGCGTGTTTTTACCCGCCTCGGCATACCTGTTGTATCTCAACGGCGAGGCGGCGCTGTTGCCCGACGGCAAGACCGACGGGCTTGTGATAAGCGAGCTGAGGCGCGACACGGACGAGGCGAAGGTTACGCTGGCCGTGTTAAAGGCGCAGGCGCTGTTGCTCGGCGGCGCGGAGATCGGCGGACTGGACGAGGAGCTTTTGTTTAATCTCCCCGTAATCCGCGAGGACGACCCCGCATTCATTTCGCTTATGCAGTTGCGTTACGAATACCGCAAGGCGCGCGGCGAGGAGCGGGAGGCGGAGGAGTGCCGAATAAGACTGGAAGAAATCAAAAAATATCTGTAAATATAAAACCTGCGGGCGTTTTAAAACGACCGCAGGTTTTTGTCAGCTTATTCTGTAAAGTTTACCGAAACAGTTGGGGCAGATTCTTCCCCAAAGCTCGGCCTTGGTCTTGCAGACGTGGTTTCCGCAAGTTCCGCACTCGAAGAAATTTTCGTGTATATCGAAGGAGTCAAAGCCGCAGTTAAATTTATCCATACGCTTATTTTGCGCTCAATCGAAATAACTATTCAGCAGCTCGATAAACAGCGGCGTAAACACCTGCGCGTATCCTTCCTTTTGCGGGTGCAGGTTGTCGCCCTGCATATAGGAGGTCATCTTTATATAATCGGCGTTATACAGGTCGAGCACGGAAAGACTGTCCGCCCATTTTTCTTCAAGTTCCTTCAAGGTCCCGTTCACGTACTGTCCGTATTCCCTGTACTTGCCCCAGCCCTCGCCCAGCGGGCAGGCGTAAATAACCGTTCTGGTATCGGGCGAAACTTCTTTGACTTTCGCTATTATGTATTCCAGCGCGCCCGTGACCGTTCGCCTGTCGAATCCGTCCGAATCCACCCCGTCGGAAATCTCGCCGAGAGGCACGTTATTGTAAAAATCGTTGGTGGACAGCTGTACGACCAGCACGTCGGGCAGGTTTTCAAGATTAAGCCGCGAAAGCCTTTCCGCGTACGAATCGCTCCGCCCGTTTACGATTGCGAGGTTTGTTCCCGAAATAGCCTCTTTAACGCAATCCCCGCCCGTAAGCAGCGCGGTCATCTCCGCGAACGAAGTCCCGTCGGTATTGCCGCCGTGTCCGCGCGTTACGGAAGAGCCGAGGTAGTATATTGTCTTGCCCGCAAGCGGGTGACTGTAATTGTTTGTATAACCTTTAAGCTCCGTGGTTTCCGCTTTGAAAGTCCTGAACGCGTTGGTGCAGGGGTGGGAGAACGAGCCTACGTTCGTCATTGTAACGAACGGTCTGCCCGATACGGCGCAAATCTTGCGCGTAAGCTCGCGCGAGGCCGTCGCACCGTCCACCGCCATACGGTTGCCTTGGTTGATATTTACTCTGTCAAAACTCTGCGGCTGACCGCCGTCCACGCTAAGCGTGTATTCGCCGTCGTATTTTATAGTATACGAATGCTCTGCGGACATCGTTTCAAGCGGAACATTCCAGCAGTAATTTGCATAGGTGTCGCCAACGCAAACGCCCATAAATAAAACTTTGTTGGGCCCGTTCACGCCGAAATAAATTCTGCCGTTGGGGTCGTTGGCAAGACTGTTTAAAAACTGCCCGCCGCCCTCGCCGTCGGGCATAAGCACGCCGCCGAACGAAACGCTCCATTCCGCATTTTTACCGAAAGGCAGTACGACCGCCTTGTCCAGTTCCAGCACGGCGGAATTAAGCGTAAGTCCGTCCGTATCGTCGGCCTCGCCGTTCAAAACGATGTAATCGTCGTTTAAAATATCGTACGCTTTCTTTGCGGGCTTTTCCTCTTCCTGAGGCGGAGGAGTTTCGGGTTTCGGCTTGTCGTTCCCGCCGCAGGCCGCAAACGCGGTGGCCGTGCCCGCGGCGCACAGCGCAACCGCAACGGCGCGTAAAAATCTGTTCATTTTCAACCTCTTATAAAATTTTTTTATTACCTTTACGTAATTATACAACATAAAAAATCAAAAATCAATAACTTTTGAAAAATCGTTTTTCCGCGGTCCGAAACCTTTTTGAAATCGCCGTGAATTTTGAAAATTTTACGCCATATAATTGCATTTGATTATATAATATGGTATAATAAAAATGCGAAAAATCAATCAATTGAAAAAGAGGTTTTTTAAAATGTTCGGAAAAGTAAAATCCAGTTACGACGCCAACAGTCTTAAAGCGTTGAAGGGGCTTGAACCCGTAAGGGAGCACCCCGGAATGTACATCGGACCTACCGACGAAAAAGGTCTGCACTGCCTTGTCAGGGAAGTTATAGACAACTCCATTGACGAGGCTCTTGCGGGTTTCTGCGACAAAATAGAGGTTGTTATCACAGAGGACGGCTCCTGCTCCGTAAAGGATAACGGCAGAGGTATCCCCACGGGCATCAACAAGGAGGAGGGTATCAGCGGCGTAGAGCTTGCGCTCACCAACCTCAACGCGGGCGGTAAGTTCGGCGGCGGCAACAAGGCGGGCGGCTATAAAATTTCGTCGGGCTTGCACGGCGTCGGCGTGTCCTGCGTAAACGCGCTTTCGGATACTCTCGTTGCGGAAGTTTGTCAGGACGGACATATCCACCGTCAGGTCTATCACTGCGGCATTCCAGAAACCAAACTTAAAGCAGTCGGCAAGACCACTGAAACGGGCACGACCATCACGTTCCACCCCGACGCGACGGTATTCGAAACTATCGATTTCAATTACGACACCCTTAAAACTCTTTTAAGGGAGCTGTCCTATCTCAACAAGGGCCTTACGCTCACGCTTACGGACAAGCGCGCGGGCAGGGAACGCGCGGACGTGTTTTGTTACGAGGGCGGCGTCGTACACTTTATAGAGGATATAAACAAGGGCAAGAACGTCCTTTTCCCCAAGCCCGTTTACTTCGAGGATTCCGAGGGCGACGACAAGTTCCTTGAAATCGCAATCCAGTACAACGACGGCTATAACGAGCAGATTTTCCCGTTCTCGAATAATATCCGCCAGCCCGACGGCGGAACGCACCTCGACGGGTTCAAGGCCGCGCTTACAAAGGTAATCAACGACGCGGGCAGGAAACTCAACATACTCAAAGAAAACGTAAAGCTTTCGGGCGAGGACGTGCGCGAGGGCATTACCGCGGTCGTTTCCGTGAAGATAGCAGACGCGCAGTACGAAAGCCAGACCAAGAGCAAGCTGTGCTCCACGTACGTCAGGAGCTTTGTGCAGAAAGCCGTAACAGAAAAGTTCGGTATGTATCTCGAAGAGCACCCCTCCGAAACGAAAGAGCTGATTATGCGCTGTCTTACTGCTCAGCGCGCGAGAGAGGCGGCGAGGCTGGCGCGCGAGGAAACGCACCGCAAGGGCGTTCTGGAAAGCACCAAACTCCCCGGCAAGCTTGCGGACTGCTCCGATAAACGGCCCGAGCTTTGCGAAATTTACATTGTCGAGGGCGACAGTGCGGGCGGCACGGCGAAACAGGGCAGGGACAGGCGTTTTCAGGCGATACTTCCGCTCCGCGGCAAGATACTCAACGTTGAAAAGGTAAGGATAGACCGCGCTCTCGGCAACGAAGAGATTAAGGCTATGATTACGGCGTTCGGTTGCGGCATACAGGAAAACTACGACGAAAGCAAACTGCGTTACGACAGAATTATAATTATGACCGACGCGGACGTAGACGGTTCGCACATAAGAATATTGCTTTTGACTTTCTTTTTCAGGTATATGCGCCCGCTTGTCGAAAACGGACATATCTACGCGGCACAGCCGCCCCTTTACAAGGTGTCGGGAAAGGGCATACCCGAAACCTATCTGTACGACGACAAGGCGCTTGAAGAGTTCAGAAACACCTATAAGGGCAAGTTCGAGTTACAGCGTTATAAGGGCCTCGGCGAAATGAACAAGGAACAGCTTTGGGAAACGACTATGGACCCCGCGAGAAGGACGCTTGTCAGAATTAACGTCGAAGACGCGGTTGAGGCCGATAAATATTTCTCGCTTCTGATGGGCGAGCAGCCCGAACTCAGAAGGCAGTTTATAGAAGACAATGCAAAGCTCGTCGAAGAGCTGGATATATAAGGAGTGACGTATGGCTAAAAAGAACACCAGCGCGGAGCTGACCGAAGAATTCAGACAAACTCTTGCTATGACAAAAATGCTCGATGTCGAGGTCGACGAAGAGCTGAAAAAATGCTTTATCGCCTATGCAATGGCCGTCAACGTATCCCGTGCCATTCCCGACGTAAGGGACGGTTTAAAGCCCGTACACAGGCGTATACTCTATTCAATGCACGAACTCGGACTGTATTCCGACAAAGCGTTCAGAAAATGCGCGCGTATCGTCGGTGACTGTCTAGGTAAATATCACCCCCACGGCGACACTTCCGTCTACGACGCGCTTGTAAGGCTTGCGCAGGATTTCTCCATTAACTTCCCGCTCGTAGAGGGCCACGGTAACTTCGGCTCGGTCGACGGCGACCCCGCCGCGGCTATGAGATATACGGAGGCAAGGCTTTCGAAACTGTCCTCCGAAATGTTGCGCGATCTGGACAAGGAAACCGTTGATTTCTATCCCACGTTCGACGATACCGGTATGCAACCCACCGTTCTGCCGTCGCGTTTCCCCAATATGCTTGTAAACGGCTCTGACGGTATCGCGGTCGGTATGGCGACCAACATTCCCCCGCACAACCTCGGCGAGGTTATAGACGGCGTTATCGCAATGATAGACAATCCCGAAATAGACGTCGACGGGCTTATGCAGTACATTCCCGCGCCCGACTTCCCGACAGGCGCGCTGATTATGGGCAGGAGCGGTATCAAGCGCGCGTATAAAACGGGCAGGGGCAGTATCACTATCCGTTCGCGTTGCGAGGTGGAAGAGTTCAAGAGCGGTAACAATACCCGTACCAGAATCATCGTAACCGAAATTCCCTATCAGGTCAACAAGGCCAAGCTTATCGAAAATATGGCCGACCTTGTTAAGGACAAGAAAATTGAGGGCGTTTCGGACATCCGCGAGGAATCCGACAGAGACGGTATGCGTATCGTTATAGAGCTTAAAAAGGACGCCAATCCTCAGGTTGTTTTAAACACGCTGTACAAGCACACCAACTTACAGATTTCCGACGGACTTATAATGCTCGCGCTTGTGGACGGCACGCCGCGCACGCTCAATTTGAGGGAGTTCATATATTACTATCTCGAACACCAGAAAGAAATCATTACCCGCCGCACCAAGTTCGACCTTGCCAAAACCGAGGAGCGCGCGCATATTTTGCGCGGCCTCGTAATCGCTCAGGCGAGCATAGACGAGGTTGTCGAAGTGTGCCGTAACGCAACCGATAAAGCCGATTGCGTCAAAAAACTTACCGATAATTTTGAACTTGACGAAAGACAGGCGACCGCGGTTGCCGAGCTCAGGCTTTACAGGCTTTCCCACCTCGAAGTCGACAAGCTCAAGGACGAGCTTGCCCAGCTAGAAGCGACTATCGCGGATTTGAAAGACATTCTCGCCCGCGAATGCCGCGTGCTCGAAATCATTAAAAACGACCTTCTCGAAATCAAACGCAAGTATCCCTCAGAGAGAAAGACGGAGATTGCCGTTGATTTCGACGGAGAGATTGTAGACGCGGATTTGATACCCGTCGAGCAGGTTGTTATATCAATGACCCATACGGGTTACGTAAAGAGATTGCCCGTGTCTGAATACCGCGCCCAGAACCGCGGCGGCAAGGGCATTACCGCGCACCGCCCCAAGGAAGAGGATTTTGTCGAGAGTATGTTTGTATGCTCCTCGCACGACGATATTCTTCTTTTCTCCGATATGGGCAAGGTATACCGTATCAAGGCCTATGAGATACCCGAGGCGACGCGTATCGCGCGCGGCAGGGCTATCGTAAACATAGTGCAGATAGCTCAGGACGAAAAAATCAACACGCTTATGCCCGTACAGCACGGCCAGCACGGCAGCATAGCGTTTGCAACCAGAAAGGGCCTGATTAAAAAGACCAGACTGAGCGAGTTCGCGCGTATCAACAAGAACGGTAAAATCGCAATCAAGCTCAACGAAGGCGACGACCTGATGTCGGTTGTGCTCACTACGGGCCGCAGCGAGCTTATGATTGCGTCGCGTTCGGGCAAGTGCATACGTTTCTCCGAACAGGATATACGCTCTATGGG
>CAJTUI010000008.1:70806-106270 GCA_910579705.1 uncultured Christensenella sp.
GTATCAGGGATACCGCGGGCGTAAAGGCGATGAAACTCACGGGCGACGACTGTCTTGTCGATATGCTTGTCGTTGACGAAACAAAGGACGTGCTTACCGTTACCTCCAAAGGTTTCGGCAAGCGCAGCGATATAGAGGATTACAGACTGCAAGGCAGAGCGGGCAAGGGCATAAAGGCGGGTATCTTCAACGAGATAACCGGCGAACTTGTCAATATGAAACAGGTAACCGATAACGACGACGTTATGATTATATCCGACGGCGGAACGGTTATAAGAATGCACTGCTCGGATATTTCGCGTATCGGCAGAAACACCAAGGGCGTGCGCCTTATGCGCCTTAAAGACGGAGCGGTCGCAACGATAGCGCTCACCGCAAGGGACGAGGAGGAGGCCGCCGAAGAGCTTATCGAGGCCGCGCCCGAACTCCCCGCCGTACCCGCCGCAATAGAAACCGAAGAGGTCGGAACGGGCGTTGAGGATTTCGAAGAAGAAATTCCCGCAGAAGACGGAACGGACGAAGAAATTTAACTAAAAAAGCTGACCGTAGCTGTGTATTTCATAGGGATTAAAGCAAGGAAGATAATCAGTCCTTGCTTTTTTAGTACGGTTAAGTTATAATGACTATGCGATAAACAGTAATTTAGCGGAGATTTTAATATGCTTACAACAGAGCCAACTATTGAAATGATTCAGGAGTGGAAATGCATATATAACGAAAATCGTGATAAGTTGAAACCGAATCGGAAAAGCGGAGCAGAAATAAATGATTATTTTTGCAACAAATATCGTTTTGAAAAATTAGATTCTTTATCTTTTCATGATGTCGTAGAATTCAACATTATGAAAAATGAATCTAATAGAGAGAAATTACCGCAAGGTGCAGTACCGCAAATTGTTGCATATAAAGCTAAAGATTCATCTGTTTTAGTCGGGATTGATTTAGTTACGGGGTTTTTCCATATTGAAGGAAAAGATATTAATAGAGTGGCGGAAATTTACGATGACCTTTTTCTGTTCAGAGGATTAGACGAAACAGATATAAAAAATTATTTTTTAGTCGCACAATACATTCAGTGCTTGAATAACAAATTATCATAGTAACGATAAATTTCAATTTATCTTTATAATCTTTTATAAAGTATAGCGCACTATACTTCGCAAGCGAAGATAGTGCGCTATTTCTGTGACCACAAGGAAATCCCTATAACAGATACCCTTACGGGCGGCTGGTTTATTCGTTTTCGGTCTGTTGTTTTGGCGCGGCGTGTTTCTTACCGGTCGAGGAGGGGAAGATATAGTGCATAAGCTCTATCATCCAGCTCGAAACGGGGAACGCGGCTTCGAGAACTACTACGATAGTCAGTATCTTCGCGTAATCCCACTCGATTGTGCCCCAGCCCTCGTATAACAGCCCTGCAATCTGCGGCACGGCGTATGCCGTTATACAAATCGCAAGCACGGAAACGCACAGCACGGCGCGGTATACGTTGAACGGTTTACAAATCCTGAAAAGCATTACAAGGCCCGAGAACGTCAGCGCAATCATACACATTGCTAGGTAGTGCTGCCCGAACTCGGCTTTGTCTATTACCTGAGTTAAGAACATAGACATTACGCAGACAATCATAACTATCGCGCCCGATACCGCCCCGCTCATAACGTGCGTAATGAACTTGCCCTGCACGCGCTCGTTGTTGGGTTGCAACGACAGGAAGAAGGAGGGGATTGCGATAATCGCAAATTCGAGTAACAATACGTTCTGCGGCATAAACAGGTAAGGAACCTGCATAGCGATACAGATTGTCGCAAGCAGAGCCGTAAACAGCGTTTTCATAAGATAAAGCGAGGACGAGTTTTTGATGTTGTTTATAACTCGCCTGCCCTCCGCAACGACCTTGGGCATATTGTTGAAGTTGTTGTCCATAAGCACTATATGGCTTACGTTCTTGGCCGCCTCGCTGCCGGACGCGACGGAAATCGCGCAGTCGGCCTCTTTGAGCGCCAGAATATCGTTTACGCCGTCGCCCGTCATTGCGACGGTGTTGCCCTCGGACTTAATCGAGCGGACGAGTATCGCCTTCTGCTCGGGCGTGACCCTGCCGAACACGGTGTATTTGTTTGCTACGTTTGCAACTTCTTTCTCGTTCAGTCCTTCCAGCGAGATATATTTCTCGGCGTTCTTTATTCCCGCGCGCTTTGCGACTTCGCATACGGTAACGGGGTTGTCGCCGGAAATTACCTTCACGTTTACTTCGTTTTCGCCGAACCAGCGGATAGTGTCAATCGCGTCTTCCCTGATATTGTCGGCTATCGATATTACCGCTATGGGTTTCAGCACCGCGGGCAGCTTGTCGCCGACGATAGGCGCGGGCGAGTGCGCAAGCACGATAACGCGGAGGCCCATCTGAGCGTAGCTTTTGACTATTCTCTCGACCTTGGCGGGATAGGGTTTGAGCACGAATTCGGGCGCGCCCATACAGAAAGTGCCTACGTCTTCGAACGTTACGGCCGAAAGTTTTCTTTTCGAGGAGAAAGGCAGAGTGACCGTGGGCGACATCTTGTCGCTCAGCCCGAAATGGTTATGCAGCGCAATCGAGGTCTGGTTATTGTCGTCCAGTGCGGCGAGCATACTGCCCATAATGTCGTTGAGTGAATATTCCCCGACAGTATTTAAAATCACGCAGTCGTTTACGCGCATTCTGCCGTCGGTAATCGTTCCCGTTTTATCCAGACACAGCACGTTTACCCTCGCAAGCATTTCCAGCGAATACATATCCTGCACAAGCGTATGGTTTTTGGTGAGTCTTGCGATACCGGTAAACATCGCCACGCTTGTAAGTAGCAGCATTCCCGAAGGTATCATTCCGACGACAACCGTCACGGTTCGCTGTATCGCATAGTTGATGTGCGCTTTGAAAATGAAATCGCCTATATCCAGCGCGGGGTCGTAATTGCTCTTCGCAATGAAAAACATACCTATCGCGATAGGGAGTATGAGTATGGAAATAACCTTGATTATGAGCTTGGTGGAGTTCATAAGCTCGGAATTGGGCCGCTTATACTTTTTTGCCTTGGAGGTAAGCTTTTCGATGTAAGTTTCCTTACCTACTTTGTCGACGCGGCACTTTCCGTTTCCGCTCGATATGAAACTTCCCGCATACAGCACGTCGCCCACGTTCTTCTTAATTGCTATCGACTCGCCCGTTAAAAGGCTTTCGTTCACTTCGACGGAGCCTTCCGCAAGAACGCAGTCCGCAGGCACCTGATTGCCCAGTTCCAGCAAAATTACGTCGTCCAGCACTATTTCGTTTACGGGAATTTCGCACGCTTCGCCGTCGCGTATGGCCTTGACCGAACTTGCGGCCAGAATGGTCAGTTTGTCGATTGACAGCTTGGAGCGTATTTCCTGAAATATGCCTATGGCGATGTTTGCCGCCGTGATAAACAGAACGAGATAGTTCGTTATCGATTTGGTGTTTGCGATAAGGAACGCCGCGCCCGCAAGCAGACACAGCAGGTTGAAGAACGTGCAGATATTGCTAATGAAAATGCTTGCGTACGAGCGGGAGTATTTCTTATTGGTATCGTTAAACAGAAACTGGGTGAACCGCGTCTGAACCTGCGCGGTGGACAAACCCTTGTTGAGTTTGGGCGAAAACCTGTCGACCTTGCTCGAAACGTTCTTTTTGGGGTGACGCTTGAAATATTTGATTATTTTTTCTTTGTCGAATTCCCCGTCCTTATTTTCGGACTTAATATCGGACTTGTCGGAAACCGCGCCGCCGTCGGCAACGGCCGCAGCGGAGGCCGCCGCGCTCTCTTCCTCGGCGGAACCGCGGGAAGGTGCGTCGGGGGATACCTGACGCTCGTCGTCTTCGTCGTCCTTTTTACCGTTCACTTTAAAAACAATTTTACTCATAGTCTTTCCTGTATTAATAAAACATTTCTACAAACTACATTATAACACACCTAAACTTTTTTTTCAATATATTAACGGTGTTTTAATTGCAATTACCAAAAATTTGAAGTATAATTTTGTCGTACTTAAAAAAGGAGCCGATTATGATTGATATTAATATAATCAGGGAAAATCCTCAGCTTGTAAAAGAGAATATCAAAAAGAAATTTCAGGACAGAAAACTGCCGCTCGTAGACGAGATACTCGCGCTCGACGTTAAAAAGCGCGAACTCCAATCCGAGGGCGACGCGCTCCGCGCCCAGCGCAACTCGCTTGCAAAGAGCATCGGCGTGCTTATGCGCGAGGGTAAAAAGCAGGAGGCGGAGGAGGCGAAACGCGTTTCCAAAGAGAATAACGAGCGTATCGCCGCAATAGAGGCCGAAAGCGAAGAGATAGAAAAAAAGCTTAAAACGGCTATGATGTCCATACCCAACATAATCGCGGACGACGTTCCCGTCGGTAGGGACGACAGCGAGAACGTTCAGGGCAAGGTGTTTCTGAAAGCCGAAGAAAAGCCGTTCGAAGTGCCTTACCACCTCGATATACTCGAAAGTTTAGGCGGTATCGATCTAGACGCGGCGCGGCGTACAAGCGGCAACGGCTTTTACTATCTTCTCGGCGACGTTGCGCGCCTGCACTCGGCAGTATTGACATACGCGCGCGATTTTATGATAGACAAGGGCTTTACTTACTGCATTCCTCCGTTTATGATCAGGAGCGACGTCGTTTCCGGCGTTATGAGCTTTGAGGAAATGGAAGGAATGATGTACAAGATAGAAGGCGAGGACCTGTATCTTATCGGCACGTCGGAGCACTCTATGATAGGCAGGTTTATGAACGAGGTCTTGCCCGAAAGCTCGCTCCCGCAGACGCTTACTTCGTATTCGCCCTGTTTCAGAAAGGAAAAGGGCGCGCACGGCATAGAGGAGCGCGGCATTTACCGCATACACCAGTTCGAAAAGCAGGAAATGATAGTAATATGCAGGCCCGAAGAAAGCGATTACTGGTATGAAAAACTCTGGAACTACACTGTGGAGCTGTTTACGTCTATGGAAATCCCCGTCCGCCAGCTTATATGTTGCTCGGGCGATCTGGCTGACCTTAAATACAAGAGTTGCGACATCGAGGCGTGGAGCCCCCGCCAGAAAAAGTATTTCGAGGTGGGAAGTTGCTCCAACCTGACAGACGCGCAGGCGCGCCGCTTAGGTATCAGATACAAAAATTCCAAAACGGGTAAAAACGAGTATGCGCACACCCTCAACAACACGGTCGTCGCGCCGCCGAGAATGCTTATCGCGTTCCTCGAAAACCACTTGCAGGCGGACGGAAGTATTTACGTGCCAGAAGTGCTCAGAAAATACCTCGGCGGAAAAGAAAAGCTTACGCCCAAAAAGTAAAAAAATAAAGCCGCACGGAAAAGCGCATTTCCCATAGAGAATTGTAAAATTAAATTTTTTTAGTGCTACGCTTTCATATTATTAAAAGGCTCTCGAACAAAATGTTCGAGAGCCTTTTAGCTTACACATAATGAAGTTAATAAGATAAATTGAAATTTAACTTACTTTCTTTTAGAATATTTTTCCTTTGCGTACTCATAAGCCTCTTTAATTAACGGCTTTAATCTTTCAAAGGTTATATCAGACGGATTGAGCGCACACACCCAACTCATCCAAGCGTAAACGGGGTGTGGCAATATTTTATCTGTTTGCGTAAAGTCATACGGCATATCCACAATTCCGCCTTTTGACGGACGTGCAGGAACAAAGCCGAACATATTTATAAAAGTATTTTTGCGAATACCTACATTTACGCGGTAAATATTTTCCCTGTTCAAATCCGAACTCTTATCGTTGTCGCCGTCTTTCTCTTTGACGGTTAAAATATAAATTCCTCGTTTTAGCGTATTATTCGGATTATAGAAAATTCCGTTCTCGCCCCAACTGCTTACTAAAACCGTGTCGGGTAAATTATTAAGGCAGTATTTGAGTATATCGTTAGGTTGCATTTTATACTTTCCTAATGTAAATTACTGTTTATAGTATTATCATTTTAACACAATGGAAAATGAAAAACAAGCGGTTTGCAATATCAGCCATATCTCACTTGGCTACAAGTAGCCTCGCTTGTCCACGCAATATAAATATCAAAAAAGGCGTGGCTTCACGCCACGCCTGATTTTTTCCCTGCGGCTTACCTGTTTTTCCCTATTGGAATTACGGTAAACGTGCGGCTGTTTTTTATTTTAAAAGTTTTTTGAATTTTCTTGCCGTCAACGGCGAAATCCTGAACGCCTTTGCGCGCAGTTTTTCAAGCTTGGCGGCGGTGAACCTCTTTTCCAGAGCGAGATACAGTACGATTTCGGCTTTAAGTTTTCCGTCGAACGCGATTAATTTATCCGCGGTCGTCTTTCCGCTCTTTATTTCGAGCATAGAATACATATAATACGTGACAAGCCTGTCGCAAAGCAGGTTCGAGGCGTAGGAGTATATCTCTTTCGTCAGTTTGGATTTTACTTTCCCGAACGTTTCCGCGGCAAGCAGCAACCCCTCGGTATTGTCCCCGTTGAACTGCACGCTCGCCCTTCCGAAAGTAAAAGGCATATAAATGGTTTTCAAAAGGTTCTTACAGCTTAAAACGCACAACGACTTCAATGAAAACGTGTCCGCGCAGTCCTTGACTGCGTTCTTGAAATACGAAGTTTTAACCGCCATACCGTCGGTAAAACAGACCATATCCGCGGTGTTTTTGTCTATTATGTTTAAAAGCGACTGAACGTCCGCAACGCTGACGGAGCGGTCTGAAATTACGACGTACTTGCCCTTCGCGGACTTGGCCGCGCGCGAAAGAAAATCCCGTTCGCTTTCGTTTTCTTCTATAATTATAAACTCGATACCGTCGCAGGCAGGCGCCTCTTTCTGTGCGGCGCAGACGGTTACCGTAAGCAATGTCTTCATAAAAAAAATTATATAACAAAACGTTGTGTTTGTCAACATTTATGTGGTATAATACAATTGAATAAAAACAAAAATATCGATTGCGGCGTTAAAAAAATGAATTTGGTTTTCTTTGATATAGAGTGCGCAAACGTAACGAAAAATGCGGCTAAGATTTGCGCTTTCGGCTACGTTATTTGCGACGAGCGTTTTAACATTATAAAAAAAGAGGATATTCTTATAAATCCGCGCGGGAAGTTCCGTCTTACCGACAGAAAGGGCGACAAGGGAATTGTTTTGCCCTATTCCTACGAAGACTTTAAAAATTACCCGCTTTTCACCGAAGTCTATCCGTACATAAAATCTTTATTGGAAGACGAAAACAACCTTGTTTTCGGGCACTCGACTATCAACGACGTCAAGTATCTCAACCTCGAAACAAAGCGGTTTAACCTGCCGTCGTTCAGGTTTCGGTTTTCGGACAGCCAGCTTTTGTATATGTCGTACAAGACGGATTTCACAAGACAGTTCGGACTGGAATACATTGCGGGCGCACTCGGCGTGGAGTTCACGCCCCACCGCGCCGCAGACGACGCTTACGCTACTATGAAGATAGTGGAGGCAATGTGCAAGGCCCGCGGCTGCGGCTGTGAGGAGCTTAAAAAGGATTTGCAAATGACCGACGGGCGCATAAACGACTATGTTATCAGGCCGCCCGTGTGCAACGGCGAGAAACGGTATCACGAGGCGCTGAGAAAGGCGAAAGAGGAGCGCGCGAAGAAACGCACGGAGTATTTCAATTACATTTCGCGCAAGCGGCCCGCCCGCGGAGGACTTTTCAACGGCAAGATATTCACTTTTTCTACCGCGATTGAAAACAATCTTGAACTTGCCAAAAGCCTTGCGGACTTGATTTATAACAAAGGCGGCAGATACTCGCACCGCGTCGCGCAGAGCCATTATTACGTCACCGAGTCGGACGACGGCTCCCAGCGCGGCAATGAGGCGCGGAAAAACAACCTTACCGTAACGGACGTTACGGGCTTGAAGGAGTTGCTCAATGGAACTGCCCGCTGAATTTACCGCGCGTATGAAACGCGAGCTGGGCGGACAGTACGAGCAGTTTATTAAAAGCTACGACCGCCCCGCCGAAAAGGCCGTGCGCGTAAACACGCTTAAACTCAGCGCGGAAAGGTTTAAAGAAATCGCGCCCTTTCCGCTCGGCGACAGGGTGGACTGGGAAGAGAACGGGTTCTACGTTACGGCCGAAGGGCTTGGCAGAACCGTTCAGCACGCGGCGGGACTGTACTATGTGCAGGAGCCTTCCGCAATGTGCGCCGCGCCGCTTCTGAACGTGCAGGGCGGCGAACGCGTGCTCGATTTGTGCTCGGCCCCCGGCGGCAAAGGTACACAGCTTGCGCAGAGTATGGACGGTAAAGGCGTGCTTTTTGCAAACGAGATAAACTTTTCCCGCGCGAAAATTCTTTCGTCCAACGTGGAAAGGCTGGGCATAGGCAACGCCGTGGTGACCTGTTGCGCGCCCGAAAAGCTTGCGTACGGATTCGGGGAATACTTCGATAAAATTCTTGTAGACGCGCCCTGCTCCGGCGAGGGAATGTTTAAAAAAGAGGCTGCCGCCATTCCCGAGTGGAGCCCCGAAAACGTCAGGATGTGCGCGGCGAGGCAGAAAGAGATACTCGCGGCGGCGTTTGAAATGCTGGCTTGCGGCGGCACGCTCGTATACAGCACCTGCACGTTCGCGCCCGAAGAGGACGAACTGCAAATAGAGGAATTTATCAAAAGTTATCCCGTAAAGCTCATCGCCGAGGATAAACTATACCCGCACCGCATACGCGGCGAGGGGCATTTTTACGCCGTTTTGCGTAAAGAAGAGGGGGCGCGCCGCGATATTGCGCCCGCGGCCGCTTACGTAAAGGATAAAAAGCTTGTTACGCTTTACAGGCAGTGGGAAAAGGAAAATCTTAACGTAACGTTCGATAATCTTCACCTTATCGGCGATACTCTGTATTCCCTGCCGCAGGGTATGCCGCGTACGGACGCGCAGGTTTTGCGCGCGGGCGTGCGGCTTGGCGGCTTTGCGGTGAACCGTTTCGAGCCTTCGCATTCGCTTGCAATGTATCTTAAACGCGGTCAGGCGGAAGAGGCGGCGGTGGACGAGAGCACCGCGCTTGCGTATCTGAGAGGGCTGACATTCGACTGCGGAGGAAACGGCTGGAAGCTCGTGACTTTCTGCGGCTATCCGCTCGGCTGGTGTAAAGTCGGAGGCGGTGTCGCAAAAAACAAACTCCCCAAAGGATTGCGTATCTGAATATAAAGTCCCCCGCCTTTTAAAGGCGGGGGACTTTATAATAAACAAACGGACGCCCGAACGGGCGTCCGTTATGTTTTTTGATTATTCTTCCGAATTGTTTTCGTCGGTTACTTCGGTTTCCTCGGTAACTTCGGGAACGTTTTCGGTTTCCGCGCTATCGGTAACTTCCGTTTCGGTTACCTCTTCGGCGTTATCTTCGGAAGGCTGAGCCTCGTCTTCTTCGATTTCTTCCTTCGCGATGCCGTACTTTCTGATATAGCGGTTTGCTTTGCTGCGGTTGTAAGCGTTTTTACCGTATGCCTTGTTGCGGCGCGCTTTCTTCAACGAATCCTTAACGAATATGGAAAGCATTGTAAACAACAGCGCAATTACAAGCAATATCGACGAAACGAGCAACCATACTGAGGAATTGTCTTCCTTGTTTTCGTCCTCGCCCTCGTCGGTATCGGTGTCCGTATCCGTTCCGAGCGTTATCGACTTATCGACGGTGGAGTAGTCCGCGAATACCGAGTAGGTATTGCCGTCCTTCATTTCAAGGTAAGCAAGCGTTTCCTTGTAGTCCTCAACGTTGTAATCGTAACCCGTCGCGTTCTCGTCCGCCGTTTCCTTGTTAAACGGCTGGAACGAACCCGAGTCATAAAGGCTGAACGTATAGTAATGAGCCTTGTAGTTGTTGAGAATACCAGTTATATCGCTTTCGGAAAGCTTGTTTTCTTCGATATACTGTTTAACAAGCTTTTCGTAGTAAGAAATGTTTTCGGTGGAGGAGGGGTTCGCAAGCAGTCCCTTGCTCGAAAGAAGGCTCTGGTAAGCTTTGACAATCTCGTTTTCGTATTCGTTTCTCAGCGTGTCGTCCTTAACGGAGGTGTAGCTGTAATCGAATATAACGCTGCTGCCCTTCGCGCCCGTCGTCGCGCCGTCGGAGGTGAGTTCGCTTTCGCGCTCGCCGCTCCACAGTTCGAGGCGGTATTTCTTTTCCGCACTGCCCGCGTGGAGTACGAAATTTACGGTGAACCACTCGCCCGCGACCTTGTTGCCGTTCTTGTCGTATCCTGCAACGCCTGCCGTAGAATCGGTCATAAACTTGCCGTTTACGTCGTAGCGCGCGTCAAGTACGAATTTGTACTGCTCGTCAAGCTCCGAGTAATCGTAACGCGCATACTGAGTATCGAACTTATTGATAACGGTTTCCTGCGTCTTGCCGTCTACAATATAATAATGCTTGCCGTCCTTGTACTCGTACAGTTTCTTGCCTGCGCTGTTGGTGAGGTAGTGGTTGACCTGCTTGCTTTCGTCCTTTTTATTGGCGGCGTCGGCGCTCAGCCAGTACGTTTCGCCAAGTTTTAAATCGTCGAAGTTTACACGTTTGCCGTCCGCGTTGTAGTAATCCGCCTGCTGGTCATAATATAATTTGGTATAGTTATAAAGGTTAGCAAACAGATTTCCGTTTTTGTCCTCGTACAGACCGTCGTCGCGAAGGGTGTAAAGCACGTTTTCGCGCTGGTCCTTCAAAGGCGCGTCGGGGTCGTGCTCGTCTTTAAGCACGTTGCCGTCTATGTCGTAGTAGAACGAATAGGAGGGGGCGGAGAACCCGAGCACGTTTTCGGTTGCGTCGGTATCTACGAGATAAATGTACGCAACTGCGCCCGCGCTCACCTTAACTTTAACGCTCACGGTCTGATAGCTGTCCGCCGAAACGGTGCTGTCCTTGCCGATAAAGCCGTAGTTAAGAACGTGTTTTATAGCATAATAGGTTTCTTCTTCGTCGAACTCGGGATTGTCGAGAGTGTTTACTGCCTCGAAATTGCCCTGCTCGTTCTTGATATAATAGTATTTGAAGTTGTCCTTGTTAGCCGTCTTTATCTCGACGTAGCTCTCTCTATCACCGTCGTTGATAATTACGAGCGGCTGAACTGACTGCGCGCCGAAGACTTTCGTCCAGTTGGCAAGCGCCTGCGTGTCGCTGTAATTTACGTCCACGTTCACGCCGAACCCGTTCATTAACGCTTTATACCAGTCGGTTTTTTCGTAATTGCCCGCGTATTCCCTGTTGAGAAGTCCCGCATTGGGATTGGTGTTTATATTGTCGTAAGGAATGGAGACGTGTCCGTTGTTTTTCACGAACGAGCTGCCGCCGTTTACGCCGTTATAGGAGGAGGCGTTCACAAGCCCTTCGGTAATGTCGTGCGACTGGCTGCCGTAAACCTCGTCGAACACGCTCGTCTTTTTCTCTTCTTCCTCTTTAAGGGTGAGGGAGGCGGTGTAACTGCCGCTGCCCGTATATCCGAACGTTTCTTCGTTTACGCTCAGCGCCTGCATATTCGCTAGCGCAACCCAGCCCGCTTTGTAGGAGGTTACCGTGGTATCCTTTATCGCGGTGTTGCCGAAACTGAATTCAACTTTAATCTGCTTGTCCTCGTTGGTATCGTTATGAACGAAGAAGAAGCACTGAACCCAGCCGTTATAGATGTCTTTGTTGTCGTCGTCTATGTCGGTGACGATGCCCTTGGTATCGAGCGCAACGTTCGCGCTGTTGTCCTTGTTGTCGGTATCTGAAACCTTTACGGTCGCCGCGGTGCCGCCTTCCATATCGGAAGTTTTAACCCAGAACGAAATTATCTGATAATCGTCGCCCGCAACCGCAAGCTCGAAGGAGGAGGTGTACGCCGCGCCGTTAGCCGAAAGCATAACGAGCACGTTGTCGTCTTCCGCGCCGAAGTTGTTTATTTTGGGAAGTTGAACAACGTCTTTAAGCGCCGTGTTAAGGTTTTCGGCGTATTCCGTTTCGGAGCCCTTGAACGAGTATCCCGCTTTGACGTGTGCGAGCAGGTCTTTTCTAGTATCGAGGCCGACGCCGCTCACGCCGTCTACTTTGAGGTTTTTAAGCGAGTCGGGAAGTTTGTAGTCCTTGCCCAGTCCTTCGACCGAGGGGAAACCTACAAGTTTGATACCCGATAAGTTAGTGGAGGAAACGTATTTGTCAGCGTCCTGCGTAAGTCCAGTTTTAAGATTTTTGATTATGTCGTTGTCGCTGCCGAACGTTACCTGTTTGTATGTGTCTTCCGACGCGAGGTCCAGAAGGTAGTGGAAGTTGCCCGCAAACCTGTGGTCTTTCACGTTTCCGTTGTTACGCTTGTAGGAATCGGCTTTGAACACCTTTTCGCTCACGTCGTCGGAAAGCGTCCAGACGGCTTTGTCCACGACTTCTTTGTCGTAGGAGCAGCCCTCTCTTTCGAGGTCGACGAACTTGGTTACTTTAACGTCGTCGAAGAACGCGTAGCCCTCGACCGCGTAATCGCTTTCGCCCAGTCCGAGCTTAATGCTTATCGTGCTCGCCGCGAAGTCGCAGGCGTTGACGTATACGGTGTATTCCACCCAGCCGTTGTAGTCGTCGGTCGCGAAACCTTCGTCAATGAGTTTCTGCGTATTGATGCAGGAGATTGTGAAGTCTGCGAGAGTGGAGCCGCCGACGGTGTGCGAAACGGAGATGTTTGCGCCCCTGTCCTGCGTTACTTTCTCGCCCTGATTAAACATAAGGTCGGTCGTCTTGACCCAGAGCGAAACTTCCGCCGCGGTGTTTGCGGGAAGGTCAACGGTAACGGAGGTGTAGCTCTGCGCAAGTCCGTTGTGCGTCGTAGCGTAGTTGTGGAGCATAAGGACGTGAGATATCGGCTCGCTGTATTCATCTTTATCTTCGTCGTACGCAAGGTAGTAGTCGCCTTTTTCGTCGGCGTAAACTTTTACCCGCTTGTCCCCGTCCATATAATAATAGCCGTCTTTATCCTCCTTCACGTCGTAGTGCGTGCCGGGGTTGTCTATTATCTGTTTGGATATGGGGCGGGTCAGCTGCTCGTCGAAGTAGAAAGTGCGCTCTTCGTCGTCGCCCTCGCCCTCGGTCTTGCAGTAAACCTCGGTCTTGTCGTCGCCCTCGCCGATATAGTACTTGCCCTGCTCGGTCGTAATGCCGAAGTGGCTTTCCCAGTCCTCGATTTTGGACTCGTTCAGCGCCGCCCAGGTATCTCTATAAGGAATATCGCTGGATTTCATTCCGTTATAGTCGATATAATCGTTTTTATAGTTGGCGGAAGAGGAGTCCAGCTCGTTATTGAAATCGAGCTTGCCCGCAAGTTCGGGGTCGGACATAACGCCCCAGGCCTTGTCCGACGTGCCTATGATACCCGTCATAGTATAGGGCGAAGTCCCGCCGCGCGTCCAGTTCGTCGGCGAGTTTATGAGATAAACGGGTTCGTTTCCGTCCTTTTCCTTTTCGGGAACGGTAAAGAACTCGAAGTTACCGTTTTTGAGAAGTTGCGTATCCTCTCTCGCGGGCTTTTTGTCCTCTTCCTTATCCTCGGGGGGAGTACAAGCCGCCGCAAGCCCCGTCAGCGAGAACGAAGCGGTGCAGGCAAGAGCCATAAATACGTATTTTAATCTGCGTTTGCTTGAGTGGTGTTTTGACATATAATCGCTATCCTTAATAAATAATCGTACTGTGATATTTTAATATAAAAGGCGATTATAATCAAGCATTTACAGCGCAATAACGGAAATTTTTTAATTATTTTTCCGCCGATTGCAAAAAATATAAATATAATAGTGAAAAGAATATGAAAATAAAACGAAATATTGTAAAGCGCCTCACGGCGGGAATACTTACGGGCGCGGTAAACGGACTTTTCGGCGGTGGCGGCGGAATGGTCGCCGTGCCGCTTTTGAACGGAATAGCGGGATATACGGACAAACAGGCGCACGCAACGGCGATTTTCGTCATTGCGCCCGTCTGCGCGGCCAGCGCGCTGGTATATATAATAAACGGTTATGCGGCGGCGGACGTAATAATCCCCGCGGCCGTCGGTTCGGTCGCGGGCGGGCTTGTCGGCGCATACTTTCTCAACAGCTTTCCCAAAGCGGTGATAAACTACATTTTTATCGCGGTTATGTTTGCCGCGGGCGTGAGGATGCTGTTTTGAGTTTTATACTTTTCCTTGTCGCGGGCCTTTTCTCGGGTATGCTAGGCGGAATGGGAATGGGCGGCGGTACCGTGCTCATTCCCGCGCTTACTGTCATACTCGGAGTGGAGCAGCACGTCGCGCAGGCCACAAACTTAATCGCGTTCCTGCCTATGGCCCTGTTTACGCTCAAAATTCACAAAGAAAACGGACTTTTAAAGACCGAGGGGCTGGGCTGGCTCGTCGTCCCCGCGCTTTTGACCTCGGTCGCGGCGGGCTTTGCGGCGGCGCTTTTGCCTTCGGTGGTGCTGAAAAAGCTCTTCGGCGCCTTTCTCGTCGCGCTGTCGGTCAAGCTGTTAATACAGGCGGGCGTCAGTTTTTCGAAATAAGTTTTTTGAACGGCCGCATCGTAAACATTTCCAGACAGTACAAAAACGCGGCTGTGAACGCAAGACAGGCGGGCGCGCAGATTACTATCTGCCATACGAGCGAAACGTAACGGCTTATTATGCCGTCGAGCATTATTCCGAACGCGCAGGTCGCGACTATGACTATCAGCGAGTGCACGGTGTATTTTATAAACTTAATGTCCTCGCACTTCTTTTTAAGCAGTCTTAAATTGAGTGCGGCCGTTATCGTAAAGTTTGCGGCAAGCCCTATCATATACGAATACACGCCGACAAACCTCGTAAGGCCGAGTATGCTCGCTATCATAGCCGCCGCGCCGAAAAAGAAATAGACAAGCGTCTTTTTCTCGCAGTTCATCGAGTTGAGAACTGTGGTCGTAATCATAGCAAGGCACATAGGCAGGAGTATGAACGCACTTCTGTGCACTATTTCGCCGCTCAATTCGTTGGAGTAGAGGAAGGCGCCTATCTCGTCGCCGAGCACGAACAAAAGCGGGACGAGCAGGGTCGCAATGAAGATTGCGGCCTTTACCGATTTTTCCACGTCGTATTTGACGAGCGCGGTCTTTTTGCGGTAATAGTTTTCCGAAAGCTCGGGCGCGACCACTACCGAAATCGAGCCGATCAGCGACGAGGGGATAAACAGTATGGGCACGCTCATACCGATTGCCACGCCGTAAAGGCTTATCGCCTCGGAATTGCTAAGGCCGTACGCGTTCATCAAAAGCAGGGGCAGGAGCACCGCGACGGCGGAGTTGAGTACGGAAGTGGACGTGCGCATAGCCGTTATCGGCATAGACGAGGAGAAGAGGGGTTTGAGCTGTCTTTTGGGGTTGACGAACTTGCCGCCCTTCTTGAAATACCAGAACAGCGAAACTATGAACGAGAACACGTACGAAACGAGCACGGCGAGCGTCGCCCTCTGCGCGCCGAGAACGGGGTCGGTTACGCCGTAGACGAGTATGCAGCCGAGGATTACCATTACGGCGTCTTCCAGAAGTTCTATAATGCTGTACGGCAGGAACTGTTTGTTGCCCCAGAACGAGCCGCGCATTACCGCGTAGACGGAGGTTATCACAAGCCCCGGTAAAAGAATAAGAAAGATGTCCTTGCACCTGTCGTCGGAGAAGAGGAACCCGAACGCATTGCGCCCGAAAAAGAGAATAATCGCCATAGGCACGGTGAATATCAGCGTGCCGACAACTCCCGCGGTTACCGCGGCGTTTTTTGCTTTAACGTCGCCCGTGGCGTTGCTTTTGGCCATAAGCCTTGATACGGTCACGGGGATTCCGCTGGACGCGGCGGTCAAAAATACGGCGAACACCGAAAGACATATCTGATAGATGCCTATGCCTTCCGCGCCGATTATGCGCGAAAGCACTACTCTGTAAAAAAAGCTTAAAGTCTTTTCTATCGTTGAAAATACGGTTACCAGCGCCGCCGACTTGTAGATATTTTGTTTCATCAACAATATTCTACAAATTTCCCGCGCCGATTATGAACATTTTTCACTATAAACGCCGTATAATATACAAATGTTTACGCTCGTTACGGACAGAAGCAGATATTTCAGGGTAAAGCGGGGCCAGAGCGCGGAGGAGATAGAGCGGGTGCTGAAAACGCCCGTTCACGGCGAAGCGTTCGCAGGCGCGGTCGTCGAAGTGCGGAGTGAAAAGCTTACCGAATACACGGCGGCGGTGGGCGACACCTACCGCACGGTCGCGCTTAAATTCGGCGCGGACGAACGGCAGCTTAGAAAGCTGAACGCCGACAAACCCGTATACCCGACCTGTAAATTATTTGTGCCGTGTAAATAACCGCGTGGCATATAATGTAATATAAAAACTAACGGAGGTCAAAATGTCATTTTTCTCGAACTTTCAATCGGATAAATGCCCCGGAACAATAAGCGGCAATCCCTTGAACGGTATGTGTGAAAAAGTGTGCATACAGGCACAGAAAATATTCGACGCCTGCATCAAACAGATTCAGATCGAAAACTACACGCTTACGCTTACCGACCCGATTCCCGCAGACCCTACATACCCTTTAACTTTCATAAGCGCAAGGTCGACTACGTCCTCGGGGGTCATAACCAACCTCAACGTGGAAAGGCTTGCCGACAAGCCCGGATGCGCAAGGGTTCAGGCGACCGTGGGCATACCCGTGGAAATAGCTTATACCGACGCAAACGGAGTGGAGGGTGTGGCTCAGGCGACTATATCGGTCGCGCAGGACGTACTTCTTTTCGTCCCCGCCCCGTCGATAATGCCCTATAAAGTTACGGCCGAAGTAAGCGCGGTCTGCGCCGAAGGCACGTTCAATGCGGAGAGCGGCACGTTCAGCGTAAACGCCTGCATAACGGTAATTTTAAAGGTTGCGATAGATGTGGAAATTCTCGTTCCCAGCTACGGCTACTGTGCAATTCCGCCCGCGCAGGAATACGCGCACGAGGTCTGCGCAGGGTTCTTCGAACTTCCCCTTTATCCTCAGGGCAAAACTTGCTCCAAGCAGTAACGCGTTACAAACAACGTTCGGCGGAGCTTCGGCTCCGCCGTTTTTCTTTATTTGACGGCTTTTAAAGCCGTAAAAATAGTACTATGTCACGCATAATCGGCTGTTTTTATTAAAAAACGCTTTAAAAACGGCGAAAGTTGTGTTATAATCGTTTATATGAACATATTTTCTATAAGCGATTTACATCTTTCGGGAACGTCGGGCAAGCCTATGGACGTGTTTGGCGCGGGGTGGGAAAATCACTTTGAAAAAATCAGACGGGACTGGGAAGAAAAGGTTTCGGAGGAAGACGTCGTTCTTGTCTGCGGCGACATAAGCTGGGGTACCGTGCTCGACGAGGGGCTTTACGATTTGCGCTCGCTTTGTCCTTTAAAAGGCAGAAAGGTCTTTATCCGCGGGAACCACGACTACTGGTGGAACGGCATAACCAAGCTCCGCGACAGGGCGCCCGACGGCAGTTTTTACTTTTTGCAGAACGACTGCGTAAAGTTCGGGAACGTGATAATCTGCGGTTCCCGCGGCTGGTCCTGCCCCGGCAGCAGCGACTATACCGAGCACGACGAAAAGCTGTATTTAAGGGAGGCGGAGCGGTTCGGGCTGTGTTTCAAACAGGTCGAAAAACTGCGCGGCGAGGGCGACAGGGTTATAGTTATGACCCATTTCCCGCCGTTCAGCGCAAAGTCGCCCGACACGCTGTTTACCCGCCTTTTCGAGGAGAACGGCGCGGAAAAAGTTGTGTTCGGCCATATCCACGGCGAAAACTATTTCCCGTTCAGGACGGTTAAAAACGGCATAGAATACGTCTTGACCTCCTGCGACAAGGTGGGTTTTTCGTTGCAGAGAATAATATAAATAATGTCTTTAAACACTTTACAAGCGTGTAAATAAGTGGTATAATTTCATAAAATCGTTCAGGCGGTCAAGGCCGCGGGAAAGGATATGAACACTTTTATTTTTACGTTTGAAAGCCGTAAATAGACACGAATTTTTGAAAAGGGCTGAGCGGGCGCGGCGCGTCCACGCTAATGCCTTTTTTTTTGTCTTTTGGATATAAAGGAGAGGGCGATGTTAAAGAAAAAAGACCTTTTGGGGCTGTACGATACAAGCGCGGAAGAGATAGCCGAAATTTTGAACGAGGCGGATAAGATGCGCGGTTTTCTTTCGGGTAAAGAGAAGAAGTCCGACCTGCTTGCGGGCAGAACGCTCATAACCCTGTTTTACGAAAACAGCACGCGCACGCGCACCTCGTTCGAGCTTGCGGGAAAATACCTCGGCGCGAACGAAGTCAATATTTCCGCGGCGTCAAGCTCCGTGCAGAAGGGCGAAACGCTTATCGACACGGGCGAAACGCTGGACGCTATGAAGATAGACTTTATTGCGATACGCCACCCTATGGCGGGCGCGCCCAAACTTCTTGCCGAGCACGTTAAAGCAAGCGTTTTAAACGGCGGCGACGGAATGAACGAGCACCCCACTCAGGCGCTTTTGGATATGCTCGCGCTCAAAAGAAAGTTCGGTAAAATAGAGGGGCTGAAAGTCGCCATACTCGGCGACATCAAGCACAGCCGCGTTGCAAAGAGCAATCTTTTCGGCCTTACCAAACTCGGCGCGGAGGTCGTAATGTACTCGCCGCGCACGCTTATGCCCAGAGCGATAGAAAGACTGGGCGCGAAAATAGCAAAATCCCGCGAAGAGGCCATAGACGGCGCGGACGCGGTTATGGGACTGAGAATACAGCTCGAACGCCAGAACGGCGGGCTGTTTCCTTCGCTGTCGGAATACTCCAAGTTTTACGGCGTGAAGGACGAGCTTATGAAATACGCGAAAAAGAACGCGGTAATACTTCACCCCGGCCCCGTCAACAGGGGCGTGGAGCTTACGCCCTCGCTCATAGACGGTAAATCCAGCGAGATACTGGAACAGGTCACCTGCGGCGTGGCGGTGCGCGCGGCGCTTTTGAAACTTATGGCCGAGTACAGAATGGAGAAGGGCTTATGAAATTACTTATAAAAAACGGCACTCTGGTTTTAAAGGACGGCGAGAAGAAGGCCGACCTTCTGATTGACGGCGGCAGGATAGTCGCGTTGGGCGAAAACCTTTCGGCGGACTGCGCGGGTTTAGACGCGGCGGGCGAAAACCTTTCGGCGGACTGCGTAGGTTTAGCCGAGGCGGGCGAAAACCTTACGGCTGACTGCACCGTTTTAGACGCGACGGGCAAGCACGTATTGCCGGGGCTTATCGATATGCACGTGCATCTCCGCGAACCGGGGTTCGAGGGTAAAGAGGATATAAAAAGCGGCTCGGAGGCGGCGGTCGCGGGCGGGTTTACGCAGGTTTGCTGTATGCCCAACACCAACCCCGTGTGCGATAACGCGGTTGTCGTTTCTTATATATTAAACAGACGGCGCGAGGTGAACTTGTGCAAGATTAACCCGATTGGCGCGATAACCCGCGGTCAGGAAGGCAAGGCTATGGCGGACATAGGCAAAATGAAAGAGGCGGGCGCGGTGGCGTTGAGCGACGACGGCAGGTCGGTCGCGGACTCCAACATTATGCGCCTTGCTATGGAATACGCCGACGGGTTCAACCTCAAATGCCTGTGCCATTGCGAGGACGCCGCGCTTGTGGACGGCGGCGTTGTGAACGAGGGCTACAATTCAACGCTCACGGGTTTGAAGGGCAGTCTGCGCGCCGCGGAGGATATTATGATTGCGCGCGACATTGCGCTGTCGGAAAGTCTTGACGTGCCGGTGCATATCTGCCACGTTTCAACTTACAGCGGCGTGGAGATTATAAGGAGCGCGAAAAGCCGTGGCGTAAAGGTTACCGCGGAAACCTGTCCGCACTACTTCGTGCTTACGGACGACATAATTACTTCTTACGACACGAACACCAAAGTCAACCCGCCCGTACGCGAGGACAGGGACAGGACGGCGATTATACGCGGTATCAAGGACGGGACAATCGACTGTATAGTGACCGACCACGCCCCGCATTCCGCAAAGGATAAACAGGTTGAGTACAATCTCGCCGCGTTCGGTATGAGCGGGCTGGAAACGAGTTTCCCGCTGAGCTACACCTATCTCGTAAAAACGGGCGTAATCACGCTTTCGCGGCTTGTTTCGAGAATGAGCCTCAACCCCGCAAACATTCTGGGGCTCGAAGGCGGGGAGATAAGAGAGGGCGCGGTTGCGGACCTTACGGTGGTAGATTTAAACGAAAAGTACAAGATAAATTCGGATAACTTCCGTTCCAAGGGCAAAAACACGCCCTTCAACGGTTTCGAAGTTTACGGTAAAATAACCGCCACGATTGTAGACGGCGAAATAAAATATCAAAATTAAACAAGGACGGAGAGTATTATGATTGACAGTTTGATTGAGAAAATTATCGCTATGCAAAATCCTACCTGCGTAGGACTGGACACGGATTTTAGCTATCTTCCCGAGGAAATGAGAAGGGACGTTTCCACGTTCGAAGAGGCCTCGGAGCGGATTACCGAATTCAATATGAACATTATCGACAAGGTGTGCGATATAGTTCCCGCGGTCAAGGTGCAGATAGCGTACTACGAAATGTACGGCTACGATGGCCTGAAAGCTTTCAACTACACGGTAAACTACGCGCGCGGCAGGGGTATGACCGTCATTGCGGACTGCAAGCGCAACGACATAGGCTCTACGGCAAGCTGTTATTCCAAGGCATACCTCGGCACGACCGCCGTCGGCGAACAGCGCCTTAAAGCGTTCCCCGCGGATATGCTCACGGTAAACGCTTATCTCGGTTCGGACGGCATAAAACCGTTTGTGGACGAGATCAAGACCTGCGACAAATCGATTTTCGTGCTTGTCAAAACCTCCAATCCGTCCAGCGGCGAATTGCAGAATTTAAAGCTCGAAAACGGCGAATGCGTCTACGAAAGAGTGGGCAAGCTGGTTGCGGACTGGGGCAAGGACACGATAGGCGATTTCGGCTTTTCGGAAGTCGGAGCGGTGGTCGGCGCAACCCATTCCGCGGAGGCGGCGAACCTGCGCAAACTCCTTCCGCACACGTTCTTTCTTATACCCGGTTACGGCGCGCAGGGCGGCAGTGCGGATATGCTTAAAGTCTGTTTCGACGAGCACGGTCTCGGCGGTATCGTAAACAACTCCCGCGGGATAATCTGCGCCTATAAAAAGCCCGAATACAGCGGAATGACTTATTACGACGCGGCGCGCGCGGCCTGTCTGGATATGCAGCAGGATTTACACAAAGCAATAGGAACGATGGGAAGATGATTAAAGATTACAAGGCTATCGTTAAACGCAACGAAGAGATTGCCGAAAATGTGTATATGATGACGCTTACCCTGCCCGAGAGCGCGGGGAAGATACGCGGCGGACAGTTCGTCAACCTGTCCACGGGCTCTGCCGACAATCTTCTGCGCCGCCCGCTCGGCGTTATGAAGGTCGAGGGCGACGACATAACCGTCTGTTACCAGCTGAAAGGCGAGGGAACAGTAAGGCTTTCTGCAACCGAGGTCGGTCGTGAACTCAAAGTTCTGTTGCCGCTCGGCAACGGTTTCAATCTGGACGGGAAAAAGAATATTGCGGTTATCGGCGGCGGAGTTGGGATATTCCCGCTGATAGCAACCGTGCGCGAGTACGCCGCGGAAAAGAATTTTTATTCCTACATAGGTTTCAGAAACAAGTCCGCCGTCTGTCTTCTGGACGAGCTTGAAAAGAGCAAGGCGCTGATAGTCGTCACCGACGACGGAAGTTACGGCGAAAAGGGCAAAGTCGTGGACGCTTATTTTAACGATAAGGACAAGCCCGACGTAGACCTGATTATCGCCTGCGGCCCGCCCGTAATGCTGAAAGTGCTTAAAAGCAAGCTTGCGGAGCACGGTTGCACCACGCCCTGCCTCGTTTCGCTGGAAGAACGAATGGGCTGCGGCATAGGCGCGTGCCTTGTATGCGTGTGCAAGAAAACAGACGGCGAAAACGCAAGGGTCTGCAAGGACGGGCCTGTATTCGATATAAACGAAGTGGAATTGTAAAAGGTGTGCGATGTCAGAATTAAGCGTTAAATTGTGCGGGGTATCGCTCAGAAACCCCGTTATTGCGGCAAGCGGAACTTTCGGTTTCGGCAGGGAGTACGACGAGGTTTACGATATTTCCGTAATCGGCGGCGTCAGCACCAAGGGTATGACGCTTGCGCCCCGCGCGGGCAACCCCGTTCCGAGAATAGCCGAGGGCGACAGCGTGATACTCAACGCGGTCGGGCTGCAAAACCCCGGCGTGGAGCACTTTATAAAACACGATTTGCAGTTTCTCAAAGATAAGGGCGTGGCGGTTATCGCCAATGTCGCGGGCAGGTCTTTCGACGAATACGGCGAAATCTGCGGCAGGCTGGACGGGCTTGTCGATTTTGTGGAACTGAATATTTCCTGTCCAAACGTAAAGGCGGGCGGTATGGCGTTCGGCATTAAGCCCGAAAGCATAAGGGAAGTTACGCGCGTCGCGAAAAGCGCGCTTAAACGCACGCCGCTTATGGTTAAGCTTTCGCCCAACGTCGAGAGCATACCCGTAAACGCTCAGGCGGCGCAAAACGGCGGTGCGGACTGCATATCGCTCATAAACACACTTACGGGAATGGCGGTCGATATAGAGCGCAGAAAACCGATAATAGCAAACAACACGGGCGGCGTGTCGGGCGCGGGGATTAAGCCCGTCGCGCTGAGAATGGTATACGAGGCGGCGCATTCGGTGGAAGTGCCCGTTATCGGTATGGGCGGCATTACCTGCGGCAAGGACGTGATTGCGTTTATGATGGCGGGCGCGCGCGCCGTTCAGGTCGGCACGGCCAACTTTACTGACGTTTACGCAATGCCGCGCATAATAAGGGAAACAAACGATTGGCTGGACGGTCACGGCATAGCCGACGTAAACGAAATAGTAAATACTTTGCGGTTGAATTAAAAAGGAGACAATATGACTTACAAACAGCAGTTTATTAAATTTATGGTGGACAACGGCGTTCTCCGTTTCGGCGAATTTACGCTTAAAAGCGGCAGAAAAGCGCCCTATTTCATAAACACGGGCAACTACAAATCGGGCGCGCAGCTTTCCCGCCTCGGCGAATATTACGCGCGCTGTATCGCCGACAACGGCATAGAGGCGGACACGCTCGTCGGGCCCGCGTACAAGGGCATACCGCTCGCGGTCACAACGGCGGTGTCGCTCTTTAACGTGTTTGGTAAGGATATGAATTACTGTTTCGACAGAAAGGAAGTCAAGGACCACGGCGAGGGCGGTCTTTTTGTCGGAAAACAGCTGGAAGACGGAGAGAGGGTAATTCTTATCGAGGACGTTATGACTTCGGGCAAGGCATTGCGCGAAATGTTGCCAAAGCTCAGGCAGGCGGCAAACGTTGAAATCGCGGGAATGGTTATTTCCGTTGACAGAATGGAGCGCGGACTGGAAAGCAGCCTTTCAGCCGTTCAGGAAGTGTATAAGGAATTCGGCGTAAAGGTCTACCCGATAGTCACAATGTCGGACATAATCTCCGCCATAGAGGACGGCATAATCGGCGGGGCGGAATACCTCGGAAAAATGAAGGAATACCGTAAGACCTACGGCGTAGAATAAAATAAGAAAGGGAGCCGCTTTTCAAAGTGCGCTCCCTTTAATATATCAGAAAGATTTGAAAACATAGCCGTTGTCTTTAAAGTGCCGTATAATGCTTTTCAGCGCCTCCGCGGTTGCGGTTTTGGTGGTGGAGTCGTGCGCGAGCAGTACTACGTTATCCGCGCCCGCGGCGGTTGCTACGGCCTCGCGGTAAAGCTGATACGGCGTTGCGCCGAGAATTTCCGCGTCGCGGGTGGAGGCGTTCCAGTCCACGTATCTCAGTCCGTGCTCTTCCACGGCGTTTTTAAGCCTTTCGGAAAGCCCGAAGCTCCCGCCGGGGAAACGGTAAACTTTGGAATAATTTCCCGTCGCGTCTTTTATGACTTCGTTGCACTTGTCTATATCTTTTAAAAGGTCCGCGGGCGAACTGTATATCTGGCTGTAAACGTGTGAATAGGAGTGCACTGCAACAGTGTGTCCTTCGCGCTTTTCGCGTTCGAGAATATATTTGCGCGTTTCGGCCTGTTTCCCGATTATAAAAAACGTGGCCTTTACGTTTTCTTCTTTGAGAACGTCCAGAACCTTGGGCGTAACCCTGTCGCTCGGGCCGTCGTCAAAGGTCAGGTAAACGGTTTTAACCACGTTCTCTTCCGCAAGCGAGAAACTCCTGTCGTCGCTCCAAAAACTTCCGCAGAAAACAAGCAAAATAGCAAACGCCAGCATTGCCGCGCAAAAAGCGGTGTAATTTCTGTTCATATCCGTATTTTGCGCAGTTTTCCAAATTTTACAATAGCTTTTAAAATTTTCTAATAAAGTTCCGCCTTCAATATCACGTCCGTAACCGCAATTTGCAGATACCGCATATCTTTGGACAAAATATACCCGTTTTCCCGCGCGGCGCACTCTGCAAGCAAAGTCTTTAACTGCTTTGTGAAACAGTTGTCCCCGTTCGCTTTCAAAAGTCCGTTAAGCCCGCTTTTAATAGACGCGACAAGCTGTTTCGCCTTATCCTGAGTTATGCCCGTATCCAGTCCGTTTGCGCATTCGTACGCCATAACGGAAATGGAGTTTAAGGTGTTGAGATTGCCGAGATACAGCTCGGAATTGTTTTTCGCCGAATAGCCCTTCACCGTATATGAAGTAACGCAGGCCCTCAACACCGCGCAATCCAGCTCCCTCCGTCTTAGGTTGTCGCACACGGTTTCGGCGTCCTTCAAATTATAATAACAGGAAACCGTAACGTAAAAACTTCCGTCGTAGTCGAGAATATACCCCGCGCCGCCGTAGCTTGAAACCGCGCCCGAAATAGAGCTTGCCGAGAACCCGTTGTCGGTTATGCGGTAACAAACGTAGTAGTAGTCCGCATTGAAATTAATCTTGCCGCGCGATCCGACAATCGCAACCGCGCAAATCGCCGCCGAAACCGCGGCGACGCAAATCAGGGCGACGATAAATCCGCCGTGCCGTATCTTTTTAATCATATTATAACATATTTATCAAACATAAAAAATATTTAACCACGGCGTTAAAAACGCTTGCAAAATTCATAATATTTGCTATAATGTAATTACTTGGCGCGCTAATATGGCTCAGCTGGTAGAGCAGCTGATTCGTAATCAGCAGGTCGCCGGTTCGAATCCGGCTATTAGCTCCATAAAAGGACGGAGATTTTGATACAAAAATATCAACGTCTCCGTCCTTTTTTTATGCTTTTTTCTTAATTTTATATGTTTTTATCGTGTTGAAAGACGAAAAGATGCCCGCGGGAGTGGTTCCTGCGGGTTTTTCTTTTTATTGCTTAAATTGTAATCGTTAAAATTATGGGTAATCGTTAAAATTATGGGTAATCGTTAAAATTATGATTTTTTCTATTTCTTTTCGTTTTCATTCCACATAGCAATCAGTGCGCATAAGCCGAAGGGAATCTCGTCTTTATAATCTAAACCAAATGGTTCACCACGCCGGTGGTACTCTCCCAGCCTATCAGGTGGGATAACCGAACCATCTGCGGTAACGAAGTCACCTATAATTAAACCGCCGCCTTCCGGACAGAGTTCCTCGTGCATTTCCAGAGCTTTGATAGCATGCTGTTTTATTTCCGGGGTTAAGGGATAGAAGAGTAGATTTACATTGATTTTTTCTAAGGCATTTTTAGCGACAGTGAACACTGAGAAAAGGTCAATGATTTTGTCTTGACGTTTAAGTGCTTTTTGAACCTCGTTTCTAAAGGTGGAAGTTTCCTTTAACAGAGCATCGCGTGAGACATAAATGAACGCTGGTTTATCATAGCGCACATTGCACCCGTGAACGGCATAATCGATATGTTGATAATTCCGTAAAGCGTAGGTGATTTTATACTCATCATTGTTGTCAAATGCCTCGTGCGTTAACGCTTCAAATTTTTTATAATAGTCGGATGTTTGACCGTATTTTCGGGATATATAAACCTGCCAGTGGTCGAGACATTCGTTGAAAGAATAAAGGAAGTTTGCGGCGGCATTTCGAATGTCTCTTACGCACTCACGCATCCGTTTTTTATCGCAAGAAGATATGGTCGATTTTAGTATTTCATAGTTACGATTTACGCGGTCAAAGCGCTCGATATTATTTTCGTATTCCCGCAACTCTCCTGCAGTTTCATTATAAAAATTAAGTTCAGTTTCAGTCGCTTCGCGGATGAACTTGAGTCCGGAAGGGGCAAGGTTCAAATACCACATTTTTAAATCCTCCTGCTGATAAAAAAAGGAAGCCCATAGTGAGCTTCCTTAAATTTTACTCATCAATTTCAATATTGTCAAAGTTAAAAACCGGACTGTCAAAGAAATCTGTCATAGAAATACCCAATTCTCGGATAATTAACGCGATATTTTTAAAGTTGGAAGCCTTAGTTTTATTTCCGAGAATTGATGTCATGGTGCTGTGGTAAATTCCTGTTTGCTGTTCCAGCCGGTATTGAGTCATTTTCTTCTCTTTCAAGATTTCCCGCACCCGGATTGCAAATGCCTGATTTAGTGTCATCTTTTCGCATCTCCTGATTTGACTAATCTAAACTACGTATATTTTATCATACGGACGAAAATAAATATGTATTGTGGTTTGGTCAGAAACTTTCTTTTTTAATTTATTTGTGCTACAATAGGTATTGTGAATTGGTCGTACCGGGAGATGAGGTTCGTATGGCGGTAAAAGGAAACGAGCTTGAAGAAGCAAAAATTGAAATCGGAAAAATTATAAAAGACCTGAACTCTTCAACGGCTTGCTTTACCGGGCATCGCAGCCAGAAATTACCCTGGCGATTTAATGAGGAAGATGTTCGGTGTAAGGCAATGAAAGCTACGCTTTCAGCCGAGATAGAAAAAGCAATTCAAAACGGATATAGAACCTTCCTGAGCGGTATGGCGTTGGGGTTTGATATGATATGCGCCGAAACGGTTCTCGCGTTTAAGGAAAAGTATCCTGATATAAAAATCATCGGTGCTTTGCCTTGTAAAACGCAGGACATAAAGTGGCAGGCAAGAGACCGGGAAAGGTATAGAAATCTTCTGGGAAAACTTGACGGTGTTCGATGCCTTTATGACGAGTATATCGGCGCTGAATGTATGCTTGAAAGAAACCGCTACATGGTGAATAATTCCTCCTTGATGATTGCCTTATTTGATGGGCTTCCGGGTGGTACAAAAAGCACAATAGAATATGCTAAAAAGCAGGGTTTGGAGGTAGTGGTAATTAAGCCATAAACGATATGGGAAAGACGAAAAATAGGTTCATAATAATTCTTGCCACGGCGGTGTTGCTGCTTGGGTTTTTAATGCCTTTTACGGCGCTTAATGCCCACGCGGAAGATTACGATGCGATGATTCCGTCATTCGGTTTATACTGTAATGATGCGCAGGTAAATATGCGCGGTAGCGTGAGCATTGATATGGAGGACGATGAGCAGTTCAACGCGGGGCTTGCGCAAATGCAGTCGGAATACTACGCATCTGCAGATGGTCGGGAAGTGGAGTTTACTCTTCCTTTCATAGCCCGCGTAATGGATATGCAGGACATAAAGATTTATGTCGATGATAAGCTCGCGGAAACGCAAATTTTTTATGGTGGTGATTATCCGTTCTACTACGAAGATGTCAATGTTGAAGAAGCCATAAAGGATGCATATTCCACTGATTTTGATGAAAGCATAAAGAGTACCCTTTATGAAGTTATTCCTGATGCCGAAACTATCACCGTTGCTTTTACTCTTGTGGAAGGTCAAAGTTTGATTTATGAAACATCAAACCATCTGCAATCTTCGTACTCGGCGCGGCATATGGAAATTACGATGCACAATGCGTTAATAAAATCAAAGTATCAATTTTTTGTAATAGGTGAACCTTCGGGGGAAGTATTCACCGCAAGCTGCGAAGTGCAAAAGCGTGAAATGACCTGCAAAGCGTATATCGATGAGGTATATGCTGCGGTCAAAGAGTATTATGACAACTGCGGCAATCCTCCGGTTGATTTTTTGTATTCGCAGGTAAATTCAATAATAGCGAAAAAGCAGATGTGCAAATTCGAGAATTTATTTTTCGATTCAGTCAGCCGGTATCGGGTAAACATGTTAAAGTTCCGCGCCACTGTCACTGAAAATACCAAGATTGCTTTTTCTTCCATTTTGGATATTCAATACAATAGCAACTACCGCCCGCGCATATTCCGGATTAAGCAAATTCATTCCGGAAATTATCCGGTGGAATTTAAAGTAAAGCTGAACACAAGTAATCAATACATATTTTTGGGTAGCGAAGCCAAGCAGCCGAGCGGGGGCGAATATAGCATTGAATGCTCTGGTGAAGATTTTATATTAACATTCAGCTCGGAAGCAAACCCGGTCAACTGGTTGTAAGAGCAAAGAGAGCAAGAAGCAAAAAATGCCAGAAACCGGAAGATCATCATAATCGTTTGCAGTGTTGTAGGTGGCGTAGCATTTGTAGCGCTCGTTGGAATGTTGGCATGGTACTTCTATCCGCGGTTCCGTAAGCGCAGATAAATCAATAAATAAAAATTCGCCGGGAAGGGACGTAAGCAGTCCTCGTTTCGCGGCGAATTTGCGTTTATAAGGGAGTTTTAAATTTTAGTTCTTCCGATAATGAAATCCACTGTGCATCCAAATCCATCAGCCAAGAATACTATGCAGTCAAGTGTAGGTGTGCGGGTTCCATTCTTCCATTCGTAAAAGCGAGAACTTGAAATATGTGCAGTTTTGTAAAAGTTCCACCAGGGACACTTGAAGTGTTCTTTCAGGACCTTAAGCTGCTCCGAAAATGGTGGACAGGGGTGAAATGCGGTGGGGTGGTTTTCAAGTTCTCTTCCCAAGAGAAAATCTGTGGTACATTGAAAGTAATCAGCCAGCTTTACGAGGTTTTCAACAGAGGGTGTCATTACGCAGTGAAGATAACGGCTTAAATATGCTTTATGAATGCCAACTTCATTAGCAAGCTGGGTGAGAGTTAAATCACACTCAAACATAAGCGAATCGAGGGTTTCAGAGAGTTTCGACAAATTATCCATAAAATAGACCTTTTTCTACAATTTATTCTCTCCCATTTGCGTAATTTTCGGTTGCGAGTTACGCCGATGGGAGAGTATAATAGAGGTACACTTGAAGCGCGCAAAAAGGTGATATTTTTTAAAGGAGTAAAATGCTTATGGAAGAAAAACCTAACATTCAAACCGAAGATGAAAATGGGCTGCTGGAAGCTGAACTGTGGAAGGTAAAAACCACCGGGCTTGATTTGGCAATGCAGATTTTTCCGTTGTTAGATGATTATTTTTGCGGCACATTTGCGAAGAATACCAAAGGCGTACTGATGAAGTTGGAAAACGGTCAGGTGTTCCAGCTTTCTGTTACCGAGGTTGCTTAATCACAGGATTACGCAGCAAAAAAGCCGCCAATGGAAGCTGACGGCGGAAGACGGTACTGATTGTAATAATTATATCAAAATATGGTAGTTTCGGAAAAGGGAAAGAATATCGAACCTTGACTGATTTTATCGAAAATGAGGTATCAAGCAATGGTAAAAGTAAAAAATGGAAGATTGGTAGCTTCGAACATCGCGTTTGCGCTACCGGAGGATTTTTCCCTCACCCTTCAACCCACTGGGTGTGGGGTACATTTATTAGAGTTTAAGTCGGATGGTCGGTTAGTTAAAGGCGCGATAATTTATATCGATATCGAGTTTGACGATGCCGAGATGACTGCACAAGAAGCTATGGAGGATTTTGCGGACGATTGCGATTTAGAAATTAAAGGGGAATTCAAACCCATTACCCGTGGTAAAGGCACAGCTTTATCAGCGCATTTTTTTGGGGGCGAATACAGCGAAATGTATGAAGAAAGGTATAATTTCAAGCGCAATAAACTCAAGCAAAACCAAGTAACAGTAAGCGTTCAAATGATGGCTAAGAAAAGAGGCGTATTCCCGAAAACAATCTATGAGGTTTTGGAATTACCGACTGTGAAAGCCTTTCTGGACAGCGTAGAATACTTTTAATTACGGAGGATTAAAAAATGAATGAATTATCTATAGAGGATATCAAGGCACGGCTTGATCAATTAAAGATTTTTGAATTAAGGCACACCGCGAGAGCGATTGGGGTTGAGCGCCCGACAGCGTATAAAAGAGATGCGCTTCTGGTGAAAATCTTAGCTATAACAAGCGGAACAGATACCCCCGTACCTTGTGAAAGTACGGTAGGAACGCTGTTCGCGGATGAGCAGCTTGTCAAAGATATTCTCGCTTACAGGAAAAACAAAATCGGTGAATAATACCGAAAATGCCATACATAAAGATGAAGAAAGAGCCGGCAATTATGTCGGTTCTTTTGACTTTATAAGAAATTTTCGGAAAAATAAAAAAAGTTATTACCTACGGTAATAAAAAATAAAAAAATAAATTTGGTTAGAAAAAACCAAAAAATTTTATAAAAAACGCTTGACAGGTGTATATTCTTGGTATATAATAACTTCGTAATCTGGTTACGAAATACCAAAAGTAAAACTTGGAGGTACAAAAAAGGGTACTATGGAACAGATTTATAAACTTGAAAATGCGTTTGCATCAGATTTAAGGGGAAAGACAGATAAACCTTATCAGGCTTCAATATCGATTGCTTATCTTTTAGTAGAGCTTAAGAGTATAGCCGCAAAGAATGTTGATTTGATGTCTATCCCTCAAATGTGCGAGGCTATACAGGATGACGAAATAAGGTGGTATGTTCAGGAAAATCTTTCCGGCGTTGAACTGGATTTGATTTTACAGTATTATAAATACGATCTTGATTTGCTTAAGAGCTATGTTTTGTTTGCGGACGATAGGTCTTCAAACAAGGCAATGGAAATTTCCTCCCCTGATAGCATTAGTAGATTAGCAATTAGAATACTGAATATTCAGGAAGGGGAATCAGTGCTTGATAGCTGCGCGGGTGTGGGTTCTTTTTTAGTTAGGGCTTATCACAACCAGCCGGGGGCGAAGTATTCCGGAGTCGAAATGAATATCGGGGCTGCCTGCTTGCTGAAAATGCGTTCAAATCTTATCGATGGCGAAGTAAAGATAAAAGTCGGTGATGCGCTATCGGATATTATCAAAGGTGAGAAATTTGACAAACTGTTCTCTAATTATCCGTTCTGCGTAAACCTTCGCACCGTTAGCGATAATCTCTATGGTGTTAGGAAGTTTTTTGACTCGTATCCCGGCATAATTAAGGGCGGTTCTGCGGATTGGGTATTCAACTATAACTTAGTTGAGTCAATGAAAGAAAGCGGAAAAGCCGTTGCAATAATGCCTTTGGGTGGGCTTTTCAATACTTCTCATAAAAATATACGAGCGATGTTTTTGAAGCGCAGATTAATCAACTCAATTATCTTGCTTCCGTCAAAGCTCTTCGCATCGACCTCTATTCCCGTTGCTATGGTGGTTTTCAGCCATAATAACGAAGGCGTTAGAATGGTTGATGCTTCGGAAAACTATCTGCATGGAAGAAGACAAAACCTTTTTTCGGAAGAAGATATTTCAAACATTCTGGATGCGCTTGAAAATGACATACCGGAAAAATCACGGAAAGTAGGCATTGAGGAGTTGCTTGAGAATGAGTATGTTTTGGAACCCCAGCGTTACTTGGCAAAAAAAGAGCTGTTAAAAAACGGTGTTGAATTTGAATCCGTTATAAAGTCGGTAAGACGTGGCGCGTCATGTACGGCGGCTGACCTTGATGGAATGGTGTCGCAGGAACCCACTGATTTCCAATATATAATGCTTTCGAATATCAAAAATGGCGTTATTGATGAAGAGCTGCCGTATATAAAAGAGATACCGGAAAACTACAAAAAATACTGTGTTGAATCTGGGGACCTGCTCTTATCAAAAAATGGTTACCCGTTCAAAGTTGTAGTCGCAGAGGTTCCGGATGGGAAACAGTTACTGGCAAACGGCAACCTTTACATCATCAGGCTGGATACTAATAAGGTAAACCCGTACTATATCAAGGCTTTTTTAGAAAGCGAAAAAGGTATAGCGGCATTGAAAGAAATAGCTGTCGGCACAGCGGTTTTAAATATCGGCGTGGCGCAATTGAACACATTAAGCATACCGCTTATTCCGCTTGCAGAACAGGAAGAATTTGTAAAAGATTATGTTAAAAAACTGAATAGAATTGCAAAATTAAGACGGGAAATTGCAGATATTGAAGACGAGTTAAAAGCATCTTTCCCGGAGGGAAATTAAGGAGGAATTATGACAAGCATGTTTAATGAAGACAACACTATAGAACAGATGGCGCTTGCCGCTTTGCATGGTAAGGGTTGGAAGTATATTCCGGCTGAGGAACTTCCGCGTGCTTATTCGGATGTGCTGGTTGAGCCGATGGTGAAGGAAGCACTTATTCGTTTGAATCCGGCAATAGCAGAAGAACCGTCCCGCGCTGATGAGGTGATATATAAGCTCCGTACACTCATTCTTTCTGTTCAGGCGCACAACCTTGTAACACAGAATGAATTGTTTAAAAAGTTAATTTTTGAAGAAAACTCATATCCTTTCGGCAAGGACGGAAGAATGATACCTATTCGCTTCTTCGGCACAATGACAAAAGCGGACCTTGCCCTTAACGAATATGTCGTAACGAACCAATGGAAATATCCGCAGGAAGAAGGCGGCAAAAGACTGGATATAGTTTTGATTATTAACGGCTTCCCGGTTATTATCGGTGAATTAAAAACGCCGGTTCGCGGGTGCATTACCTGGTTAGATGCTGCGAGTGATATCAGTGATTACGAAAAAAGTATTCCGCAGATGTTTGTAACGAATATCTTTAATTTTGGTACAGAAGGAAAGTGCTACCGCTATGGTTCGGTGAATATGCCTATTAACCTTTGGGGACCGTGGCATACGCCCGAACATAAAGAAGAAGGTACCCTTGCGGATGTAAAAGCAAGCATAGAGGATATGATTACACCGTCCAACGTTATGGATATCTTTCAATTCTTCACGATGTTTGCCACCGATAAAAAATACAGAAAGTATAAAATCATCTGCCGTTATCAGCAGTTCGAAGGCGCAAACCTTATCGTGGAGCGCGTTAAGGCAGGCTATCCGAAGAAGGGACTGCTGTGGCATTTCCAGGGTTCCGGCAAATCACTGCTTATGGTGTTTGCTGCGCAGAAGTTGCGTATGATACCGGAGCTGAAAAACCCTACTGTTGTAATAGTTGATGACCGTATCGACCTTGAAACACAGATAACTGCAACATTCAATGCTTCCGATATTCCCAACCTGGATAGCGCGACATCGAAAGAGGAGTTGCTTGCGTTTTTCCGCGGGGATATGCGCAAGATACTGATTACCACGATATTTAAGTTCGGTGAAGTTGACTGCGAACTTAATCCGAGAGATAATATTATCGTTATGGTCGATGAAGCGCATAGAACCCAAGAAGGTGACCTTGGCGAGAAGATGCGGTTGGCGCTTCCGAACGCTTTCTTCTTCGGCTTAACCGGTACACCTATAAACCGTATTGATAAGAATACCTTTGCGACATTTGGTGCGGCAGAAGACCGTACCGGCTATATGAGCCGTTATTCGTTTTCGGACTCTATCAGGGACGGTGCAACTTTGCCGTTGCATTTCAAACCTGGTCCCGTTGATTTGAAAATCGATAAGGACAAATTGGACCGCGAATTCACCGAAATGACAGATGAAGCTGGGCTTACGAAGGATGAGAAAAACGAACTTTCTAAGCGTGTAAATATGAAGGCGATCATGTATGATCGGAAGAGAATTCGCAAGGTTTGTGAACACATCGTCAAGCACTTTAGAGAGCAGATAGAGCCTAACGGATATAAAGGGCAAGTGGTTGTATATGACCGTGAATGCTGCCTGATGTATAAAGAGGAAATTGACAAATTGCTTGGTGAAGAGGCTTCCACTATTGTTATGGATACAAATAACGATAAGGGTGACAGATACAAAAAATACCGTAGGGACCGCGATGCCGAGAGTAAAGTTTTGGATTCATTCAGGGACGCAGCAAATCCGCTTAAACTTGTCATCGTTACTTCAAAATTACTGACCGGTTTCGATGCGCCTATTCTTCAGGTTATGTACTTGGATAAGCCTATGAAAGACCACACGCTTTTGCAGGCAATATGCCGCACAAACCGCACATATGACCAGGGCAAAACCTTCGGATTGATAGTGGACTATATTGGAATTTTCGATGATGTTGCTACCGCATTGAAGTTCGATGAAACTACGATGCGCAAGATAATAACGAACATCGATGAAATCAAAAAGCAGCTTCCGATATTGCTCAAAAAATGCCTTGAACATTTCCCTGGCGTTGACCGTACAGTTGAAGGTTGGGAAGGGCTTATGGCTGCCCAGGATTGCTTGCCTACAAATAAGGAAAAGGATGCATTCGCCGCAGACTATCGTGTGTTGAACCGCGCTTGGGATGCGCTTTCACCGGATTTTTTCCTGAACGCATATAAAGCGGATTATCAGTGGCTTTCGCGTGTTTATGAGTCGGTAAAACCTATGGGTGGACGCGGTAGTTTGATTTGGGCTGCGCTCGGAAATAAAACCATAGAACTTATTCACCAGAATATAGAAGTTGGAAACGTGGATGAAGATGTCGACATCCTTGAAATGGATGCAGACTTGATTGATGATTTCCTTGAAAAGAATAAGGATAACAAATCTACTACCAAAAAAATAGAAATCAATCTGGTTGCAAAAATCCTTGCGCACGCAAATGATCCGAAGTTTATTGATTTGGGCGAAAAGTTGGAAGAACTGCGTGAGAAGCATGAGCAAGGGCTTGTTACCAGCATAGAGTTCTTAAAACTTCTGTTGGAGTTGGCGAAGGAAGCGGCTCAGGCTGAAAAGGAAATCGTTCCCGAAAAGGAAATCGATAAAGGCATAGCTGCGCTTACGGAACTTTTCAATGGGGTAAAAAACCGCGAAACGCCGGTTATCGTTGAACGCATAGTTGCAGATATAGACAACATCGTAAAAATCGTTCGCTTCCCTGGCTGGCAAAATACAAGTACCGGAAGACAAGAAGTAATGAAAGCACTGCGTAGCGTGGTTTGGATAAAATACAAAATCAAGGATAAAGAAGTCTTTGATAAGGCGTATAGCTACATAGAGCAGTATTATTAATTCGGAGGAAAACTTGAATGTTAGGAGCAATAATAGGTGATATTGTAGGTTCCCGTTTCGAG